>CANHRG010000002.1 GCA_947463785.1 Sphingobacteriaceae bacterium | reverse complement strand
ATTAGGAATCTTATTTTTGCGTTTCAAACCTGAAGATACATGGAACTCTGGAAAGTAATTTTATTGTTTAGTGCAGCCTTTTTAGGTGGTTTAACCGTATTTGTATCTAAAAAAGCGAATAACCAGCGTTTAAAGCTTGTTTTATCTTTTAGTGGGGCCTACCTTTTTGCCATTACCGTTCTACATTTGATTCCAGAAGTATACCAAACAGCCGACCAAACTATCGGCTTGTATGTGATTGGTGGCTTTCTTTTTCAAATTATACTAGAGCAATTTTCGGAAGGGATTGAACACGGTCACATACATGCGCATACTCATCAACAGTTGGCATTTCCAATTGGAATTATGGCCAGTTTGTGTATTCATGCGTTTTTGGAAGGGGTGCCCTTGTCCAATGGACTGCAAAATGAATTGGTTTTTGGAATTGCATTGCACCATGTACCGGCCGCCTTTGCTTTAGTCATGGTGCTTTCGCATCACAAAGTATCTAAACGTAATATTGTGATTTTACTCTTCGTATTTGCACTGATGTCGCCTTTGGGTTATATGCTGAGTTTAGAATTGAGCACCGGTACTTTGGGTAATTTTGAGAGCTATTTTAACCGAATTATGGCGCTGGTAATCGGTATGTTCTTACACATCTCTACCACCATTCTATTCGAATCGAGTGTAGATCACCGTTTTAACTTTAAAAAGCTCGTTGCTGTTTTATTGGGGATAGGAGTGGCGGTTCTCAGTTTTCTGAGCAATTAATCAGCCTCTAAATTTATCCAGTAAATCGCTCAATAATCCTGCTTCATCTGATTTCAGATTCAGAGACAGTTCATCATCAATATTCATCTCGGTATCGAGTTTTTTTAGCAAATCCAGACCTTTTTTGGTGATTAGAATATCAACCGCTCTGCGATCTTTTTCGTTGGTTGAACGGCTTAGCAAACCCTTTTTGTACAATCGATCAACAATTCTGGAGGCATCAGACATTTTATCTAGCATGCGTTCGCGTAGTAGGTTTACCGTAGCCGGATTTGGAAATTGCCCTCTCAAAATACGCAGGATATTGTATTGCTGTAGAGTAATATCGTGATTGTCCAGTCGTTGTTTCAATAAATTGGTTAACCAGCCATAGGTATATAAAATGTTCACAATTGCTCGGTGGTAATTGCTACTGAATTTATGACTGGAGATTTCTTCTTCTAGTTTCATATAATTTTACAATTTTAGCAAAAAATTTAATTATAATGATAATTTAGCTTATCTTTTTTCTTTGCTCGATTTAGACTTCTTTTTCCAGGGGCAATGCTTGCATTTGTTCTGACAGCAATAGCCGCGTTTCAAATGGTAATTCTCGGTAAATACTAAAAAGCCTTGTTCATTAAAATAATAGTCCTCTAATTCTTTCAGCATTAATTCAATGATTTAATAGGTAATTGATCCTGAAAATATTTTTTTAAGTGACTGCCATTGCCATGAACAGTCCAAATTTCTCTTGGTTTGACCTCAGCAATCATTTTTAAGATATCGTTCCAGTCAACGTGGTCTGAAATCAGCAATTCTAAGTCGTTTTGTGCTTGTAAACGCTGCCATCCTGAAGCAAATGCCCGGCAAACATTGTTTGCCCTGAAATAACTGTTAAAGGTAAGTGGTGGAACCAGGTAAACATAACCTTGTTCAGGTTCTTTCATCAGTTTTCGATTGTAAGGCTCATAGTTGCCCAATACAACGCCAAAATCTTCATGAAGTTTGCTAATGGGTAGTATTTGATGATGAACCAAAACTTTTCGTTTCGGGCAGTGATCATTAATCATCCGAATGAGGCGTTGAGCCTTTCCTAATGAGTAGGTGCCCAGCAAAACATTTTGGTTATGGGTATTTAGTTTTTGTATTTCTGCAATGGGATCCGGGTGTACAATAGCCGGGTTGGCGAAAGTTGTTTCGGTAATTAATACATCGGCTTCTGTAAATTCTAGGATTTCGCAGGTAGGATCGGTCTGCAACTTATAATCGCCGGTGTATAAGTATTTGATACCCCTATATTCCATCAAAATTTGTGCTGAACCCAGAATATGTCCCGCAGAAATGAGCGTTATTTTTACTCCGTTGAGCTCAAATTGCTCCCTGTATGTTTTAGTGTAAAAGTTTTTACCTGCTCCCTTTTTGTAGCGCAATTGCATAATTGCGGCAGTTTCGGGTGTGCAATAAATATTCGAATTATCACGGCAGGCATGATCGCCATGCGCATGTGAAATTAGTGCTGTCTCCACAGCTTGTTCAGGGTCTATATAGAAATTGCCAATAGCGCAATACAAGCCCTTTTCAGTTCGATTAATGAAGTCGGGGAGAAGCATCAATAGTTTTTACCTCCCTCAATAAACTGACGGTGTAACTCGAGAATTTGTGGAATAAGTAATTGCTGTTCATCGTTAATGAGCAGAAAATCAGCTAGTTTAATTTTCTCGCTATCTGTCATTTGCTTGGCCATCCTGGCAAGTATTTCTGCCCTGTTACTACCGTCTCTTTGACTAATTCGTTTTATTTTCAATTCTTCAGGTGCACATACTAAGATCGTATGATTGCACATTTGGTATGAATTGCTTTCGAACAATAATGCTGCTTCTTTAACCACATACGGGCTAAATTGTTTGGCACACCACTCATCAAATGCTTTAAAAACTGCTGGATGGACGATCTGGTTTAATTTTTCGAGTTTTTCGGCATCCTTAAAAACCAAACTAGCCAAATAAGCCCGATCTAGCGTACTGTCTTGTTGATACGTGTCTTTACCAAAAGTTTGTATCAAGGTGTCTCGAATTTCTGAATCGCTTGCCATCAAGTTTTTAGCCACCTGATCTGCATAGAAAACAGGAATACCCAGCACTTCAAATACCTTGCAAACGGTACTTTTGCCACTACCAATACCTCCGGTTATTCCAATTTTTAACATTAGGGTTGAATAATAAAGTCGAGGGTTTGGGGTTCGATTTTTAAAATTTTAGTAAAATTAGGTATACGAGCCAATTTAATTGGCAATTGGCTAAGCTTTTTTGTCTGCCAAAGGTTAAAATCCACATAAGCTTCGAAAGCAGTTGATCCCAAAGCAGCATAGTTTGTTAACGGCGTACTGACAGTCAATTTTACCTTCGAGGGGAATAGTTTAAGTTTTACGTTTTCTGGTTTGTTTCTTACCTGGATATCCAGATAGACTTCCTTTTCGGTATACTGTGCTACTCTTACCTGAACTGTAACCTCTTTTGGACTCAAATTCAGTTTTTGGCTAGCTGGTTTTTTGATACTGAGCCTCTCGGTAAAATTGGTGTTGATACCAGCTTTTTGTAAAAGCTCGGTTTCCATAAATCGTAAGTTTTGAAGTTCTTCAGCCGGGCCACTTATGGTAATAAATTCGGGTTTAATGCTTGGGGCTTGTGCAAATCCGTAAAAAGGTTCTAACTGAAGCTTATACCGTAAGTGTACCGGAACTTTTTTAGATTGTACCTGAGCAAGCTTAAAATAAATGGTATCCGTTTGGAATTTACTAATTTTTTGACCTGGATGTAATTGGCGATTTAGCTCAGCAATTCGTGTCTTTAAATCGATATAAGTCAAGTTTTTTAGGTTTTTTAGGCTGATTTGAGCGGCTTGCTCGTTCTTTAGAATTTTGCTGCTGAGCAATTGCCAACCTTTCCCTTCAAGCTGTACTTGCAGTGTATCTTTCCGTGTAGTCTCGAGTGCCAAATGATACGGCACGTCGGCCCAGCTTACGATGAGTGTTGCCGGGTATCGATATGTGCCCGAAAGGGTATAAAAAAACCACAAAAAGCTTGCTAAACCCAATGAACTCAAGAAAATAATCACTTTTCTTCGTTGCTTATGATTGAGTTTGAATACTGCCATGATCAAAATTAAGAATAAAAGGGGCTTTTTAATTTGGATGCCTCGAATAAATAACAAATTGTAACTTTATAGAATTCTGTCTATTTCCTTTAAATAAAAAAACTATGAAGCTTAGATTCGGTCAATTCAATATAAATTCAATTGCAATGAATTCTAGATGGCTTGCTATCCTCATTTTTGTTTCTATCGTCCTTTTTCAGTCATGTAAAAAAACATTTACCGATCCAGAAGAGGATACCCTTGTGCCGAAAAATGATCTTGTATTAACTACAGATGCCTTGATAACTAATCTTTTATCATCATCAACTAGTATCGAGTCTGCAAAACCCGGTTCAGTTTCTGCATCAATACCTTTCACCTTAATTAATGATTCTTTGCCCGGAGTTTTAGGCCAACAAATGTTTAATTGGGAATATGATGATACTAGATCTGAAATCGCCCCGCCTGTAAAAACTGGAATGCTGGTCAGGAATGGATATGTCATTGAAGAATTACCCTATATTTTGGGTGATAAAACTAAAATAGATTCATTTAAAGTTGCAAGGAGGGGTTACATGGAGTTTGATAGTTATTTTATGTGGAGTTATGAATTTTCGAACGATAACCTTTTGCATAGATACACCATTACGGTAAAGAAATTTAATGCACCTAAACATATCGTCTCCAATAAATATATTGTAGTTTTTTTTGCTGAAAATGGTATTAATAAGTCAAAGACGATACAATGGTTTCAAAATGCACCATTTTACGTTCCTCTTATTTACAATAAGGGATTAGGTTCTTATTTCGTTAACATTATTTCATCAGGAGTGTTAGTTGGTTCATCAAACTCTAATTTTGGCAATAAAAGCATGAATGAATATGGAATATCTGCAAACTGGAACGCAAATGAATCGGAATTTTGGTTTACTCATCGTGATTCTTCCTACCATTACCAAACGCAACGAACTTACGGAACATCAGATCTTTATGTAGTCAATAATATTAATCGACTTCACACCATTTATCAGAAGAGGTTTGATCTTTATGAAAATTTGACATCGGGTTCGAAAGTCGAGTTAAAAGATTCAACATATTGTTTATTTAACGATTTACTTAAACAACCTGCTTACTATTCATACCGAGGTTTAGGTTTATCAGGAATCACAGAAATAAATATATTCGGAAACAAATCCACCCAACCGCAGACCCGATACACCATTGATAGAGGAACGAAAGTAATTAACTATGTTCCCGGTATGAAAATCATCGAGAGAATAAAAAAATATGATTTTAGTACTAAATTAACTGATACTACATCTCGTACCGTTATCTTTAATTAAACCTATATTGTTTAGTTTTAAGCCTATTTATCTTTAGGAATTAGAAGTTAAAAATTAACCCCAACAAAAAAGCCATCAGTGTACTGATGGCTTTTTATGAATTTAATCGGTGTATTATTTAGTATTCAGCGCTTTTGATGCGTCTAAAGAAATAGCCGATTTATCGAAACGTATTTTTGTGCCTCCTTCAACTTCAATCAAGAAGGTTGTTTCATTCATATCGGCAATTTTGCCGTGAATGCCTGCAGAAGTGACCACTTTATCGCCTTTTTTAAGCTCTTCAACAAATTTCTTGTGATCCTTTGCTTTCTTCATTTGTGGACGAATCATGAAGAAATAGAAAACAACGATGATCAAGATCATCGGCAAAAATTGCATTATTGGATTAGCTACTGCTTGTAATAAAATAGTAGAGATCATGTTTATGGATTTATTTTTGGTTTTACATTACCCACTACATGGAGCTCATGACTGCCAGTAGTGGTGTTTGCTGTTAAAGTAACAACTTTATTTTGCATTCCTGATTTTCCGGTGCTATTAAAAACTACGTGAATAGTGCCTTTTTCTCCAGGAGCAATGGGTTGATTAGGGTATTCCGGAACGGTACACCCGCAAGTAGCACTTGCGTTGCTAATGATCAGTGGACTTTTTCCGGTGTTCGTGAAGGTAAAATCGTACGACACTTGTTCTCCTTCAGTAATTTCACTAAAATCATACGTTTCTTTTTCGAAGCTAAATACCGGGGCAGTAGCCGGATCTACTTGTGTATTTTCTGATGCTGCAGTGTTGCTTGTATTTTGCTGTTGGCAGGCGCTAATAGTGAATGCTAACAGTAGTAAAATTGCTGGTTTCTTCATGGTTTATTGAATTAATCCTCTCCCAAATTTCTGAATTTTTTTCTCAGCTTTCAGCTCATCCAAAATTTTATCCAAAATTCCATTGATGAATGTATTGCTTTTAGGTGTACTGTAATCTTTAGAGATCTCGATATACTCATTGATACTCACTTTTACAGGAATAGATGAAAAGTGAACGAGCTCTGCAATAGCCATTTGCATCAATAAAATATCCATCAAGGCAATACGCTGAGAATCCCAATTCTTAGTTTTTTTGTCGATTAGTTTCAGGCTTTCTTCTTGTTCAGCGATGCTTTTTCGCAATAATTGAATGGCAAAATCCAAGTCTTCTTTCTCATTTTGCAACAATTCAGCCAGCTGATTTTCGCTCGGTTCATCGTGGCTAAAATTTTTGAAAGTTTTAGCCATCATGGCTTTCAATACCTCTTTATCAACAGGCCAATTGATGAATTTTTCTTCGAAAATCTGCTCAATAGCAGGAGTTTTTAGTATAATCTTTCTAAAAATGTTTTTGATAATTTCTTTATCAGTATGCAGAGTATGCTCTTTCAGTTGGATGTATTCTGAATATTCTGGTACACTTTTTAAAATCGAAAAAATTGTTTTATCGATAATTGGTTCAAAATCCCAGCTAACTTTAAATTGTTTAATTCCAGCTTGGTATTGGGTGTTTTTACGAATCGATTCGATGAACAGGTTGTCGTTGAGTTTGGTTGGGGCATTCAAATCTTCTTTACTTGGAATAAATTTGTTTGCACGATCTTCGGCATCAATTAAGCTGTATTCAGCTACCCGAACCAGGAGAGAGAGTACATAAAAGTACATCTCGTTAACGGAGTCTATATCTTTCAATAGGGCTTTTTCAAAGTGTTTTACCTCTTTTTTGTCTGCCTGTTGGTAGGCATACAATGCCTGTAAAACTTTTACTCTAAGTTGCCTTCTATTTAACATGATAAAGAACGATTGGGTTACAAATAACCGGAAAATTGTTTAGAAACTAGCTTTTATTTTTTTGATATCCTCAATTCTCTTCTCCGCGATTTTATTTGCCGCCTCAATAGTTGGAATATTTTCTGCTTTTGATTTTTGCAATACATTACGAGTTGCCTCGTAAATATTTTCTGCCAATTGCATGGTTCTTTTCTTATTAAAACCTGCAATTTCAGAGTAACAGTTGATGAGTCCGCCAGCATTTATCAAGTAATCTGGGGCATATAAAATGCCTTTTTCCAACAACATCCGGCCATGTACTTGCTCATCGGCCAATTGGTTGTTTGCAGCACCGGCAATGATGGCACAATTCATTTTCTGAATAGTTTCGGTATTAACCGTTGCGCCAAGGGCACAAGGAGCATAAATATCCATGTCTAAATCAAAAATACTATGCGTTGCCACTGCTTCAGCACCATATTTTTTAGCAACTCTGCTCAAACGCTCTTCGTCAATATCACTCACATACACTTTTGCGTTCTCTTCGCGAAGTAAATGCACCAAGTTTTCACCAACATGCCCAATACCCTGAACCGCAACCGATTTTCCAGCTAAGCTATCGTTTCCATAAAGCTCTTTAACACAGGCTTTGATGCCCATAAATACGCCTTTTGCAGTTACGGGTGAAGGATCGCCGCTACCACCCAGAGATTCTGGAACACCGGTTACGTGTTTTGTTTCCATGCGTATGTATTCCATGTCTTTAGGACTGGTTCCAACGTCCTCGGCCGTAATGTACATTCCGTTCAGGTTGTTGATAAACTTGCCATAGCGACGCATCATGGCTTCGCTCTTTTCTGTACGGCTATCTCCAATAATAACAGCTTTTCCACCACCTAAATTCAATCCCGAAATGGCGGCTTTGTAAGTCATTCCTCTCGATAAACGCAATACATCGTACAAGGCTTCCGCTTCAGATTTATAAGCCCACATACGGGTTCCGCCAAGGGCTGGCCCTAGCGTGGTATCATGAATTGCAATAATGGCTTTCAATCCTGTTTCTTCATCCCGACAGAAAACCACATTTTGATGGCCTGATTGGCTCATCTGATTAAATACTGAATTTTCTTCTAATGAGATTTTGGACATGGCTTTAAACGTTGTTTTGTATCGGCAAAAGTAGTAAAATTTATAAATTTTGGCTCTCTGTTTTGTGCTGTTATTCGCCGTATAAAAAGCGTATTTTTGCCAGGTAGCATGAAACACCTGGCCTATCTCAATAAATACTTTTACAAATACAGATGGCGCCTTATTCCGGGCATTCTGTTTGTAATCATTTCTAATTTTTTCGGTGTTTTGCCTGCCCAGGTTATTCGTGTTGCATTCGACTTGGTGAACGAAAATATCGGCATTTACCGTCTTTTTTACGGCTTTGAACGTCAGGAAATCGTATACCAAATGTTTGGATACAGTCTCTTGTTTTTTGGTTTAACCGTGTTGCTACTCGCTTTACTCAGAGGGTTATTTTTATTCTTTATGCGGCAAACTATAATCTTGATGTCAAGACATATTGAATACGATCTAAAAAACGAAATATACAGCCACTATCAGAACTTGTCTATGGCCTTTTTTAGGCGAAACAATACCGGCGATCTGATGAATCGGGTAACTGAAGATGTAAGTAGGGTTAGAATGTACCTCGGTCCAGCTATTATGTACACCATTAATACTACGGTACTATTCGTCTTGATTATTTATGCCATGATTAGTGTGAATCTTAAATTGGCCTTGTTAAGCCTTATGCCTTTGCCAATTCTGGCGATAACCATTTATTACGTTAACAGTATTATTAATTCACGAAGCGAAAGTATTCAACGACAGTTGTCTGATTTATCGAGTTTTGTGCAGGAAACCTTTTCGGGTATTCGGGTTGTTAAATCCTATGTTAGAGAACACGAAGTGCAAAAAAAGTTTGTAGCACAGAGTACTAGCTACCAGCAGCACTCCATGGATTTGGTCAAAGTGCAAGCGTTGTTCTTTCCCATTATGTTGCTTTTGGTGGGATTAAGTACCATTATTACCGTTTATGTGGGTGGAAAAGAAGTAATCAATGGTACTATCAGTGCGGGTAACATAGCTGAATTTGTAGTTTACGTCAGTCAGCTTACATTTCCGGTAACTTCACTCGGTTGGGTCACTTCACTTGTTCAGCGTGCTGCGGCTTCTCAAAAGCGAATCAATGAGTTTCTTGATACTAAGCCGGAAATTATGGACGGTAAGCTTAAGAAGAACATTGAGGGGAATATCGAATTCAAAAATGTCAGTTTCACCTATCCCGATACTGGTATAAAAGCCCTTGATGAGGTTTCATTCGAAGTGAAGCCAGGATTGTTCTTAGCCATCATTGGTAAAACCGGATCTGGTAAATCAACCCTAGCCAATTTGCTTTTGCGTATGTACGATGTTGATACCGGTGAAATTTGCATAGACCATCAAAACATCAAAGATTTTAGACTCCAACACTACCGTAATCAACTTGGATTTGTTCCCCAAGATGTCTTCTTATTTTCGGATACCATTGCCAATAACATTGCTTTTGGTCGCTCAGAGGTAGAACAAAAGCAAATTGAGCAAGCCGCTAAGCAAGCAGCTGTACATCAAAATATCAAAGGTTTTGAACATGGTTATGAAACCTTAATTGGGGAGCGTGGAATTACCCTTTCGGGTGGACAAAAGCAACGCGTTTCTATCGCCCGAGCACTTGTAAAAGAACCTAAAGTTTTAATTTTCGACGATTCACTTTCTGCGGTTGATACCAAAACGGAAGAGCAGATTTTACATGAATTAGGGCGTGTAATGGCCGGTAGAACCACTATTCTAATCTCTCATCGGATTTCTACGGTTAAAAATGCGGATCAGATTATGGTAATGGATCAGGGTAAAATCATCGAAAGGGGAAATCATGAGCGCCTGCTCAAACATCGCGGTAGCTATTTTGAGCTTTACCAAAAACAATTATTAGAAGATGAACACTAATTTCTCTAGATTGAAATTTCTTTTTTGGAAATTAATAGTTTAATCTTTTATATTTACTGCAAGCATTATTTAAAATCAAAAATTACAAGTATGGGAGATTTTGACAATAAAGAGCGGGAAGAAGTTTATTCAAAAAAGGTAAGAGCGGGTAAACGTACCTATTTCTTCGATGTGAAAGCAACTCGTTCTAACGATTACTACATCACCATTACAGAGAGCAAAAAGCGTTTAGAAGACGGGGTGTTTATTAAGCACAAGATCTTTCTTTACAAAGAAGACTTCGAAAAATTTGCCGAAGGTTTAAAAGAAACCGTTGATTATGTAAAGGCAAATCAAGAGGTAGTAGAAAAACGTTACGAATACTCTGAAAGTCCGGCTGAATCTACGAAAGTAGACGACGATGATTTTTCTTTTGATATCTAACTAACTATAATCCTAAACCTAATCAAAAGGCTACCTCAAAAGGGTAGCCTTTTTTATATGGCTTATTCAGCGTAAATGGCTTTAATTGCTATCTTTGCGCAAATTTTATTTTAAACTATCAAATGGCTTTACAGTGCGGAATAGTTGGTTTGCCCAACGTAGGTAAATCAACCTTATTTAATTGTTTATCAAATGCCAAAGCGCAAGCGGCAAATTTCCCTTTTTGTACTATTGAACCGAATGTGGGTGTTATTACCGTACCCGATGAACGATTAACCAAATTAGCCGAATTGGTTAACCCACAACGCATTGTGCCCAATACTATTGAGATTGTTGACATTGCCGGTTTAGTTAAAGGAGCCAGTAAAGGTGAAGGTTTGGGTAACCAGTTTTTAGGAAATATTCGTGCTACTGATGCTATTATACACGTTTTGCGTTGTTTTGACGATGGAAATGTAGTCCATGTGGATGGTTCCGTAGATCCGATACGTGATAAAGAAATCATCGATACAGAACTGCAGCTTAAAGATTTAGATACTGTAATCAAGAAAATACAGAAGGTAGAAAAGCAAGCTAAAACCGGTGGAGATAAAGACGCCAAAAAGGCCTTTGAAGTTTGTTCTGTGGTAAAAACACATTTAGAGTCTGGGAAATCGGTTCGAACTGCACCCATTTCTATAGAAGATCGTGAACACCTAGCCGATTTATTTTTACTTACGGCAAAGCCAGTTTTATACGTTTGCAATGTAGAAGAAAGCTCGGTTAATACCGGTAACGCTTATGTTGAACGGGTTCGAGAGGCGGTACAAGATGAGCAAGCAGAAGTTTTGATTATTTCTGCTAAAATAGAATCAGAAATTGCTGAGCTAGAAAGTTTTGAAGAACGACAGATCTTTTTGGAAGATTTAGGATTACAAGAATCTGGTGTTAATAAATTGATCAAGGCTGCCTACAAGCTGTTAAACCTGGCTACTTATTTCACCGCAGGGGTACAGGAGGTTAGAGCCTGGACGATTGAAAAAGGCTGGACTGCTCCTCAGGCAGCTGGCGTAATTCATACCGATTTTGAAAAAGGATTTATCCGTGCCGAAGTAATCAAATATGCTGATTATGTAGCATACGGATCTGAAAATGCCTGTAAAGAATCGGGTAAATTGAGTGTGGAAGGTAAGAGTTACCTGGTGGAAGATGGAGATATCATGCACTTCCGCTTCAACGTCTAAAAGCTTTATCTTTACAACATAATTGTACCCATAGTTCAATGGATAGAATGGCAGATTCCGGTTCTGCTGATGTGGGTTCGACTCCCGCTGGGTACACAAAATACTAAAGCTCCTCATTTATGGGGAGCTTTTTTTGTTATCCTAAAACAAAATACCCGCCTTGCTTTGTTTAGTATCTACACAAATTGTTAAACAAAGGCGATATGCAAAAATTTAATGAAAACGCTGTTCAGGATCCAAGGGGTTCAGAAAGCTCAGTTAAACCCAATGAACGGGAAAAAGATCAGGAACAAACACGTCGTCACCCTGAGGAACAGGAGCAAAGTACTCCAACTACTATACCCGATGCCGATAATGGGGATGCCGTGAATCCGCTTCAGGAACCAGATACTGAATCTTCTGGATATAAAAAGGAAAATTTGATTCCTGTTAAAAATGTAGATAAGGAGCAGGAGGAAGAAGAGGAAGAAGAGGACGAGGAAGAAGATGAGGAGGATAGAGAGGAAACGGATAGCGACGACAAAGATGTTGATTCAGAGCGTGATAAAACCAGAAGTCAATCCGGAGATGATTTTTCATCTCCGGCTGATTTTAACGACACCAATTTCGAGGACCCTGCTCGTGGTCGTAAAACAGACCCAATGACTGATGATGAACCTAGAATAGCGGGAATTTAAGTATGAAACTCAGTAAACACAATTGGTTCAAGTGGTTTAAAAAGAAACTGCATTGGCAAACCCAAACTCCAGAACAAAACTATCAGCAAATGCGGCAAACTAGTCAACCTGAAAAAATTGAACGCCAAAATCGAAAGAGAAAGCTGAATAATCGCCGTTCTAATTAATTTGGTTAATTTAGCTTCTGTTCAACCTTAATCACCATTTATGGAACCTAAAGACAGTAACGGTAATATTCTTCAAGCCGGAGATTCGGTAATTGTGACCCAAACCCTTAAAGTAAAAGGGTTTTCAAGTGGTATTAAGCGTGGTACCGTTGTAAAAAATATCCGTCTAACAGATGACGAAGATGCTGTTGAAGGTAAGGTAGAAGGTTCGGTTATCGTGATTAAAACCTGTTACCTGAAGAAGAAATAATTAAGCTACAATCGTTCGGAAGGTCAAGTTAATCCTTGGATGCTTGACTCTAGTGCTTTTATTCAGCCGATGTAGCCAATGCGTTTGAGTTTCATCTTTCATGACCAATAAACTTCCAGTTTCTAGGTTCAAAGCTATAGTTTCGCCCGAATCTTTGTGCTTAAAGCTGAATTTGCGTTCGGCACCAAAACTCAGCGAAGCAATCGTCGTATTTCTTCCTAAAGATTTTTCGTCATCGCTGTGCCAGGCCATGCCTTCATTGCCATCGTGATATAAATTCAGCAGGCAAGAATTAAACTTTACCCCACATAAATTTTCCGTTAACAATTTCAGTTCTACCAATTCAAGTGTCCAGGCCAATGCTTTTTTTGTGGTATTAGAATAAGTGTATGCAAAGCCCTCATCTCCATACCACGCTACTTTTCGCTTGGTAAAATAATGCTTGCCGAAAATTCGAGCTTCATCATTTTTCCAAACAATATGCTCCAAAAGCTGAAGATAATACTGATTGGCTTGCTCGGCAGAAAGTACAGGCCCGTAGTAATTTACGGTGCCGTCGTAAGGTAAGAGATTGAGCGATGAATCAGCGCCAAAGAGGTTCATCTTAATTCGCCATCATCCGGATAAAAGAAGCCAGTTTAGCTTTCAGTTCTTTTCTATCTACAATAAAATCCAAAAAGCCGTGTTCTAAAACGAACTCCGAAGTCTGAAAACCTTTGGGCAGGTCTCGTTTGATGGTTTCCTTAATTACCCGTGGTCCGGCAAAGCCAATCAATGCACCCGGCTCAGCAATGTTAATGTCACCGAGCATGGCATACGACGCAGTAACACCGCCCGTTGTAGGGTCGGTTAATAAGGAGATGTAAGGAATTCTAGCTTTACTCAATAAAGCTAGTTTTGCTGAGGTTTTGGCCATCTGCATTAGAGAAAATGCCGCTTCCATCATCCGGGCACCCCCAGATTTAGAAATCATCAGAAAAGGAATCTTGTTTTTGATGCAATAATCGATAGATCGGGCAATTTTTTCTCCAACTACCGAACCCATAGAACCACCGATGAAATTAAAATCCATACAGGCAATTACTAAATCTTGTCCTTCAATTTTGCCATGAGCAGAACGTATGGCATCATTTAGACCTGTTTTTTTATAGCTTTCTTCAAGGCGATCAGTATACTTCTTGGAATCGGTAAAATTTAAGGGGTCGCCAGAACGAAGTTTAGGAAACAACTCCTTAAACTGATTCTCATCAAACAAAATTTCAAAGTATTCTTTGGATCCTATCCGTAAGTGGTGGTTGCAGTATTGGCAAATGTAAAGGTTATCTACTTGTTCCTGGTAGTGTAAAGGTTTCTTGCAAGACGGACATTTGTCCCAAATGCCATCTGGAGCTTCTAATTTATCCTCCGTACTGGTAAAAATCCCTTTTTTATCTCGTTTAAACCAAGCCATACCTTCAAAGTTGAGCTACAAATAAACAAAAAATTTAAGAAAGCTAATCAGGCATCAGCAATGAATTTGTTTTGGCAGATTTTCGAATAAATTGCCCATTTCGCTCTTTTTCTGCCTTAAAATCCCTATTTTAGGATGTCAAAATCAAAATTACAAACACTATGAGTTTAAAGAATTTTACCGGTGTACTTACAGGTGATGCAGTTCAGGAATTATTTGAAGTAGCCAAAAAATATCAGTTTGCCTTGCCCGCTGTAAATGTAATCGGAACCAATTCCATCAATGCAGTCATGGAAACTGCAAAATCTGTGGGTTCTCCCGTAATTATTCAGCTGTCAAACGGAGGAGCGCAATTCTATGCAGGCAAATCCATGAATAACGAAAATCAACAGGCATGTGTACTCGGTGCTGTTTCTGCAGCAGAGCACGTACACCTATTGG
The DNA here is from genome assembly GCA_947463785.1 of Sphingobacteriaceae bacterium. GTDB lineage: Bacteria > Bacteroidota > Bacteroidia > Sphingobacteriales > Sphingobacteriaceae > JAIPAN01. Next base: position 391,190 of record CANHRG010000002.1, on the reverse strand, counting down.
CTGAACATTATGGTGTGGCGGTTGTACTGCATACCGATCATGCGGCTAAAAAGTTGTTGCCCTGGATTGATGGATTGTTAGATTACGGAGAAAAATTCTTTGCTCGTCATGGTAAGCCCCTGTTTTCGTCTCATATGATTGACCTTTCGGAAGAGCCGATTGAAGAAAATATTGAGATCTGCAAAAAATACCTAGCTCGAATGGCTAAAATGGGGATGACCTTAGAAATTGAATTGGGCGTAACCGGTGGTGAGGAAGACGGAGTAGACAATACCGATGTAGACAGTTCTCGTTTGTATACACAGCCTTCTGAAGTAGCTTATGCGTACAAAGAATTAAGCGAAGTGAGCGATAAATTTACCATTGCAGCTGCTTTTGGTAACGTTCACGGGGTTTACAAGCCAGGAAACGTGAAGTTGCAACCCATCATCCTGAAAAACTCACAAGATTTTATCCGTCAAGAGTTTAGCAGAACTGAAGAAAAACCAATCAATTTTGTTTTTCATGGTGGATCTGGCTCATCACCCGAAGAAATTCGTGAAGCGATCTCATATGGCGCCATTAAAATGAATATTGATACCGATATGCAATGGGCTTTCTGGGAAGGTGTGTTGGATTATTACAAAGCGAAAGAAGCGTATCTGCAAGGTCAAATTGGTAATCCGGAAGGTGATGATGTGCCCAATAAAAAATTCTATGATCCAAGAGTTTGGTTGCGAAAGGGAGAGGAACAATTTGTGAAACGTCTAACTCAAGCTTTCGAAGACCTGAACTGTATTGGAGTGAATGAAAAGCTTTAGTTTTTAGCCCAAATTCTGTATATAATTCAATCAAATGCCTCAAATCAGCGTAGATAAAGTAGATAATCCAAGTAGTGATTTGGATCAGGTATTTGCCATCCGGCGTGCAGTTTTTGTGGTAGAACAAGCCTGTCCGCCGGAGCTCGAGTGGGAATTCGAAGACGAATCCACTCATTTTTTGGCAAAGGTTGATGGCGTTCCTGCAGGAGCTGCCCGCTGGCGCAGAACCGATAAGGGCTACAAATTGGAACGTTTCGCGGTATTGCAACACTATCGCGGATTAGGTGTGGGTCAGGAACTGGTTAAAACTGTACTTGCTCATTTACCTGCCGATGCAAGCTACATTTACCTGCATGCACAAATTCAGGCTATGGGTTTGTACGATAAATTTGGCTTTGTAGCCGAAGGTCCTCAGTTTGAAGAAGCAGGCATTCAACACTTTAAAATGGTGTTGAAGCGATGAGCTTCGAACTCCAAGGCGAACTATTTGCTTTAGCAACAGCACTTTGCTGGACCTTTGGGATGCTTTACTTTACCCAAGCTGCTAAGCGTTTGGGTGCAAACGTGCTCAACCATTTCAGATTGGTTTTAGCCGCACTTTTTTTGGGTGTAGCTGTTATCATCATCAACGGTATAGATCTTGTTCAACTTTTTAGTTTGCCCAGTTTAACTTCTTGGTTATGGTTGGGTTTTTCGGGTTTTGTAGGGCTAACTTTGGGCGATTGGTGCGCTTTTCACGCCTTCGATATCATTGGACCACGTAAAACCTCTCTGTTCTATACTTTTGCTCCAGGTGCTGCCTTGCTTTTTGGCATCTTCTTTTTGAATGAGCGCATTTCTGCAATGGCTTTAATCGGGATGTTTATTACCGTGGCTGGTGTTTTTTGGGTTATTTTCAATCGCAAGAGCCAAGAAACCCATAACCATCACATTTCGCATGTTAAAGGAGTTTTGTTTGCCATTGGGGGATCATTAACTCAAGGAATTGGTTTGGTTTTCTCTAAGATTGGTTTGCAACAGCAAGAAGGTATTCTTACACCTCTGCATGCCTCCTGGATACGACTTACCATTGCGGCACTCAGTTTGTTCACCATTTCTATCTTCCGCAATCAGGCTTTGGGAATTGTGCGATCCATTGCCAAAGCTGATTCCACAGCCGTTCGCTATACGCTAATGGCTACCATCATTAGCCCGGTAATTGGCGTATCGCTTTCGCTCTACGCAGCTAATCTCATCAGTGTATCCATCGCACAAACCCTCTTTTCAATGGTTCCAGTATTCATTTTGCCGGTTTCCTGGTTGTTATACCGCGAAAAAATAACGTTTCAAGCGTTTTTAGGTGCTTTAATAGCCGTTGCCGGGGTTTTGATTCTGGTTTGGAGAAACGAGCTTACAGCGCTTGTATTTTAGGTGAAAATCTTGGTGGAGAACAACATGGCCTCTTGCCATTTTTGTAAGTCAAGCTGCAAGTCTTCTCCCTTGTCCTGCAAATACTCAATCATGAGCTCCGTTGGCATATTACCGGTTAGTTTATCGGTAGCCATTGGGCAGCCTCCAAAACCTTTCAGTGCACCATCCATACGTCGGCAGCCGGCCAAATAAGCCGCTTCCATTTTTTCTTTCCAGGATGTAGGCGTACTGTGTAAATGTAAGCCGATCTCTGTGTTTGGGAGCTCAGCAGCTAAATAACGGTATAAGCTGTCAATCTGTTCCGGCTGGGCAATACCAATGGTGTCTGACAAAGAAAGTATTGTGGCACCTCGCTCAACCAATTCATGAGCCCAATTACTCAGCAGCTCTGGGCTCCACTCGTCCCCATAAGGATTGCCAAAACCCATGGAAAGATAAACTACCGCTTCTTTGTTATTTCGTTGGCACACCTCGAGCATTTGCTCAACTGTACTTAAAGATTCCTGTATAGATGAATTGGTGTTGCGCTGCTGGAACGTTTCTGAAACCGAAAAAGGAAATCCCAGATAAGTGATTTCATCGTACTTTACCGCTTCCTCAACACCACGTTGATTGGCTACAATAGCCAGCAGTTTGGTCTTGCTATTCAGCCTCAAACGGCTGAGTACCGTTGCCGTATCTTGCATTTGAGGTATGGCTTTTGGCGATACGAAACTTCCGAAATCGAGTGTGTTAAAACCTACCTCTAGGAGCAAATTTAGGTACTCTACTTTTAAATCAGTGGGTACAAACTGCTCTAAACCCTGCATGGCATCGCGGGGACATTCGATCAGTTTAAAGGCGTGTTGTTTTTCCACGGAGTAAAGTTAAAGCTTATCCCTAGTTAGTCAAGAGTTTCCAGTCAATTTTGGATTGCGAACTCAAAACCTCAAACTACTTTGCAGCCGTGTCTTCGGTCATGGATTGCCTACTGAAACTTCGTATGATGAGCCGGGTACCCCGATCGTAACTGAAATAACTCCAAACCCAGTTCACGAAAACTACCAATTTGTTTCGGAAACCGACTAAGGTCATTAGGTGGACAAACATCCAAACAAACCAGGCGAATATGCCTTGAAAGCGGATCTTGCCTAGATCTACCACTGCCCGGTTGCGGCCAACAGTAGCCATTGCGCCTTTATCGCGGTAGCAAAATGCTTTTGGCGCTTCTTTTTTAATGATTTTAAGGATGTTTTTTGCTAATGTGCGCCCTTGTTGAATTGCTACGGGTGCAACACCGGGATGGCCATTTGGATAGTTCTCAGTCAACATGGCTGCCACATCGCCGATGGCAAATAAATCAGAAAAGCCTTTAATTCGGTTGTATTCATCCACCAAAATCCGATTGCCACGGGTAATTGCTTCTTTGGGAATGCCTTTAATGATCGCTCCTTTTACCCCGGCTGCCCACAATACGTTTTTACTGAGAATGGGGCGGGCATCCGATAGTAGAATTTGCTCTCCATCGTAACTTAAAACCCGCTGATTACATAGTACCTGAACGCCCATTTCTTCTAAAAAGGTTTTAGCCTTTTGAGTAGCTTGTGCAGACATACTGCCCAAGATGTTGGCTGAACCCTCGATGAGGTATATTTTAACTTGTTTAATGTCTAATTCTGGGTAATCGGTAGCTAAAATGTGTTTTTTTAGTTCGGCCAGTGCTCCAGCCAGCTCAACGCCGGTTGGTCCGCCGCCAACCACTACAAAATGGAGTAAGGCTACTCTTTTTTCTTTGTCTTTTTCAATAACTGCTTCTTCCAAATTTTGGAGAATCATACTACGCAGGTTCAAGGCCTCGGGAATACTTTTCATGGGCATGGAAAAGTGTTCGATTTCGCTCTGGCCGAAGAAATTGGTGTCTGATCCGCTTGCTAAAACCAAATAATCGTAGTTTATGTTGCCGATGCTGGTTTTAAGGGTTTGGTGTTCGGGGATGATTTCTTCCACTTCGGCCATCCTGAACAAGATATTCTTTTGGCCTTTAAAAATTCGTCGGAGTGGGAAGGCGATAGAATCTGGCTCTAGGCCGCCAGTGGCCACTTGATAGAGTAGGGGTTGGAAGGTGTGGTAATTGTGCCTGTCGAGTAAAATGACTTGAACTGGCCTATTTTTAAGCTGTTTTGCCAATTCAATACCACCAAACCCACCTCCTATGATGACGAGGCGGGGCAAGTTGGTTTCGGGTAATTGGGGTTCTTTCATAAGTTATTAACCCCTGTTTTAACAAAATGTTGTTAGTGCTCGTCGCCGCGGATTTTTACTTTAATACCATCCAGACTTTCGTTCACCTTTAATTGGCAGGCCAAACGGCTATCAAAACCGGCATCAGGAAGGGTATCGAGCATATCTAACTCTTCGTTTTGTGCAGCTGGCAATTGGTCTAAACCCTTCAAAACCTGTACATGGCAAGTAGCGCAAAGGGCCATTCCGCCACAAGTGGCTAAGATGTTGTAGCCCGATGCCTTCAATGCCTCCATGAGGTTTAAATTGACTTCGGTCGGTAATTCAACGGTTTGGGTTTCGCCGTTGCGGTCTTCTACTTCCAGGTTGATAATCATGTTAGAACGAATTCACGCCGTAAACGGTGGTGTATTTAAAACTTAATTTTTGATCAGGATAAACGTATTTAAAGGCACTTTGGCACATTAGGGCAGCTTCGTGGAAACCACACAAAATTAATTTCAACTTACCAGGATAGGTGTTGATGTCGCCAATGGCGTAAATACGCTCCACGTTGGTTGAATAATCAAAGGTATTTACTTCGATGGCGTTTTTATCGATGTTTAATCCCCAGTTAGCAATAGGACCTAGTTTAGGGCTTAAACCAAACAATGGGATTAGGTAATCTGCTTCTAAATCACGGCTTTCTTTATCCTTACCTAGAACAGATACATTTTTTAGGTGACCGTTTCCGGAGATGCTCGAGATGTTGGATTGCAAAATCAAGTTGATCTTGCCTTCTTTGGCTAAATCGAATACTTTTTCTGCAGAGTCTGGTGCTCCACGGAAAGTGTCGCCACGGTGAATTAAGGTTACTTTTTCGGCTATATCGGCCAAGTAAATGGTCCAGTCGAGGGCTGAGTCGCCACCGCCGGCCAAAATCACTTTTTTATCCCGGTAGGTTTCCGGATTTTTAACCATGTAAGCTACGCCTTTACCTTCGAAATCTTCCAGTCTTTCAATTTCTGGTTTACGTGGCTCAAAACAGCCTAAACCGCCCGCAATGGCTACAACCTGGCAATGAACCTGGGTTCCGTCGCTAGTTTTTACGATGTACGATCCGTCTGCTTGCTGCTCCAAGTCTTCTACACGTTCACCCAGGGTGAAGGTAGGGTCAAAGGGTTTGATCTGATCCATCAAATTATCCACCAACTCCTGTGCTTTGATTTCCGGGTAGCCCGGAATGTCATAAATCGGTTTCTGTGGGTAAATCTCCGATAATTGTCCGCCAATTTGAGGCAAAGCGTCAATGAGGTGGCAACGCATTTTTAATAAACCCGCTTCAAAAACGGTAAATAAGCCTACAGGGCCGGCTCCAATGATGCAGATGTCTGTTTTGATCATGTTATTTGTTTGTCATTAATGAATCCAGATTGCTGTAAATGGTATCCAGAATTCGTTTTAAGTGTATGTAATCTTCTTCAGTTAAGTTTTCCCAGGCTTTCATCCTGATTTCCGCCATTTTAGACCCCCATTCTTTTACACTTAGCATTCCTTTTGCTGTTAAATGCACCGTAAAGCTACGACGATCATTCGGATTTAAACGACGTTCTACTAGATCTTTTTTACACAATAAATCGATGATACGGGTAAGGGTAGGATGGTCTTTGCCCGTAATTTCAGCGAGTTCGCTTTGGTTAAGCTGTGGATAGTCGTTTAAATTTTTCAGTACCAGCCACTGGTCTACAGTAACCTCAAAGTTTTCTGCATTAAAGCGTCTTTGGGCATATTGCTTTACCTTTCTTGCGGTGCGATCTAATAAGTGAGAGTACGAACTAAAGGGTTCTGTATGCATGGCAATAATTAGTGTGACAAATATCTAAAATTATTGTGAAACAAAAAAGCCCTCGGAATTTCGAGGGCTTTTAGTTAGGGAAAGCTAAATTATTTTTTAGTTTCTTCTTTTTCGCGGATAAACTCAACTGCGAAAGGAGTAGCTACGAATAATGAAGAATACGTACCGAAAATTACCCCAATAAGCATCGCAAATGAGAATCCTCTTAAGATCTCTCCACCAAAAATGAAGATGATGATCAATACCAGCATGGTACACAAACCGGTTACCACGGTACGGCTCAAGGTGCTGTTTAAGGCATTGTTGATTACCGATGGCAGGTTTTCATCTTTAGTATGGTGTTGATTGATGTATTCGCGTACGCGGTCAAATACAACCACGGTATCGTTGATGGAATAGCCCATTACCGTTAGAATTGCTGCGATAAAAGCCTGATCGATATCCAATGAGAACGGTAAAATTCCGTTGAAGATGGAGAAGATCGCTAATAAAACAAGAACGTCGTGTAATAGAGCTACGATGGCCGCAATACCGAACTGCCATCTGCGGAAACGAACCAAGATGTATAAGAATACAACCAAGATTGCGAATACTACGGCATATACCGCGTCTGTTTTGATGTCGTTTGCAATGGTTGGACCTACTTTTTGAGAATCTTTAATCTCGTAGTTCGGATTTATTTTCTTTAATCCTTCGTTCAGTTTATCAATGGCTTTTGTATCGCCTTCTTCGCTATTATCGTCAATTAAGTATGACGTAGTAATTTTTACTTCGCTAGATGATCCAAAAGTTTTGACCTCTGGTGTAGTGCCAAATTCTTTGGTTAATACGTTACGTACATCAGCCGTGCTTACCGCTTCATTGAATTCAACGAAATAAGAGCGACCACCTTTAAAGTCGACACCTAAACTGAATCCTTTGGTAAACATAGAAATCAAACCGGCAAAGATGATTACACTAGAGAAAATGTAGAATCTTCTACGGCCGTTAATAAAGTCGAATTTAGAATCTTTAAATAGGTTTTGAGTGGCTTGGATCGAGAATGTGATTGGCTTATCGTGCTTCAACATCCACTCGAAAATTAAGCGGGTGATGAAAATGGCTGCAAACAATGAGGTTGCGATACCAATCATCAAGGTGGTGGCAAATCCTAAGATTGGACCGCTACCAAAGGCATATAAAATTACCCCGGTTAAGAAGGTGGTAATGTTAGAGTCTAAGATAGAAGACATCGCTTTCTTGAATCCTTCAGCAATGGCTAGACGTAAACTCTTGCCCGTAGCTAACTCCTCACGTACACGTTCGTAAATTAACACGTTTGCATCTACCGACATACCCAAAGAGAGTACGATACCTGCAATACCCGGTAAAGTTAATACGGCACCTAATGAGGCTAATACACCCATCAAGAAGAATAGGTTGACTACCAAGGCAACGTTTGCAACCCAACCGGCTCTGTTGTAATACAAGGCCATGAACAACAAGATGACAATGATACCAGCAATAGTTGAGATTAAACCACTGTTGATAGATTCGGCACCTAGGGAAGGACCAACAATGTACTCACTTACAATTTTAGCAGGAGCAGGCAAACGACCCGCTTTTAATACGTTGGCTAAGTCTTTGGTGTCTTCTACTTTGAAATTACCAGAGATTGAAGAGATACCATTAGGAATTTCGCCTTGTACGGTTGGCGCAGAGTAAACGTAGTTGTCTAATACAATGGCTACGCTTTTCTTGTTGTTCGGATCAGCAGAGGCAGCAGCTGTAATTGAACGCCATTCACGGGCGCCATCTGCGTTCATTACCATAACAACTTCAGGGTTACCACGTTGATCGAAATCGTCACGGGCATCCGAAATTACATCGCCACCTAAAACCGGCGAGCCGTCTACTTTAGATACTTTGATGGCATACAGTTCAAATACCTTGCTTTCTTCGCTCATTGGTTTTACGCCCCAAAGTAATTTTACGTTTTGAGGAATAACTGATTTTACAGCTGCTGAGTTGAAAATGGCATTGACTTTAGCAGTGTCTTTTTGTACTACAAAACCTACTACCGGACCTGGGCGTAGCGCACTTTGTCCGTTTTCAGCTTGATAGGTTGCTGGTGCTAAAACAGCAAACAATGGATTTTCTTTGGCTAACTCAGCTTGGTTTTGAGCCGCTTTTGAAGTATCGGCAGCAGCATCTTTTTTACCCAAAGCAGCTAATTTACTACCTGCAGGAGCTGCAGATTTTGTAGTGTCTGTATTTGGTTTAACCGCTGATGCAGCAAGTTTATTGATATTCTCCAGTAATGGATAAATCTCGGTGTTATCGTAGGTTTCCCAGAATTCTAATTTGGCAGAACCTTGTAAAAGTTTACGAACACGAATTGGATCAGAAACACCAGGTAATTCAATTAAAATGCGGTTAGAACCCTCTTGCAGCTGAATGTTTGGAGAGGTTACCCCGAATTTATCGATACGAGTACGCAGGATATTGAATGAACGATCAATCGCACTTTTCGACTCTTTTGTTAAGAAAGCCAATACATCGGCGTTTGTTGCATCAATTTTGATGTTTTGTGAATTCTCTTTGGTAGCAAAGAAGGTAGCTAATTGGCCGTTAGGGCTAACTTTTTCAAATTCTTCACCAAATAGGGTGATGAAATCTTTTTGGCTGTCTTTTAACCGTATTTCAGCATTTCTTAATGCTGTATTGAAATTGGCATCGGTGGTATTGTTGGCCAGATTACGTACCAGGTCGGTCAATGAGATCTCCATGGTTACGTTCATACCACCTTTCAAGTCTAATCCCAATGGAATTTCACGCTGTTTGGCGTATTGGTAAGTGATGTACTCGATAGCACTAAACACTGGAACGTTTGAAACGGAATCCAGGTAAGCTCTTTCTTTGTTAACATCTCCATTGGCATAAGCCTTGGCATCTTTCTCAACCTTTTGGGCAATCCATGTGAAAGAAAGTGAATACAAACACGCAATAGTTAATGCGATTGTTGCAAATTTGATAAGTCCTTTTCCTTGCATTTTAAGTATAAATTATAAGATATGTTGCTGTTCGCAAATTTTCAATAAGAGGGCAAATCTAACTATTTTTTCTTTTGTTAGGTATTCGCTTTTGGAAAAGCTTCTAACAAAACAGTTTAGGTGCTTAATTATCTTCTTTTGAGGGTAATAAATGAATAATTATAGGGGTTTTTCTCATCGGCTAGATAGTCTTCACGTTCAATTTCTTGCCATTCGGCCGATTTGATTTCCGGAAAAAAGGTATCTGCCTCAAAACTGTGGTGTACTTTAGTGAGGTGGAGTGTGTCGCCTAAGTGCATGGCGTCGCTAAAAATTTGGGCTCCGCCAATTATAAATGCCTTTTCATCTTTAGCCACCAATTGGATTGCGTCCTCAAGGCTGTTCACTACTTCTGTTCCTTCAATACGAAGGTCTTGTTGACGGCTGATGACGATATTTCGGCGATTTGGCAGGGGTTTACCTATCGAATCGTAGGTTTTGCGACCCATAATGATCGGGTAGCCACTGGTGATATTTTTAAAATGTTTTAAATCGGCCGGTAAATGCCAAAGCAGCTGATTATCCTTCCCGATACCGCCTTTTTCATCAATCGCAACAACAATCTCTAGGTTCATGTTAAACAGCTACAGGTGCTTTAATATGTGGGTGCGGATCGTAATTCTCCAAGGTGAAATCTTCGAATGTGAAGTCGAAAATATCTTTTACAGCCGGATTGAGCTTCATGCTTGGCAGTGGACGTGGATCGCGACTTAGCTGTAAGCGGGTTTGCTCCAAGTGGTTGTTGTACAAGTGTGCATCACCCAAAGTATGCACAAAATCGCCGGCCTCTAAATCACAAACTTGTGCAATCATCATCGTTAACAGTGCATAGGAAGCAATATTAAACGGAACACCCAAGAAAATATCGGCGCTGCGCTGGTAAAGCTGACAGCTTAACTTACCATTGGCTACATAAAACTGGAAAAAGGCATGGCAGGGTGGAAGTGCCATATTTTCGATTTCGCCTACATTCCATGCAGAAACAATTAGCCTACGGGAATCGGGATTGTTGTTAATTTGATTGATAACCTGCTTGATTTGATCGATATGACGACCATCTGCAGTAGGCCAAGAACGCCATTGTGAGCCGTAAACGGGACCCAAATTGCCATTTTCATCTGCCCATTCGTCCCAAATACTCACCCCGTTTTCTTTCAGGTAGGCGATGTTTGTATCGCCTTTCAAAAACCAAATCAATTCATGAATAATGGACCTTAGATGCAGTTTTTTTGTGGTTACTAAAGGAAAACCATCTTGCAGGTTAAACCGCATCTGATACCCAAATACACTAATAGTTCCGGTGCCGGTGCGGTCGTGTTTCTGTGTGCCATAGTCTAGCACATGCTGCATCAAGTCTAAATATTGTTTCATGAATGGAGATCTCTCTATGCAAATAAAATAAATGTATTTTTGGCTTCCTAAGATTGTTCAAAAATAAGCAGTTGTTCACAAAATGATTTGTTTTCCAAATGCCAAAATCAATATCGGATTAATCGTTACCGAACGACGTGCCGATGGCTACCATAATCTGGAAAGCATTTTTTATCCGGTAAATATTCAGGATGCCTTAGAAGTGATTGAAGCGCCCGAATTGGGTTTTAGTTATTCGGGTATCTATATTCCGGGGCAAATGGAAGATAATTTGTGTGTTAAAGCGTACCACATGTTAAAGCAAGATGTTGAGCTTCCTCCAGTTCATATCCATTTGCATAAACATATTCCTATTGGCGCTGGCTTAGGGGGAGGATCTTCTGACGCGGCTTTTTTCATCAAATTGTTGAATGATAAGTTCGAACTGGATTTGTCTGTGGAGCAGATGCAGGCTTATTGCCGCAGGCTTGGTGCCGATTGTGCTTTTTTTGTTCAAAATAAACCGGTATATGCTTTCGAGAAGGGAGATCGTTTTGAAGACATCTCTTTGGATTTGAGTGCTTATTTTTTGGTTTTGGTGATGCCAGATGTTCATGTTTCTACAGCCGAAGCTTACAGGGGAGTGAAGCCTAGTCAACCTGAACATTCGTTAAAAGAGTTAATTCGGCTTTCGCCGGAAGAGTGGAAAAATGGAATTAAAAACGATTTCGAAGAGTCAGTTTTTAAAGCTCATCCAACAATCAGAGGGGTGAAGGCTGCTTTATACGATGCTGGAGCAATCTATGCTTCCATGAGTGGTAGTGGTTCTTCTGTTTACGGTATTTTCTCCCAGCCAGTTCAATTAACCGAACTGGAAAAGCAGCATACTGTTTTTTACAAGCTCTAAGAAATATAATCCTGATCTTCTTGGCTCAATAAGGTGTTTTTAGGTCGAATTTCTTCTGCCTCAGGATAATCTTCAACATCGTTCTTCGGAGTAGATTTTGGCCGGCCCATTAAAAAGCCGATCAGCCACCCGGCAAAGAAAACTCCAGCGAACACACCTAGCTTTGGTACTTTTGCTTCCCCAAAAATCCAAAAACTCATTTCCTCATTATTATTCATCAATATAACGGTGAGTAATACCGTTAATACAATAATGAAAATACTTTTAGCACTCATGATTAATACGAATAAGTTAATCCAATTTCGAATATCGGCTTTCGATTTGTTTTTTGAGTGGTAAAAATCATTTTCCCCCCAGCTTGGAAATTAGGAAGGTAGAATCTTAATAAGTTCAAATCGGCACTTAATTCTAAACCATAAGTTCTAGGCAGGTTAATTTTACCTGAGCTGATGTTTTCAAAATCGGCAAATAGACCCGCCCTCAAGCGTTTTATATAGGCCAACGAGCTAATTTCCCAGTCTGGATAGGCGAATGGGAATTTATAATCGAGCAATAAGGTGTTTTTTAGCGCTTCGGTATTGTCGAGGCGGTTATAGCCGCTTATGGTTGGGATATCGTTGGTAAATTGATACACTCCCGAGGTGTTCTGAAAGTTAAAACTCGCCGATATGCTGTGGTTTCTGAACAAACCTGGAGCGTAAAACAATGTTTTCAGACTCAAATAAGAGCCTTCAATTTGATTCTCGAACGGAAAATGGCGATAGGTTAGCCGGTAGTTGTGGCCCCATCTCGGTGCCAAATCGCGTGCACTTCTTCGGCTATTTTGACCATAATAAAAGCCATATCGCATCGGAAATGCGATATTTTGATTGATGGTATAATTAGGCAAACTAGCTAAAATATCGTAGCGAGAAGTATAGCTGGTTGAAAATTCGAGTCCGGCACTTCCTCCTTGACTGAGGTAATTGAATTTAAATGGTAAAAACACGTTAAATTCAGTTTCTTGCTCTCTCCAGTTAAACACCACGGCCTTACTATTATCATTAATTGCAGCCAATCTGGCCCGGTTGGTGTAATTTATATTAAATATTGGATAGATGGCCTTGTAACTAAATCCTGCCTTGTACTCGCTTCTGCGTAAGCTGACATTGTACGCATAGCCGGCATAAAAGTCGAAGGTGTTCAATAAGTTGTTCGATAGAGTTTTGAATCCCAAATTCCAGTCGTCGGTAAATTCATTGGTACTGATATCGGGCTCAACACTATGGAAATTAAAAAAATGAGTAAAATCTCTGTATGGTCTTGAATTTAGCTCGAGTTTGGGTACATCGCTAAAATTGATGCTTTCTCCTTCTTGCTGAATTAGCGGCTTTGAATAATCGATGAACTGATTTTTTATACTGGATAAAGGAATTGACGCCCAGTCATTTTGCTCTAATTTGGCAATATCGTATCCATTTAACTGGTAATTGCTAAAAAGCAGGGTGTTTGTTTCGTGGTGGTAGCTTGGATAAAAAGCTCCTATGCTTGCCTGTGTTATCTGGCTAATTTCGGTTCCCTTTAAGCCATAAATATTGTCAATTCCGTTATAATGGGCTTTAAACAGAATATCATCGCCAGCATAAATAGGCCTTGAAATCAATTGTTGCTGGTAATTCAGTTTGAGGTTAACTTCTTTTGTTTGTATATCAATTTCTTCAATAGCTTTTCCCTGTTGGCTCACCTTTAAGTAAACGATTTTGTTGCCCGAAGAATGGTATTGTGGTGTTTGGAGAATACCCTGATCCGGATTTTGATAGCGTGAAAGCTCCATTCCGCTTTGGGCATCTAGTTCAACGATACTCATGTGGTTGGCGAAATCTACCTCAACGGCAGCGATTTTTTTGCCATCGGCAGACAATGCGGGAGAAAATAAGCGTGTGCGATGGGTTAGTTGGCGGTATTTTCGGGTGTTTAGGTCGTAAATACAAATCACATTGAATGAACGCTTATCGTAGCGCATATCGACTCTGAATTCGTCCCAAACTGCTTTTCCAGCGGCATAGCTAAGGTTGGGCTCCTGCTGTATGCCAATGAACAATAACTTTTCCTCTTTGCCATCCTGATCAACAGTAACTAAGGCAGGAGTGTGTATTTTACTTTGTTTGATTGCAAGAATTTTCTGATTGTTGATGCGCTGAGGGAGCAAATAATCTTCCGGAACGGTATCTTTTCTAAAATTAATTCCCGGGTAAAGCACTGTGGGTGTTAATTCCAGTTGTTTGCGCCAGGTTTCTTTTAATTCAGCCAAAGTTTGCGTGTGCCATTCTGTGGTGTTAAGTCCAGTATATTTTTTACTTGCTCGACTTAGATTCCAAGGTCTGAGCGGGTGTTTGGCCATGTCTTTGTACAGAGTATCAAGAATCATGCCTCCATGCTCCCTACGCAATTTACTCACCATGAAATAGCCCAATTGATAATATCCAGGCGTACGGTCTTTGATCGAGCCAAGGTAATTCTTTGAATAGCTAAACTCTCTTCCGTTTAATAAATTGGCTCTAAAAGGCATTTCCCAGCTAGGTTGGCGGCCACGGCCGGCAGGGGTAAGTATTGTTTCGGTAATTACTGCATCGCCTTCAAAAAACCAGGCTGGGAGCGTGATACCAAAAATAGCTAGACCCAATTCCTCAAAAAATGGCGCTCGTAGATTTCCGGTAATTTTATCAAACTGTACCACATGTCGAAGTTCGTGAATGGCCAGGCTATTTATCCAGTCTTGGTAATCGAATTCTTGACTAGGTGTCACAAAGAATTCTGAGCGTCGTGGAGCGAGCTGTACGAACCCGTTTGACTCTACAGTTTGGTTTTGTAAAATGACTGAAATTCTTCTCGGTTTTTTGTTCAGTGTTTTACTGATTTTGTCGATAAAATAATGCAGACTATTTGCCACTCGTTGCGCTTCAAGTTCGAGGGAAGAAGGGTAGAGAATCTGAAAATTTTCGGTATTAATTTGACGCCAATTTAGGCCGGGTGGATTCTGTCCGCCGTCTAAAATCTGCGCCTCCGCATTTGTAAAATTTATACTTAAAATAAATAAAGCTAAATAACTGATTATCAATACTTTATTTTTTAAAAAATTATCAATTTTATTCATTTGCTATCTTTTTTAGCAATAATTCGTAATTTATTAAAACTATTACTTTATTATATATTTATAAATAACTGATTATTAGTTAATTATATTTTACTTTTGGAGTAATGTAATTTTTTTATTTTGCTGCTAAAATAGCGATTTTATAGCTATTTTATTGCAATCTGGTGTTTTATATTTTTTGTCTTAATTGACTAGAAATAGAACTCATTTATCTGCAAAATATTGTACGGAATACCCTGCTAATTTTCTTCTATGTTTGTACAAAGGTATCCCCTACCCTAGGGGCTAAGAGCTAGGTAAAATTTTAGTCCTTTATCTGGTGTTTATTGTCGCTGATTAGCCCAAAGGGATTTGCTTTTTCAGGCGTCGGTGTTCGATCTTATTTTTGATGAACGGGAATAGAAAAATTGCGCTTAAAACAATGGCAGCGCCACAGTAAAAACCGAGTGTCATCTGCTCTTTTTTTCCGAAGAAAATAAACGCCAGTAGGATGCCATACACGGGCTCCAAATTGGTAATTAGGGCTACTCGGAATGCAGAGAGTTCTTTCATTACGGCTACACCAGCTACATAAGCCCCTGATGTGCATACGGTGCCTAAAATGAGTAAATACATCAAATCAGCCTGGCTTAAAGCCATTCTCGAATCAAAGCCATTATCCCAGAGTAAATACAGCGAAATCCATACCCAAGCCCCAATCAGTTCGTAAAAGCTAATGATTGGCGCTGGTCTGTTTTTAACTTGTTTCGAATTGATAATTGAAAAAATACTGGCAAATAAAGCGCTTAGCAGGCCGAAAATGATTCCGTAGGTATATTGCGTCTCAAATTTAAAAATGAGCGCTATACCCAGTATAATGAATAATCCGGTTATGATTTCAAGCTTGGCTATTTTTTTATTGCTTAATAATGGTTCTAGAATAGCTGTAAACAGTGTTAAGGCCGATAAACACACTAAGGCTACGGAAACCGTTGAAGATTTTATAGACTGAAAAAACAGAATCCAATGGCCCCCAACAATTACACCCGTGAAAAATAATTTTAAAAAAGTCTCTTTTTCTACCTTAAACGCTGTTTTTGTAACCTTGAAATAGATGAATAAGCTTAAAAATGCAATTAACACTCTATACCAAACCAAGTAAACTGCCGGAATGCTTATCAGTGCACCTAAAATGCCGGTAAATCCCCAAACCACAACCGTTACATGGAGAATCAGCAAATTGGTGCTTACTGAACTCAGCTTTTTCTTGATGCTGTTCATTATTTCGGCGCTTTTTTAAGCAAATAGAGTCCAAGAGCGCCAAAAATGATATTGGGTATAAATACGGCAATTAGTGGATACAATCCGCCTTTTAGCGCAAACATGGTAGAAAATTGCATGAAAAGAATGTAAGCGAAACTGAGAAAAATACCTATACCGAGTGAAAGGCCCACACCGCCACGAACTTTACGAGAAGACAGCGAAACGCCCATTAAGGTAAGTACATAGGCAGATAAGGGGTATACAAAGCGTTTGTATTTTTCAAGTAGTAGATTATCCATCACTCCGGTGCCCCTAATTTCTTCTTTCCGTATGCGTTCATTCAATTCACGCATATTCATCGCCTGGTAAACGTTGTCATACACCTCAAAATCGCTGGGCGACATATCTAAAACCGTATCTTTTTGCATACCACTAGTCATGGTTTCTTTCAATCCATTGATCTTCCGAACGGTGTAATTTTTGAAACTCCACTGTTTTTTAACCGAATCCCAGCTGATATGATCGGCAACTAATTTTTCTTTAAGTGTATCTCCGCTAAACTTCTCCAAATTGAATTTGTAACCCAGTTTATTCACATTATCGAAGTTTTCGATGTACACATACGTGTTTTTATCCAAACGCATGTGCGTGTACATTTTGGAATTGTAGGGTACCGGATCAATGTATTTGTTTTCGAAATCTACCTTAAGCTGGTTGGTTTCGGGAATGATAAACAAGTTAAAGACAAGTGAGAACAGGAAAATAACCGATGATGCTAGAAAATAAGGACGTAAGAATCGGTTAAAACTAGCTTTACCACTCAAAATAGGCACAATTTCGGTCTGATCGGCCATTTTTGCCGTAAAGAAAATCACCGCAATGAAATTGATGAGCGGAGAAAGCATGTTCAGGTAAAATGGCACCAAACCTGCGTAGTACTGAAAAATGATTTTATTTACTGGAGCGTGGGTTTCGAGGAAGTTGTCGAGCTTTTCAGAAATATCAAAAATGACGATTACTACCGTGAAAATAGCCATCGTGAACACAAATGTTCCGAGGTATTTTTTGATAATGTACCAATCGATGATTTTGATTTTATCCCTCATAAGCGTTGCGCCAGTTTTTTGACCATGGTCGATTTCCACTCGTAAAAATCACCCGCAATAATGTGATTTCTGGCTTCTTTCATTAACCAAAGATAAAAATGAAGATTGTGTATAGATGCAATTTGAGCACCTAATATCTCTTTAGATTGAACCAAATGTCTAAGATACGCTTTCGTGTACTGTTTATCGGCAAACAAGTCACTATCTTCCTCTAATGCTGAAAAATCATTTTTCCATTTCTCGTTTTGGATATTGATAATGCCGTTACTGGTAAACAACATGCCGTTTCGGGCATTTCGGGTGGGCATCACACAATCAAACATATCTACTCCCAATGCAATGTTTTCGAGCAAATTAACCGGAGTACCTACACCCATTAGATACCGGGGTTTATCGGCTGGTAAAATGTCGCAAACCAGATCGGTCATTTCGTACATTTCTTCTGCGGGTTCACCAACAGAAAGACCTCCAATGGCATTTCCTTCACGGTTAAAAGAAGCAATGGTTTCTGCAGACTGAATGCGTAAATCTTTATAGGTTGAACCCTGAACAATCGGGAAAAGTGTTTGATTATAGCCGTATTTTGGTGATGTGCTATCGAAACGATCGCAGCAACGTTTGAGCCATCTATGGGTCATCTCCATCGATTTACGTGCATAAGTATAATCGCAAGGATAGGGGGTACATTCGTCGAAAGCCATGATGATATCTGCACCTATGGTCCGTTGAATATCCATCACATTTTCAGGCGTAAACAAGTGTTTAGAGCCATCAATGTGAGAGCGAAAGGTTACGCCCTCTTCCTTTATTTTTCGCACTTCGGACAAGGAATAGACTTGATAACCGCCACTATCGGTTAAAATAGGCATATCCCAGCCGTTAAATTTATGGAGACCTCCTGCTTTTTCTAAGGTATCCAAACCAGGACGGAGGTATAAGTGATAGGTATTTCCTAAAATGATCTGGGCTTTAATGTCTTCTTTCAGTTCTCGCTGATGTACAGCTTTTACGGTTCCGGCGGTGCCCACCGGCATAAAGATCGGAGTTTGAATTACGCCGTGATCGGTAGTGATTTCTCCGGCACGTGCTCTCGACTGTTTGTCGGTATGAATTAGTTTAAACTTCATTTTCGGCCGCAAAATAGCAAAAAAATAAGCGTTAAACCTGTTTTTAATTTTAACAATTTCCAGAATTTATCTTGAAAAAATATCAAATTTGTGGCCCTAAGCACACTAACTATGCCAATTGATCAAATCACCCAAATTTTGCTTGTCCTACTAGGTATAAGTTTAGCAATACAGCTCTATTTCCTGCTTTTTGTTCAGCTAAGATTAGCCCGGTATCCGGTTAAGAAGATCCAAGGCAAACAGCAAAATCCTGTTTCGGTGATTATATGCGTACGAAATGAGGCCGAGCTAATCCGCCAACACTTACCGGCCTTTTTGGAACAAGACTATCCTGAATTTGAGCTAATAATTGTTAACGATTGTTCTTGGGATGAAACAGAAGATCTGCTTAGAACCCTAGCGGCTGAACATAAAAACTTAAAAGTAGTAACGGTGCCAGAGCAGGAGCGATTTAAAAGAAACAAAAAGTTTGCGTTGAGTATGGGCATTAAAGCTGCTCAGCACGAACATTTGTTATTGAGCGAAATGGATTGTAAACCTGCCTCTAAAAAATGGATCAAAGAGATGCAGGATAATTTTGTTGAAGGTGCTGAATTTGTTTTGGGTTATGCCCCACAGCAGAAATTTCCGGGTGTATTGCCATTTTTTATGCGTTACGAAACGTTCTTAAACGCACTCAATTACCTATCTTTTGCGCTTAACTCTGGTGCTTTTATGGGAACCGGACGCAATATTGCTTACCTGAAGTCCGTTTTTTTCAGAAGCAAAGGCTTTGCTTCACACATGCACATTCCGGCCGGTGACGATGTTTTATTTGTTAACCAGCATGCCGGGAATGACAATGTTCGGATTGAAGTTAAGCCTGGAGCTCAAGTTTGGAATTCATCAAAAATGAGTTTTGGTAAATTCGTTAAGCAAAAACTAAAAGACATGCAGCTTGCTGTGCATTTTAAATTTAAGGACCGTTTTAAGCTTCAAATCCAGTTTTTATCTGCTCTGCTATTTTATGGCGCATTGCTGGCTTTGCTCATTCTGCAGTTTGATTGGCGCATGGTGTTAGGGATTTATTTGCTGCGTTTAGTCCTACAATTCGGGGTTTATTATAAAATCTTTAAACGCTTAAGTTATCCAGAACTGAAATGGTTTCTGCCCGTACTAGATTTTGCTTATTTGATTTTCATGCTCATTCTTAATACAGTCTTTTTGTTTAAGAATAAGGCAGAATGGAAATAAATCCGCATTTTTCTGAAAATGCAAAGAATGACCATGAGCTCATAAAAAAGGCGCTAAAAGGCGATCAGAAGGCTTTTGCGGCCATTATGGAGCGCTACCAACCTTCGGTTTACTACATGATGCTAAAAATGGTGAACAACCGAGAAGATGCCATGGATTTGACGGTTGAAACATTTGCTAAAGCATTTGAGAAACTGGATAGTTACAAACCCGATTTTGCTTTTAGTACCTGGCTGTTCAGATTGGCCTCAAACAATTCGATAGATTATATCCGTCGAAAAAAAATGAATATTCTTTCATTAGATGAGCTGTTTGAAGGTAATACGCTTGATAAAACCTTATTAATTCGTTCTCATAATCTCAATCCTGAAGAAAAATCCATTCGAAAACAACAAGCAAGCCTGCTCAAACAAATTGTAAATACGCTTCCTAACCGCTACCGGATTTTGATTAATTTGTTTTATTTTGACGAATTATCAGTAGAAGAAATAGCTTTGCAGCTGGATTTGCCAAAAAATACGGTCAAAGGTCAGCTTGCACGAGCTCGAGACCTATTGCATCATATTTTGAAACGAAATAAACATTCTGGATTTTGACACCTCACGCTTCACTTATTTTTGAACAATTCCCGGAACTAAGTCCTCTGCAAAAAAGTCAATTTGAGCAGCTGGATGAACTTTATCGTTTCTGGAATGCCCAAATCAATGTGATTTCACGTAAGGATATCGACATGCTTTACCTGCACCACGTCCTGCATTCGCTGGCTATTGCAAAAGTGATCAAATTCCTTCCAGGTGAGCAAATTTTAGATGTAGGTACAGGTGGTGGTTTTCCGGGTATACCGTTGGCCATCTTGTTTCCTGAAACACAATTTCATTTGGTCGATTCTATAGGAAAAAAGATCAAGGTAGTTCAGGAAGTCGTAAAAGCATTGAATTTAAAAAATGTTAAGGCGACCCATGCCCGGGCTGAGCAAATAAATGGAAATTTCGATTTCGTCATTTCCAGAGCGGTTACACAACTAAAAGATTTTTACCCTTGGATACGGAATAAGCTAAGAAGGGGTGGAATGAATACACTTCCCAATGGTGTTCTTTATTTAAAAGGTGGTGATCTAGACGAAGAAATTAAGCATTCAGGGCTCAAGAATGTAAAAAAATATCCTATAACTAAATTTTTTTTACAAGATTTCTTTATTACCAAATTCGTTCTGTATTTTGAGGCACAATAAGTGCCTGTGTCTCTCTACCATCGAATTGCATTAACCTTAGTTGACGGTGTCGGAAGTATTACCGCCAGGGCTTTATTAACCCATTTTCAATCTCCAGAATCTATTTTCGATGCTAGTGTTCGTGAACTTAGCCAAGTGCCAGGAATCGGTTTGCAACTGGCTAGGAAAATACACGCATTTGATGATTTTGCCAGGGTGGATGAAGAGCTTCAGTTTATCCAAAAACATCAAATAAGGATACTTTTTATTACGGATCATAACTATCCTAAGCGCTTAAGTCAGTGTTACGATGCACCAGTATTACTTTATTACTGTGGTGAGGCCGATTTAAACGCAACAAAAATTGTGAGTATAGTGGGTACTCGTAATGCTACTCATTATGGTAAAAATTTCTGTGAAGAGCTGATTGATGCACTTAAAGTGCATGAGCCACTCATTGTGAGTGGACTGGCTTATGGCATAGATGCCCATGCTCACCAAGTTTGCTTACGTAGCAATATCCCGACTTTGGGCGTATTGGGCCATGGCCTCGATCGTATTTATCCGAGTTTGCACCGAAATTTGGCTGAAAAAATGATCGATAGGGGTGGTTTGTTGAGTGAATTTCCTTCTAAAACGCTTCCTGATCGGAAGAATTTTCCTAAACGTAACCGGATTATTGCCGGATTAGCAGATGCTACAATTGTTGTGGAAGCCAACTTAAAAGGTGGAGCACTAATTACCGCGGAACTGGCAAACTCCTATAATCGAGATGTATTTGCCATCCCGGGAAGAGTGGGTGATGTGTACAGTTCGGGCTGTAATTACCTCATTAAAACCAACCGAGCTCATCTAATTACCGATTGTGCTGATCTGGAGTATGTATTGGGTTGGAAAAGAAAAGAAAGATCAACCGCATTTTGTCAACTTAAGATGCCCATTGATTTAAATGAGGATGAAAAACTAATTTTTGAGCTGTTAATTCAACACCGATCACTAGCTGTAGATGAATTGCTCGCTATGAGTAAGTTTAATCAATCCAAATTAGTTGCCCTCATGCTAACTTTAGAGATGAAAGGTCTAGTTAATTGTCATCCTGGAAATAGATACGTCTTAACCTAAAAAAAAGCCCCTTTTTAAAGGGGCTTAATTGTTAAACCAAAACTAACCTCAGAACATTATAATTTAAAACTGTAGCCAAGAGATAGGCTAAAGTTTGCATTTTTAGCTTTTGCTACTTGCGCCACATCATCGGGAAGATTATTACTAAGCCCCATTTGATAACCTAAGCTAAAGTTGAGCCCGCTTTTTAGTTGATACCCTGCTAAAAAACTCAAACCTAAATCCGTTTTTTTGTAATCATCCTCTACCGCATTACCAAAATTGATATCCTTTTTTATTCCATTTGACTCACTTGTTCCTGATAGGGCATAGCCAGCATAAGGACCTGCGCCAGCAAAAATACTTCCTAATCCCAAATTAAGTCTAGTTACTAGGTGTAAGGGTAAGCGTAGATACATCATATTTGCTTTTTCATCATCAGGTGCTGTACCTACTTTACCACCCAAGCCATGCAATTCCAGACCGGGTTGAATGAAAAGCTTAGGAAATGCTTTAAATTCAATATAGCCACCCAAATGATACGAAGTAATAGAACTTTCTTCGACAGTTTGTGCTAAAGTAGTATAGTCAATGTTTATTTTGGATAAATTCACTCCGGCCTTTGCGCCAAATCTGATTTGTGCATTTGCAGCTAGTGTTCCAAACAGTAGGACAGAGAGTACGATAAGCTTTTTCATAGTGTTTTTCTCATTTAAACGCTGTTACCTGAAAACTATTGTCTAGTCTTATTCAATTTTAAATAATAGCCCAAACTGATTGAAAATGCACGATTCTTAAAATTAAAGAAATCGCTCATTTGCTCAGAAGCGATGTTTTTGAGTCCCATCTGATAATCCATAGCGAGGCTTAGGCCATTTGAAAATTCATAAGCTGTTTTGAAAATAATCCCCAAGTCTGCTCTTTTAAACATGGAATACTGGGAAGAATCAAACACCAATTCTACTTTTTGCCCTGCATTGATGCGAAATCCCGATAAAGCAGTAGCATAATAGCCCCCGGTTCCAAATTTCATTTGCCCGTTACCCAATGTAAAAGGATAACTAAGTGTAAGTGGAAATTTTAGGTAGTTCAACTTGATGGTATTTTGCTCTGCATCGTGCCATTTAGTACCTTGTCTGCTGTATTGCACACCCAATTCAATGGCTAATTCCGGCATAGCCTTATATTCAGCTAATAAAGTGGTTTGATACGAGGTTTGTGACGATTTATCTGTTTTTAAATCGCTTACTTTCTCTACTGCCGAAATGCTTGAAAAGTTGGGCCCAGCTTGAACTCCTATCTTAAGTTGTGAGTAGGCATTGGATGCCAAGAAAAAGAGTACTGAAAAAAATGTTAAGTGTCTCATTGCGTTAATTTTTGAGATTATAACGCAAGAATTTAACTTAAAGTATCAGTTATAATTTTTAATGTTTCAACTTCTGATAACGTATTCATGCAGGCAAAATCACCCCGATAACAGGCTTTGTTGCCATAAACAGAACATGGACGGCAAGCTAAATCTAGCTGTACACAGTTTTTTAGCTCTTGGCCATAGCCCAGAAAGCCAGCAAATGGGTGGGTTGCACCCCAAATTGAAACTACCGGAATGCCTTTAAGTGAGGCCATGTGCATACCCGCCGAATCCATACTTAGCATCAAATCGAGATTAGAAACTAAGTTTAATTCTTCTTTCAAACTCAATTTACATACCAATGAGCAGCTATTTTTGTGCACTTGTTCCCACTGTTCTGCAATTTTTTGCTCTTTTTGTCCTCCACCAAATATCCAGAGTTTGTAGCCTTTTTCAGCCAATTGGTTTACTATCCATTCCATTTTTTCAAGAGGATATACCTTTTGCAAATGTTGGGCAAATGGAGCTATTCCAATCCACCGATCGGTTGATTTTTTATCGCCTGTTAGGGCTAAAACTGGGCCCAGTAAAGACTCCGGATTTGGGATTAATTTATGTTGAAGCTGTAATTTTAATCCCAATGCCCTGAAAATGTCTGCATAGCGTTCGGGCATGGGTTTTAAAGGTTTTAGGAACTTATTTTCTTTTCGGGTAAGCTGTTTTTTTTCTGAACGCCCCTTGTTAAGTGTTTCAACTTTTACTCCAGCAAAGCGGAATAGGGATGAAATGGTCCGGCTTCTGAGATTTTGGTGTAAATCGGCAACTGCGGTAATACGATAGGAGCGTAGCTCATTAAATAAGCGCAGCAAGCCAAAGAATCCTTTGTGTTTTCCTTTCGGTTCAATAGGATGAAATTTCAGTCGGGGAATGCCTTCAAAAAAAGGCTCAAACAAGGCCCTGCTCACTACAATTAGCTCACATCCGGGGTTTTGCTCTTGCAATTCTCGTAGTACAGGCGCCGTCATGGCAACATCGCCCATGGCTGAAAAACGTAATACAAGTATTTTTGCTTGGCCAGGCATGACAAATTATTTCTTGTACAGCACCGGATTTAAACTCGGGTCGTTGTACATTTTCATCTGCTTATACACCTTCATATACTTATTTCCGGCCTCGATATCGGCTAGTAATTCGTCGATGCTTTGTGAAAGATCTGTACGCTGCTCTAAAAGTACATTTAGTTTTTGCTGGCATTTTTCACGATGTTCTGCACTTGCTGATGCTCTATTGGCTTCTTCGGCCATGTGGTAAATTTTCAAAGCTAGGATAGAAAGCCGGTCTATTGCCCAAGCCGGACTTTCGGTATTTACTTTAGCTCCAGATTTTGCTATAACGTGTTTGTATTTTTCCAGGAAATAGGAGTCGATGTATTCCACCATATCGGTTCTTTCCTGGTTAGAGGCATCAATACGGCGTTTCCAGGTTAAGGCATCTGCAGCAGCAATACTAGGTTCGCGAACCTCATCTTCCATGTGCCATTGGGCAGTATCTATCCAGTTTTTAGCATAAAGTAAAAACTCTATGCTTCCGTTGGTATAGGGGTTTTGATAAACGAAATCGATATCGTTTTGGATATGATAATCCTTAATGGCTTGTTCGAAAATGGAATTGCAAAGCGTACTGATCATGTTACAAAATTAAGGAATTAAATTAGGCGGGTTTCCGCTTTTTGAAAAAGGCTTCTATTTCGGCTAAACTCATAGCATTAAGGCATTCTTTTGCACTTAAACCACCTTTTCGGCCAACCAAAACCCCGTAATGCATGTCTAAAAAACCTTCGGTACGGTGTGCGTCTGGATTAATGGATAATAAAACTCCTTTTTCAAGTGCGTAGTGATGCCATCGCCAATCTAAATCTAAGCGTAGTGGATTGGCATTTATTTCTATCACTACGTTGTTAGCAGCACAGGCATCAATTACTTTAGCATGGTCGATTGGGTAAGCGCTTCGACTCAATAACAATCTCCCTGTGGGATGTCCTAAAATAGTGGTAAATGGGTTTTCAATGGCTTTGATCAGGCGTTCTGTGGCCTTTTCTTTGGTCATCTTGAGTACAGAGTGGACAGATGCCACCACAAAATCGAAGGAAGCTAAAACACTAGCATCGTAATCTAGACTGCCGTCGTACAAGATATCGGATTCAATACCTTTAAATACTTTAAAAGGAGCTAGTTTAGCATTTAGTGCATCAATTTCACGATGTTGAGCAGCCACACGTAGCTCATTCAAGCCATTGGCGTAAAATGCCGATTTGGAATGGTCGCAAATACCCAGATATTCGAGTTTTAATTCATCGCGACAATAAAGTGCCATTTCTTCTAAGGTATTTACGCCGTCGCTCCAGGTGCTGTGGTTGTGTAAACTTCCTTTTAGGTCATTAAATTCAATAAGTTTGGGTAATTGGCCTTTTTCAGCAAGTTCAATTTCGTTTTCGCCTTCGCGGAGTTCGGGTTCTATATAATCTAATCCTGCTAAGGCATAAATTTCTTGTTCGGTTTTAGTGCCGATTTCTTTGCCAATTAGCCGTTGTTTTAAGGTTTCTACATGAGCTGAACTTCCGGTAGTTTGAATTATTTCCCATCCAAAATCTGCCGGAAGGCAAAAATGAAATTGCAGTATAAGTCCTTCAGCTGTTGTAGCCCGATTCGATTCATCCAATTCGAGGTTTAAAGCTCTAAGCGGATTTTTTTCTTTAAAATCGGCCAAAGACATACCAATAAGTAGATCAAGTTGGTCGATAATTTCCATTCTACGACGGTATTCACCACTCAAACTCAGCTGAGTATCCGGTAAAAGTTTTTGAAGTTCTTTAAGCAGATTTTCTGCGGTTTCTTCCACTTTTGCGTAGAGCAACCGACCGCTATTGGCCATTTTAAACTCGATTACCTTAAGAATTTCTTCTTGCGTTTTGAGCCCAAAGCCTTTAGCTTCGATCAAACGGTTTTCATTGCAGGCATAATACAACTCACCTACACTCTCTATGCCTAAGTCTTTCCAAATAATGGATACTTTTTTGGGTCCAATTCCTTTAATCTGTAAAATTTCTACAACGCCAGCTGGTGTATTTTGTAGTAATTCGTCTAGTTCTGAAATGTGACCCGTCTGAATGAGCTCGTAAATTTTAGCTGCAGTACTTTTTCCAATGCCATCCATAGCATCCATTTCTGCCAGACTTTTAGAAGCTATAGGGAAGGGGAGTTTGTCTACTTTAAAAGCGGCATTAGCCACAGAACGCATCTTGAATGGGTTCTCATCGTGTAAATCCAATAACTGACTGTAAAGGCGAAGCGTACGGGCAATGGTTTTATTTTCCATGGTAGTCAAAAATAAAAAAGCCTTCCGGGATTAGGGAAGGCTTTTGAAATTAAAGTATAAAGCTTATTTAATTACCACATTGTAAGGCATTCTGGCCTGTGTTCCGGTAGTTTTTAAAACCGATTTCAGTTGTTGGTAGTACGTATAGTTTTCACCCAGTTCTTGTTTGGTGAAATAGGTTCTGATTCTGTCGCCAGAACTATCAAATAGTTCTTTGAATGGGTCTTTTTGGGCCGGATACTCTACAATTTTGTATTCTTTGATTTTAGCCTTTTTTGCTGCAGAGTGTATGGCATCGTTGATGTTGCCAAGTCGGTCAACCAAGCCAATTTTTATGGCTTCAGCGCCTGTCCAAACTCTACCTTGACCAATACTGTCGATGAAAGCAGCAGTTTTACCACGACCATTTGCAACTTTTTGGGTGAAATTTGCATAGATCTGATTGGTTTCAGTTTGGATAATCATTTTTTCATCCTCTCTAAGCGGCCTGGTAATGCTGATATCGGCAAATTTCCCAGTCTTAACACCATCAAAAGTAATCCCCAATTTGTTATTGAAAAACTTCTGCATGTTTGGAATCACGCTAAAAATTCCAATAGATCCAGTAATTGTGTTGGGTTGAGCGAAAATGGAATCGGCAGCACAGGCAATATAATATCCTCCAGATGCAGCCACATCACCCATAGACACAATAATCGGTTTAACCTTTTTGGTAAGTTCCACCTCTCTCCAAATTACATCAGATGCTAATGCGCTTCCACCCGGTGAGTTTATTCGGAAAACCACTGCTTTAATCTTATCATCCAAGCGAGCTTTTCTGATGGCCTGAGAAATTCCTTCAGATCCAATGTAGGTATCGTCACCCTGGCCCGACATGATTTCACCTACCGCATAGATTACCGCAATTCTATTGGAAGAACGTTCAGTTTTGTTATCGTGGGCAACACTGGCATAATCTGCAATAGAAACGGAATTCAGGTCCTTTTTCTGGGCAATACCACTCAGGTTTTTCAACTCACTTAAAATCTCGTCTTTGTACTTAAGTCCATCAGCTAAACGGTATTTTACGGCATCTTTGGCTGATCGAACTAGAGCATTGTCGGCAATAGTAAATAGAGAATCGCGAGAAATGCGACGGCTTTCGCCTATTTTTTGGAGGTAATGTTCGTACATGGAACCTAAAAAGGAGGTAACTTGTTTACGGTTCGCTTCACTCATTTTGTCGAGAATAAAGGGTTCAACCGCACTTTTATAAGTTCCAACTTTGATTACTTGTGCTTCAATACCTAGTTTATCGAGCGCTCCTTTAAAGAAGGTAATTTCTGAACTAAAACCCCTAAAATCAATCATCCCCTCTGGATTTAGGTAAACTTTGTCGGCAACTGAAGCCAGATAATAGGCTCCTTTAGTATAAACCTCGCTGTAAGCAATGATGAATTTGCCCGATTTTTTAAAGTCGATCAAGGCATTTCTGATTTCTTCAATGGTAGCAAAGCCCGATTGTATAGAGGCAACATCGAGGTATATACCCTTGATGTTTTCGTCTGTTTTTGCTGTTTTAATGCTTGCTAGAATATCATTCAGTCCAATGTTTTTCTCCGTTTCGAAACCCAAAACATCAATATTCTCAAAAGGATTCTTTGAAGTTCTCTCGGTTACCGGATAGTCTAAACTGAGGTGTAAAATTGAATTTTTGTCTACACTTACTTTTGCTTCATTGCTGGCGGTGCTTACAATGCCAATAATTAATACAACTATCAGGATCACCATCACAAAAATGGAGAGGATAAACCCTAACATTGATGCAAACACAAACTTGAAGAATTCTTTCATTTCAGGTGCAATTTTTATATCTATGTATGATTATATTAAAGATGATAAATAGCTTGATTTGTTACAAAAAATATTCAAAAATCTGAATGGCAGCGGTTTTTTTATTGCTGGGAAGCAATATGGGTAATTCTTTAGATTTCTTGGACAAAGCGGGAATGGCAATTCAAGAAGAGGTTGGCAAATTGATCAAGTCGTCATCACGTTATCAAACAGCGGCCTGGGGTAAAACGGATCAGCCTGATTTTATAAACCAAGTACTTAAATTAGAAACGAGTTTACGGCCTTTGGAAGTGCTCAAAACGATTTTAGGAATTGAGCGTAAGCTGGGCAGAGAACGAACAGAGAAATGGGGCTCCAGGACTATTGACATCGATATTTTATTTTACGATCAAGAAGTTGTGGCAAGTTCTGAACTTACAATTCCACACCCGTACTTACAGCAGAGAGCATTTACGTTAATACCTCTTGCTGAACTTGAACCGGACTTTGTGCACCCAGTATTTAAAAAAACGGTATCAGAATTGTTAGATGAATTAGAAAGCCAGCTCGAAGTGAAAAAATTATAAAGCTGAATATGAAAAAGTCAAGTACCATTTCTGGAACTGGAGTAGAATTAAATCTAAATTATTTGAAAGAAATTTCAGATGGAAGTGCGGAATTTATGGTGGAAATGTTGGATATTTTCATGAGTCAAACGCCAATTTATTTACAAGAATTGGAATCTGCCTTAAATGAGAAAAACTACGTAGTTGTGGCAGAAATTGCACATAAAATTCGTCCAACATTTACCTTTATTGGTTTTGATCACGCAACCGAGGTAATGGCTCAACTAGAACAGCTAGCCCGTTCTGAGCAAGATTTTGACTTAATAATTACGGCTTACCAAGAACTTAAGCCACAACTAGAAAGCGTTTTTGTACGGTTAACTGAGGTAAAGAAAGGGTTGGGAGCCTAGAGCGCTTTAAGCGTGAATTCGTAGCTCTCCATGATCAGATTCGCTAAGAGTTTTTTGCAAGCTTCTTCTACCTTTTCGTGAGCAATAGCTTCATTTTCGGCATCAACAACCAAACTGATGTGCTTGCCAATACGGACTTCTTGAATTTCAGCCAATCCCATATTTTTCATGCTGCCGGTAACCGCTTTTCCTTGAGGATCTAGGATTTCTTTTAAGGGCATTACGTTGATTTCTGCACTGAATTTCATTTGCTTTGAAGGCTGTTTTGAATGAATGATAGTATTAAATAGCTCAAAATTACGAGTGGTATTGCTGCAAATTTAAGAATTATTAGAAGAATTACGGATAGACCCAAAAGGATAAACCGGAAGAGATTAGCTGAAAATTTTAAATTTTTGAATTTGAGTGAGAATAGGGGCAATTCGGCAACCAACAATAAACTCATAACTAGGGTAATTATTGCTAGAATAACCGGATTTAGGATGTATTCTGCAAGTGTTTCACTTGCAACAATATGAGGCAAAGAAAGTATAAAAAGTGCATTTGCCGGTGTAGGCAAACCAATAAAATTCTCGGTTTGGCGGGTATCAATATTGAATTTGGCCAAGCGTAAAGCTGAAAAAATGGCAATTAGAAAGGCGAAAAATGGAAGATAAGCTTGTTCTGGGGCAGCCATGCGAAATAGCTGATACACCATTACTGAAGGAAGTACGCCGAAGCTGACCATGTCTGCCAGAGAATCCAACTCTTTACCAATCTCGCTGTAGGCTTTGAGAAGTCTGGCTAACATTCCGTCAAAAAAATCGAACAAAGCTGAAATCAAGATAAAATAACCCGCAGTAATCAACTGGTTATCGAAGGCATAAACCAAACCAATACAGCCGCTGAGTAAATTGAGGCAGGTTATGGCGTTTGGAATATGTTTTTTCATGATTTAATGAATTAACTGTTCATGGATACCAGAAACTCTTCGTTGGACTTGGTACCTTTCATTTGAGCCAACAAGAACTCCATAGCTTCCTGTGAGTTCATATCGGCCAAGTGGTTGCGTAAAATCCATATACGTTGCAAGGTTTCGCGATCTAACAATAAATCATCACGACGCGTACTTGAGGCAGTCAAATCTATGGCCGGGAAGATACGTTTGTTAGATAATTTACGGTCTAACTGCAATTCCATGTTACCCGTACCTTTAAATTCTTCGAAAATCACCTCATCCATTTTAGAGCCGGTTTCTGTTAAGGCTGTAGCCAATATGGTCAGTGATCCACCATCTTCGATGTTACGGGCAGCACCGAAGAAACGTTTCGGTTTGTGAAGTGCATTGGCATCTACACCACCCGATAAAATTTTACCAGATGCAGGAGCCACGGTATTGTAGGCACGAGCCAAACGAGTAATAGAATCCAGCAAAATCACCACATCGTGGCCACATTCTACCATTCTTTTCGCTTTCTCTAATACAATATTGGCAATTTTTACGTGTCTTTCTGCCGGTTCGTCGAACGTAGAAGAAATTACCTCGGCACGAACACTACGCGACATGTCGGTTACCTCTTCCGGACGCTCATCGATCAATAAAATAATGAGGTAAACTTCCGGATGATTTTTGGCAATTGCATTAGCCACATCTTTTAATAACATGGTTTTACCGGTTTTCGGCTGCGCCACAATTAAACCACGCTGACCTTTACCAATAGGAGTGAATAAATCCATGATTCGGGTAGAATAATTGCCCGTATCGGTAAATAAGTTCAAACGTTCTGTTGGGAAAAGCGGGGTTAAGAAATCAAAAGGAACACGGTCTCTTACATCGGCAGGTATACGACCATTAATGGCTTCAACACGTACCAATGGGAAATATTTTTCACCTTCTTTTGGGGGACGGATACTTCCACGAACGGTATCTCCGGTTTTTAAACCAAATAATTTAATTTGAGATTGAGAAACGTAGATATCGTCTGGGGATGATAAATAGTTATAATCAGATGAACGCAGGAAACCGTACCCATCTGGCATAATTTCTAAGATACCTTCGTTAATGATGGCATTATCGAAATCCAGGTTTAATTCTTCTTTTTTAGCTGGTCTGTGTGCTTCGTGCTGGCGGCGTTCTGGTCGCTGAGGCAACTCGCTTGGAGGAGGTACCTCACGAAACTCTGTACTAGCAGATTCTTCGACTATTTCTGGAACCGTAGCTTCAGATTCAGGCGTAGGTTCATCTTGCTCTTCACCATTGGATGGAAACAAATTGGCATCGTCTAGAGGAACTTTAGCCTTTTCGATATCATTTTTTGATGTTCTAATCCGTTTACGGGTTTTCCCTTCTCCATTCTCAGCGTTATCGGCTTTGGTAGACGGATTAGCCTGCTCATGCCCACTTCGACTAGCGATTTCAGCAATTAATTCTTGTTTTCGAAGTGTTTCTGTATCGTTTACACCTAAACTCTGCGCCAGCTCACGTAGCTCTGGAACGAGCATATCGTTCAATTTTTCTATATCCAGCATTAAATTTTTAATATGGTAACAAAAGGATGATTTTGTTTTTAGAATTTATCCGAAATACACAGGACCCGAAACTTCTGAATCTTAAGCAAAGAAATTGAAATGATTTTTCCTGATAACAGGGATAAATTGAGATAACGACACAATTCTAGGTATTTATTTTAATACTTTCAAAAAAAAATAATTTTTCTCGTGCTCCACGTAGCTTTTAGTTATTTTCGTTCAGCAAATTTAAACCC
This sequence comes from Sphingobacteriaceae bacterium, assembly GCA_947463785.1. Taxonomy (GTDB): domain Bacteria; phylum Bacteroidota; class Bacteroidia; order Sphingobacteriales; family Sphingobacteriaceae; genus JAIPAN01. The sequence goes on along the minus strand of CANHRG010000002.1, from coordinate 359,188 downwards.
ATGAACCGTAAGCAACTGATTGAACAAATACGTAAAAAACAATCATTTCTATGTGTGGGTTTAGATACCGATCCGGATTTAATTCCCGATTGTTTAAAAGATCATCCCCATCCCGTTCAGGAATTTAATAAACGAATTATTGAGGCCACCCATGATTTGTGCGTTGCATACAAGCCCAATACCGCATTCTACGAATCGAGAGGGGTAAAAGGTTGGGAAGATTTGGTACAAACCTGGAAATTAATTCCACAGGATTGTTTCAGTATTGCAGATGCTAAGCGTGGAGACATAGGGAATACGTCAACGCGTTATGCTCAGGCTTTTTTTGATGAATCCCTTTCGGGGATGAGTTTCGATTCTGTTACGGTAGCGCCATACATGGGCAGCGATTCGGTAAAGCCGTTCTTAGCTTTTGAAGACAAGTGGGTTATCCTTTTGGCATTAACTTCCAATGAAGGTAGTCGAGATTTTCAATTCCTAAAATCTGACGATAAGCAGCTATTTGAGTCTGTTATTCAAGAATCCCGGTCATGGGCCGGTTCTGATCAACTCATGTATGTAGTTGGTGCCACACGGGGCGAAGCATTTACAACAATTCGTAAATGGGCGCCAGATCATTTTCTATTGGTGCCTGGAGTAGGCGCTCAGGGTGGAAACTTTGCTGAAGTTTGTCGTTATGGCCTGAACAAGGATTGCGGTTTATTGGTGAATGCATCTCGTTCCATCATTTATGCCTCCAAAGGCTCCGATTTTGCTGAAAAAGCTCGTGAAGAGGCTTTGAAAATGCAGCAAGAAATGGCAGCAGAACTCCGTAAGATAGATTTTTAATCTAAAATTAAATTTTGGTAAATTCAGAAATGGATTTTACCGAAGAATTGCTCCATTATTTCTGGAAAGCGGGTTTATACAAGCGTCAGAAGCTTTATTGCACAAATGGTGAATCTCTGGAGATTATTGATTCTGGTTTAAGCAATCCACACTCCGGCCCCGATTTTGAAAATTGCTTGGTCCGTTTGAGTAATACCCGCTGGGCTGGAAATGTGGAAATGCACATTCATTCATCCGATTGGTACAAACACCAACACCAGCACGATTTGGCGTATGATACGGTCATTCTTCATGTGGTTTATCAGCATGATGAGCCGGTTTTCCGGACAGATGGAACCGAAATTCCAGTTTTGGAGTTAAAAAACCTGATTCCAGCCAATTTAATTTCAACTTACCGCGATTTGATCCGATCGAAAAACTGGATTCCTTGTTCCAATCATTTAGCAGATCTCGATTCAATTTACATCAACGCGTGGTTGGAGCGGGTACTTCTGGAGCGTTTACATTCAAAATCTGATGAAGTGATTCAGTTGGTTGAGGAACAAAAGGGAAGCTGGGATGATGCTTTTTACATTCATTTAGCTAGGAATTTCGGTTTCAAGGTTAATGAATTCGGGTTCGAAAGTATGGCTAGATCCTTACCTCAGCAGTTATTTGCCCGCCACAAAAACAATCACCAGCAAGTAGAGGCTCTGATTTTTGGTCAAGCTGGATTTCTGAAAACAACATTTCGAGATGAATATCCTCAAAAACTCAAAGCCGAATACGATTTTTTGAAAAAGAAATACAATTTATCACCCTTAAAAGCTGAAATATGGAAGTTTATGCGTTTACGACCCGCCAATTTTCCAACTATTCGTTTGGCACAATTCGCCGCTTTAGTTTGTAAATCAAACCATCTTTTTACCAACATCATCGAGTTACAAGATGAGCAGTCATTGAAAGCGCTCTTCACCGATTTACCGATTTATAACTATTGGGACAATCATTACAGGTTCGATAAATTATCAGAAAAACAGACTAAACAGCCGGGGAAACAAAGTGTATCCAATTTGCTCATGAACACTGTGTGTATTTTTTTATTTGCTTACGGACGTTATAACAAACAGGAAATTTACCGCAAAAGAGCCCTTAAACTCTTGGAAACGCTCAATGCAGAGCACAATTCAGTCATTCGGAATTTTAAGCAGTTGGGGATAAAGGTCAATTCAGCAGCAATTAGTCAGGCTTTATTGCAATTAAAAAAGAAGTATTGTGATGCTAAACACTGTTTGTACTGTGGAATTGGGGCTAAAATTCTCTCCAGAACTTGAATTAGTAATCGTTTAATATTCTGGCAATAGCTGTCCAGCCATTATCTTCAGCCCAGTCGCCTGGTGTTTTTCCTTCATTAGTTTTAATCCGTACATCTGCTCCGGCCTCCAACAGGCAAATTATGATTTCCAAGTTTCCCTGACTGGCTGCCAAATGTAGGGGAGTAATCCCCGAAACTTCCTGAATATTTACATCTGCCCCGGCTTCGAGCAGCATCTTAACCAAGGAATTGTTCTTAGCAACCAACGCAGAATGTAGGGGGTACAACCCTGAAGCATTTTTTGCGGGCTGATTCACATCTGCTCCTTTCAAAAGGAGATATCTAGTAATATCCTCTTGGTCAAAATAAATGGCTAAGCCCAATGCGGTAAATCCGAGTTCAGAGTATTCATTAATACCTTCAGGGTTTTTAAACACCTGATGGGCAACCCAATCAAAACGCCCAAGGGCCGCAGCTTCAAATAAGCCAAGCTCTGCTATATATTCGACCAAAATTTCAGCTATTTCAGGTTTTTTTAAATAACATGCAAATAGTATTGGAGACAATTTCCTGCTGGTTTTTTGATCAGCCAATTCAGGAAAGCGCACTAAGAGTTCAATCAAATCCTCTTTTTTGCCTTCTTCAATATAGTGTTCCAATAAATTCAGCATGAATTATTTTTCGATCCGTTAGCTAAATATACACTATAATTATGTGTGATTCCCTGTTTCAAGGGATGTCATATTTTTTATATTTGTAAGCAAAGAATAAAATAATGTCCCTTAGAGGAAACCAATTCAGAAGAGCAAATACTTTCCGTAACGTACCCTTAGAGCAGGACGATAACGAAGAAATTCATATAAAACCCAAGTCAAGGGTAAAGCCTAACAACACAAAATCAGCAGATACAACCGAAGGCAAATTTGATTCAAGCCGGTTGGTAAAAGTGCTCGGATTGTTCATGTTGCTGCTATCCGTATACTTTTTAGTTGCGTTTACTTCGTATTTATTCACCTGGCAAGAAGATCAGAGCTATGTGATTGATGCAAATGGCGGCTGGTCTAACTTGTTTAAGACACCTGCGGAATTAGCCCAAATGAATTTGAATCAGGGCGGGGTAGTCGAAAACTGGTTAGGAAAGTTGGGTGCTTTATTGTCGCATCAATTTATTTACGAGTGGTTTGGCGTTGCTTCATTCCTTTTTATCGGAATATTTTTCATAATGGGCTATCGCTTACTGTTTAAAGTAAAGTTGGTTTCCATTGGTAAAAGTTTAGCTTATTCTTTCTTTTTACTCGTATTTACATCTGTAGCTATAGCTTTTGTACATGGTTTTGTAAGTGATTATCCGCATTATTTGGAAGGTGAATTTGGTTTTTGGGCCAATCGTTTGTTAATGGCTCAAATAGGCAATGCAGGTACCTTCGGACTATTGGCATTTACCGGATTAACAGCGCTAACCATTGCCTACAACATCGATTTTAGATTACCCGAAAGAGAACCAAAATACGTTGTTCCTGATGCCGGAACGGATGAACTAGTGGAAGAAGTAGTTTCTGAGCCTGTTGAATTTCCGTTGAATGATCGTTTTCAGGATCAACTGGCTGAGGAAGATGCCCGAATGCTGGAAGAAGAAGAGGAAACAGAGGAGCTTCCCGAGCCTGAAATTATTCCATCCGTCTCCGGGCCAGAGATGACGATTGAAAAAACGGAAGAGGAGGTGAAAGCGGATCAGCTGGTGCAAGAATTCGGTGCTTTTGATCCCAAATTAGATCTTTCTCAATACGTTCACCCGCATTTAGATTTATTAGAAAATTACGGTTCTAACAAGATTTCAGTAAACGCTGAAGAGCTAGAAGCCAATAAAAATAAAATTGTAGAGACCTTAAATCACTACAACATCGAGATTGATAAAATAAAAGCAACGATTGGCCCAACGGTAACGCTTTATGAAATTATCCCGGCGCCGGGCGTACGTATTTCTAAGATTAAGAACCTAGAAGACGATATTGCCTTAAACCTGGCCGCACTAGGTATCCGTATCATCGCACCAATGCCCGGTAAAGGGACTATTGGGATTGAGGTACCTAACCAAAACCCCGAAATGGTTTCCATGCGTTCGGTTTTGGGTACCGAGAAGTTTCAAAATACCACGATGGAATTACCCATTGCCTTAGGTAAAACCATTTCGAATGAGGTGTACATTGCAGATTTAGCAAAAATGCCACACTTGTTGGTTGCCGGTGCAACCGGTCAAGGTAAATCGGTGGGTATCAACTGTATTTTAGCTTCACTTCTTTACAAGCTGCATCCCTCACAATTGAAGTTTGTTTTGGTTGACCCCAAGAAAGTTGAATTGACCTTATTCCGTAAAATTGAACGTCATTTCTTAGCCAAATTACCCGGCGAAGAAGATGCCATTATCACCGATACGAAAAAGGTAATCAATACCTTGAATTCCTTGTGTATTGAGATGGATCAACGCTACGATTTGCTAAAAAATGCGCAAGTACGTAACCTCAAAGAATACAATCAGAAATTTACCAGCCGTAAACTGAATCCCGAAGAAGGGCATCGATTCTTGCCGTTTATCGTTTTAATTGTGGATGAATTCGCCGATTTGATGATGACTGCCGGTAAAGAAGTAGAGACGCCAATTGCTCGTTTAGCGCAATTAGCTCGTGCTGTAGGCATTCACTTGGTTATTGCAACACAACGTCCATCGGTGAATATCATTACCGGAACCATCAAAGCGAATTTCCCGGCTCGTTTGGCCTTCAGGGTATTATCTAAAATTGATTCGCGAACCATTCTGGATTCGGGCGGTGCAGATCAATTAATCGGTAGAGGAGACATGTTGCTTTCAACCGGAAACGACATGATTCGTTTGCAATGTGCTTTTGTTGACACTCCTGAAGTAGAGCGTATTTCTGATTTTATTGGCTCACAAAGAGGTTACGATTCGGCTTGGATGTTGCCAGAATACATTGATGAAGCAGGAGAGGGTTCTTCTCGTGACTTCGATCCGAATGATCGGGACCCACTTTTTGAAGAAGCTGCCCGATTGGTAGTTATGCACCAACAAGGTTCAACTTCGCTTATCCAGCGAAAACTGAAACTGGGTTATAATCGTGCGGGAAGAATAATTGATCAATTGGAGGGAGCAGGTATTGTTGGTCCATTTGAAGGAAGTAAGGCCCGTGAAGTTCTTTTTCCGGACGAATATAGCCTGGAACAATTTTTGAACGGTTTGGCCGATAAAAATGTTTAGTTTTGCACCCATGAAAAAATTAACGCTGTGTTTGGGTTTAGTTGCCGGAATGGTGAGTGTATTGCTAGCTCAAACTGACGAAAAAGCCAGATTGATTTTGGCTGAAGTAAGTAAGAAATACCGCTCTTACGATGTTATTAAGACGGAATTTAGCTATACTTTGGATAATCCACAGGCTAAGATTAAAGAAACCCAAACCGGAACTTTATACAGCAAAACCAAATTGAATAAGTTTAAAGTGATTCTGAAGGCTCAGGAATTGATTAGCGATGGAAAGAATCAATGGACTTACCTAAAAGCAGATAAAGAAGTGCAATTAAGTGAGGTAGATAATTCAGCCGATGCACTAAACCCAGCTAAACTGTTTACCATTTACGAAAAAGGCTTTAAATATTTATTTATTGGTGATACCAAGTCTGCAGCTGGTCGGCTCGTTCATAACATTGAGCTAACCCCGCTAGATGCTAAGCGTACCTTTTTTAAAGTGAAGCTGCAAATTGATAAGGCAACCAAAAACATTTCCCAGGCCGTAATTTTTGATAAAAACGGTAATCGCTATACCTACACCATCAAAAGCTTTAACTCGGCCTTGAAAGTTGCCGATAATTTCTTTGTATTTGATTCTAAGAAATATCCTGGAGTAGAACTGGTAGACCTTAGGTAAACGCTTTTATTTTTTTTTCGAGCACTTTTAAAGCAGATTTAAACTGCAAATCATCAAACTCAAGGCTCGATCCTATAAGCTGATTTTTCAGATTAAGATCTCTCAACTTTATCAAATTGAATAAAGTTTCGGTACAATGTTGTCGTTCTAAAAATGCTTCATTACTACCCAAGCTCTTTAAACAGATCCACATAGGTTTGATAAATGACTTGCACTTGCGTTTCTGAACTACCTGCCATATCCGGTTATATAGACCTAATTCTTGCTTTTTTACGGCTTTTATGAGTTGTTCATCCTTCATTCGAGCATAGCGTTCAAACTCCTCATCCGAACCGTTTTCCCATTGTGCTTGCCAGTCAAAATCCATACAAATATCAACTCTGTTTTGAGGTTTTTATTATATGCGGGCTATTTTACTATTTTTGGTTACAATGAGTCTAACTGTTACCAACCATACCTTAGAAAAGCTGGAAGCTATTCTCAAATCGCTCGATTACCGTGTTCGATACGAGAAAGGTAATTTCAAAACTGGTGCATGCATGCTGGAAAGTAGCAAGGTGGTGGTGGTTAATAAATTTGCGAATTTGGAGAGTAAAATTCAGGCTCTTGTTGAACTTATTAGGGAATTGGATATTCAGGATCAGCTGTTGGACGAAAAACAGAAGCACTTGGTGCACACCCTAAAACAAACCAGTTTAAAGCTGTGAAAATTACGTTTTTGGGCACCGGAACTTCTCAGGGGATACCCGTTATTGCGTGCAGCTGTCCGGTATGCACTTCTTCAGATGCCCGCGACCAACGTCTTCGCTCATCCATTTTAATCGAATCTAAAGGTAAATCGATCGTAATTGATTCTGGACCCGATTTTCGATATCAGATGTTAAGAGCAGGGGTAAAGCGTTTAGATGCGGTTGTTTTTACACATGAACATAAAGATCACATAGCCGGATTAGACGATATCCGTGCTTTTAATTACAAGCAAGGCGAGGCCATCAATATTTACGCCCATAAACGAGTTCAGGATGCTTTAAAAAGGGAATTTCACTACGTTTTTACCCACGATAAATATCCTGGTGTTCCAGAACTTGATCTTTTTGAAATTGGGCATCATCCTTTTCATGTAGCCGGAATTGAATTCATGCCCATTGAGGTGATGCATTTTAAACTACCAGTTTTAGGATTTAGAATAGGCGATTTTACTTACATCACAGATGCCAAAACGGTTACGGAATCAGAAAGAGCTAAAATTAGAGGTACTAAAGTCTTGGTGATTAATGCTTTGCAAAAAGAAAAGCACATTTCACATTTTACACTAGAAGAAGCACTAGAATTTGCAGCCGATATTGGTGCAGACCAAACCTATTTTACCCACATCAGTCACCGATTGGGAACTCACCAAGAAATATCAGCACTATTGCCTCCAGCTGTTGCGTTGGCATACGATGGTCTGGTATTAGAAAAGTAATGAGTGCCCGGAACGAGATTCGAACTCGTACGTCCTTACGAACGCCACCCCCTCAAGATGGTGCGTCTACCAATTTCGCCACCCGGGCAATACCCAATTTTAAAGAACTACTGTGCCCAGGGAGAGACTCGAACTCTCAAGCCTGTTAGGGCAACGGCTTCTGAGACCGCAACGTTTACCAATTTCGCCACCTGGGCTTTTTCAGGCTTGCAAATATAAAACAAGTAGGCTTCACTGCAGCAATTGCCCTTAAAAAAATCCTTGGCATGATTTTTAGTATTTATTATTAGTATAATTGTAAACCTAATTGTTAATCAGAAATGATTAAAATGAAACATCACCTATAATTCTTAATTAACATGCCTATTCCCAAAATTTTAGTAATCGAGGATGAAGAACTCGTTAGAAAAGTAGTAGAATTTAGACTCAAAAAAGAAGGTTATGACGTATATCCGGCTAAAGACGGCGGTGAAGCCCTCGAGCTCATTGAGCAGCATCAGTTTGATGTTATTTTGGTAGACATCATGATCCCTTACGTTGGCGGTTTAGAAATTACCCAAAAGGTAAAATCTGATCCAAAAACAGCCTCCACACAAATTATTGTCGTCTCGGCAAATGGCCTAGAAAATGTAATATTAGAAGCTTTTGCACTGGGTGCAGATGATTTTATTGCGAAGCCATTCAATTTGCCCGAATTAATGATGCGTGTAAAAAAACACATTAAACAACCTGTTGGATAATGGAAACGTTTAGCTTTAATGCAACGTTCATTTTAGGTTTTCTAGATGAGTTGCCTCCCCGTGTCTATTTAGCATTTTGGATCTTATTGATCTGTCTGGCTCTATTCTGCTTACTCGGCATCTTTTTGATTTCGAAGCGGATGATCTCGAATTATATGCAACGGAGAGATCGCTATTGGAATGCTCAAATTGTAGAAATTATGACTCAGTTTATGGTGCGTATGGATAATGCCGATCCTGCTGATTCACTACGCAAAACTGTGCATGAATTTGAGCAATTGCCCTTAAAAAAGGCATACATAAAGCAGTTATTGTACAAGCAGGTTATCAATTACCACCGTAATTTTACCGGCAATTCGGCTGATAAACTCAGGGATTTATTCAGGAAATTAAAACTGGATAGCCTTACCGAACATAAGTTAAAAAGTTGGGATTCCAGTACAAAAATTGCTGGCATACTTGAGGCTGCAGAAATGCAGCTGGAAAATCTATCTCCTGTAATTGAACGCTTGATTTACAGTAAATCCTCAGAAATCAGGATTGAAGCACAGACCACGTACATCTATTTGAATAAGCACCACTCATTCCATTTTTTGAAGGAATTGAATGAGCCTATTTTAGAATGGCATCAGCTGATTTTACTTAACCTAATTACACACATCAAATTAAAGGAGCTGCCATTGTTTTCAACTTGGTTAAATTCTTCTAACTCTTCTGTTGTTGAACTTTGCTTGAAGTTAGTACTTCACTTCCAGCAATTTGAAGCTCAAGATAAACTTATCCAACTTCTAGAGCACCCTGATGTCAAAATTCAATCGTTAGCCATTAAAGTTTTAGGAGAGTTTGAAGCCGTTAAAGCTGAGGAAAGTTTAGAAAAGCGTTACGCTCTTGTTGATGATAAACTAAAAGTGGATATCATCCATGCTCTAGGCCGCATTGCATCGGGTAAGCAACTCAACTTTTTACTTGAGGCAGTGAATTCTCCTGTTTTCGAAATCGCATTTGAAGCTACTCAAGCACTACAAAATCACGGTGAACCGGGTATTTCTGAACTCAGAAAAGCGTACTTATTGGCACCTACTATTACTAAAGAAATGATTGAGCAAGTTTTAGCTTAAAAAATCCACATCCTATGAAAATTTTAATCGACTACATTCAGCTATTTTTTCAGGAATTCATATTCTACTATGCCTTAGCAGTCATGTTTTCCTATGTAATTATTGCGCTTCTTTCTGCTTGGGAAATGAGGCGGTATTTGCACAAAAATACACCAACAGATTATAGAAACTTATTGGTATCGGAGTTTGCACCGAGCGTATCTATTATTGCGCCGGCATACAACGAAGAGCCCAATATTGTGGATAATGTCCGATCGTTGCTATCGCTTCATTACAATAATTACGAGGTGGTTGTGGTGAACGATGGCAGTAAAGACGATACGTTGAGGCAGTTAATCATGGCTTTTGAATTGGTAAAAGTTGATTTTGCCATCAATACACGAATTAAAACAGAATCGGTACGCGGAATATACCGTTCGGAAAGTAAAGCTTTGGAACGGCTGGTGGTTATTGATAAAGAGAATGGCGGGAAAGCCGATGCTTTAAATGCAGGGATCAACGTTGCCAAAAACGATTTGATTCTGTGCATCGACGCAGATTGCATTATTGAACCAGATGCGGTATTGAAATTGGTGAAACCATTCATGGACGAGCCAGTACGCGTAATTGGGGCAGGAGGCGTGGTCAGAATTGCCAATTCTTGTGAAGTACAACACGGCCGTTTAGTAAAAGTTCATATGCCCGACAACCTCTTATCGAGATTTCAGGTTTTGGAGTATTTAAGAGGCTTTTTAATGGGAAGATTAGCCTGGAGCCGAATCAACGGCTTGCTGATTGTATCGGGTGCTTTGGGTCTGTTTGATAAAGATATTGTCATTAAAGCTGGTGGGTACAGCACTAAAACCGTAGGAGAGGATATGGAGCTGATAATCCGTATGCGTAAGTACATGCACAAGCACAAACTTCCCTACAAATTGGTATACACTCCTGAGCCCTTGTGCTGGACAGAGGCCCCAGCCAATCTAAATGTGTTGGGCAGACAGCGAAACCGCTGGAGTCGCGGAACGCTAGAATCTTTATTGATGCACAGGGACATTCTATTTAATCCTAAATACGGTACCCTTGGAATGCTTAGCTTCCCGTATTGGTTACTGGTAGAATGGCTAGGCCCAATTTTGGAGTTTATAGGACTGATTATTTTGGTCACACTAGTTGCATTGGGGCTAGTTCATTGGACCTATTCCCTGATACTTTTTGCAATGGTTTACGCTTTTGTATTGGTAATTTCAACATTAACCATCATTTACGAAGAGCTTTCTTACCGACAGTATACTTCCGGACGAGATTTAATCAAATTATGGATACTCTCTTTCCTGGAGCCATTCATCTACCATCCATTAATTCTCTATTGGGAGATAAAAGGGAATTTCGATTTCCTAACCGGTAAAAAGGCTTGGGGTAAAATGAGCAGAAACGGTTTCAGGTAATTAAAATTTCTGGTAAAATCCAATGTTTGCACCCAACTGATTGCCATAGGTATCGTTCTGGTATTCTTCATTAATCCACTGAAATCCTGCCTTTATAATGGATTTTTTGCCGATATTCCTAGAGTAATCTGCTCCGGCTCTGAGGCTATTCAACTGATAAACCACGTTGTTGATTTGTGTTGGATCATCAAAGGCTACACCCGTACCCACATTAACAGAAAAGTAGTCAAACCGGTCATCGCTCAAGTAAAATTTGCTGGAAAGAATAAAAGACTCATTCCATCTGCCGTTATTTCGACTCCAATACGAACGCAGGTTGATAAAAGCATTGCCCATATATTTGCCTAAACCTAAAACCCATACGTCCGTTTGCTGATCAAAAGCCAGGTGTCTGATACCGGTTTCCAATTCCAATTTCCGGCCGAGAGATTGATAAAGTGAAAAACCAACACGGTAATTCGGGAATAAGGCATTGCTAGAAAGTTTTGCAGCACCGCCTACATACGCATACATCCCTTTTTTAAATTTCGGATAGGTCTCAAGTTCTAATTCCGAGCCGTTTTTGTTAAAGCGGTTCGCATAATTCAAATTCAGCCCAGTATATCCCCATTTTTGTTGCTTACTGTACGATACAGAAGCTAAATGCCAAGGATCGTTAAAGCGTTTGTCAAAGTGAGTAAAGGCATAATTGAAGCCAATTTTTTGTGTTTGCTGCGTATCCTCATTAGGATTTTGAGCAAAGCTAAACACAGAAATCATGCAGATTGCTGCGCTAGATAAAAGAAATTTTTTCATAGATAAGGTTTGTGTGTTTCACGTCAAAAATAAAGCAAATACTAGACCAATTAAACTAAACTCTGTTATTTTTGAAAAAGCCCGAAAAACATGGATCTGGAATTCAATAAAAACGAAGATTTCAATAAACAACTTTTATCACAGTTAAAATCCCGTTTACAAAAAGTTTACGCAGGCGGCGGCGAAAAAGCAGCAGTGAAGCAAAAAGAAAAAGGCAAGCTATTGGCACGTGAGCGTATCAACTACTTGCTCGATCCAGATAGTCCACGTATAGAAATTGGTGCTTTTGCAGCCGAAGATATGTATACCGAGCAGGGAGGATGCCCTTCGGCAGGTGTAGTCTGCATAATGGGTTATGTTTCTGGCCGTCAGTGTATTGTGGTTGCCAACGATGCAACCGTTAAAGCCGGTGCTTGGTTCCCAATGACTGCAAAAAAGAATCTTCGTGCTCAGGAGATTGCCATGGAAAACCGTCTGCCAATTATTTATTTGGTAGATTCTGCAGGCGTTTACCTGCCCATGCAGGATGAGATTTTCCCAGATAAAGAACATTTCGGTCGTATTTTCAGAAACAATGCCTTAATGAGCAGCATGGGTATTGTACAAATAGCTGCCATTATGGGTTCTTGTGTGGCCGGTGGGGCATACCTGCCAATTATGAGCGATGAAGCCATGATTGTTGACGGTACAGGATCTGTTTTTCTGGCTGGTAGTTACCTAGTGAAATCGGCAATTGGTGAAGATGTAGACAATGAAACCTTGGGTGGTGCCACGACTCATTGTGAAATATCAGGTGTAACCGATTACAAACATCCGAATGATCAAGCTTGTTTAGACTCTATTCGGAACATTATGAGTAAGGTAGGAGCTCCACAACAAGCGGGTTTTGACCGAGCTAAACCGCTTGAGCCTAAAAAAAGCGAACAAGAAATCTATGGCATATTACCTGAAAATAGGGAAAAACCATACGACATGTTGGAGATCATACACCGTTTGATTGATAACTCTGAATTTGAAGAATACAAACAACTCTACGGACAAAGTATCATTTGTGGTTTGGGTAGAATTGATGGTTGGGCCGTTGGCATTGTAGCCAACCAACGCAAAGTAATTAAATCTAAAAAAGGGGAAATGCAGTTTGGCGGGGTTATCTATTCAGATGCAGCCGATAAAGCCACCCGATTTATCATGAACTGCAACCAAAAGAAAATTCCGCTCGTTTTCTTGCACGATGTAACCGGATTTATGGTGGGTAGTCGCTCAGAACACGGAGGTATTATAAAAGACGGAGCTAAAATGGTGAACGCCGTTTCCAATTCGGTGGTACCCAAGTTTACCATAGTGATTGGCAACTCTTACGGAGCTGGTAATTATGCCATGTGTGGTAAAGCCTACGATCCCCGATTGATTTATGCCTGGCCTTCGGCTAAAATTGCTGTAATGGGAGGTGCTCAGGCGGCAAAAACACTACTCCAAATCCAGGAGTCTGCTTTAAAAGCCAAAGGCGAAGAAATTACAGAAGAAAAAAAATCTAAGTTATTGGCTGAAATAACCGAACGTTATACCAGTCAAACCACGCCTTACTATGCCGCATCCAGATTGTGGGTGGATGGCATTATCGATCCACTCGAAACCCGTAAGGTTATTTCTATGGGTATTGAGGCTGCCAACCAGTCGCCAATTACCCGGCCTTTTAATGTGGGGATAATTCAAACCTAAGGCTATTGCCGAAGCTTGTTCAAAATCTTAATTTAGCGATCCAAACGAAAATCACATGTCACAAGAAACCGAACACGTACATTGCCTCATTATCGGATCAGGTCCTGCCGGATACACTGCTGCCATTTATGCTGCTCGTGCAGATCTGAAACCTGTTTTATACACCGGTATGGTTCCGGGTGGTCAGCTTACCCAAACTACCGATGTAGAAAACTTCCCGGGTTATCCGAATGGCATTATGGGTCCGGAAATGATGGAAGATTTCCGTAAGCAGGCAGAACGTTTCGGAACCGATATCCGTTTTGGGTATGTAACTAAAGTTGATTTCTCTTCACAGCCGCACAAGGTAGTTATTGACGAGACCAAAACCGTAACGGCTGATACCGTAATTATTTCAACCGGAGCTTCAGCCAAATGGTTGGGTTTGGAAAGTGAACAGAAATACAATGGTTTTGGAGTTTCAGCATGCGCCGTTTGCGACGGTTTCTTTTTCAAAGGGCAAGATGTGGCTATTGTAGGTGCAGGTGATACCGCAGCAGAAGAGGCAACCTATTTGGCCAAATTGTGTAATAAAGTCCACATGTTGGTTCGTAAGGGTGAATTCCGTGCATCAAAAGCCATGGTACACCGCGTAGAAAATACACCGAACATCGAGATTCATTACCATACCGAAACTCAGGAAATTCTGGGCGACGGACAAAATGTTACCGGAGTGAGGGTAAAAAATAACCAAACCGGTGCTGAACAAACCTTGCCTGTAACCGGATTTTTTGTCGCCATTGGCCATAATCCGAATACCGAAATTTTTAAAGGCTGGTTAGATATGGACGAAACCGGCTACCTGATTACCAAGCCAGACAGTACCCAAACCAATATTGAAGGCGTTTTTGCCTGCGGTGATGCACAAGACAAGCTTTGGCGTCAGGCAATAACTGCAGCAGGAACCGGTTGTATGGCTGCCCTCGAGGCTGAGCGCTACCTGGCTGCCAGAGAGCACGCCTAACACGCATTGTATTTTACAATCCTTTCTTTAGATTTGGTTAACCTAAACTTGAAGCATGACCAAATCGATCAAGCTAACGTACTTTTTAGCTTTTTTTACACTGCTTGCCTTCGGGCAAAGCACAAGTCCTAATTTGGGGATCATACCGGCTCCACAACGTATTCAACTCAAACAACAGCAGTTTGTGCTGAGTCCACAAACCCTGATAGTTTACGATAAGGAAGAAAATCTGCCCATTGCCCAACTCATACATGATTTTATTCAATCGAAATTCGGCTGGAAGTTATCCATTACTTCAGCTAAATCCGAATCTCAGGCAACACAAATTCAACTTCTCACAGATACAAATCCTGGATATCAGAAAGAATCCTACACGTTAAATGTAAACGAGCAAACTATTCAGATTACAGGAAAAGAAGCGGGCTTGTTCTATGGATTTCAGACCTTAATTCAGTTATTTCCCGAACAGGCAAGTGCCGCAGTTTCCGTTCCCGGTGTTGATATCAGCGATGGTCCACGTTATACCTACCGAGGTATGCATTTGGATGTAGGGCGACACTTTTTCCCGGTTGCTTTTATCAAGAAATACATCGATTTCATGGCCCAGTATAAGTTAAACAACTTCCATTGGCATTTAACTGAAGATCAAGGCTGGAGAATTGAAATTAAGAAATATCCAAAACTAACAGAAATAGGGGCTTACCGGGCGCAAACCTTGGTTGGGAATTACCACGATCGTTTTCCGCAGTTATTTGACAATACGCCTTACGGCGGATACTATACGCAGGAGGAGGTAAAAGAGGTCGTAGCGTATGCTCAAGCCCGATTTATCAATGTTATTCCTGAAATTGAAATGCCTGGTCATTCTTTGGCCGCTTTATCTGCCTATCCTGAACTTGCTTGTGGCGATCGCCCCGGCCCATTTCAGGCGGCAGAAAAATGGGGGGTATTTGACGATGTGTACTGTGCCGGAAAAGAACAAACTTTCCATTTTTTAGAGGATGTATTGACTGAGGTAATGGCACTTTTCCCGTCTAAATACATACATATAGGTGGCGATGAATCGCCGAAAACGCGTTGGAAAGTGTGTAAATACTGTCAAAAACGCATTCGTGATTACAAATTAAAAGACGAACACCACCTGCAGAGTTATTTCATCCAACGGATAGAGAAATTCTTAAACAGCAAGGGACGTCAGATTATTGGTTGGGATGAGATTTTGGAAGGCGGTTTAGCGCCCAATGCAACCGTGATGAGTTGGAGAGGTACGGAAGGTGGAATCGCGGCAGCAAAACAAAATCACGATGCCATTATGACTCCCGGCAATTTTGTTTATTTTGATCATGCGCAAGGTAAGAGCACGCAAGAGCCCCTGAGTATTGGTGGAAATACGCCTTTGGAAGAAGTTTACTCCTATAATCCTACGCCGGTAAGTCTAAGCCCACAACAACAAAGCCGCATTATTGGGGTACAGGCCAATATGTGGACTGAGTACATGCCAACTCCGGAAAAGGTAGAATTCATGCTTTTACCTCGCTTATATGCGCTTTCAGAGATCGCATGGACAAATCCCGATAGGAAAAATTGGACCGATTTTTCAACCGATCGGGTGCCACTCCATTTAGCCAAATTAGATCGAACAGAAACCGTTTATCGCGTTCCTACTGCGATCGGAGCCAAGGATACGACGCTGTTGGGTGAAGAATTTACCTTCGAATTGAAATCGCCGGTTAAGGGAGCCAAAATCTATTATACCCTGGATGGCTACACCCCGGATGTTACGACCAGTTTGTACACGAAACCCATTATGCTGAAAGTGCCGCAAGGTGTACAACGCGTATTGAAAACGAAGGTTATTACGCCAACTGGCCGACAAAGTGCTTTTACAACCACCATTTTAACGAATGCAGTTCCGCTGCCAGCGCAACAAGTACAAAACTTAAGTTCCGGATTAACTTATTATTTCATTCCAGGAGATTTCAGTTTAACTAAAGAATTGGATACGCTGAAGTCGACGGAAAAAGGACTTGCAAGTAATTTTAGTCTGGCTAAATTCCGAACCAAAGCACGCACTTTCGGTCTTATTTACGATGGCTACATTCAGATTCTGGAAGACGGTATTTATGCGTTCAGTACAACCTCAGACGATGGATCAACGTTATGGATAGACGATCAATTGGTGGTGAACAACGATGAAAAGCATGCATCATACACCTTAAGTGGAGCCGTTAAGCTTCAACAGGGCTTCCATAAATTACAAATTAAGTATTTTCAGGCAGGTGGGGGATCTGAGCTTCGGGTTTGGATGATGGGTCCAAATGGAGTTAGGACGGAAATACCAGCCAATTTAATCATGCATTAAGAATACCCTTATGAGAAAAGGAACGAGATTTATCGCATTTGGATTGTTCATGATAGCCATCTCAGCTTGCGGATCTAAAGAATCTGAAAATGTAGCTAACAACCCCAAGCCTAAACCTATGGCAGCCCCATTCCGATTTCAACGAACCATAGAGGTAAAACCGGGCTTATTATACGACGTGCTCACCTGGGGTAGAGGCAAAGATTCTACTTCAGCGTATCTGCTTTTGAGATCAGACTCCACCCATCAAAAATTTAAAGCAACCGTTGCCGGTGAGCTTACTGGTAAACCTGTTGATGCCTGGGATATGGATTTAGATACTGACGGTAACCCGGAGATTGCCTTGCAAGTTCAGTTGGCAGATCAATTAACTGATTTATACATTTACGAATTCGATCAGCTGGGAAATTCGTCTGTAATTCGTTTTCCGGCATTATCTGAGAAAGCTCGAAAAGGCTTTAAGGGTAAAGACGATATTTACATCAAGGACGGAAATTTACGTCGAGATTTTTTATACCAAGATCCCGAAGATCAAAAAGCAAAGCCTCGCAAAAGAACCTTAGAGTACCGTTTATTTAAAAATACCTTGAGTATTCAGGAAATCGAAAACAATGCTAAAAAGTAGCTTCTTTACTCGCTAAATTGTTTCGATAATCTTTCCAGTTGCTCAATCATCTCGTTGAGGTAGTGTTCTTCTTTGCGGATGTACAGGCGCATGAGCCAAAAGTAGCAAATCAATATCCATCCAACAGATAGACTCAAACCTATAATGGTTAACCAGATGGAGGAAACGAAGAAGATTTCAACGAAAAACAAGAGCAGTCCTAGGCCCAATAAAAGCGTGTAAACCAAATATTTTTGCGTGTTGAGTTTATGGCGTTCCTGTTTAAAGTTTTTTAAGTATTGAATGTACAATTCTGGTTTTTGCAGAAAATCTTCCTCTGCATGTAGTCGCCGATAATCGGATAGTTGAGCAAACAGCACAAACAAGCAGCACGCCATAAAAATGAGTAATGACAAGTGCGTGGTCCACATACGGAAAGGAATCATGTACCAGGCATAGCTGAGTACGGCTATTGCAAAGCTCATGAAGAGCACTTCAATCAATAATTTATTCGCCAAGCGATTTCGGTAGCGTTTTACTCGCTTCAAAATCTCATCTTGATCCAATTTAGGATCTTGCTGATCTTGCCAGATATTCTGCAGCACATCAAATTCTTTCATATCTGTTGTATAACTCCGTTAGTTTATGTTTAATTCGGTGAATTTTGACCCGTAGGTTGCCTTCAGAAATGCCAGATATTTCGGCAATCTCCGGATAAGGCACCTCATCGAGCACTAGGGTAATGATAATCCGTTCGTTCTCCTCTAATTTTGAAATACAGCGGTAGAGTAGCGCAATCTGTTCGTTTTTTTCAGAAAACTCTTCCGCTTTACTTTCAATAATGTTTTCGGTTAGTTCGTCTTTTGCTTGGCGTTTTTCAACCCGTAAATGTGAAAGACAGGTATTTACCGCAATTCGGTAAATCCAGGTAGAGATCATGGCCTGGTTGCGGAACTTATCGAGATTTTGCCAAACCTTTAAAAAGGTTTCTTGCATTAAATCGTTGGCCGTATCACTATCTCCGGTATAACCGTAACACAAATGGTAAATCTTTTTCGAATTAGCCTGAAAGATTTCTTGAAAGAGTTTCTCCTTATTTACCATGTGTTAGTAACCTCTTTTTAGAGCAGCGGCCGGGTTTTATGTTACAAGTTAAACCAGTTGGTGGTTTCCTGAGCTAATTTATAGATTTTGTCGCTTTCTTGCTGATAATCAAACTGCAGATCTTCATGTAGTTTTTTGCTCAGTTTCTCCATCTTTTGAAATTGTCGGACTAAAATATTTTGTAAAGACTTGTTTTTTGTTTTAAGATCAACATGCTGAAGATAATTAACGCAAAACCAAAGCAACATGTCCAGTTCTAATTCGGTATTTGCCACATATTTAGCTTGCCGGCTTAGGTTTCTGAGTATTTTTCGGAGTGTTTTGCTGCAGTAATAGCTTTGTGTATTCAAGTGTTCAAATTCAGCTTGCAGTTCGGATTTAACACTTTCGATATACGCTCTGGGATCGTGCTGGTGAAAAAGCAAGTAGTTTAACAACTCTTTGTTATCTTTTTTGTACTTACTCAAACGCAAGCATATTTCGGCCAATTCAGCACTCGATAGGGCTTTTAACTCTTTTTTCTGTTCCTGAATACTGCTAAACTGTACCATTTGAAATGAATATTTTTATTGTAGTTTTACTCTTCTTTTTACCAGATCTATATGCAAAAAAATAAACTAACCTTATTCATTTTTATCGCCCTAGTTGCGGGTATTGCTGCCGGTTATTTACTCAATATCAATTCTATCGGCCAATATAACGAACAAATTATCAAGGCCGATACACAAGCCAAAAAAATAGAAGTTCAATTGGCTAAATCTGCTGATACCACAACTGTAGCCTTTCAGGAATTGAAAAAAGCCAGAAAAGAACAATTGAGTATTCGTAAAGAAAACGAGCAAACTCGTGATAAAAAACTGGAATATTTTACGCTCCTGAGTGATATTTTCTTACGATTGATCAAAATGATTGTAGCGCCTTTAGTTTTTACCACATTGGTGGTGGGTGTAGCTAAAGTGGGAGATATTAAGGCTGTGGGGCGTATTGGCGGTAAAACCATGCTGTGGTTTTTAAGTGCCACATTGCTTTCTTTAGCCCTAGGTATGGTTTTAGTAAATATTTTCCGTCCGGGAGAAACCATGAATTTACCATTGCCCGATGCTAGTATCGATACCGGTATTCAGAAGGCAGCCCTCTCTTTGAAAGATTTTATTTCACACGTTTTCCCAAAGAGCTTTGCAGAGGCAATGGCCAACAATGAAATTCTACAAATTGTCGTGTTCTCGTTGTTCTTTGGTGTTGCAACGGCCGCTATTGGAGAGAAAGGTGAACTGGTGATCAAAGCCATGGATGCCTTTGCTCATGTGATTTTAAAAGTGACTGGTTACGTGATGAATTTTGCGCCTTTGGCTGTTTTTGGTGCGATGACTGCCATTATTGCCAAGCAAGGATTAAGCATCTTATCTACCTACGCCATTTTTATTGGCGAGTTTTATTCCGGATTATTAATTCTATGGGTTTTATTGATCTTCATCGGATTTACTATTCTGAAATCGCGAATTTTCCGCTTGATAAATAGCTTAAAAGAACCGGTTTTGCTGGCGTTTAGTACAGCGAGCAGTGAAGCAGCTTATCCTAAAACCATGTTGCAATTGGAGCGTTTTGGATGTAAGGATAAGATTGTGAGTTTCGTATTACCACTAGGATATTCGTTCAACTTGGACGGTTCCATGATGTACATGACCTTTGCTTCTTTGTTTATTGCCCAGGCTTACGGAATCCATTTAGGTTTCGATCAGCAATTAACCATGTTATTGATTTTGATGTTAACCAGCAAGGGAATTGCCGGTGTGCCAAGAGCTTCATTGGTGGTTATAGCCGGTACAATTGCCACATTCAACATCCCTGAGGCAGGTTTAGCTTTGTTGATTGGGATTGATCCTTTGTTGGATATGGGTCGTTCGGCAACCAATGTGGTAGGTAATAGCGTGGCTACGGCCGTAATTAGTAAATGGGAAGGCGAATTGGTAGATCCTAAAGAATAAATTCTTAACGATGACAGACAGACAGAAAAAGATTTTTTTAGCCATTTGCATTACAGTACCTTTCATTTTGTACTGTGTGTATTATTACGGCATCATGATTAAAAATGCGCCATACAAGTTCTCCGAGATGGAGTCCATTACGCTAAAATATGGCTTGGGAGATAATTTGGTTAACCAGTACAATAGTAAAACGGGTGTTTACCAATATGTAAACGATCAAGATTCGATCGTAAAAAAACAAGTAAAACTGAGTAAGGACGATTTATTGTACTTGCACCGCAAAGCGGTAGATCTTGGTTTCTGGAATTTTCCGGAAGATATGACGGTTAAAAACCCTACACAACCCAATGCACCGCATTATTACCTGGAGTATACGTACCAGCGAAAAAGTAAAATCATCAATTTCGATCTCAATTATGAGGGTAATGACAAGTTGAGGGATGCTGCCAAAAGTTTAATTGAGATTGTCTCTCAGACGATTAATGACGCGGAAGACAAGCAGCGGAAATAAGAAATTCGTGTTAAATTAATTGTGCTACTATACTTTCTTTTGAAAAGAAAGCTTATATTTGCGCCTCATTAAGTAAAAAAAACTAATTAATTCACCATGTACGCAATAGTAAATATAGCCGGACAGCAATTTAAGGTTGCTAAAGACCAGCACCTTTTTGTACACAGATTACAAGGAGATGAGGGCGCTAGTATTGAATTTGACAATGTATTATTGGCTGAAGACGGTGGTAAATTTAAAGTAGGTACGCCTACCTTGAAAGGTGCTGTAGTTTCGGCTAAAATCGTGTCTCATTTAAAAGGAGATAAAGTAATCGTTTTCAAAAAGAAACGCCGTAAAGGTTACAAAAGAAAGAACGGTCACCGTCAGCAATTCACCAAAATCCAGATTACTGGTATCAAATTATAAGTAGGAATTTATTTAGAATTGGTTTTCAATTCGTTAATACTAAAAGAATATGGCACATAAGAAAGGGGCCGGTAGTTCCAAAAACGGTCGCGAATCGCATAGTAAACGTTTAGGTATCAAAATTTTTGGTGGTCAGGAAGCTATCGCTGGTAACATCATTGTACGTCAGCGTGGTACACAACACCATCCAGATAAGAACGTGGGTATTGGTAAAGACCACACCTTGTTCGCATTGATTAACGGTACCGTTGTTTTCCGTAAAAAAGCAGATAGCAAATCATACGTATCAGTTTTACCTACAGAAGCTAAAGTAGCTGCTCCTAAAAAAGCTGCTGCACCTAAAGCTGCTGAGCCGGTAATTGCTGAAGTAGAAGTTGCTGCCGAAGCGCCTGTTAAGAAAGTAGCTGCTCCTAAAAAAGCTGCTGCACCTAAGGCTGCTGCAGAGAAAAAAGCACCGGCTAAGAAAGCTGCTCCAAAAAAATAATTGGAAATATAATCCAAGTAAAAAGCCCTTCGGAGTTCCGAAGGGCTTTTTTATTAACTTTCTCTGATCAAAAGCTGTTCGCCAAACTCCTTCAGGGCTTTTTTTCGTTCTTCAGGTACAGGTATGGCATTTAGTTGATCGATGGCTTTTGCTGCAAAAGCGTGCATGGTTTCTATGGCCAATTCCCGAATATTCAGTTCATTGTAAATACGAGTTACGGCTTTAACCTTATCTGCAGGTTCAAAATGGGTTTTACTCAACCAGAAGTTTAATTCTTCAGCATGAGCGCCCTTTGCCAATTCTATGGCTTTAATGAGCAAATACGTTTTCTTGTTCGACAGAATATCACCACCAACCTGTTTACCAAATTTATCCGGGTCACCATACACATCCAATAGGTCATCTTGCAATTGAAAAGCAATTCCGAGGTTTTCTCCGAAGCTGTATATTAAATCTGCCTCCCGATCTCCGGCTCCTGCAATTAAAGCCCCTATTTTTAAGGCACCACCCAGTAAAACGGCAGTTTTCAAGCGAATCATTTCCAGGTACTCGTCAATACTTACTTCTGCAAGGCTTTCAAAATTCATGTCAAATTGTTGCCCTTCACAAACTCCTACAGCTGTATCGTTAAATACCTTAAAAACTGGTTTTAAGAGTTCTGGTTCCAGATTGCCAAGAAGCTTGTAGCCTTCAACCAGCATCACATCACCCGAGAGAATAGCGGTATTGGCATTCCATTTTTCATGTACCGTCGGATTTCCACGCCGCAAAGGCGCTTTGTCCATAATATCGTCGTGCATGAGGGTGAAATTGTGAAACACCTCAATAGCCATGGCTGGATCTAGGGCTTTCTGTATATCGCCATCAAAGAGTTCACAAGACATGAGTAGTAAAACCGGACGCATGCGTTTTCCGCCTAAATCCATCAAGTAGGAGATAGGTTCATACAATTCAGCAGGTTTAGCTGGGTACTGTTGGTTTTTGACCGCCTGGGCCAGAATAGCTTGTAATTCTTTAATGCTATGCATGTATTTAGTCGTATGCTGCTTCAGTATTTAGGCTGAAATCAATTTGTCTTTTGGCTAAATCTACTTTTTTAACCTTAATGCTCACGGTGTCGCCCAATTGGTATTTTTTCTTTTTACGTTGCCCAATGATGCAGTAATTCTTTTCATCAAGTACGTAAAAATCATCGCTAATATCGCGTAATCGCACCATTCCTTCACATTTATTTTCAATTATCTCTACATACATACCCCATTCGGTAACCCCCGATATAATCCCTTCGTAGGTTTTTCCCACATGATCTTTCAAGTATTCGGCTTGTTTGTATTTTACCGATGCCCGCTCGGCATCAGCAGCCTTTTTCTCCATTTGTGAAGAGTGAATACACAGCTTCTCATATTCATCAGCATTGGCCGATTTACCACCTCCTAAATAGAATTCAAGCAAGCGATGAACCATAACATCCGGATAACGGCGAATAGGAGAGGTAAAATGGGTGTAATACTCAAAAGCCAAACCATAATGGCTCGATTTTTTTGTGGTATAAATAGCTTTAGCCATCGAGCGTATAGCCAACTGGGTCAATACATTTTGCTCTTTTTTACCTTCTACATCTTCCAAAAGCGCATTTAATGAACTCGCAATAGCCCGATCACTTTGGGTATGAATTTGATACCCGAATTTTGAGGCAAATTGAGCAAAACCCAGTAGAGTTTGTTCGTTGGGTGCATCGTGTGAGCGGTATACAAACGTATATTTCTGTTTGCCTTTGCCTTTTTTTGCGATGAATTCTGCTACCCTTCGGTTGGCCAAAAGCATAAAATCTTCGATGAGTTTGTGCGCATCCTTGCGCTCCTTCACGTACACGCCAATGGGGCGTCCTTGCTCATCCAATTTAAATTTGATTTCTGCCGATTCAAAGCTGATTGCACCTTGTTTAAACTTACGTTCCCGCAGGATGTGGGCGAGTTTATTGAGGGTGAGGATTTCTTCGCTGTAGTCTGCTCGTTTCCCTTCAATAACCTCTTGGGCTTCTTCGTAGGTAAATCTCCGGTCTGAGTGAATAATGGTTTTACCAAACCACTCCGATTGAATTTGCGCATGTTGATCGAGTTCAAAAACAGCCGAAAAACACAATTTATCTTCTTTTGGGCGCAATGAACACAAACCATTGGATAATCGTTCCGGCAGCATCGGTATTACCCGGTCAACCAAATAAACTGAAGTCCCTCGATCAAAAGCTTCCTTATCTAAATCAGAGCCAGGACGAACATAGTGCGATACATCGGCAATGTGAACACCAATTTCGTAATTCCCGTTAGGTAAAATTTGGAAAGAAATGGCATCGTCAAAATCTTTGGCGTCAAATGGGTCTATCGTAAAGGTCAAAATCTTACGAAAATCCCGGCGTTTAGCAATTTCTGCCTTATCAATGGTTTCCGGTATGGCTTCGGCTTCAGCCTCAACTCCATCCGGAAAGGCCAGCGGAAATCCAAAATCAGCCAATATGGCGTTCATTTCCGTATTATTCTCGCCTTGCTTACCCAGTACATGTTTAATTCGACCAATCGGATTTTTAGCCTGCTCAGGCCATTCGGTAATTTGTGCAATGGCTTTTTCTCCGTCTTTAGCACCATTTAAATCAGATAGCGGAATAAAAATATCGTGAAGCATTTTACGGTCATCCGGTATGAAAAATGCAAAGCGATCAGACAGGTTTACTATTCCTGTAAATTCCATTTTGGCCCGTTCCAAAATCTCTACAACTTCGCCATCTTTTTTTCGGCCACCTTTCTGTTTGCCATACACATAAACCCGTACGGTATCGCCGTGTAGGGCATTCCGTAATTTACGTGGAGCAATAAAAATATCGGGTTCAAATTCATCCTCAGTCATTACAAAAGCCGATCCATCAGCAGTCATATCAACCTTACCCACAACAAAGGTTTTTAGTTCTTTTAATTGAAATTTGCCGCGTTCTGGCTCTCTAAGGGTCCCTTTGTGTGCTTCCTCACGTAAAATCTGTAGAATGGTATCTCGGGCTTCGGTATCGCTTAACTTCAGTTTAGCGGCAACTTGTTTATGATTGAGTAACTGTTTGCCAGATTTTTGAAAAACTTCTAGCACCATTCGACTTAGTACTTCTTTAAAATGATTTGATTTTTTTGTCATTGCAAACTAAGATAACACAATATCAGCGTATTTAAGCTCCTTAAATACTATTTCACAATTACTTAAACTAGTCTAGTTTATTCTTGGTTTAAACATCTAATTGGCCTAAACTTTGCTAGAGTTCTTATATTTATTTCACCAATTATGAAAAACAACTATTACAATACCCTCATTTTCTTATTTATTTGGGTGTGTACCGGCTTTACCCTGGGTACACTAACCTTGTTATGGCCCGTACGCTGGTGGGTCACCTTTGCCCGAACAAATCAATACGCTGCACGGTGGGAAAACACTGGTGTTTTGCTACTAATTGCACTACTTATTGGCTGTTCATTTTGGTTGAGTAGACAAATTTTTTTGGTGCAGCGCAAAGCGAACCAGAAAAAATATACCTTGCTGAGTACAGTATTACCTTTTGTATGTGCTTTTGGAGTACTTACGCTATTCCTGCAGCCGGAGCTCATCAACGACCAGCAAAACGCCCAAGTTACAGAGCAGTTCACTATTGGCCCTTACCCAACCGAGGAAAAAATGACTGCCTTAAAAGAACAAGGCTATACCGCAATCATTTCCTTACTCCATCCGGCTGTGGTGCCTTTTGAGCCAACCTTAATGGCCCAGGAAGAAGAATTAGCCAAGAAGTACAAGATGAACCTCATCCAAGCTCCTATGCTGCCTTGGGTAAGTGATAATGAAGCTTCGCTGAAGATTATAGAAACCCTTGCACGAAATAAGAATGAACGCTATTACGTGCATTGTTATTTGGGAAAAGATCGGGTAAACCTGGTTAAAAACCTTCTGGTGCAATTAGCAGGTGAGGAGGCTATCAAAATAGACAAGCTCAGCGCCAATCGTACGTTTGAACACATGAAAAACTTTGAACGTGGCGACTTGTATCGCCTAGCCCCAGGCATTTATTTTACACCCTATCCAACAAAGGAGGAGTTTCTGGCTTTTTTTCTTGCCGGAGACGTTAAAACAGTCATCAATTTAATGGATTCAACCAATGTGGATCATCAAAAAAGGATCAAAGAAGAATACGAGATTCTGAAAAACAGCGATATCCAATTCCAAAACTACATCCTAAACGTAGCCCATCCCAACCTTAAAAATGAGCTGCAACAGCTACTAACTGCCGTAAATAAAGTGCCTAAACCTGTAGTGGTACATCACTGGAACACGGTTTGCCCCGAGGCCCGTTTGTTTATAAAAGAGTTTGCCAAACAAAATCAACAAAAACCTATAAACTTAAACCAGAATCATGCTGCCCATCATTAAATCATTTTTACCGTCGCTTGAGCTGCTTTCAAAATTGTGCTTACCCATTCTAATCACAGCTGTTTTCGCAGCTGTTTTCGCAGGCTGGTTGCGGGTTAAAAAAGGAGTAAGAATACCTTATACCCGTAAAACTTTTCATTTTATCATTTTCAGCTTGGCTGGCTATTTGCAATTTAAGTACGGATTGCATGCCGTAAGCATATTAGGCGGTTTTGTATTTGGTCTAGTTATACTCATCGTTTGGCTCGGTGATCGCACTTGGTTTTACCAGGCACTTGCCCGCGATACCGATGCTCCGCACCAGAAAAAATTCATCATTTTGCCCCTGTTGGCTACCGCAACGGGAGGCATATTGTCTAATATTTTCTTCCCTCAAACGGCCTTTATAGGATATTTTGTAGGCGGCTGGGGAGATGCGGTTGGAGAGCCTGTAGGAACCACCTGGGGCAAACACAAATACACTGTACCTACCTTATTTGGCGTAAAAGCTAGTCGAAGTATAGAAGGTTCAGCAGCTGTATGCTTAGTTAGCACCACCATATCCAGTTACTTCATACTTCAACTCAGTAACCTTGCTTTTTTGCCTGCACTGGCTATAGGTTTGGTTTGCGGTTTGACAGCAGCTCTAGTAGAAGCCATCAGTAGCCATGGTCTGGACAACCTGACCATTCAGCTGGTTGCTGCAGCAGTGGTAAATTATTTTATTTTTTAGAGGTAGGAGATAAGTGAATCCGAAAGCGGAGGGATGCCTTTGAATTTCAGTAGAATCTGTGCTGTGGTCAGCACATCTTTCTGGCAATAGGTTTGAATGCGTGTCAAATCCTGATCTTTCCAGTAAACCCAGTGCACATCACTGCCTTGAATATCATCTTTTGGATTGGGAATGCCCAAAACCGTTGCCAGTAAATTTAGCGAAGTATAGTTCTTGTAATCACCAAACTTCCACAACTCCATGGTATCTAAATGATTAATCTCCCAGGGCTTTTTGCCCGCAATTTGCAAAATGGGAGGAATTGTCAAGCCATTGATGAGCATACGCCGACATAAAAACGGAAAATCAAATTCCTTGCCATTGTGGGCACACAAAATCAAGTTCGAAGATTGCTTAGCCAAAAAAGCGATAAACTTCTTCAGTAATTCACACTCATCGTGGCCAACAATAGATTTAATTCTGAAACCGTATTCGCCTTGTTTACGTACAAAGCCACCAAACGAGATACAGACGATCTTTCCAAACTCGGCCCAAATTCCCGCCCGGTGATAAAACTCTTCCGGCGTTTCACCCTCACGACGCTGATACTGCGTTTTCTGAGCCCACAGATCTAGTAAATGTACTGGAACCTCATCTGCACTAGCGTATTGAGGAACGGTCTCCACATCGAGTACCAAAACTTGTTGAAGGTCAACCTGACTGAGCATACTTAAATGTAACAATTATTCCCCAATCATCACACCCGGCTTATTCACCAGCGGAATGCGAATTAGGTTCGAATCGATTATGCTCTCAGGTAAAAAAATGAATTTCTTATCGTAAATCTGGCGGCCAAGGTAAAAACTCAGCCAATACTCGTTGGTAAGTCCAAAAACCTGCTCATCAATGGCTTCAATAGCCACAAAACTGCTACCTGCTACTTCACCCAATGAGTGGCGAAGGGTAGAAGTCTTGACTTCTTGACCATCTTTTAGCCCATAACCCTTAGAACTCACCAATACATTTTCCAAAACATCTGCCCGATGATTGACCAAATACACGTTCCAATGTCTTGAAATTGGATCTTCGCTTTCCAAAACTACAGCAATAGAAATGCCCTCCACTAAGGGCTGTAAAATATCTTTCTTCATCAATCAGGATTATTTTTTGCGTGCAAACCGACGTCCACCAGCCTTTGGAGCTGTTTTTTCGGCAGCCTCAGCCAATTCCAATACATCAGCATAGCTCAAGCTCTCAGGCGTCTTATCTTTTGGTATCTTGATGTTTAGCTTGCCAAACTTGATGTAAGGACCCCAGCGACCATTCTCAATACGAGCATCCGGATTTTCGTCAAACACTTTAATGAGCTTTTCGGCATCGCGTTGACGCTTATCAGCAATAATTTCTATTGCTTGAGCCTCATCTACATCAAATGGATCAACTTCTTTAGGCAAAGAGTAAAACGCATTGTTGTGGCGGATGTAAGGGCCAAACTTGCCAATGGCCACTGTCATTTCCTTTTCCTCAAACACCCCAACTTTTTTAGGCAATTTAAACAGGTCTAGCGCTTCCTCTAGGCTAATACTCTCCAGCATTTGCCCAGTACGTAAACTGGCATAACGCGGTTTTTCTTCATCCTCGGTATCGCCAATCTGTACAAATGGACCAAAACGACCTATTCTCACCGAAACTTTTTTGCCCGTAACCGGATCAATACCCAGATCTCGGCCTCCGTTGGCACGCTCGGCATGTTGCAACGTATTCTCTACTTCAGAATGGAAAGGTCCATAAAAACCCTCCAGCATTTTTGTCCAGTCTTTTAAGCCCTGGGCAATCTCATCAAATTCCTTTTCTACCTTGGCGGTGAAGTGGAAATCTACAATACCCTTAAAATGCGCTACCAGAAAATCGTTTACAATAGCACCAATATCAGTAGGGAACAGCTTAGATTTTTCAGCACCGGTATTTTCTGTTTTTAGTTCTTTAACCAGTTGGCCATCTCTTAGACTCAAGAATTGGTAATTTCTGGTTTTACCTTCCCGATCTTCTTTTACCACATAACCGCGGTTTTGCACCGTCGAAATGGTTGGCGCATAAGTAGACGGGCGACCGATACCCAATTCTTCTAATTTTTTAACCAAACTGGCTTCGGTATATCGGGCAGGAGGGCGTGAATAACGCTCCGTAGCATGCATCTCACGCAGCTGCAAGGCTTGCCCCTTGCTCAATGGCGGCAAAATAGCCTGATCGTTGCTGTCTTCCAAGTTTACTTCCTGATCTTCCTCCTCATCACTAGATTCCATGTAAACTTTCAAGAAGCCATCAAATTTCATCACCTCACCTTGAGCCACCAATTCCTCTTTACGAGTAGAAATACTGATTTTCGCCGTCGTTTTCTCAAAAGCAGCTTCAGTCATCTGCGAAGCAATGGCACGCTTCCAAATCAATTCGTACAAACGCTTCTCCGATGGATCACCGTTTAAGGTATGCACATCAAAATAGGTAGGGCGGATAGCTTCATGAGCTTCTTGAGCACCTGCCGATTTTGTTTTAAATTTTCGTAGCTGATGGTAGTTATCACCATAGGCAGAGCGGATTTCTTTAGCCGCAGCATCCAGCGCTGTATCCGATAAGTTCACCGAATCCGTACGCATGTAAGTAATCTTACCCGCTTCGTATAATTTCTGAGCTACCGACATGGTTCTCGAAACCGAGAAACCCAATTTACGGCTTGCTTCTTGTTGTAAAGTAGAGGTGGTAAAAGGAGCCGCCGGACTGCGTTTGGCAGGTTTGGTTTCCAAACTGTTCACGCTGAATTCGGCATGTAAACAATCGTTTAAAAACCGTTCGGCTTCAGCAGCTTGGGCAAAACGATGCGGCAATTCTGCTTTAAACAATTCTTTAGCCTGACCGGTACTAAATATGGCCACTACTTTAAACGCAGCTTCCGGCTTAAACTGATTTATCTCACGTTCGCGGTCAACAATTAAGCGCACAGCAACCGATTGAACACGGCCTGCAGACAAAGAAGGTTTAACCTTTTTCCACAATACTGGCGAAAGTTCAAACCCCACCAAGCGGTCCAAAACCCGACGGGCTTGTTGCGCATTCACTAAATTGTAGTCAATCTGACGTGGATTCTCAATCGCTTTAACAATGGCAGGCTTGGTAATTTCATGAAAAACAATGCGCTTGGTCTTCTCTGCTTTCAACTCTAGCGTTTCAAACAAATGCCAGGAAATCGCTTCACCCTCGCGGTCCTCATCCGATGCCAGCCAAACCATTTCGGCCGCTTTCGCTAATTTCTTCAATTCACTTACCACAGCCTTTTTATCAGCAGGAACTTCGTATTTCTGGGCAAACTTATTGTGAATATCAATTGCATCATCGGTTTTAACCAAGTCACGGATATGGCCATAACTCGATTTCACCAGGAAATCTTTGCCCAGGTATCCCTCAATGGTTTTGGCTTTAGCCGGTGACTCAACAATAAGTAAATTTTTAGCCATGAAGTAGATGAATTTTGTGCAAATAAAGACATTAAACTCAGGAATGCAAAATTCGTTCGTCTTAAGGCCAATTTTTAGTCGTGTTTTTTGAAAACGTCCCGACCCTGCCTTTGAGGTTCTGTAGTCCCGCTTTTCGTCCCGATGAAAATCGAGACTACAATCGGGTTTATTTGTTGAGCGTTTGTCATCCGGAGTAGTGCGAAGGATCTTTCAGCTCATAATAAAGATGCTTCGTTACACTCAGCATGACAAAAAATAGGTGCTAAAAACTCAGAACTCTAAATTGAAGACTCCCGACTGGGAACTCAGGGCGCCAACTTACATCAAGAATCCGCCACCCAATAAATCGCTGCCTTCGTAAAATACAGCCGATTGTCCTGGTGCAACACCAGAAACCGAATGATGGAAATCTATGTTCAAGAAATCACCCTCCTGAACAATGGTACTTAAAGTACCCGCATCCTTGTAACGAATTTTGGTAATGGCTTCTAATGGTTCTGCAATGCTTTCGTATTTCACCAAGTTTAAACTACGCACCCGGGCCGTGCTTTGCTGTAATTCTTCCTCAGTGCCCAGCATTACGGTATTGCTTTCTGGCAAAATACGGGTTACAAACATGGGTTGCCCCAAGGCAATACCTAGGCCTTTACGCTGTCCAATGGTATAAAACGGATAGCCTTGATGCTGACCAACCACTTTACCATTACTCAATACAAAATTTCCTGGCCCAACACGCTCATCAAGATCACTAACCTTATGACGTAAAAAAGCACGATAATCGTTATCGGGCACAAAACAGATCTCGTAACTTTCAGATTTGTTTGCCAATTCTACTTGACCCATATCCAAAGCCATCTGGCGAATTTCTGATTTGGCAAAACTTCCCAATGGAAATTTCGTTCTGGCTAAATTTTCTTGCGAAACACCCCACAACACATAACTCTGGTCTTTGTGCTCGTCTTTACCTTTTGAAATCACGTAGCGGCCATTCTCTTGCATCCGAATATTGGCATAATGACCGGTAGCAATAAATTCGCAATCCAATTTATCGGCACGTTTAAGTAAAGCCTCCCATTTAATGTGTGTATTGCACAATACACAAGGGTTAGGCGTACGCCCAGCCAGGTACTCATCCACAAAATTATCGATTACAAAATCGCCAAACTCATCGCGAATATCGAGAATGTAGTGGGGGAATCCATAAGCCACAGCCAATGAACGGGCATCATTTATACTATCCAAACTGCAGCAGCCCGTTTCTTTCGAAGAACCACCGGCAGAAGCATAATCCCAGGTCTTCATGGTCAGCCCAATCACTTCATAACCCTGCTCATGCAGCATCACCGATGCCACCGAACTGTCTACTCCGCCACTCATGGCCACCAATATTCTACCGTGTTTACTCATTGCAGCTGCAAATATAGCCCTTTTGATTAGCTAATTCTTGTCCTAAGGTCAATCTAAGGTCAATAACCCGAATAACTAGCCAATTAATTATGTAAAATTTAAAAACCAAGTCAAGTCTTTTGCGTTGTACATACAAAGCCTTTTTTGAGGGGGTGGTTCTTAGGAATCTGAGAATATACTCAACGAACCTGATCTGGATAATACCAGCGTAGGGATCAGAAAAGGCTACTCAAGGGTTACGGTTTAGGCCGGAGCCCTTGTTTCGTTTAGCCCAATACCAGTTTCTCGACTTGGGCTGAAATCAAATCCCGAACCTGATTAAATTCTCCGGCATCCATTTCTCGTGGATCTGGTATTTGCCAGTCAATACGTTGTTTTGCCGGAACCCAAGGGCAAGCATCACCGCAACCCATGGTTACTACATAATCAAAAGTGATATCTGGAATCTCTTTTAACGATTTAGACTGATGCTTTGCCAGGTCATAACCCAATTCAGCCATGGCCGCAATAGCTTTTGGATTAATTTTACCCGATGGCTTAGAACCTGCACTGTAGGCTTCAACCGCATCACCGCCCCAAATTTTAGCAAATGCTTGTGCCATTTGGCTGCGGTTGCTGTTCTCAATACAAACAAATAAAAAAGTCTTTTTCATGATTGAAAACCCTTTTGTTGTTTCAAAGCCCAGTTCACCAACAAAATCAATACTGGTACTTCAATAAGCGGGCCAATGACTGCAGCAAAAGCTGCGCCTGAGTTTACGCCGAATACGGCGATCGCAACTGCAATACCTAATTCGAAATTATTACCTGCGGCGGTAAATGCCAGAGAAGTTGATCGATCGTAAGCAATGCCTGCTCGTTTAGCCAAGTAAAAGGCCCCGAAAAACATGATGCTGAAATAAATAGTCAGAGGAATGGCAATACGTACCACATCCATCGGTATTTGAACAATCAATTGCCCTTTTAGACTAAACATCACCACAATGGTAAATAATAAAGCAATTAAAGTTATGGGACTAATGGTCGGAAGGTAAACTTGTTCGAACCATTCTTTGCCCATTTTCCGGATTAATACCACTCTAGATAACCAACCGGCGAAAAAAGGAATACCTAAATAAATAACTACACTTTCGGCAATTTGCCCGATGGTTATGTTCACTTCAAAACCTTTTAGGCCAAGTAGTGGTGGGAGTTTAGTGATAAATAACCAGGCATAAACGCTGTAAAACAATACCTGGAAAATAGAATTAAAGGCTACCAAGCCTGCGGTATAAACACGGTCGCCCTTTGCCAAATCGTTCCAAACGATGACCATCGCAATGCATCGGGCAATACCAATCAAAATTAGCCCCGTCATGTATTCCGGGTAACCTTTTAGAAAAATTACGGCTAAAATAAACATGAAAACAGGACCAATGATCCAGTTTTGTACAAGCGAAAGCCCCAAAACCTTACGGTTTCTGAACACCTGTGGCAATTCTTCAAATTTCACCTTAGCTAAAGGGGGGTACATCATTAAAATTAAGCCTATAGCAATCGGAATATTGGTGCTTCCGTGCTGAAATTGCTGGATAAAGTTTTCAGTTTCTGGGATAAAATAACCCAAAGCAACGCCAATTGCCATGGCACTGAAAATCCAAAGGGTTAGATAGCGGTCTAAAAAGGAAAGTTTAGGTTTCATAAGCCTAATTTACTGCTTCTGCGTTCTAACAGATTAATAGTTCTCCATTGGCCATTCAGTTGGCCAATTCTTTCGCGGTACCCAATAGTGCGGAAACCTGCTTTTTGATGTAATTTCATACTGGCCTCGTTTTGGTCGAGTATTCCCGATTGTAAAGTCCAAATGCCTGCCTCTTCACTTGAAATAATGAGTTTTTCTAATAATTTTAAGCCAATACCCTTACCTCGTGCTTTTTTTGCGATGTATATACTTACTTCTGCCACTCCTGCAAATACGCAACGCTCTGAGACAGGACTTAAAGCTGCCCATCCCAGCACTTCATTAGTATCGATTGCTACCCATCTACTATGCGTTGTATGTGCGTCATTCCAGCTTCCCCATTCGGGAGAGTGAGTTTCCATGGTAGCATTACCAGTGGCAATACCTTCTTCGTAAATTATTCGTACTTGTGGCCAGTGATCGTATTCTAATTTTACAATTTCCATTAGCAGCAAGCAATAGTTTTTTGTTCGTCTAGAGTATTCAAAATCCCGGTAAACTCCTGAATACATTTCTCTAGATTCTCCCAGTTAATGCAATAGCAAGATTTGGTACCATCAATAGTTCCCTTTACCAAACCGGCCATTTGTAACTCCTTCAAATGTTGAGACACGGTTGATTGAGCTAAGGGTAGAACCTCTACAATTTCACCGCAAATGCAGGAGTTTTGTTGAGCCAAAAGCTTGATAATGGCTATTCGGGCCGGGTGAGAAAGTGCTTTCGCAAAGCTGGCAAGTTCTTGATCTTTTGAAGAAAAGTCTTCTTTTTTATTCAATGCCATAATTTTTTTATTTAATATCGTAAATATACGATAAATAAAAATCACCTGTCAAGGATAAAATGTAAAAAGCTAAAGGCTAGAAACAACAAAAGCCCCGAAATTCGGAGCTTTTGTACCTGGGGCGGGAATCGAACCCGCACTCGCTTTAAGGCGAACAGGATTTTAAGTCCTGCGTGTCTACCAGTTCCACCACCCAGGCAGGTGATTAACCTTGAAAAAATTAACCCTTCCACGGAGGGAAGGGATTAGAGCGAAAGACGAGATTCGAACTCGCGACCCCAACCTTGGCAAGGTTGTGCTCTACCAACTGAGCTACTTTCGCGTTTTGGTGAGTGCAAATATAGATAGAATTGGCATCTCGTCAAGAAAATTTTTAAATTTTTCAAAATCAGGATAAGCGCTTGTCCTTCAGCATATCCGAAATGAAATCTTGTTCGAAACCCCGCATTTGAGCAAACTGCTGCAACTTCATCCTGCGTTTAAATGCATCTTTTTCAGCGAGTAGGGCTGCTTTCTTTAGCAGTATGCTTTCCAATTTGGCTAGATATTCGTCCATATCCAAGTGCTTCAAAGCCTTCTGAATCAGTTTTTCAGGTACCTGTTTCTGCTTTAAGCCTTGCTTAATTTTGTATTTCCCCCAACCCTTAATCCGTAATTTTCCCTGAGCATAAGCCATAGCAAAACGCTCCTCGTTGAGGAAATTGTGTTGAATTAACTCTGAAATGATTTCTTCCACGTCTTTTGAAAAAAGCCCCCATTCGTACAATTTATCACGTATTTCTTTTTGCGAACGCTCCTGGTACGCACAATACGATTCGGCCTTCAATCGGGCCTGATGTGGGGTGTAGTTCCTACGCTTGCTCTTTTCCTGATCCATAACTGCAGTTAAAATTCGCAAATAATAGCAGATTGTTAAAATTTTGATGAAATTCGTGCTGAAATGAATCATTTGCTCTACTCGGTAAAGGAATTGCAAGAAGCCATGCAGGCGCAAGTCTACTGCAACAGGCCTCAAGCGACCATTCGTACCTTATTGACTGACAGTCGTAAGTTAACGGATTCGGCTTATGGCTTGTTTTTTGCCTTAAAGCAACGCCGCGATGGGCACGATTTCATATCCGAAGTATACCAATCGGGCGTACGTTCATTTGTAATCTCCGATCCAGAGCTGGATCGTTCAGCATACCCCGAGGCTAATTTTTACCTGGTAAACAATACCCTAGCTGCCTTACAACAGTTGGCGGCACACCATCGCCAGAAATTCACCTATCCGGTTATTGGAATTACAGGAAGTAATGGTAAAACCATAGTTAAAGAATGGCTTTTCGAAATACTTTCTCCTTCTTACAAAATCATCCGTAGCCCTAAAAGCTACAATTCACAACTAGGAGTGGCGCTTTCACTTTGGGAAATGACCGATGAGCACAATCTGGCTATTATTGAAGCCGGAATTTCGCAAAGGGGAGAAATGGAGGTATTAGCTCAGATGATTCGCCCCACCATCGGTGTTCTTACCCACATTGGGATGGCACACGATGAGGGCTTTATCTCTAAAGAAGAAAAGATAGCTGAAAAGTTGAAATTATTTTCAGGAGTTGAATTATTGATTTATCCGCAAGAAAGCCTCTTAGATTATCCTCATGTGCCTAAATCCATGTCTTCTTTTTCTTGGGGAGCGACCGGATCAGACCTTCAGATTACGGATAAACAGTTCAACTCAAAGGGTACACAACTTACTGCCAGGTATAAAAATCAGGAGCTAAGCATCCAGATTCCATTTAAAGACGAGGCCTCTATTTCTAACGCAATTACCTGTTGGGCCACTCTGCTGGCATTAGGTAACGAAACCGCAGCATTAAGTTCCCGGGTTGCACAGCTGCAACCGGTACAGATGCGCTTAGAGTTGAAGAAAGGAATAAACGATTGTTCAATCATCGACGATTCATACAGTTGCGATTTATCCTCCTTGAACATTGCACTTGATTTTCTGAAACAACAAAATCAGCACGATCAACGAACCCTGATTTTATCAGATATACCAGAGTCGGGAACGGCCCCGGACAAACTTTACCAGCAACTGGCTAGATTAATTGCTCAAAAAGAAGTTCAGCGATTCATTGGTATTGGACCCGAATTAAGCCAACATTCAGCTTTATTCCCCGCTGACGCCAGATTTTATCCCTCTACTCAAGATTTTTTAACTCATTTTTCAGAATTAACTTTCGAAGAAGAAGCCATTCTGATCAAAGGAGCCAGAAATTTTGAGTTTGAGCACATCAGTAAATTGTTAGTGCAAAAAGTACACGAAACTGTGCTAGAGATCAACCTCAATGCACTTGAGCACAACTTGAATTATTACAAATCTCAACTCCAACCCGGTATGGGCATCATGGTGATGGTGAAAGCTTTTGCATACGGAAGCGGCAGTTTTGAGATCGCCAATTTACTCCAATTCAATCGGGTAGACTATTTGGCTGTGGCTTACGCCGATGAAGGTATCGCACTGCGCCAAGCAGGAATTACCCTGCCTATTATGGTCATGAGTCCGGATAGTATGGCCATTGATGCAATTATTGCGCATCAGTTGGAACCCGAAATATACAGTTTCCGAATTCTAAAAGCGGTTGAATCTGCAGTGAAACGGCATCGCAAAGAGAATTATCCGGTACACATCAAACTGGATACCGGAATGAAACGTTTAGGTTTCACTTCAGACGACTTACCGGAACTACTGGAAGAATTGAGCAAATCTTCATCTTTAAAGGTGATGTCTGTATTCTCACACCTTTCGTCCGCCGAAGATCCGAACGAAGACGAGTTTACAAGCGCTCAAATTAATTTATTTAAAAATTTGAGTGAACAATTACAGCAAAACCTGAATTATCCAATCAAGCGTCACCTAGCCAACACTTCTGGAATTAGTCGCTGGCCGGATGCTCAGTTTGATCTGGTTCGTCTTGGAATTGGGCTATACGGGATAGATAAGACTTTAGATGAATCTGTTTTGCGGACGGTTACTACCCTGAAAACCAGCGTATCGCAAGTAAAACACATTAAACCTGGCGAAACCATTGGTTACAACCGAAAAGGCGTTTTGCCCAAAGGTGGAAAAATTGCCACCGTGAAAATTGGCTACGCCGATGGTTATAGCCGAGATTTAGGACTTGGAAACGGTAAAATGCTCATCAATGGTCATCTGGTTCCAACCATAGGTAGTATTTGCATGGACATGTGCATGCTCGATGTCAGCGAAATCGAAGTAAACGAAGGCGACGAGGTCATTGTATTCAACGAGCAGATAAGGGTAGAAACCTTAGCTAAAGCCATGAATACCATACCTTACGAGGTGCTCACCGGCATATCGCAGCGGGTAAAACGAATTTATTATTACGAGTAAGTATGAATAAAATTTTAAAAGCATTGGTCAATTACTTTGTGAAAGGCCTATTGGTTGTTATACCCATCGGCTTGACCATCTATTTCGTGGTTTGGGCAGTTAAAGCCCTTGATGCTTCACTCAACTTGAGCGATTTATTGTGGACAGATAAGTCGGGAGAACCGCATTACATTCCCGGTTTAGGTTTATTAAGTGTTATTGTTTTAATTATGCTTGCCGGACTATTCGTAACCAGCTTCATTACTCAACCCATATACAACTGGATGGAGCGATGGCTGAAAAGATTTCCGGTATTCAGCTTTATTTACGGTTCAATAAAAGATTTTACAGAAGCTTTTGTGGGCGATGAGAAGAAGTTTGATAAACCCGTTCTAATCGAAATGAACGATACTGGTGTAAAAAAAATAGGCTTTTTGACACAAAAAGATCTCAAAAAAATAGGTTTACCTGGCGAAGTGGCTGTTTATGTACCCTTTTCGTATTCGTTCGCAGGTCAATTGTATGTGGTTCCTGCCGATAAAATTACACCCTTGAAAATGAAGGCCAGTGAGGCCATGAAGTTTGCCGTTTCCGGTGGCGTAAGTCATTTGTAAACTACGCTTGTCATGCTGAGCCTAGCGAAGCATCTTACGATTTGTGATTAAAGATTCTTCGTTCCACTCAGAATAAAAAACTGAAAATATAAAAAAGCCTCCCGAAACTCGAGAGGCTTTTTTGTTCTATTTCTCTTTCGCAATAGCTATGCGATACAGCACATAACCCATCAGCACAAAAAATCCAAAGCCTAGTAATTGATATCCACCAGCACCCAGTTGATGTTCCAATGCAGGCTCAACATTCAATTCACCTACCGGTATAGCCGTTGTCTGGAACGCCATCAAGAAAGCATAGATAACACCCATTAAGGCACCTCCGGCAACCAAACCGGTGGCAAATAAACTTCCTTTGCCCAACTCTTCCTCTTCGGCAGATTTTTTCACGCCTTTAGTTTTCCAATCTACCAATCCTTTAATCGCACCACCAGCAAAAATAGGTAGGGTAGTAGATAAAGGAAGGTAAGCACCTACAGCAAACGAAAGCGATTTAACGCCGCACAACTCCATGGTAATGGCCAGAAATACACCAACCAGCACAAATTGCCAGTCGAGGTTAAAGGATAACAAACCTTTAATAAGGGTAGCCATTAAAGTACCTTGAGGTGCCGGATACGCATCGGTACCAATTGCATGCTGAATGCCTTGAGCCAGCATTTCGGGTGTTGGTCTATCCAAAATTGATAAGGTAACCCCAATAACTACCGCCGAAACCACTGCACCCACAAATAGCGCCAATTGTTGGTATTTTGGCGTTGCACCTACAATGTAACCCGTTTTTAAATCTTGTGAGGTGGCCCCTGCATTAGCGGCAGCAATGCAGATCATGCTACCCACCACCAAAGCCATTGGTTCAAATACATGTCCGGTCCAACCCACACTAATAAACACAAGGCAGGTACCCATCAAGGTGGCAATGGTCATTCCCGAAATTGGGTTAGACGATGAACCAATCAAACCTACGATACGGCTTGAAACCGTAACAAAGAAAAAGCCGAAAACGACTACTAAAACTCCAATCAGTAATTTATTAAGTAACGAATCACCCGGAATTTGAGGTAGAATAGCCATCAAAACAATTAAAGCCAAACTCCCCCAAAGTACCGTACTGAAACTCAAATCGCGGTCAGTACGTTTTACTTCTGCAGCTTTGCCATCTTTATTTTTCATGGATGCCAAGCTCGATTTAAACGAAGAAACAATGGTCGGAATGGTTTTAATCAGCGTAATGAAACCTCCGGCAGCCACCGCACCGGCACCAATTTGACGAACATAGGCCCGGTAAACTGCTGTTGCCGTATCTGCAAAAGAATGTGTTGCCGGGTCCCAGCCACCAGGTCCTCCCGGACTAAGTAAATCTTTCAAATAACCCAGTTTAACCAATTGAAATGCAATAGTATCGGCAGGAACCAAAGAAGCCAATAGGGGAATTAATCCCAGCCAGGCCAATACACCACCTGCCACCAATACACCGGCAATCTTCGGCCCGATGATATAACCCACACCCATATATTCTGGAGTAATCTCACCATTTACCGTTGCCGATGGAAAGAATTTATTACTCTGCTCGCTAGCCCATTTGGGTGTTTCGGCAATTACATGAAATACTTTTTGCAAAATGGCATAAACAAAGGCAAAGCCCAAACCCTGATAGGCCGTTTTTGCAAAATCGCCACCCTTTTCGCCCGCAATTAACACCGATGCGCAAGCCGTTCCTTCCGGATAAGGCAGATTATCGTGTTCCTCCACAATGAGCGATTTACGAAGCGGAACCATCATTAAGGTGCCCAAAATTCCACCCAAAGCGGCCAAAATGAAGATAGGCCAATACGAGAAAAAGCTTTCACCCTGACTCCCGGCAGAAAGAAATAAAAATCCTGGTAGGGTAAATACAACCCCAGCAGCAATCGATTCACCTGCAGAGCCGGTAGTTTGAATAATATTGTTTTCGAGAATGGTAGTCTTGAAAAATTTCCGCCCAATAGAAATAGCTAAAACAGCTACCGGAATAGAGGCAGAAACGGTTAAGCCCGCTTTCAAGGCCAAATAAACGGTAGCAGCACCAAAAATTACTCCAAATAAGGCGCCAAGTAAAATAGATTTGATCGTAAACTCAGCCATATTACTCGTGGCTGGCACATAAGGTTTAAATGTTTTGTTCGACATACATATGGTTTTGTTAAAACTAAATATAGAACATCAATACGAAGCCCAGAGCTAAATTTTATCCACAATGCTCAATTAATTAGGATTTCAAGGTTTATGAATTGTTCATTCCTGATTTTTTTTACACCTTTGTGCCGGGCAAGTCTTTTACGACCAGCTCCCTTTGAACTCCCCCAGGGTGGGAACGCAGCAAGGGTAGAAGGTTGTAGCGGTGCGATAGAAGGTGCTTGCCCATTTTTTTTCAATTTGTCAATTTATTTATTAGACAATTTGTTAATGGCTCCAGGCATTCCTTTACAGGATAATCTGATAATTGATAAGACCTTTCAATTTGCACTAAGCATTTTAAAGTTCACTCAATTATTGCAAGAACAGCGCCATTTTGTTCTTTCGAATCAACTACTGCGTTCGGGTACATCAATCGGTGCAAATGTTCGTGAAGCTCAGAATGCAGAAAGCAAAATAGATTTTATTCATAAATTTAAAATCGCAGCAAAGGAAGCAGATGAAACCGAATATTGGTTGTTATTATGCCGGGAAATTAGCAATGAGGACTTTGTAGCATCACTATTAGCAGAGATTAAGATCATCCAGAAGATAATTACTAAGATTGTTGCTACAACTAAAAAGCAGCTTTAATAAAACATAGACAAATCAACTCATCGACAAATAGACAAATCGGAATATGAAATTCTTCATCGACACAGCAAACCTCGCTCAAATTAAAGAAGCACAAGATTTAGGTATTTTGGATGGGGTAACCACCAATCCAAGTTTAATGGCTAAAGAGGGCATCTCTGGCGAGACCAATGTCCTTAACCATTACAAAGCCATTTGCGATATTGTGGATGGTGATGTGAGTGCTGAAGTAATTGCTACCGATTTTGAAAACATGGTGAAAGAAGGAGAGGCCTTAGCCGCTCTAAACCCAAAGATCGTGGTTAAAGTTCCAATGATCAAAGAGGGTATCAAAGCCATCAAATATTTTTCATCAAAAGGAATCAAGACCAATTGTACACTAGTTTTCTCAAGTGGTCAGGCCTTGTTGGCTGCAAAAGCAGGAGCAACCTACGTTTCTCCATTTGTTGGCCGCTTAGACGATATTTCTACCGATGGTTTGGCATTAATTGAAGATATCCGTTTGATTTACGACAATTACGGTTACCAGACTCAAATCTTGGCTGCATCCGTTCGTCACCCAATGCACATCATCGAATGTGCTAAAATTGGCGCTGACGTCATGACCGGTCCTTTATCAGCTATTTTGGCTTTGTTAAAGCATCCACTTACCGATAACGGTTTGGCACAGTTCCTGGCCGACCATGCCAAAGCCGCAGGAAAATAACTGAATTAAGATTTTTTGGGATTTAGATTCAGCTTAGCGAAAAAGTCCCAAAGCACAATTCCAGCCGAAACCACCACATTAAACGAGTGTTTAGTGCCAAATTGGGGTATCTCAATACAGCCATCTGCCAGCTGCATAACCTCCTCACTCACACCATTTACTTCATTTCCCAAAACCAAGGCATAGCGTTGGTTGGGTTGAGGATTAAACGCATTCAACAACATGCTTTCACTGGCTTGTTCAATAGCGATTACCAGATAACCGTTCGCTTTTAGTTCATGAATGGCATCTACAGTTTGCTTAAAGTACTTCCAGTCTACCGATTGCGTTGCACCCAAAGCCGTTTTTTCAATTTCACGATGTGGCGGTTGCCCCGTAATTCCACACAAAT
The DNA here is from genome assembly GCA_947463785.1 of Sphingobacteriaceae bacterium. Lineage (GTDB taxonomy): Bacteria > Bacteroidota > Bacteroidia > Sphingobacteriales > Sphingobacteriaceae > JAIPAN01. The sequence goes on along the minus strand of CANHRG010000002.1, from coordinate 316,951 downwards.
AAATAGCTTCCACAGCAAACCCGTCCGAAGTACGGAAAATAGAACCCACATTGTGCATACTGCGCACTTCATCCAATACCACCACTACAGGTAGTTTTTCCTGTTGCTTAAATTCATCCACACTTACGCGGTTCAATTCATCAAGTTTTAATTTGGCCATCCCCAAAAGTAAGCAAGCCTCATAATTTTGTAACAATTATTTAGCATTTTCAAAAGCGTAGATTTTATTTATAGATTTAAAACGCAAATTAAAATCAGATTGGAAGCCAAATTAATTCCCGTACTTATCCACAAAGATCAACAGGTTTACCTCATCCGACTTGCAAACGATTCTGGTGTGCAGGTAGAGTTGAGCAATTATGGCGGTTTGATTAAATCGATGTATGTGCCCGATAAAAATGGGCATCCTGTAGATGTGGTTTTGGGTTTTGATAATCTTTCCGACTATTTTTCATCAGAATACTTGGCCAACTATCCCTATTTCGGAACCATCATTGGTCGTTATGCCAATCGAATAGGCCAGGCTAGCTATTCTTATCAGGAAAATACATACAATTTATCCGTAAATGCAGACCCTCACCAAATTCATGGAGGAACAGAGGGTTTCGATAAAAAAGTTTGGACAATAAAAAGTTTGACCGAAACTCCCGAACCCGAATTAAAATTGACCTATATCAGCCCCGATGGCGAAGAAGGTTTTCCTGGAAATGTGCAGATTGAATTAAGCTTCACCCTTACCAACAAGAACGAGCTGAAACTAGCAATGCTGGCCACTACCGATCATGAAACAGCCATCAACTTAACCCATCACGGTTATTTTAATTTAAATGGTGATGGAAGCGCTATTTCATCACATTACCTGCAGCTACATGCCGTTCAGTACTTGGCGCAACATGCTGATTTTTTACCCACCGGCGAACTGCTACCGGTAAAAGGCACTCCAAAAGATTTCACTCAATTAAAACAAATAGGCCAAGACTGGGATCCTGAAAACGGTTACGACCAAGCCTTTATCCTAAGAAATACGCAGCTGAGCCAAGCCGCAGCACTTGCCTATTCTACACAAACGGGTATCCAGCTAGAACTGTTTACAAACCGTCCGGCAATTCAGTTTTACACATCCAAACACCTGGTACCCATCAAAGGCAAACGTGGACAGATCTACCAGCCATTTTCCGGATTTTGTTTAGAAGATCAAGTGCATCCCAATGCAATCAATATTCCTCACTTTCCAAATACGCTTTTAAAGCCCGGAGAAACCTACAATCACCAAACCATTTACCGTTTTAGCACCAAAAGCTAAATTCTTTCCACACAACTCGTATCATTTGGCCGATTTCTTATTTTTACGAGTCTCTAATTAAACAATTTTGGCAAAGAGTACTTCGAAAGAAACCCCTTTAATGCAGCAATACAATACCATCAAGGCCAAATACCCTGGTGCATTGCTCTTGTTTCGCGTGGGCGATTTCTACGAAACCTTTGGCCAAGACGCCGTTAAGGCTGCTCAGATTTTGGGAATTGTGCTTACCAAAAGAGCAAATGGAGCAGCCTCACACATTGAATTAGCAGGCTTTCCGCACCATTCTCTAGAAACCTATTTGCCCAAACTGGTACGTGCCGGGCAGCGTGTAGCCATTTGCGATCAGCTGGAAGACCCAAAAACAGTAAAAACCATTGTCAAGAGGGGAGTAACCGAGTTAGTCACCCCCGGGGTAGCTACTAACGATAACATCCTCAACCAAAAATCCAACAATTACTTAGCCTCTATTTTTGAGGAGAAGAACCAATACGGAATCGCATTTCTAGACATATCAACCGGCGAATTTTTAGTAGCACAAGGCAATGCGGCTTATATCGATAAGCTTTTGCAAAGTTTCAAGCCCAGCGAAGTCATTTTTCCCAGAAGTCGGAACCGCGATTTTATCGAAACCTTTGGCGACCGCTATTATACCTACGGCTTAGAAGATTGGCCATACACGACCGATTACGCAACCGAAACCCTTCAAAAGCATTTTGAGGTCACTTCACTCAAAGGCTTTGGAATTGATAAAATGGCCGCAGCCATTATTGCTGCAGGTGTAGCCTTACATTACCTCAACGAAACCGAACACCGTAATCTGGCCCACATTTCGGGTCTAGCCCGTATTGAGGAAGACCGCTACATGTGGCTCGACCGCTTTACCATCCGTAACCTCGAATTGATAGGTTCAGCAAATGAGAATGCGGTTACTTTAGTTGATGTGCTCGATCACACACTCAGTCCAATGGGGGCACGTTTATTGCGTCGTTGGATCGTAATGCCCTTAAAAGACCAGCAACCCATCGAAGATCGACTACAAGTGGTAGAGTACTTTGTGCAAGCCGAAGAATTACGCGAACAGCTGGCAACCGAACTCAAGCAAATTGGCGATCTAGAGCGTTTAATTTCTAAAATAGGGCTACAAAAAGCCAATCCAAGAGAAATAGTCCAATTGAAAAGAGCATTGCTGGCCATTGCACAGATCAAAACCCTCTGTGAAACTGCCCAAAGTGCCTCTTTAAACGTCATAGCCGAACAATTGAATCCCTGTGCCCTCATGCGAGAGCGCATTGAAAGAGAACTCCAAGCCGATCCACCGGTTCAATTGGCAAGAGGAAGTGTGATTGCCGATGGCGTAAATGAAGAATTAGATCGCTTGCGCAAAATCGCCTTTGGCGGTAAAGACTACCTCATAGAACTTCAAAAGCGAGAAGCAGAAGCCACAGGCATTCCCTCACTCAAAATAGCCTTTAACAACGTATTTGGCTACTATCTCGAAGTAACGCATACCCATAAAGATAAAGTTCCCCAAACCTGGTTGCGCAAGCAAACCTTGGTAAACGCCGAGCGTTACATAACACCCGAACTCAAAGAATACGAAGAGCAAATTTTAGGAGCCGAAGAAAAAATTCTGGCTCTCGAAACCCAATTATACAATCAGCTCATGTTTGCACTAACTGAATACATCAAGCCAATTCAGTTAAATGCACAACTAATAGCCCAGTTAGATGTATTGCTCAACTTTGCCAATACCGCCATCAAAAACTTTTATGTACGTCCGCAAATAGATACATCCAATATACTCGACATCAAAGGCGGCCGTCATCCGGTCATAGAAAAAAACCTGCCAACTGGCGAGGCCTACATCACCAACGATGTTTACCTGGATAGCGATTCGCAGCAGATCATGATCATTACCGGACCAAACATGGCCGGTAAATCTGCTTTATTACGTCAAACGGGTCTCATCGTGCTCATGGCGCAAATGGGCTCTTTTGTGCCGGCAACGGCAGCACAGGTAGGCTTGGTCGATAAAATCTTTACCCGGGTAGGGGCATCCGATAATTTATCATCCGGAGAGTCCACATTCATGGTAGAGATGAACGAAACGGCCAGCATCATGAACAACCTGTCCGATCGCAGCCTAATATTGCTCGATGAAATTGGACGGGGAACCAGCACCTACGATGGTATCTCCATTGCTTGGGCCATAGCAGAGTTTTTGCATAACCACCCAAATGCCAAAGCAAAAACCCTGTTTGCTACCCACTACCACGAATTAAACGAACTAAGTAATTCTTTTAACCGCATCAAGAATTACAACGTTTCTGTTAAAGAAGTAGGCAATAAAGTCATCTTCTTACGTAAGCTAATTCCGGGCGGATCCGAACACAGTTTTGGTATCCACGTAGCCAAAATGGCCGGTATGCCGCCAAAATTAGTAGCCCGTGCCAACGAAATTTTAAAACGCCTAGAGCAAGAACGTACCGGAGGCGAACACATCAAAGACAGCATCAAGAAAGTGCAGCAGCAGGCCTATCAATTACAGATGTTTTCCATCGAAGACCCCATTTTGGTCGAAATTCGCGACATCTTGCAAAACCTCGATGTCAATACCCTAACACCGGTTGAAGCCTTAATGAAACTGGATGAAATACAACGCATCCTCAAACAATAAAAAAACATGAAACTAAACTTAAAGCGGCCATTGGCCTTTTTCGACCTCGAAAGTACCGGCATCAATGTCGCTTCCGATCGCATTGTAGAAATATCCATACTCAAGGCCATGCCCGATGGCACCGAGCAGGTAAAAACCCTGCGAATCAATCCTGAAGTACCAATTCCATTAGAAGCCTCATTGGTACACGGCATTTACGATGAAGATGTGGCACACGAACCAACATTCAAACAGGTTGGCGAAGAATTGGCCCGCTTTCTAGACGATTGCGACTTAGCCGGATACAATTCAAACAAATTCGATATCCCGATGCTGGTAGAAGAATTCTTACGTGCCGGTATAGATTTCACTACCGATGGTCGCCATGCTGTAGATGTGCAAAACATCTTCCACCAAATGGAACAACGTACACTCAAAGCCGCATACCAGTTTTATTGTGGTAAAAATCTCGAAAATGCACACTCAGCCGAGGCAGATATCAAGGCAACCTACGAAGTGCTCTTGGCCCAGATAGAACGCTACCAAAACAAAGAATGGGAAGACCGTAAAGGAAACAAAAGCATACCGGTACAAAATGATGTACCAGCCTTGCATGCCTTTACCAGCCTGAACAAATGGGTCGATTTTGCCGGCCGCCTGGTCATGAACGATAAAAATCAGGAATGTTTCAATTTTGGTAAACACAAAGGCCGCACCTGTGTTGATGTCTTCCAATCAGAGCCAAGCTATTATGCCTGGATGATGCAGGGCGATTTTGCACTTTCCACCAAACGCAAATTAGAGCAAATTTGGAAACGCTGGAACGAGCAAAAAAACAATCCAGGACAGCAGGCAAAACTCGATTTAAACAGCGCTGAAAGCGATAAGCCACTCACATCAGATTTGCTCAACGAATTGCAGAATAAATTCAAAAAAGAATAAACGACATCTTCAGTTCAGAGCCCTAGGCTGATGAAAACTTGCTGACTCAATTACAAAAGGAAATATTGAACCCGATTCATTTCCAAATAAACTGTAACAAGCCCGTGATAATACACGGGCTTTATTGTAAAATTCAGATATAATTCACAATTTCAAAGCACACCAATCTTAAACCTGTCATGAGAATAAAATACTTGGGTATACTAGTATTGAGCATGCTTTCACTAAGTGCATTAGCTCAGCAAATTGATTTTAGTCTGCTTAAAGCCATGAAACCGCGTAACATCGGTCCCGGTAGCATGAGCGGCCGGGTAACAGCCATTGCCGCAGTAGAACAAAATCCAGATATTATTTACGTTGGCGCAGCATCTGGCGGCGTTTGGAAATCAGATAACGGGGGGACAACCTGGAAGAGCATCTTCGATGCAAATGCCACGGTGAATATTGGAGCCATAGCCATTCAACAAAATAACCCCAACACCGTTTGGGTAGGCACTGGTGAAGGAAACCCACGTAATTCCATCAATCTGGGGCAGGGCATTTACAAAAGTTTAGATGGCGGGCGTACCTGGAAATGCATGGGTCTGGAGAAATCAGTAAGCATCCACCGCATCTTAATTGATCCGCAAAACCCGCAAACCGTATATGCAGGCGTACTCGGAAACCCATTTGCCGACCATCAGGAACGTGGTGTTTACAAAACCACCGATGGAGGAGAAACCTGGACAAAGATTCTCTACACCAATGAAAAATCAGGAGTAGGCGACATGGTCATGGATCCAACCAATCCGAATAAAATTTTCGTAAACATGTGGCAAATGCGCCGTACACCCTACGATTTCAAATCGGGTGGACCGGGCTCAGGTTTCTACATGACGGTAGACGGTGGTAAAAACTGGACTAAACTCGATAAAAACAACGGTATACCGGAAGGTGAACTAGGTAGAATTGGTATCGCCATTGCAGCCAGTAATCCAGATCGTGTATACGCCATGATCGAATCTTCCAAAAATGCACTTTACCGCTCCGACGATGGAGGCTACCACTGGGAAGTAATCAATACCGATCCACAATGGGTAAATAACCGTCCATTCTATTTTCAAGACATTGCCGTAGATCCGCAAAACGAAAACCGTTTATACAACATCTACCAAATGATAGCCCGTAGCGAAGACGGAGGAAAAAACTTTGAAGTAATTATCCCATACTCAGGCGTGCACCCAGATCACCATGCCTTCTGGATCAACCCTAAAGATCCTTCATACATTATCGATGGAAACGATGGAGGTATTGCCATTTCCCACGATCGAGGTAAAAAATGGACCTATGTAGAATCCTTACCATTAGGCCAGTTTTACCACATCAATGTAGATAATGAAATGCCTTACAATGTATACGGCGGATTACAAGATAACGGTTCATGGACAGGTCCGGCATACATCTGGAGAGAAGGTGGAATACGTAACGCCTATTGGCAAACCGTTTTAGGTGGCGATGGATTTGATGTGTTGCCCGATCCGGAAAATAGCCGATACGGCTATGCCATGTCACAAGGAGGAGCATTGGCCCGTTACGATAAACAAAGCGGATTTACCTACAGCCTCCGTCCGCCGGCACCCGATTTGAAAACACGCCTGCGCTTTAATTGGAACGCAGCCCTGGCTCAAGATCCCACCAATACTTCCACAATTTATTATGGAAGTCAGTTTGTACACAAAAGCAACAACAAAGGCATCAGCTGGGAAATCATCTCCCCAGACCTAACCACAAACAACCCTGCCCAACAAAAACAGGAAGAAAGTGGTGGTTTAACAATCGACATTACCGCAGCCGAAAATCACAACACCATTTTAACCATTGCACCAAGTAAACTGGATGCCCAGGTAATTTGGGTAGGTACCGACGATGGTAACGTACAACTTACCCGCGATGGTGGTAAAACCTGGACTAACCTTACACCAAGCATTAAAGGATTACCAAAAGAAAGCTGGATACCTCAAATTCAGGCATCACGCTACAATGCCGCCGAAGCTTGGGTGGTAGCCAACAATTACCGTCAGGGCGATTTTGCACCCTATGTTTACCGCACCAAAGATTTTGGTAAAACCTGGGAGCGTGTACTCGACGAGAAAAAAGTGAAAGGCTATGCATTGTGTATTTTGCAAGATCCTGTTCAGCCTAAATTGGTGTTTGCCGGAACCGAAAATGGCCTTTGGGTAAGTATAGACGAAGGTAAAACCTTTACCCAATTCAAAAATGCCTATCCATCCGTATCAACCATGGATTTAGCCATTCAAGAACGCGAATCAGATTTAGCTATCGCTACATTTGGTCGTGGTATCTGGATTCTAGACGATATCAAACCATTACGCAAAATCGCCGCACAAGGCATCAAAGATCTAATGCTCTTTGATCCAGCAATGGCAGTAGATGTAAAAGGAAGTTTGGCCCCAGTAGGTGTAGAATTTGCAGCAGACGCAACCTACGAAGCCCCAAATCGTCCAAACGGTTTTGCCCGAATTCCATACTTGGTTAAAGTTCCGGCAAAAGCCGAAACCCCAGCAAATGATGTAAAAAAGCCAGCCAATGCCAAAGCTAAGGCTGATACCCTGTTTGCACGTATCTATACCCAAGAAGGTAAACTGATTAGAACCCTAACCGATACCCGAATAGATACCGGTTTAAACTTCATCGATTGGGGATTAGACGAAAAAGGCGTTCGTTATCCGGGAAGACAAAGAACTAGAGGTCAGGCCGATGAAATAGGTGGACTAGCAGCAATGCCTGGTCAATACAAAGCAGTAGTACAATACGGCAGTTTCAAAGATTCGGTACAAGTAGAATTCATGGCCGATCCAAGAGTACCCTTCTCTAAAGAAGTGTACCAAGCTAAACGCAGTCTAATTGACCGCCTGGCTAAAACCTTTGGAAAATTAACCCAAGCCACCGATCAACTAGACGAAAGCAACGATATTGCCACTAAAGTAGCTGCACAATTAACGGGAGTGGATACCAAAGAAGCCAAAGAGCTTTTAAAGGCAGCCAAAGCGCAACAAGATAGCATCAAAACCATCAAAGAAGTGCTCAATGGCAAACGTTTAGAAAAACAAGGCTATGGTCGTCCATACCAATTAACAGCCCTCCAAAAACTGAACGAGGCACAGGGTACCATCAATGCAAAACCGGTAGCACCCGGTGCCCAGGAAGTGAAACTAGTAGAGCAAGCCGAAGAATTGAGTAAACAATTCATTGATCGGGTAAATGCCTATTTCACCAAAGATTGGCCAGCCTTCCGCAAAAAGGTAGAAGAAACAAAAGTCTCCCTCTTTAAAGAATACAAGCCGATTCAATAAAAAACCAAAAAGCCCCGAGGAAACCCTCGGGGCTTTTTTTTGTCATAAAGTGTGCAAGGTAATCCTGCCAAAGTGCAGGGCAGCCAATAAAAAGTGCAAATTGATTGATAATAAGTGCACAAGTAGTTGTAATCAGTGCATTTCTAAAATTAGAAAGTGCAGGGCAAATTGTAAAAAGTGCAGCACTGATTTTATAAAGTGCATGAGAACACACAATTAGTGAAGGTGTAGTTATAAATAGTGCAGAAGAGTTTTTAAAAAGTACAGTAGTACTTACAATTCGTGCAAAAGAAACTATAAAGAGTGCAGTAGCACTACTAAAAAGTACAGCATCACCAGCAAATAGTTTTAGTCCAAAACCAGTTTCATCATAATATCACGCTGGTCCTCATCACCAAAACGGAACGTATGCTCGTCAAATGCCACAAAGCCGTTTTTCTCATAAAAACGAATCGCTTTTGGGTTATGTTCCCAAACGCCCAGCCAAACATAAGCTGCACCTTTCAATCGGGCAATATCCAATGCCTTTTCAAACAACAATTGACCCACTTTTTTGCCATGGAACTCATTCAAAACATAAATCCGTTGAATTTCAAGCCCATTTTCTTCCTGCAATTCCGTTTGCGCCATCCCCGAATTCAGCTTTAAAAAACCAATTACCCGTTCGTTAAGCTCCGCAAAATAAAATTCAGAGTTCAAGTCCATCAGTTCAAAACGCAATTGCTCAACAGCGTATGCAGTTTCAAAATACCAGTTCATATTTTGCTCCGTATTCGCTGCCGCAAAAGCCTCCGAAAAAGTTTGCTCACTAATTTTTTTCAAATCTTCAACCTCGGCCGGTCCAATTTTCCTAAGCTTAATCTCGTTCATCGTACTTACAACCAATTAATCCAGTTCACCACTGCTTTTCAAAAACGCAATATTCCGCTTCAAGCCACTAAATTTAGTCCGCTTCACCGCAGATTTTGAAAACACTTTTGAAAAAACCTCTTCGGTAATTTCCTCCCAATCCTGTTTATTCATACCCAACAAATCTAACTGAGGTTCAAAAGCGCTTTCCTGGTGTGGAACTGAAAATCGGTTCCATGGGCAAACCTGCTGACAAACATCACAGCCAAACATCCAATTATCCAGTTTACCTTGAAATTCGGTCGGAATCTCATTTTTCAATTCGATAGTGAGGTAAGAAATGCAACGGCTGCCATCTACCACATAAGGTGCAACAATGGCTTCGGTAGGGCATGCATCTATACAACGGGTACAACTACCGCAATGATCCGTTAGCATCGGACTGTCGTAGGCAAGCTCTAGATCAACAATCAGCTCAGCCAGAAAAAAGTAAGATCCCTTTTGCTTACTAATCAAGTTGGTGTGCTTGCCTATCCACCCCATGCCCGCTTTTTTTGCCCAGGCCTTGTCCAACACCGGGGCCGAATCTACAAAGGCACGACCATGTACTTCGCCAATTTGCGCATTGATGCTCTCCAGCAAGGTTTTCAGTTTGCTTTTGATCACACTATGGTAATCTTCGCCGAAGGCATACATCGAAAGTTTGGGAGCTTCCGGATCAACTTGATTTTCTTCCGTATAATAATTGAGCCCAAGGCTGATGACTGATTTAGCACCAGCAACCAATAAACGCGGATCGAGGCGTTTGTCGAAATGATTTTCCATATAGCTCATTTCGCCATGGTAACCCGATTTGAGCCAATTTTCCAATAGAGGAGCTTCTTCTTCCAAAAAGCCAGCAGGAGCTATACCACAAAACAGAAAGCCTAAACGTTTAGCTTCCTCTTTAATCAATTGGCTGTATACATTGCTTTTTTGGAGCATCAGATTGCTCGAATTAGAACAAAGAAGGATTGGAGCCGGGTTTAACTTTACGCAAATGCGTATAAGCCAATTCGGTACACTCCCGTCCTCTGGAGGTACGCATCAAATAACCTTCTTGAATTAAGAAAGGCTCATACACTTCTTCAATAGTATCCTCATCTTCACCAACGGCTGTGGCAATGGTTTTTAAGCCTACCGGTCCGCCTTTAAATTTATCGATGATGGTGCTCAAAATTTTATTATCCATCTCATCCAAACCATGTTCATCCACATTCAAGGCATGTAATGCTACTTTTGCTATCGGTGTATCGATGGTGCCATCACCTTTAATTTGGGCGAAATCGCGGGTACGGCGTAATAAGGCATTGGCAATACGGGGCGTACCACGGCTGCGACGAGCAATTTCATAAGCACCTTCATCGCTGATAGGAGTTTTAAGTATAGAGGCAGAGCGTAAAACGATGGTGGTTAACAATTTCGCATCGTAATATTCCAACCTGGAATTGATGCCGAAACGGGCTCGTAATGGAGCCGTTAATAAACCCGAACGGGTAGTGGCACCCACTAAGGTAAACGGATTCAGCGAAATTTGTACCGAACGGGCATTAGGGCCGGTCTCCAGCATGATATCAATCTTGAAGTCCTCCATGGCCGAGTACAAATATTCTTCAACCACAGGGCTTAATCGGTGAATTTCATCGATAAATAAAATATCACCCTCTTCCAAATTGGTTAACAAACCCGCCAAATCACCAGGTTTATCCAAAACAGGCCCTGAGGTGATTTTGATGTTCACATTCATCTCATTGGCAATAATGTGTGAGAGGGTAGTTTTTCCCAATCCCGGTGGGCCATGCAACAATACATGATCCAAGGCTTCACCACGCTGTTTGGCCGCCTGAACGAAAATGCGGAGATTTTCCAGCAGTTTATGCTGCCCGGTAAAATCTTCAAAAGCCTGCGGACGCAATACTTTTTCAATATCACGGTCAACAGGAGAAAGATGTTCAGGATTCGGATCCAGGTTTTCGTTAAGCATAAGGCTAAATTACAAAAACTTAATCAGGGAATGTTATACTATGCTAAAGATCCAAACGTTATAACATTAAAAAAACACCAACTATGAAAAAGATAATACTCTTCCTTTTGCTTCCAGGCATATGCTTTCTAGCAACGTGTAAAAAAGATAAAGCTCGCACGTATCCAACCATAGGCTTAGTATCACACATCAATTTTGATGATAATTTTAAAGACTTGAACGGTTACAGCAGTGACGGGATCAAAACAGGTAGCCCTGTTTTTGTAACTGGTAAATTGGGTAAGGCTATTTCTTTCACGGCTGCCGATCAATACCTCACATTTACTCCTAAAATTCCAAAATCCAGTACGAGTATTTCCATTGCTTTTTGGGTTAAATCTACAGATCTAATTGGTACGTATTTTATTTATTACAACTCCAATACAAGCTCCTGGGCATTTGCTGGTAGTCAGAATAATTTTCTGTTCAGGATTGTTACCCCAATAGATGTTCAGGTGTCTGGAGATGGAGTAGGAAGTGAATGGAAACACATTGTAGGTACCTACGATGGTACGAACATTAAGATTTATGTAAATGGTGTCTTGAAGGAATCTGTGGTACAATCAGAGCCAATTGATGGCTTTAACTCAGCTATTCTACTCGGAAATTTTAATCCCCAAAGCAACTGGACGGGGACAATTGATGAGCTATTAATTTACAATCGGGCTTTAGATGCTCAAGAAGTTCAGCAATTGTATCAATATTACTGATTAGGTATGGTTTTTGGCATAAGCTTACCATGATTTGCCACATATACTTTGTTGGATGATACCAATAGCACTGTTTTATCGCTGTTAGTTTATATGAAACAAAAATTAGTATTAACTATGTTGCTATTGGTTGTAGCAATAAGTTGTAAAAAAGATAAAAGTACTCCACCTGATATCACTAAAGGCCTTATTTCGTATTTCAATTTTGATGATAATTTAAAAGATCAACAGTCCTATAGCAATGATGGTGTTTTTAGTGGAAGTGCAATTGCCTATATACCTGGAAAATATGGCAAAGCACTATTGTTTAACGGAATTAATCAGTTCGTTAACTTTAAGTCTAATGCTCCTATAATAAGTAATCAAATTAGTGTTTCATATTGGGTAAATAGTAATGACCCCGGATTAAAGTATCCCATTTACTTTCAACAACAAAATGGCGGTAGTTTTGGATTTGCGATAAAAGATAAGCTAATTGGATTTTTTTTAGCATTGCCAGGTTTCGATGGATACTTTGACTCATCCTTTCAAATGAATAGTTGGTATCATATAGTTGGGGTTTACGATGGTACCTCAATTAAATTCTATTTGAATGGTACTTTTAAAGGAAGCATACTTTATACAGGAAATACGCAATTTACGGGTTTCGATGATTTTCTACAGATTGGCTACGACCTAGATTTTTATTGGAAAGGAAGTATAGACGAATTGCGTATTTACAATCGGGCTTTAACCCAAGAAGAAGTTACACAATTGTATAATTTGAAATGATTAGGTGTTTCTTGGTTTCGGATATTTTCGGAACCAAGAACCAATTTTTAATTGGATAACGCCCAAAAAGGCCTCCCGGAAAATTCGCGGACTCATTTTAGAAGTACCTTCGGTGCGGTCGGTAAAGATGATGGGTATTTCTACCACCTTAAAACCGTGCTGAATGGCGGTAAACTTCATTTCAATTTGAAAAGCATAGCCTACAAACTTGATCTTATTCAGTTTAATGGTTTGTAGAACCAGGCTACGGTAGCATTTAAAACCTGCCGTAGCATCCTGAATATTAATTCCGGTAATTAATCGTACATAAACCGAGGCAAAATACGACATCAACACACGGCCCATTGGCCAGTTTACCACGTTTACGCCTTTGATGTAACGGGAACCAATAGCCAGGTCTGCACCTTCAACACAGGCTTCTCGTAATCGAGGAAGATCATCAGGGTTATGCGAAAAGTCGGCATCCATCTCAAAAATATAGTCGTAATGCTGCTTTAAAGCCCATTTAAATCCATGGATATAGGCAGTACCCAGACCAAGTTTACCTTTTCGCTCTTCAATAAATAATTGCTCCGGAAATTCTTGCTGCAGGCTTTTTACAATATGTGCAGTGCCATCCGGCGAACCATCGTCAATAACGAGTACGTGAAAGGGAACACTTAAAGAGAACACCTTACGAATGATTTTTTCGATGTTTTCCTTTTCGTTATAGGTAGGGATGAGTACGATGCTGTCGGAATGCTGGACTGTCATGTTGTTTCAAAAATAGCGTTAAAATCAGATAAAGAAAAACCCATAGCTTTTGGGCTATGGGCTCTCCAGTGTTGGCTGCTTAAATTTAAGCCATCATTTTCTGCAATTTTTTGGTCACCATAAACAAAATTAAGGAGGCGGCACCGGCCATCAGAACAAACAGAATAAAAAATTCATATAAACCATTGATCTGGTAACCTAAAAATTGAGGTGTTTTACCTGCTTCGGGGTATAGCGCACTCAATACGCCTGCAAATTTATTGGCCGCTGCATTGGCTAAAAACCATACAGCCATCAATAAAGAAGCAAAACGGAAGGGTGCCAATTTATTTACTAACGATAGTCCGATGGGCGACAAGCACAATTCACCTAAGGTATGCAGGGCGTACATGCTGGTTAACCACATCATGCTCACTTTAACGCCAGGTTGTACTCCTTTAACACCAAAGGCAATAATCAGGTAGCCCAAGGCTAGGAGGAATAAACCAACCGCCATTTTGGTAGGTGATGAGGGCTCAGCATTGCGGTTGCCTAATTTAATCCATAACCAGGCAACAATAGGAGCAAAGCATACCACGAAAATAGAATTCAAGGATTGGAATAAACTTGCCGGAACGGTTAAAAAGCCCAAATCTCTTTGTGTTTGCTCTTCAGCAAAGAAAGTTAAGGAAGCTCCAGCCTGCTCAAAAGCACTCCAGAAAAAGATTACAAAGAAAGAAACGATAAAAATTACCGCAATCCGTTGTTTTTCTGTTGCTGATAAAGTCTTATCGGATATAATCATAAATCCAATAATTAATACTGAAGCAACCAGCAAATACGAAAGAATTCCAAAAACTCGGGCATCTACATAGAGTAAACCTATAACGGCCAAAGAAAAAGCGAATAATCCAGCATAAGCTAAAATTTGAGAGGTTTTGATCTCTTTTTTATCTCCAGGTACCAATCCTAAGGTTTTGCCCTGCGGATCTACCACATATTTATCTTTTAACTGTTTGAAGATGATAACACTCAGCAGCATACCAATACCTGCAGCCATAAATCCCCAACGGAAATCAGCAGGATTACCGGTATCTCCGGCTAATCCACAAACTATAGGTCCCAATGCACCACCCAAGTTAATACCCATATAAAAAATGGTGTATGCGGCATCAACCCGTTTATCGCCGGCTCCATACAACTGACCCACCATCGACGAAATGTTTGGTTTAAAGAAGCCATTTCCGGCAATCAGAAATCCTAATCCTGCAAAAAATAATGCAGTTGACAATTCGGGAGCACTTTGGTAAGTGCTACCACAGAAAAATAGTAAGAACTGTCCTAAAGCCATCAATAATCCTCCGGTAATGATTGACTTTTGATTGCCCCAATAACGGTCGGCTACATATCCACCCACAAGCGGAGTAAGGTACACCAAGCCGGTATAACTTCCGTAAAGGTTGGAGGCCAATACTTTATCGTACAGTAAAGCCTTGGTCATGAAAAGTACCAATATGGCACGCATACCGTAGTAGCTAAAGCGCTCCCACATTTCGGTTGCAAAAAGCACATAGAGGCCTTTCGGGTGACTTGTTGATGGAGTTGATGGAGTACTCATGTTTTGATTTTTGGTTTAGGTTTTAGAATTGGTTAAAGGTTGTTTAAAACAAAATCGGTCATTTTACGGTACAGTTGGATAGTTGTATTTCCACCAGATATACCGTGGTTTTTATTTGGATAGTAAGCCTGTTCAAATTGTTTATTAGCCTGAATTAAGGCTTCAGAGAACATTACGCTGTTTTGGAAATGTACATTGTCATCTCCTGTACCATGAATTAGTAAAAACTTGCCTTTTAACAATTTTGCATAATTGATAGGGGAGTTATCGTCATAACCGGCTTTGTTTTCCTGCGGTGTTCTCAGGTAACGTTCGGTATAAATACTGTCGTAAAATCTCCAGGTGGTTACAGGTGCAACCGCGATAGCCAATTTGAATACATCGGCCCCTTTGGTTATACACAAAGAAGACATGTAGCCACCGTAGCTCCAACCCCAAATACCAATCCGGCTTGCATCTACATACGATTGTTTTGCAAACCATTTACCGGTTTCAATTTGATCGATAGTTTCGTATTTACCCAAATTCAGGTAAGTCATTTTTTTGAATTCCGCACCTCTAAAACCGGTTCCACGATTATCAACACAAGCAACGATATAGCCTTTTTGTGCTAAATAATTGAACCAAACATTTCGGGCTCCGCCCCAAGCATCGGCCACATTTTGACTACCCGGACCGCCATAAACATAGAGGAATACTGGATATTTTTTGGAAGCATCAAAATTTGCGGGCTTAATCATGTAACCGTTTAAACTTACACCTTCTGATGTTGTGAAACTAAAAAACTCAGTCGGACTAATTTGGTATTCAGCATATGTTTTCTTGGTTTTGGCGTTGTCTTCCAATACACGGATTACTTTTCCGCTATTCTCGTGCAGTGACACGTAAATAGGAGATTTTGCACTATGATTGCTTAGAATGTAATAACTGAAATCGGTACTAAAAGATGCCGAATTTGTGCCACTCAAAGTGTTTATTTTTCGTTTAGCGGATCCGTTTAGACCAATGGCATACACATCCCTTTGCAATGGAGAGCTTTCGGTAGATTGGTAATAAATCAAACCCTTTTTCTGGTCTATACCATAAATGTCGGTTACTTCCCAATTTCCTTTGGTAATCTGTTTAAGCAGTTTTCCATTCATATCGTATAAATACAAATGGTTATAGCCGTCACGCTCACTTACATTGATAAATTGCTTGCCGTTAGTCAAGAAAGTCAATTGTTCCTTTTCAATGTCAATGTAATACTTGTCTTCTTCACTCATCATCAACTTGCTATTCCCACTGGCTGCATCGGCTAATAAATAATCCAATTTATTTTGATGACGATTCATGCGTAAAACACATAAGGTATTGGCATTTTGGGTCCAACGAATACGCGGAATGTACTGATCTTTTTCAGAACCTATTTCCACGGATTTAGTTGCATTATTTTCCAGAGAATAGATATGAATGCTCACCACCGAATTTTTTTCACCAGCTTTAGGGTATTTGTAACGGTAGTCGTAGGGGTATAGCCCTTCAAACATGGTCATGGAGTATTCAGGAACTTCAGTTTCGTTAAATTTATAATATGCAATATGCTTACCATCAGGGCTCCAGTAAAAGGCTTGAGCAAATGAAAACTCTTCCTCATAAACCCAATCTGAACGGCCATTGATAATTTCATTGTTCTTGCCATCAAGAGTTATTTGTTTTTCTTCTCCAGAGCTCAAATTTTTGATAAATAAATTATTATCTCTAACAAAAGCTACCATATTACCGTCTGGAGAGAAGCTAGGAAATAACTGCTTACCGCGGCTTGAAACTTCGGTAATTTGTTTGCTTTTTAAATCGAAAACAAAATAATTCGCTTTAGACGAGCGTCGGTAAATTTGTTCTTCACCAACCGGAATTAAAACTTTTGTTTCGTCACTGTTGAAATCGATGCTCACCGGCAGTGTATCGCCTTTGTAAATCAAATCAGATTCTCTGAAAAGAATGCTATTCAGCTTGCCATCACTATAATTGTTTTTGGCCACATACCTGAGTTTGGTTTGAGGATCGGTTTCGACAGATAAATAGGTTTTACCATCTTGCAAAGACCGAAGCCCTCTAATTCCACGGGCGCTAAATGTGCCTTTTTTGAATATATCTTCAAGGCTATAGTCCTTTTTGCCTTCTTGTGCGAAACTGAAGCTGCTAAGCAGCAGTAATAAAATAAGAATTCTCTTCATGAGTGATTATTTTGATGAATTGTTTTTTTTAATACTTGGGTTGTTAGTTAATTTCTTAGGGTCATTGTAGTACTCGTCCATCTTGGATGGTACATTATTCAGGGTCAAATTTTCTTGAAATTTCCATAGTCCATTTGATAACTGGAAGCCATCAAAAGTCATATCTGGAACGTATTTTGAAAAATCTTCTTTGCTCTTTGTGTCCATCGGAACCAAATGATCGAACACGATTTTCTGCTGATCGGGAATAAAGTTTAGATGCATGCTTACCTGTCTGGAGTATTCAAATACGATTCTTTTCTCTTCTTGATCATGGGTTTTACCTGTAAACACCGGTAATCCAAAGTACGCATTTCCATCTTTAAAATAGAGTATATCAATCACTTTTTTAGTCGATTTCGAGCTACTGCCTTTCCAGCCCAGCAAGGTATAATACACTTGTTTAGAAGAGGTATTTACCGGAATAATTTGATAATACTGAGCCCCATACCATGTGTCAGGAGTACATGTCGTATCTTCCGGATGCTTGATCAAAGCCGAATAATCTAGCAAAGGAAACAATTTAAGTTTACCATCGGCTGTGTTTAACTGGATACTACCATAAAATCGGTAGGAGCCATCATCGTTCATAATGTGCCAGCTAAATATGCGGAATTGTTTATCGGGAGATGTTTGAATAGAAATTGCACTCAAAGAGTCGAAACTTAGATCGAACGATCGAGGCTCTTTGAGTGCACTTACCAAGGTTTTGATGAATTGATAATTGGCGTTGTAGCGTTCGGGTTCCAATTCGTGATTTACAAACTTTTTACTCAGTCTAACTAGGCTATCTTGTAAAGTAGATCGCTTAAGTTGTCTCTCAGCACCTGATTTAGCTTGAGCAAATACCGAGCAACTCAGTAGTAAAAAGAAAGCAAGTGCAAATCCGAATCGCATTAACTTAATCCAAATTCTCAATAATTAAAGCACTTGCACCGCCACCGCCATTGCAGATGCCAGCAACACCAATTTTGCCTTTATTTTGTTTTAAAACGTGAAGCAGGGTAACCACAATTCGGGCACCTGAAGCGCCAAGCGGGTGGCCAATGGAAACTGCACCGCCATTTACGTTTACTTTGGCAGGATTTAAGTTCATAGCCTGGTTGTTCGCAATCGAAACTACCGAAAAGGCCTCATTAATTTCAAAAAAGTCAACCTGATCAACTCCTAATCCAGCTTTTTGCAAGGCTAGGGGAATAGCTTTTGATGGGGAAGTGGTAAACCATTCCGGGGCTTGTTGTGCATCAGCATAAGAAACAATGCGTGCCAAAGGTTTTAAACCCAATTGCTCAGCTTTCTGTTTGCTCATCAATACTAAGGCAGCGGCACCATCATTCAAAGTAGATGCATTAGCTGCAGTTACCGTACCTTCTTTTTTGAACACTGGTTTTAACCCAGGAATTTTTTCAAATTTCACATTCTTCACTTCCTCATCCTGTTGGAAAAGAGTTACTTCTCCTTTACGATCCTTAAGTTCTATGGGAATAATTTCAGAAGCAAATTTTCCTTCAGCTTGCGCTTTTTGGCTACGGGTATACGATTCAATGGCATAGGCATCTTGTTCTTCGCGGCTTATGTTGCATTCTGCAGCACACAATTCGGCCGCCGATCCCATGTGGTAATTGTTGTAAACGTCCCAAAGTCCGTCTTTAACCAAACCATCAATAATTTCACCATTACCTAAACGATAGCCGTTGCGGGCTTTATCTAAATAATAAGGCACATTACTCATGCTTTCCATACCGCCAGCAACCACAATTTCTTTATCACCCAAAGCGATGCTTTGAGCAGCTAACATAATGGCTTTGGTTCCCGATGCACAAACCTTATTGATGGTGGTAGTTGGAATATTGGGTAATCCTGCAAACTTTGCGGCTTGTGTAGCCGGGGCCTGACCTATATTTGCCGACAATACATTGCCCATGTATACTTCTTCAACTTGTTCTGGTTTGATGCCAGCTTTTTCAACTGCAGCCTTTATGGCAATGGCGCCAAGCTGAGTGGCTGAAAATGACGCTAAACTTCCTCCAAAACTGCCAATAGGTGTTCTTTGAGCAGAAACAATTACAACTTCTTTCATAGATTTTCGTTATAAATTTTGTTCCCGCAATTTAGCTAATTAAGGTTACTCTTCAAGTAAAATTCTTGTGAAACATAGTCTAATTTAATGATTTGGACTAATCGGTAAACACCGATTGGCATTCACCATATTTGTTTAAATTTGGTTGCAAATCTTAGCACATTGGCAAAAAATACTAAACGTTCCCTTTTTCAGTCATTGTACACAACTTATCAGGATGGTTTTAAATACCTGATGATTGTACTGACGATATTATTTATTGCATTCATACTTCCGAAACAGGCTCGTTTTAAATTCGAGTACGAAAAGGGTAAGGTTTGGAACCAAGAAGATTTGATTTCTCCATTCGAATTTGCTATTCAGAAAACGCCTGAGCAATTAGATCGAGATGAAAATGAAGTACTCAAATCGGTTAAACCGATTTATCGACTAGCGAAAACAGTCTCAAAAGAAGCTGTTGAGAGTTCAAAAGTGGCAATTAATTCAGAAGCTGACCAATTAGGCCTAAGCGATTTTGAAAAAGAACATTTTTTAAAAACCGCCCAGCAGTTATTGGACAAGATTTACAATAACGGGGTTATTGAGCTGAAAAAGAAATACCAGAGATTCAATCCTAACTATAATTTTATTTTACTTGATCAAAATCAATCTCATGATTTAAACACTCTTGAAGTTCTGGATGTCAATACGGCAATAACCTTTATCAATCAGTCAATAGCCGATGATCCGTTAATTAATGATAAAAAGTTGTTAGCCAATTTGCTGCAAGCGCAAATTAGACCTAATATTTTGTTTGATG
Organism: Sphingobacteriaceae bacterium; assembly: GCA_947463785.1. Lineage (GTDB taxonomy): Bacteria > Bacteroidota > Bacteroidia > Sphingobacteriales > Sphingobacteriaceae > JAIPAN01. The sequence continues at coordinate 296,821 of CANHRG010000002.1, read as the reverse complement.
TCGAGATGACCGCAAAAGTGGAAGCAGATGCCAATCAAAATATATCTCCAACCTTAGGTATGGTAGAAAAAGGAGAACTGATTATAAGTAGAGGAGATGTAATTAATGCTGAAAGTTTTCAAAAGTTAGAATCGCTTCGTGTTGCATTTGAAGGTGACCCACTTTTGAGAGCAGATCGGCAGTGGCTTTTCTTGGGTCAAGTTTTACTGGTTGGACTAGTAATTATGTTGTTAGTATACTTTTTGAAGCTTTTTAGGAAAGATATTTACCAGGACATCCGACAATTATCACTTATACTATTGATTATTACAGGCATGTTAGCTACGCTATCTTGGGCCATTAAATTCGATATTCCCAGTCTATACTATATTCCGTATTGCATTGTAGCCATCATTATTCGTGTACTTTTTGACAGTCGCTTGGCCTTAAATATTCATTTACTGGTTGTTTTGATAGCTTCATTTTTAGTGCCCAATAGTTTTGAATTTGCTTTTTTACAGATCTGTGCAGGAATGTCGGCAATTTACAGCATAAGAAAATTGACCCGTAGAGAACAGTTTTTCGTTTCGGCCTTGGTCATACTAATAACTTATATTGTTGCATACCTGGGTATCTTATTGATTAAAGATGCTTCGTTTGCGAAAATCGAATGGGTCAATTTTGTGCCATTCTTGATTAGCGTTACCCTTACCTTATTGGCTTACCCCTTAATTTACGGATTCGAAAAACTTTTTGGAATTACCTCTGAGATTACCTTAATTGAGTTGAGTAATACCAATTCACCGCTGCTCAGAGAACTGGCATTTAAGGCACCCGGAACTTTTCAACACTCACTCCAAGTGGCAAATCTGGCCGAAGCAGCAATTTATAAAATTGGGGGTAATGCCTTGCTGGTCAGGGCAGGAGCCTTATACCACGATATTGGTAAAATGGAGAATCCCCAATACTTCATTGAAAATCAGAATAGTGGATCTAATCCGCACGATCAACTTTCGTATGAAAAGAGTGCCCAGATTATCATCCGACATGTATACAAAGGAGTAGAGATTGCTCAGAAATATCGCCTTCCTAAGTTAATTGTCGACTTTATTAGAACCCATCATGGTAATACACGAGTAGATTACTTTTACCAGTCTTTCTTGAAGAATTTTCCTGAAAAACTTGTTGACGAGAATATATTCAGGTATCCGGGTCCTATTCCTTTTACAAAAGAGACTGCCGTACTGATGTTGGCAGATTCTGTAGAAGCTGCTTCCAGAAGCCTGAATAATCCTGATGAAGCACAGATTATTGCCCTTGTAGATCGAATTGTTGACTACAAACTAAGTCAAAACCAATTGATCGACAGTGACATTACACTCAAAGACATTAAAGCGATAAAAGACATCTTCAAAACCATGTTAATGAGTATTTTTCATGTTCGTTTATCCTATTGAAGAGAGAAATAAAAAACATTTTTGAAGGCTTCCCCGAATTGCTATATTTGCACTCCCCGAAAGGGAAACACTTGGAGAGGTGCCTGAGAGGCCGAAAGGAACAGTTTGCTAAACTGTCGTACTGGTAACGGTACCGCGGGTTCGAATCCCGCCCTCTCCGCCACAAAGAAGATTAAATTCTTCCTTGTTTGAAAAAACTGCAAAATTACTATCTTTGCAGTCCTTCGAAAGAAGATCGGGGTGTAGCGTAGCCCGGTATCGCGCCACATTTGGGATGTGGAGGTCGTAGGTTCGAATCCTGCCACCCCGACCACACAAAAGCCCTTAAATTTTAAGGGCTTTTTTTATGGATCGAACAAATTTTAATTAATTCGTTTGATTAACTAATTTTGCGATTAATTGCCTCCATAGCTCAGCTGGATAGAGCAACGGTTTTCTAAACCGTGGGTCACAGGTTCGAATCCTGTTGGGGGTACCAAAGCCTCGACTTTAGTCGAGGCTTTTTTATTTTTTGATGAATTTTTCACGAATCGTTTCATCCTGATTTCTGAATTCGATGATATAGATGTCTGGTGGGAGTTTATCAACTAATTTATTGACCTCTTCATTAATCGAATTTATACTATTAAAATCTTCAAAAACCATTTTACCATGTACATCACTGATCATTACGTTCCATTTTACAATTAGATTTTGGGTGGATGGATTGGAAAATTCAATATGTAATTTATCTGTAACTGGATTTGGATAAAGTTTCAGATGGATTTTATTATTATCTAATCTATTTATAGAAATGATTGTGCTGTAAAAATGGCTACCATCTTGTTGATTTACCCTTAAACGATAGTAAATTAGTTTAGCAGTAGGATTTTTATCAGTAGTAACATAGTGTTGTGGGCTTGTACTGTCGCCCCAGCTATTTAAACTCATGAAATGGGTAAAATCCACTCCATTCAGACTCCATTCGACTTGGTAGGATAGTACCTGAAACTCACTTGCCATTTCCCATTTTAGTAATACATAGTCATCAATAGATTTACCTAAAAAATAATCCAGTTTAGTTATGGGTTCCTCTATGGTAGTTTGTGGTGCTGGTGATTTAAAGAAGCCCAAAACGCTTGAGGTAATTGCTTCATCAATCACATTGAATTCACTCATTGCAGGATTTGACGGGATATCGTAATACCTTCTTAAGATGGGATAGGGGCTTTCGGTTTTTTCTCCGCTTGGATACAAATATTTTGGATCCTGTACAATAATATTGAAAGGATTAGACCATCCCAAATGAGAACATGGCCCAAATACAGGTATACCAGGAACAGGTTCTATCTCGCCGTCGTGTAAGGAGGGGTGATGTAAGGGGTGCATCGGATAATTACTCCCAACTCCTGTAATGTAGCTTTTGTTCTGTGGATTATTGCCAAGCTGTACATCGAGGCTCAATAGCGCATATTTTCTATATTTTTCATCGCCAGAAAGTGCATAGGCCATAATCAAGTCCCACGAATAACGTGAAGACTGACCGTAAGATCCCAAACCAACATCAAGCCCGCAAGCACTACGGTAATCACTTACTGATAATCTGTCTATCCATTTATTGGTTGCGCTTCCTAAAATTACACTTTTAATGGAATTGATTTTAGTTGGATCTGTTGGGTATTTTGTGGTAGTGGCATACGTAATAGATGCGTTTATTTGATGGTCTAAAAATGGATTCCAACCCCAATTAGGAGGATTGGGTGACCAATAAGAGTCAAACAATTGATGATAATACGGATCGCCGGTTGATTTGTACAATTCTGCTGTAGCCCAAGCACGTTCATCGATATCACTGCCTACACTAGAATAGTTACCGCCACCTATTCCAACGTTTCCGCCATAGTAACCTCCCGCTGGAAGTACATCAGGATGTGCCAATAAAAAATTCAGGGCTAGTTTTGATTTACTGAGGCATTGATTCGCTAGATCTGGCCAATAGGCTAAAAATAAACGATAGGCCATGGCCATAACTGCAGCAAATTGGGCTGTAGCCGGAGTGGTTTTTTCTGAAATATATCGGGTAGCAAAGTCATTTTGCGGCATGGTGGTAGGCCAATTGACAGTTGTAATGCGTTCAAAAACTCCTCCATCTGCAGCTTGCATATTCATTAGCCATGATACCTCATATTTTGCCTGATCTAAAATATCAGGCACACCATTTCCGCTTTCGGGGATGTCTAGCTCTTTGTCTCCAAATTTTTCTGGAAACAAATCAAAAATATTTAGCAGATAGTAAACAGCACTACAGCCACTTACGGTATATTTTCCATAATCTCCTGCATCGTGCCAACCTAATTTAGCGGGTATGTATGCATTAATTGCTTCGCCGTTGTAAAGCGGAGAATTGAACCATGAACTGTGTGATATACCATCGTTTTGATGACAAGCCGGATGTGACCATCGGGCATCGGCATAAGGCGGAACTAAATCGATGCCGCAACGTTGGTAAAATAGGCCTCTTGCACAGGTATAATACGTTGAATCCAATACATTTTCACTCACTTCGAAATTAAAAGATCTACCAATACCCGGAACATACAGGTAGTATTTTCCGGGTTTGTTGAAGGTGCTGAAATCGCATTCGAACACTATTTCACCACTTCTAACCGGGTCATTTCCTTTAAATTTCGGAATTCCAGTCAATACCGTTTCATTAGTTTTTGCATGGAGAATTTTAAATTGTGTGGGTGTAATTATCATAGGACCAGCATCGCCCAAATAATTCCCAACATAGCCATATTTTGGCCCCCAGGTAAAATAGCCTACCTGGTTTACTTTTACAGAGTGATTGATCAATTGTTGATCGTTAAATGTAAAGTCGATAGTTTTAGCTTGACTGAAGTCATTCCCTGATAAATCTTTAATATTTTTTATTACAAGCTGATATTCATAGCCATTTTTTAGCTTTTGATCAAATTGTAAGAAGAGTTCGTTTTTGGTGATAGGATTTGTAGAATTTTCAGGGAACTCTTTAACGAAAAAATGTCGGCCTATTTTGGAGGGATTTTGGCCCTGTAAAAAATCGGTATCGTTGGTACTGATAATTTGGTAGTTCGTATTTTGCTGAACATCTTCCATTATGAAGAGATCTTTCACATTCAGTTTAACCACTTGATCATTTAGAAAATTAATTGAATCTACTTCATTCGGGCTTAAATCTATCGCCATAAAATCATCAGCATAGATTACCTGAAGATCTGTCCCTGTAGTTTCAAAACGCAGGTGTTCAACAGAGTTTAATTTGTATTCTACTGTTTTTAATGCCTCCAGGGGAATCTTTACCAATTTATAGGCGTTATTTATTGGCCCATTTTGGATGTAAGGTGCAATATCAACCATATTGCTGGTATATGGCCAGCCCGATAATCCGAATTTGAGCACTATGCCCGGTGTTTCTGATTTAATATAAAATTGAATTTCGGAGTATTTAGAGAGGTCTACTCTCCAATTGTTTTGGCATTTAAGATTAATGGTGGCAGATTTCCATTGGTTTATACTTCCTTTAAAGGCCCATAATCCACTATTCGGGCTTGAATTATCTGCCTGTCCATTACTAAAATTACAATCAATAACAGTTGGATATTCTCCGTTCCAAAGCTGAAGATTTTGTGCTTCACATGTTATCGCAGCCATGCCTAAGCATAGGTTGCAAACAATGGTTTCGAAAAGAGTTTTCATAGTTAGGTTTACATTTTCCTAACTAAATACTGTTTCCTAAGAAATTGTTTTATTTCCTAAAAAGATATTTTGGTACAGCAAGAATTATCCGAAGAATAAATACGAAATCAAAATAGCAGCAATTACTCCAAATAAATCTGCAAGCAAGCCCGCTGTAATAGCATAACGTGATTTTTTTATGCCTACTGATCCAAAATAAAGTGCTACGATATAAAAAGTGGTGTCTGCTGAACCTTGGAATACACAAGAAAGTCTGCCAACAAAAGAATCCGGACCAAAGGTTTTCATCGAATCGAGCATCATTGCTCTCGAGCCGGAACCACTCAAAGGTTTCATCAAAGCCACTGGCAGTGAATCGGTAAAGCGAGTATCGATATTCAAAAATGAAAAACCCCATTTAAAGCCGTCTACTACATATTCTAAAGCTCCTGAAGCTCTAAGCACGCTGATGGCAGCCAACATGGCTACCAGATATGGAATAATTTTCACCGAGGTTTCGAATCCGCCTTTGGCGCCTTCAATAAATGTTTCAAAAACGTTTACCTTTTTACGGATGGCACCCAAAATGAATGTTACCGGTATAGCAAAAAGTAACACATTGCTGATCACTTTAGATACTTCGCTGATCTGTTCTTTGCTGAGGTAAGCGGTAAAATACCAAACCAACAAACAGATAAAAGCCGTAAGCCCCAGCAGCCAAGAAATAATTACTCGATCCCAAAGATTGATTTTTTGCCAAATGGAAACGATAAGCATTGCCGCGATGGTTGCTACGAAGGTCGCAATGATACACGGAATAAAAATATCGGTTGGATTTTGCGCCCCCATAATTGCCCTTTGGGCGATAATGGAAATGGGCAATATGGTCAAGCCCGAAGTGTGCAAAACCAAAAACATGATTTGCGCATTAGTTGCGGTATCTTTTTTTGGATTAAGTTCTTGCAGGGTTCCCATGGCTTTGAGCCCAAGGGGAGTAGCCGCATTGTCTAAGCCCAGCATATTGGCCGAGAAGTTCATCATCATTTGTCCGGAGGCCGGATGGTTTTTGGGTACCTCAGGGAATAAACGGCTAAAAAACGGACCTACAATTCGGGATAAGAAATTGATGGCTCCGGCTTTTTCTCCAATATTCATCACACCTAACCAAAATGCCATGGTTCCAACCAAAGGGAGTGCGATATCCATAACTGAGGTTTTGGTGGAATCGAATAAGCCTTCTACCAGTACTTTAAAGATTTCCGTATCGCCGAAAACGAGTAGTTTGAAAAGTGCTACCGCGAAAGCGATTATGAAAAAGGATATCCAAACGTAATTAAGCGCCATGATTTTGGAATAGTATTTTCTAAAATACAAAAGCCTCAACTATTTTGAGGCCTTTGTAGATTATTTTTTGCCTTGTTTGGCTTTTTGTTGTTGCTGTGCTTGGCGCATGTATTCGTCCATGCGCTGTTGAAACTTAGACTTCTTTTTCTCAGATTCAGGCTTTTTCTTGTTTTCCTGAATTTGAGCATGAATTTTATTATCGTCTACAAACTGACGAATCATAAACTGCTGTCCGAAAGTTAATAAGTTTGCTAGGAAGTAGTAGTAATTCAATCCAGCTGGGTAACTATTCAAAACGCCAAAGAAAATGATTGGCATGATGTAACCAATGTATTTCATCTGACCGGTAGCACCACTAATTTGATTGTTAAAATACGTATAAATTAGGGTCGAAATGGTCATCAGGATACACATTAAACTAATGTGGCTTCCTAAAAACGGAACATTGAACCCGAAATTGAAGAAGTTGTCATAGGTTGATAGATCCTGCATCCACAAGAAATTCTGCTGACGTAAATCAAACAAGTTAGGGAAGAAGAAGAAGAATGCCATAATGATTGGCAATTGCAAGAGCATTGGCAAACATCCTCCAAGCGGGTTTACACCAGCTTTTTTGTAAAGCTTAAGGTATTCTTGTTGCAATAATGTCGGGTTGTCTTCTCCAACTTTAGCTTTAATCTCATCCATCTCAGGCTTTAATACCCTCATTTTAGCCATTGAAAGGTATGATTTATAGGTAAGTGGGAACAAAACCACTTTCAACAGAATGGTCAATACCAAAATGATTAAACCGTAGCTCCAATTAAATCCCGAAAGGAAATCAAATACCGGAATAACCACGTATCGGTTAATGTATTTCAACGGACCCCAGCCTAAATCAACTTGACGTTCAATATCGTAGCCTTGAGCTTGAAGTGTTTGGAACTTATTCGGTCCGAAATAGAATTCTAACGGAAATGTATTGCTTTGTGTTGCATCAAACGGCAAGGTCATTTGGGCGCTAAAGCCTTTTACAATTTTCGGGGTGGTTTGTATGCTCACGCTTAAGTTACCACTGTCAAAACCGTTTTTTGCAACCAATACGTTTGAGAAAAAATGCTGTTTGAACGATATCCATTGAATTTTTCCCTCGTTCAGCTCTTTTTTATCGTCTTCACTAACACTAAGATGGTCTACATCATCATCAACTGGTTTAAAATAAGCGGTAGAGTAACGCTGCTCGCTGGCCAAATCTTTTTCTTTTTGGCTCAGCTGTGTTTGCCAGTTTAGCGTTAATTTCTGTTGATTAACCAGGCCTTGCAGACCTTCGGTCTTAATGGTTAATCCCAGTTTGTAAGTGTCTTTTTCTAAGCTATACTGGTAAGCTATGTAGCGGTTTTCAGAGTCAAATAGTCTCAATTCGGCATTTTGAGCGGTATTCTCTGTGCCCGGACTAAAGAATAGATCTTGTGTATTGATTTTGGTGCCTTGAGCAGTAAAATTTAATCCAAACTGATTCTGCTCTCCTGAGAACATGATCAGTGGTTTACCATCGTAAGATTTGAATTTTTTGAGTTCTACAGATTCAACATGCCCACCTTTGGTGCTGATATTAACCTTGATCAAGTTGTTCTCGAGAACAATGCGCTCCTCATTTCCTGAATGAGCACGACCAAATGGACCAGTGTAAGTCGTGGTATCAATCGTTTTTTCAGCTTCAGTACTTACTGCAATAGCGGTTTTAGTGCTGTTTTTCTTTTCAGGATTTTCTTTCAATCGAGCAATTGAATCCTGTACCTGTTTTTCACGTTTAATTTCAGCCTCGCTGGGTTGCATCAAATAGGTTGATCCAACCAAAATTATCAGGATCAAAAAAAGACCCCAAAATGTATTTCTATCCATAGTCTTATTTAATGCTGCGTTTATTTTTTGTGACTGTGAGCCAAAGCAGCGGCGACAAAGTTAACAAAAAGCGGATGAGGATTAGCTACAGTTGATTTTAATTCTGGATGGAATTGACCCGCAACAAAAAATGGATGATCTTTTAGCTCCACGATTTCCACCAGGTTGTTTTCCGGATTAATACCCGAAGCAATCATTCCGGCTTTTTCATATTTGCTTAAAAATGTATTGTTGAATTCGTAACGGTGACGATGACGTTCAGTTATTTTGGTTTTACCGTAAATAGAAGCAGCTTTGGTTCCTTTTTTTAGTTCGCAGGTGTATGCACCTAGGCGCATGGTTCCGCCTTTATTCTTAATTTTCTTCTGCTCTTCCATCATCGAAATCACAGGATTTTTCGTGTCAGGGTTCATCTCCGTACTGTGAGCATCTTTTAATCCCAATACATTTCTTCCAAATTCAATAACAGCACATTGCATACCAAGGCAAATTCCGAAGAACGGAATTTGGTGTTCACGGATGTATTTGATAGCTTCAATTTTACCTTCAATACCACGGCTTCCAAAACCTGGTGCTACCAAAACACCATCCAATCCTTTTAATTTATCTGCAACGTTTTCGCTAGTAATACTTTCCGAGTGAATACACTTTACGCGAACCTTGCATTCGTTTCTAGCACCCGCATGAATAAACGATTCGTTAATGGATTTATAAGCATCAGGTAATTCTACGTATTTACCAACCAATCCAATTTTTACTTCTGCAGTTGGATTCTTAAGTCGGCCTAAGAAATCTTTCCAGCTTTCTAAATCGGGTTCACCTTTTGCAGAAAGTTTAAGTTTTTTGAGTGCAATGCCATCTAAATTTTCTTTGCGCATCAAAAGCGGCACATCGTAAATGGTACTGGCATCGATAGACTCAATAACGGCATTGTTATCAACGTTACAGAATAAGGCTACTTTTCTACGAATATCTGCAGACAGATGATGCTCTGTTCGGCAAACCAAAATATCTGGCTGAACCCCGTATTCAAGTAAAAGTTTTACCGAGTGTTGTGTGGGTTTGGTTTTTAATTCACCGGCTGCTGCCAAGTAAGGAACCAAGGTTAAGTGGATAACCAAACTGTTATTAGTTCCAAGCTCCCAGCGCAACTGACGAACAGCTTCAACATATGGTAACGATTCAATATCACCAACGGTTCCTCCCAATTCGGTAATCACAATATCGTATTTACCGCTTTCGCCCAAAATCTTCATATTCCGTTTAATTTCATCGGTAATATGCGGTACAACCTGAACAGTTTTACCTAAATATGCGCCTTCGCGTTCCTTATTAATCACATTCTGGTAAATACGTCCGGTGGTAATGTTGTTGGCTTGTGAGGTAGGCACATTCAAAAACCGTTCGTAATGACCCAAATCCAAATCGGTTTCGGCACCATCTTCGGTTACGTAGCATTCGCCATGTTCGTATGGATTTAGCGTTCCAGGATCGATATTGATATATGGATCGAACTTTTGAATGGTTACACGGTAACCGCGTGCTTGAAGTAGTTTGGCTAATGAGGCGGAAATAATTCCTTTTCCTAAAGACGAAGTAACGCCTCCCGTAACAAAAATATATTTGGTCATGATGGATTTGGTTTCGATTTTTTAAAGACCAAAAAGGCTTTAAAGCATCTATTTGTACGGGATTCAAAGATAGGTAATTTTTGATGTCTGTACTAACTTGTTGAGAAATTAGGCTTTGTGGATAAAGACAATGGTCGCAATTTTTTCGATCAAATGGCTTCCTTTTTTAAATGGTATCTTTGCTATCCAAAAATAAATAAACTACAATTGACCTTTTCCGATTTTAATTTTCATCCCGATTTGCAGGAAGGCCTGCTGAGCATGGGATACAAGACTCCAACTCCCATACAACAGGAAGCAATTCCGTTAGTCATGCAAAAAAACGATCTGATTGCCTGTGCACAAACGGGCACAGGTAAAACGGCTTCTTATTTATTGCCTGTTTTGCACCAGATTGCTCAAACCGATAAAAAATACATCAATACCTTGATCTTGGCTCCAACTAGAGAGCTTGCCCAGCAAATTGACCAACAAGTAGAGGGTCTAGCTTATTTTACTGGAATTAGTTCCATTGCCGTTTACGGCGGGGGAGATGGCGCCATTTACGAAACCCAAAAGCGTGCTTTAAGAGATGGGGTAGATCTAGTTATTGCTACTCCAGGCCGTTTGATTGCCCATTTAACCTCCGGTGCCATCAATTTAGATCACTTACAGCATTTAATCTTAGATGAGGCAGATCGTATGCTCGATATGGGTTTTAGTGACGATATCATGCGAATCATTTCTTACCTACCTAAAAAACGGCAAACCTTGCTTTTTTCGGCTACCATGCCACCCAAAATTAGGAGTTTGGCTAACGCGATTTTAAACCAACCCCTAGAAGTAAATATTGCTATATCTAAACCTGCTGAAGGCATTACCCAGCAAGCTTACCTTACTTACGATCATCAGAAATTACCGTTGATTGAATCTTTATTGAAGGATAAAACCTATCAAAGTGGTATTATTTTTTCGTCTACTAAAGATAAAGTCAAAGAGTTGGATCGGGCCTTGCGCAAAACGGGTATTCAGGCCAAAGCTTTCCATTCCGATTTGAATCAGGAGGAGCGGGAAACCCTATTGAATGCCTTTCGAGCCCGTCAACTGCCATTTCTAATTGGTACCGATGTGCTTTCACGCGGCATTGATGTGGAAGGGATCGAGTTGGTGATAAATTTCGATGTTCCACCAGATCCGGAAGATTACATCCACCGCATTGGTCGTACGGCCAGAGCGGCTACTACCGGAACAGCCATTACCTTTATCAATGAACGCGATCAGCGCAAGTTTTTCAGTATCGAATCACTCATTGGTAAAGAAATTCCCAAAGTGACTCTGCCAGAAGGTTTAGGTGAAAGTCCGCTTTATCAGCCCGAACTTAAGAGACCTGACTTTAAAAGGCGGGGAGGTAAAAATTGGAAGAATCGCAAACCCAAACCAAAAACAAATTGAGAATTTTGATGCCAATGAAATATTGATCGTGCGAAGTCGTTTTTAGTTTAAAACGATCACCATGAAAAAAATCATCATTCTATTGAGTTTTTCCCTTATACTTTTAGGGAATCAGCGCCTTTCTGCTTCTCCTAAAAAAGAAGATTTAAGCGAACAGGAGCAAGTTCGACTCGTGAAATTACAATCTCGTGTGTTGGAAATAAAGGCTATGGACAAATCGCATCTGAGTTCGGTGCAACGCAGGGCATTGAGAAAAGAATTGTATCAAATCAAATCTGAAATGAAAGGCTTCACATCCGGAGGGGTTTACCTCTCGGTTGCAGCCATTATCATCATCATTTTGGTACTGATTCTAATTCTTTAAGATTGGATTAATTCAATTATCCGTTTTAAGTCTTCCGGAGTGTCAACAGCCAGCGTTTCGATGGTTGTTACGACTGTGTGAATTGGAAATCCATGCTCAATCCATCGCAATTGTTCTAAACTCTCTGCTTTTTCGAGTTTGCTAGGTTCAAGTTTTGCGATTTGCTTTAGTGTTTCTCGCTTGTAGGCATAAATGCCAATATGTTTAAAGAAGGTATGCTTTTCTAACCATTTTTCAGGTTCGGTTTCCCGGATATGCGGGATTGTTTGCCGACTAAAATAAATGGCCTCACCGCTGGTTTTACAGATGACTTTCGGTGTATTTGGATTTTGTAACTCCTCCAGTGTGTCGATTTTCTTGATGAGTGTAGCCAATCGAACATCTGTTTGACTAATTTTTTCACCCAAGAGGTCTATCTGTTTGGGGTCAATTAAGGGTTCATCACCCTGAATATTAATTAAGGCCTCATACTCCGAAAAATGTTCAGCTACTTCAGCACAGCGGTCTGTTCCGCTCTGGTGTTCGCTCGAAGTCAGGATAGCATTGCCGCCAAATGCTTCCACATGCGAAAAAATCCGCTCATCGTCGGTAGCTACCACCACTTTGGTTAAGCAATTGGCTTTAAGCGCTTGTTCATAAACACGCTGAATCATGCTTTTGCCGGAAATATCAACTAGCGGTTTACCCGGGAATCGGGTAGAAGCGTATCTGGCAGGAATAAGCCCTAGAATTTTCATGTGTAATGGGCCTTGTTTTTATGTTAAAAAAGACCGTGTATTTCGCGTTCAATACGCTGAATGACCACACCCAAGTCTTCTGGATTGTTTGCAAAGTCTAAATTGTCTTTATCCAATACCAACAATTTTCCTTCTTTGTAATTATCAATCCAGTTTTTGTATTTCTCATTCAATTTAGATAGATAATCCAGGCGAATTCCACTTTCGTATTCTCGGCCACGGCGCTGAATATTATTAACCAAGGTAGGAACAGATGCCTTTAAATAGATCAACAGATCAGGAGCTTTGATGAAAGAGGTGATATTGTCAAAAATTGCCCGGTAATTCTCGTAATCACGACCACTCATTAATCCCATATCGTGCAAATTTTCAGCAAAAATGTAAGCATCTTCATAAATAGTTCTATCCTGAATGATGTTTTTCTGACTTTTTTGCAATTCGATGATTTGCTGAAAACGACTATTCAAGAAATAAATCTGCAGATTGAAGCTCCAACGTTTCATGTCGCCGTAAAAATCTTCCAGATACGGATTGTTATCTACAGCTTCAAACTGAGCTTCGTAAGCAAAGTGATTTGATAATAGTTCAGTAAGTGTTGTTTTTCCGGCTCCTATGTTTCCAACGATGGCAATGTGCATGATTCAGTAAAATGGGTTTGATTGTGATCGGATGAAATTACTAAAATTATCGCTTAGAACAAGGCTAAATCTATTTTCGTTAAAAACTTCTAAAGCCTATGATTTCCCGGACTTCCTTGATGGTTTTTGAAGCACTCTCTCTGGCTTTTTCTGTACCTAAGCGGGATACTTTTTGTAAATAGGTTTTGTCATTGGCAATGGCTTCAATCCGTTCTCTGATAGGTGAGGTAGCCAAAATTATATCTTCTGCCAATTGTTTTTTAAAATCGCCGTAACGGATTTGGCAGGTGTTGTATAATTGATCAAAATGCTGGTACGTATCTTCAGTAGAAACCACTTTCATCAAGTCGAACAAGTTCTGAATAACTTCAGGTTTTGCTTGATTTTCTTGCGTCGGACCGCTATCGGTAACTGCTCGCATTACTTTTTTGCGAATGGTTTCTACATCGTCAGAAAGGTAAACGGCATTGGCTTCACCTTCCGATTTACCCATCTTGCCTTTACCATCTAAGCCGGGTATTTTAACCAAATTTGCTGAAAAACTAAATGCATAAGGCTCTGGAAAATAGTCGTTTTGGTACATTCTGTTGAAGCGATTACCAAAAGTGCGTGCCATTTCCAAATGCTGTTCCTGATCTTTTCCAACGGGAACCTTAGTCGCTTTATGAATCAAAATATCAGCTGCCATCAATACCGGATAGGTAAGTAAGCCGGCATTCACATTATCGGGCTGTGAACGTACTTTGTCTTTGAAAGAAGTACTACGTTCCAACTCGCCTAAATACGCATTCATATTCAGGTATAAGTACAGCTCAGCTACTTCTGGAACCTCTGATTGTATGTAGAGTGTTGCTTTTTCAGGATCTAAGCCGGCAGCCAGGTACTCTACTAAAACTTGCTTCACATTGCCATGCAGATCCTCGGGTGTAGGGTGGGTGGTTAGCGAATGGTAATCGGCAATAAAGAAAAAACAATTGTAGTCGTGCTGCATCCGCACAAAATTTTGCACAGCACCATAGTAATTTCCTAAATGAAGCTTTCCGGTACTTCTAATACCGCTAACAACAGTTTCCATACCTCGCGAAAGTAAGTATTTTTTCTATTTTTGAGGATGATCATCCGAATTTTAAAAAAGCTACATGCCTGCTGGTACATACTGACGGTAGTATTTAGTTTTTTGCTTTTTTTTCCATTTTTCTACTACTATTCACGTAAACCAGAGCGTTTTCCTACTCTCAATAAATACCGTAAAGGTTTTGGCTTTCTAAGTTCAGCGCTGGCTGGATTCTTTTACCGTTATCGTGTTCAACAACCAATTGTTTGGGATCGGCCTTATATTGTTTGTGCCAATCATACCTCTAACCTGGACATCTCGGCTATTACGTTGTTGATGCAGGGCAATTTTGCGTTTTTAGGTAAGGAAGAATTGGTCAGAAACCCGGTATTGGGGATTTTTTTTAAAACCATCGACATTCCTGTTAATCGCGAAAGCAAGATTGCTTCATTTAGAGCGTTTAAGAAGGCAGATGAATATTTACAAGCAGGCATGAGCCTGGTTATTTTTCCTGAGGGAAAAATCGGGAATGAATATCCACCCATTTTACACGAATTTAAAAATGGGCCCTTCAGGCTGGCAATTGAACGTCAAATTCCAATTATACCGGTTAGCATCGATCATCTTTGGAAATTGATGTGGGACGATGGTTTTAAATACGGTTCTCGCCCGGGCATAGGCCAACTGTGGGTTCACGAACCTATTGAAACTACAGGAATGACCATTGATGATGCAGATTTGCTGAAAGACCAGGTTTATCAGAAACTGCAACAGCAATCTTTTTCAAAATAGGGTGTAACAAAACCTGGGGTAGTGCTGTCTTACTATTAAATTTTCCACTATGTCAAAAGAGCTCATTTCCATCAAAGATATTGGTCGTAAGTATGTAATTGGTGCAGAAACCATCCATGCTTTAAAATCGGTGACCTTGAGTATCCAAAAAGGGGAATTTGTGGCATTGATGGGCCCTTCCGGTTCTGGAAAATCAACCTTGATGAATATTTTAGGTTGTTTAGATACACCCACCAAAGGCGAATACATTTTGAATGGGATTAACGTGAGCGAAATGACTGACAGTGAATTGGCTGAAGTGCGTAATCAGGAAATTGGATTCGTATTTCAAACTTTTAATCTTTTGCCTCGTTCTAGTGCCTTAGATAATGTAGCCTTACCCTTAGTTTATGCCGGCATTAAAAAGGATGAACGTGATGCCCGTGCATTAAAAGCTTTAGAAAATGTGGGTTTGGGCAATCGGGTAGACCACAAACCGAATGAACTATCGGGTGGTCAGCGTCAGCGTGTAGCGGTTGCTCGTGCTTTGATTAACAATCCGTCAATCATTTTAGCCGATGAGCCTACCGGAAACTTGGACTCTAAAACCTCAGTAGAGATTATGAGTTTAATGGAAGAGATTCATGCAAAGGGAAATACCATCATTTTGGTAACTCACGAAGAAGATATTGCGCAACATGCTCACCGCATTGTTCGTATGCGAGATGGACTTATTGAAAGCGACACGCTGAATAAAAACATTAAATCGGTTTCAGCCCGATTGAAAGAGATGGCTTAAAATAATGGATCTTCATCCATATCATCCATACGGGATGGTTTAATGATGAAATTATTGGGCTTATCAAAACCTTGAGAAGGAGCAATTCCTGCTAAAGGATCAGGATTACCAAATCCACCCGGATTGCTAAAATCATCTTCCAGATCTGTAAATTTCACGTATTTGCCCACAAAACGCAGTGGAACGGTACCTACTTCACCATTACGGTGCTTAGCAATAATTACCTCACCAATACCGGCAGTAGATCGACCTTGTTCATCTTCTTCCAATCCGTAGTATTCCGGACGGTACAAGAACAATACCATATCCGCATCTTGCTCAATTGATCCAGATTCACGTAAATCTGAAAGCATTGGTCTTTTGCTCGATCCCGGACGGTTTTCAACCGCACGACTTAATTGAGACAGCGCAATAACAGGTACGTTGAGTTCTTTAGCAACCGATTTTAACGCTCTGGAAATGCTACCAATTTCCTGTTCACGGTTTCCGCCTTTACCATCACCTTTGCCATGCATCAACTGTAAATAATCTACAATAATCATTTGGATGTCGTATTGCGCCTTTAAACGCCGACATTTTGCTCTGAATTCAAAAATATTGAGTGCAGGAGTATCGTCGATAAAGAGCGGGGCTTCGGTTAATTTGCCAATTTTGGAGTGCAATTGTTGCCATTCCCATTCAGCCAGGTTTCCCTTACGTATTTTTTCCTGTTCAATTTCAGTTTCTCCAGAAATCAAACGGTTGACCAATTGCACAGAAGACATCTCAAGAGAGAAAACTACCACCGGTTTGTTGAATTGTACTGCGGCATTACGAGCACAACTTAAAACGAAAGCCGTTTTACCCATTGCCGGACGTGCTGCAATAATCACCAAATCAGAGGGTTGCCAGCCGGAAGTAATGCTATCTAAGGCTGAAAAACCAGATGCAACGCCGGTTAAACCGTCTACTTTATCTTTCAGTTTCTCTATCGAATCCAACGATTCACGAATAATGTCATCCATTTTTCTAGAATCACGTCGCAAGTTGTTTTGTGCGATCTCAAACAGATTTTTTTCTGCTGAGTCTAAGAGATCAAAAATATCGGTAGTGTCTTCGTAAGCATTGTTAATGATCTCGGTAGAGATTTTAATCAGCTCACGTTGAATGTATTTTTGAGAAATGATACGAGCATGGTATTCAATATTAGCCGCTGAGGCTACCCGATTGGTTAGCTCAGTGATGTAATACGCACCGCCAACCATTTCTAAATCGCCTTGTTGGCGTAGTTGAGCCGTAACGGTTAAAATATCAATAGGAGATGACTTAACGAAAAGTGTTTGAATAGCCTGAAATATTTTCTGGTGACCGTCTTTGTAAAAAACTTCCGGCTTCAAAATGTCGACAACAGCAGAAAGGGCGTCTTTTTCAAGCATCAATGCACCCAATACAGCTTCTTCCAAATCAACTGCTTGGGGAGGTAATTTTCCTAATCCGCTTACCAGGTTATTCAATCTGGTGCGGCCCGGGCTGGCAGTCCTTTTCTGTTCGCGGTTAAAATCTTGTTCGTTGTCGATGCTCATGTATCCAAAAATATAGATTTTAAAAAATGGATTTTAAAAAGTTCTGAACAGGTAAATTTTTTTGCTTTATACACATTGAGCAGATTTTCTTCATTTGAGCTTTATAATTCACATTAGCTGTGGATAAGTTGTGGATACTATGTTGAAATCAGCTCTAGTTCTTCTGAATTGAAGATGTTTAAAATTACTGACCCTGTTAATAAGCGATTTAACCTTTAGTTTAAATTTACTAAAATTCCTCCTCCATTTAAAATATAGCTACCTTTGGGATTACTCAAAACGGAATAATGTACACGAACTCTTTTAATCGCCCAAAACGTGAAAGCAACCAACTGGTTTTTGGTATTCGTGCAGTAATTGAAGCGATAAAGAGTGGACAGGAAATTGAGAGTTTATACATTCAGCGTGGCCTAAAAGGCGATATTTTTCACGAGTTAAAAGCGCTCATGACCGAATATCAGCTTAGCGCACAACAAGTACCCATTGAAAAATTAAACCGTCTAACGCCTAAGAATCATCAGGGTGTAGTCGCATTCATCTCACCAATTAGCTACCAAAAAATCGAGGACATTATCCCTACGATTTATGAAAATGGGGAAGTTCCGCTAGTTCTGGTATTAGATGGCATCACCGATGTGCGTAATCTGGGAGCTATTGCCCGTACAGCTGCTTGTTCGGGTGTGCATGCTATCGTGGTTCCGTCGAAAGGTTCTGCTCAAATCAATCCAGATACTATTAAAACTTCGGCAGGAGCCTTGTACACCATTCCAGTTTGTCGGGTAGAAAGTTTGTCTAAAACAGCCAGATTCTTGCAAGAATCTGGCTTGCAGCTGGTTGCTTGTACTGAAAAGACTGAAGATTATCTTTATAAGCCAGATTACACGGCGCCAACGGCTATAATTATGGGTTCTGAGGAGGATGGTATCTCCAATGATTTAATTCGCATCAGCGATCATCTGGCTAAGATTCCAATGTTTGGGGAAATCGAATCGCTCAATGTATCGGTTTCTGCCGGCATTATCCTTTACGAAGCGGTAAGGCAAAGAGGAAGTTACTAAATGTAATCGTTTCCTAAGCACTGCTTCACATCAGCAACAATCTGCTTTACACTCTGTTCTTCGTCTCTAGGGCAAATCAGTAAAGTATTGTTGTCTTCAACCACAATAAAATCGTGTAAGCCTTTTAATACGACCAGTTTCCCTTTCGGAATGTTGACCATGCAATTGGAAGAATCGTACATCATGACGCCTTGAGCAGGAATAACTGCATTGCCAACGTAGTCTTTTTCAGACAATTCATAAACAGAAGCCCAGGTTCCCAAATCAGACCAGCCAAAGGCAGCAGGTATGACATATACATTTTCCGCTTTCTCCATGATACCATAGTCTATGGAGATATTGGTGCATTGGTAATACGCATTTTGGATAAATTCTTTCTCTTTAGGGGTATTGTAGGCGCCAATTCCTTCTTTGAAAATGGTATTCATTTCTGGAAGATGATCTGCAAAGGCTTTGATGATGCTTTTCACCGACCAAACAAAAATTCCAGCATTCCACAAGAAATCTCCACTCTGGAGGAAAGATTTGGCGATTTCCAGATCTGGTTTTTCGGTGAAGGTTTTTACTTTGAAAACCTCGTCTGCAATTTTCTGCGTATTGTATTGGATGTAGCCGTATCCGGTATCCGGGCGGCTTGGTTTAATGCCTAAGGTAATCAAGCAATCGCTTCTAGAAGCTTCATCCAGAGCCCTCAAAATGTAATCTTTAAAGGTATCTTCTTCTAAAATTAGATGATCAGATGGCGCAACCACAACTGAGGCATCCGGGTTAAGTTGCTTTATTTTGTACATGCCGTAGGCAACACATGGTGCTGTATTGCGCATAACCGGTTCAGTCAGAATTTGTTTATCGGTAATTTCCGGTAATTGTGCTTTAACTAAATCGATGTAAGATTCGTTGGTAACAATTAGAATGTTCTCCTTTGGAATAAACTTCGAAAAACGTTCATAAGTGCCCTGAATCAGAGTTTTTCCGGTTCCCAGTATATCGATAAATTGCTTTGGATGAGCGGTACGACTAATAGGCCAAAACCTACTTCCGATACCTCCAGCCATGATTAAAGCATAGTAATTTTTCATAGTGAGCTGTTAAATAATTCCCTCTTTCAGTAAATCGTGTAAATGAATTACTCCAGCATACTGCTGATCATCGGCAACCAATAATTGGCTAATATTGTAGTCACGCATGATTTGCAAAGCATTTACCGCAAGTTCTGCGGCCTGAATAATTTTTGGGTTTTTACCCATAATGTCTTCAGCTTTCAAATCGGCGGTCAATTGTTCTTTTTCGAGCATTCTCCGGATGTCTCCATCGGTAATAATTCCCACAATTGTTCCGCTTTCCACAACTGCCACCGCACCCAAACGGTTTTTGGTGATTTCGATAATTACTTCCTTAACGGGAGTAGTTCGGTTTACCTGAGGTTTTTCATTCTGTGTGGCTAAATCTCCAACCTTAAGGTACAATCGCTTACCCAAAGATCCCCCCGGATGATAACGAGCAAAATCAGCGCTGCTAAATTCTCTGCATTCCAACAAACAAACCGCAAGAGCATCGCCTAAGGCCAGCTGCGCCGTAGTGCTGGTGGTAGGGGCTAAATTATGCGGACAAGCTTCCTGTGCATTTGTAGTATTTAAAATTAAATCGGCTTGTTTGGCTAAAAAAGAATCTGGATCGCCAACCATGCCAATTAATTGGTGTCCAGCTTGCTTAAGCAGTGGTGTAAGTACTTTAATTTCAGGTGTATTGCCACTTTTAGAAATGCAAATCACCACGTCATCTGATTGAATGATACCCAGATCGCCGTGAATAGCATCTGCTGCATGCATAAAAACAGCAGGGGTGCCAGTGGAGTTAAACGTAGCCACTATCTTTTGAGCAATAATGGCACTTTTGCCAATTCCGGTAACAATTACTCTACCTTTTAATTGTAGGATCAATTGAACAACCCGAACAAAGTCGTCATTTAAGTACTCCGAAACACGTTTAATGCCTTCGATTTCAAGTATTAAAGCTTTTCTAGCAAGCTCGAGGATTTTTGAATTATCTTTCAATTGTCAGATTTTTAATGAAAAGGTAGATTATCCGCAAAAATATGTTATTTTCAAGTTTATTAGCACACAAAAATCGCATTAATTTCTTGCTCGTTCCCTAAAAAATGGAAGTAAAAAAGTCATTGTTTGACAATCTTCAAAATTTCTTTGGCTTTGATAATTTCAAGGGCGATCAGGAAGCGATTATCACCAATATTCTTCAAAAGAAAGATACGTTTGTAATTATGCCCACCGGAGGCGGCAAGTCTATTTGTTACCAATTGCCAGCCTTAATGAGTGAGGGTACAGCTATTGTTATTTCTCCTTTGATTGCCTTGATGAAAAACCAGGTAGATCAGTTAAGAGCTTTTGGAGGTGATGATCATATTGCACATTTCTTAAATTCATCGCTCAATAAATCAGAAATTGCACAGGTTAAGCAAGATATTGTGAATGGAGAAACCAAACTTTTGTATGTGGCTCCAGAATCGCTTGCCAAAGCTGAAAATATTGAATTTTTACAATCCGTTCCCGTATCCTTTGTGGCGGTAGATGAAGCACATTGTATCTCCGAATGGGGGCACGATTTTCGTCCTGAATACCGTAAAATACGTCAAGTAATCAATAACCTTGGTGGAAATATACCGATTATAGCGTTAACAGCAACCGCTACTCCTAAAGTACAGCAGGATATTCAAAAAAACCTGCAAATGAATAATGCTACGGTTTTTAAGTCTTCTTTTAACCGGACAAACCTGTTTTATGAAGTACGGGCCAAAAGGGATGTGGTTAAGGAAATCATTCGCTACATTAAAACGCAACCCGGAAAATCAGGAATTATCTATTGTTTAAGCCGTAAAAAAGTAGAGGAAATTGCCGAAGTACTCAACCTAAACGGTATCAAGGCCCTGCCTTACCATGCTGGTTTAGAACCAAAAGTACGTGCTGATACACAGGATGCATTTTTGATGGAAGAGGTAGACGTGATTGTGGCCACCATTGCTTTTGGTATGGGCATTGATAAACCGGATGTACGTTATGTGATCCATCACGATATTCCTAAAAGTATGGAGGGTTATTACCAGGAAACTGGTCGTGCCGGACGTGATGGTGGAGAAGGTGTTTGTTTGTCGTTTTATTCTGAAAAGGATATTGATAAGCTAATCAAATTCATGAAAGATAAGCCGGTTTCAGAACGTGAAATTGGTACACAAATACTCAAAGAGGTAATTGATTATTCTGAATCCTCAGTTTGCAGACGTAAACAGATTTTGCATTATTTCGGCGAAAACTTCAATGAAGCAGGTTGTAACGGCATGTGCGATAATTGTAGGGCAGAAATTAAACATTTTGATGCCGAAATCCCCCTGCATAAGGCTTTAAGTGTGATTCAGGAATTTGGTGAAAAATTTGATGACCAATACATCCTAAACTTTATGTTAGGAGTAGAGAATCAACAAATACAATCCTACGGACATCAGCAGCATTCTTTGTACGGAAGCGGAAAAGAAGATGGAGAACTCCTTTGGAAATCTGTACTTCGTCAAGCTGTTTTAAATAATTATCTGTATAAGGATATAGATAACTACGGATTATTAAAACTGACCAAATCGGGATTGGTATTTATCAACAATCCGCACACGGTTAAATTTATCCTGAATATACCAATGGGGGGCACAGATGAGGATTCTGAAGAGCAAGCACCTCAGGGTACCGCTGCTTTGGATATGCAATTGATGGCGTTGCTGAAAGATTTACGTAAAAAGATCTCCAAACAGCAAAATCTGCCTCCTTTTGTTATTTTCCAAGATCCATCACTTGAAGAAATGTGTACCCATTATCCGGTCAATATTGATGAGCTAAAGCAGATCTCTGGCGTGGGTTCGGGTAAAGCCCTGAAATTTGGTGCACCCTTTGTTTCTTTAATTAAGGCCTATGTAGAGGAAAACGACATCGATCGTCCGGTTGATCTCGTGATTAAGAGTGCGGCCAACAAATCAGCCTTAAAAGTTTCCATTATTCAAAATATCGACCGACAAATTGATTTAGAAGATATTGCTTCCTCAAAAGGGATCTCTTACGATGATATAATTCGTGAAATTGAATCGATTGTAAATTCCGGAACCAAACTCAATCTTAATTATTATATCGACGAAATGATTGATGAAGATAGACAAGACGAAGTTTATGATTATTTTCGCAGTGCCGAGCTTGATTCTATCGACGAGGCGCTGAATGAACTCGGAACAGACGACTATACCCGGGAAGAAATTCAGTTGATGCGAATTAAATTTTTATCTGAATTAGGGAACTAAATGAACCTGAAAAATATACCCCAAATCAAATTTACCGATACAAACAATTTTTTTTTATTGGCCGGACCTTGCGCCATTGAAGGAGAAGAGATTGCGCTTCGCATTGCTGAGCGAATTGTAACCATTACCGATAAACTGCAGATTCCTTACATCTTTAAAGGATCGTACCGTAAGGCCAACCGATCACGAATTGATTCATTTACCGGCATTGGTGACGAAAAAGCGCTGAAAATTTTAGCTAAAGTGAGCAAGGAGTTTGGTGTGCCCACCGTTACCGATATCCACGAAAGTGGAGAAGCAGCCATGGCTGCAGAATATGTAGATGTTTTACAAATACCTGCGTTTTTATGTCGCCAAACCGATTTATTGGTAGCTGCTGCCAATACAGGGAAGGCCATTAATATCAAGAAAGGTCAATTCCTCTCTGCGGGTTCTATGAAATTTGCGGTTGATAAGGTTAAAGATTCGGGCAACCCAAATGTAATTTTAACCGATCGCGGTAATACTTTTGGTTATCAGGATTTGATCGTTGATTTTAGAGGCATCCCTGAAATGCGTGAATTTGGCGTTCCGGTGGTGATGGATTGTACCCATTCCTTACAGCAACCCAATCAGGGTAGCGGCGTTACTGGCGGTAAACCTGCATTAATCGAAACTATTGCAAAAGCAGCTATTGCCGTAGGTGCCGATGGTTTGTTTATTGAAACGCATCCAGATCCGGCAAATGCCAAATCTGACGGTGCTAATATGCTACCTTTAGACCAACTGGAAACATTACTTGCCAAATTACTCAGAGTTCGTCACTCAATCCTGTAATTTGTTTTAAGCATTAAAAAAGGCGATAATATTTCTTATCGCCTTTTTCTTTTAATTTATTCGGAATTATACCCGATACGTATCGGCTTTCCAGTTTTTAATCTCTTGTTTAATGGCTTTTTCACTTAAGCCTTCTTTAGCAGCTTTTTCAGCCAATTTTGGCATCTCAGCATCTGAGGCAAAGCGTAAGCCCACAATCTGTCTGATGCTTAAACCCGCAGGTAAAACTTTGCCGGTTAAAACATAATGTCTGAAATTCTCTTCAGCTCTGATGGCACGATCCTGTGCTTTTAATGCAAAAGAGCGGGTAAATGCAGCGATAAAAACTGCAACTACAAATAATAAGGTAATTAAAGACGCTGAATAGTAGGCAGCTGTACCTTCAGATTGGCATAAATTGATGATAGAGCCAATAAGGCCGGCCAGTAACATTAAACTTAATACGTAATGGTAGCCTGGTACCATACGGCTGTGGTTTTTAAAATTTTGTTCCATTTGGGGGTTTAGGTTTATTTAGTAAAGATCTCTGTTAAAAATGATTTTAAGCGTTCCCAAGATCGTTTGTCAGCTAAAGCATTATAGGCCGCACCTTTTGAATTATCGTTGCCGGCTGCAATTTGGGTAAAGGCATGGACTGCATTGGCATAATATACCATTTCCCACTCGGCCTTAGCTTCACGCATTTCTTGCTGAAAATCTTTGATTTCAGCTTCAGTTTCGTATGGATCATCTGCACCGTGTAAAACCAATACTTGAGTTTGGATTGCACCATTTGGCCGAGCTTTGTCTTTTAACAGAGATCCGTGAAATGAGATAGCTCCGACAATAGGCAATGCGCCACGAGCAGCCTCAATGGCACCGGTTCCGCCAAAGCAATACCCCATTACGGCAATGCGCTTCGGATCAGCACCCTGTTTAATCAGTTCGGCGATTGCAGCTTTGATTCGCGATTGGTACAATTGATAATCTTTTTTGTAGCTGCCGGCTAATTGACCCGCTTCTGGAACATTTTTCGGACGAATACCTTCGCCATATACATCTGCCGCCAAGGCATTATAGCCTAATTGAGCAAGTTTATTCGCTGAATTTCTTTCGTGCTCACTTAAGCCCATCCATTGGTGTAAAATAACCACGCCCGGAGCACCGGCTTTGGTTTTTACCAGATAACCTTCTAAAGCGGTATTGCCGTCTTTGTATTTAACATTTCCGCCTTGAGCAAATGCAATTTCCATACTTAATAAACCCAATACAAGGGTAAAAAGTGTTTTTAGTTTTTTCATCATTAGGGGATGTTTAAGTATTTGTGTGTTTGTAAAGAAATTTCCCATCTTGGGTTTTCCATTACGTAATCAATAATTAGCGGAGTCATTTCGGCCGCTTTCGACCATTCTGGTTGTAAATACAATTTGCAAGTTGGAGATACATGCTGAGCATGCTCTTCTGCCCAGGCGAAATCACTTTTATTAAATACGATCACTTTTAGTTCTCCTGCCAAGGGTAAAATATCAGGTCGTGGTGATTTGAATTTTTTTGGCGATAAACAGATCCAATCCCAATTGCCCGAAAGGGGATAAGCTCCCGAAGTTTCAATAAAGGTTTTGATGCCTTTTTTTTGGAGTTCGGCGGTTAAATAATCTAAATTGTACAGTAAAGGTTCGCCTCCGGTAATCACTACTGCTTTTCCGGGATATTTTCCGGCATTCTTCACAATCTCATCAGCAGGCGTAAGTGGGTGCAATTCGGCATCCCAGCTTTCTTTTACATCACACCAGTGGCAACCAACATCGCAGCCACCAAGGCGGATAAAATAGGCCGCTTTTCCGGTATTGAATCCTTCACCCTGAATGGTGTAGAACTCTTCCATGAGCGGTAATAAAGAGCCATCGGCTGGAATTTGGTGCGGCATAACGTAAATTAGAGGGACAAATATACAGATATGGCCCGGCAATTGAGATGGATAAAGCTTTCTGAATTAGAAATACTACCCGATGATGATTTTGTAAAATCTGTTCAGGTAAATAAAAAACGCATTTGCTTGATCAAAACTGAGGATCGCTGGTTTGCAACGCAAGCTAAATGTCCACATGCAGGAGCCGACCTATCGCAGGGTTGGTGTAAAAATGGCAAACTAATTTGCCCTTTTCATCGTTATGAATATGATTTGCAAAGTGGAAAAGGTGCACCCGGTCAGGATGATTATATCGATACTTATCCGCTCCAAATCCGCCAAGATGGAATTTATATCGGATGGAAAGAATCATGGTTCAAACAGTTAATCAAGCGGATCTGGAGGCCCAAATTCAGCAAATAGATCACCTAACGGAACATTTTTATTTGTACAAAGGCTTTGATGCGGAGCATTTTCCGAATTTGGATGCTTTGAAAGAATTATTCTTCGGAGAAGGACATTTAATCGATCATTCTTTTGCGCAAACCATGGAATTTACACTCAGTAGTTTCATTCAGGCCTTAATGAAACAAATTGAGTCTGGGAATGCCGATTATTTTGTCCAACAGGAAATTGCAGATCATACGCAGGTTTTTGGTACTCTGGCCCAAAGGATGAGTGTTTACGAGTTTAGTAACACAAAAAATGCTGATGTAACATGGAAAAAAGGCATCTGTATGATTCAGTTTATTTTAAAAGAAGAAAAATGGCTGATTTCTTCCGTCATCTGGTGTGACGAGAGTAAAGACTTTAAATTGCCGGAAGCCTGGTTGGAGTTTTAAACGTAAATTTCTTTTCTCGCCGCAGAGAGCGTGTTTTTTAATAAGCCCACTATGGTCATTAGACCAACACCACCCGGTACGGGTGTAATCCAGGAAGCTTTAGATGCTACTGCTTCAAAATCTACATCGCCATATAATTTAAACCCGGATTTAGTCTCGTTTGAGCTTTCCCGATTCATACCCACATCTATTACTACTGCATCTTTCTTAACCATATCGGCGGTGATAAAGTTCTTTTTACCGATGGCAACGATTAAAATATCTGCATTTTGGGTATAGCTGGCAATATTTTCGGTTTTACTATGGCAAAGTGTTACTGTGCAATTCCCGGGCTGGCTGTTACGGGCCATTAAAATACTCATCGGCAAGCCAACAATCTGACTACGGCCAACCACCACACAATGCTTACCGGCAGTTTCAATGCCGTATTCTTTGAGTATTAGGGTAATGCCATAAGGCGTAGCCGGAATAAAGCAGGGCAGGTTACGCTGCATCCGACCTAGGTTAATAGGATGGAAGCCATCCACATCTTTTCGGTAGTCAATCGCTTCGGTTACCCGTTCTGGATCAATGTGGCTGGGTAAGGGTAATTGGACGATCAAACCGTCAACCTCATGATCAAGATTTAGTTTTTCGATTTGATGTAAAAGTTCAGTTTCGGTAACGGTATTTTCAAAACGAATGAGCGTAGAACGGAAACCAACAGTTTCGCAATTTTTCATCTTGCTGGCCACATAAGTTTCGCTGCCACCATCATGCCCGACCAAAATAGCTACCAAATGAGGTTTTCGACCCAATTTTTGAGCTAATTCGACAGCTTCGACTGCAATTTCTTGCTTCAGCTTATTCGAAACGTATTTTCCGTCTAATAATTGCATGTTAATCCAGTTTTAACACAGCCATAAATGCCGATTGTGGAATTTCTACGTTACCAACTTGGCGCATTCGTTTTTTACCTTTTTTCTGCTTTTCTAGTAATTTTCGCTTACGCGTGATATCGCCACCGTAACATTTTGCGGTTACGTCTTTACGCAAAGCTTTCACCGTTTCACGGGCAATAATTTTCGCTCCGATAGAGGCTTGAATAATAATTTCAAACTGCTGGCGGGGCAGTAATTCTTTCAATTTTTCGCAAATCTTCTTACCGAAATCGTACGAATTACTGCGGTGAATCAACGATGAAAGTGCATCTACCGGTTCGCTGTTTAAACGAATATCCAATTTTACCAAATCCGACTGGCGGTAACCAATCTGGTGGTAATCAAAAGATGCATAGCCTTTGGAAATGGTTTTCAATCGATCGTAAAAGTCAAAAACGATTTCACCCATCGGCATTTCAAAAATCAATTCTACACGATCTGAAGTCAGGTACGATTGATTAATGATTATTCCTCTTTTCTGAATACATAAAGACATTACCGGACCTACAAATTCGGCCTTGGTGATGATGCTGGCTTTGATGTAAGGCTCCTCCACATATTCTAATTTGCTAGGATCGGGCAGGTCAGAGGGGTTATTAACCAAGATTTCTTCGCTTTTTGTGGTATAAGCTTTGTAGGATACGTTAGGTACGGTAGTAATTACCGTCATGTCGAATTCGCGTTCCAAACGCTCCTGAATAATCTCCATGTGGAGCATTCCCAAGAACCCGCATCTAAAACCAAAACCCAATGCTGCTGAAGATTCCGGCTCGAAAACAATGGAAGCATCGTTCAGCTGGAGCTTCGCCATGCTTTCACGCAATTCTTCGTAATCTTCAGTATCTACCGGGTAAATACCCGCAAATACCATCGGTTTTACCTCTTCAAATCCTTGAATGGCTTCTTTAGCCGGTCGATTTACCTGGGTAATCGTATCACCCACTTTAACTTCACGAGCTTCTTTAATGCCCGAAATGATATAACCCACATCACCGGTCTTAATCACATCACGGGCTTCTTGATTTAATTTCAAGATTCCAATCTCTTCAGCGTAATATTCTTTACCAGTAGCGATGAATTTTACTTTATCTCCTTTTCGTATTTCACCATTTTCTACTTTGAAATAAGCAATAATACCACGGAATGAATTAAATACCGAATCGAAAATCAATGCTTGTAATTCGCCCTGAGGTTCACCAACAGGTGCAGGAATTCGTTCAACAATGGCTTTTAAAATATCGTCTACACCCTGACCGGTTTTGCCCGATGCCGGGATGATTTCTTCACGTTTACAGCCAATCAGGTCTACAATCTGATCTTTTACTTCCTCTGGCATAGCCCCAGGCAAGTCCATTTTATTGAGGATCGGAATAATCTCTAGGTCGTGCTCCAGCGCCAAATACAAATTGGAAATGGTTTGAGCCTGAATACCTTGCGAAGCATCTACAATCAACAAAGCGCCTTCACAAGCAGCAATGGAGCGGGAAACCTCATACGAGAAATCCACGTGTCCGGGCGTATCAATCAGATTCAACACATAATCCTGTCCGTCCAGCTTGTACTTCATCTGGATGGCGTGGCTTTTTATGGTGATGCCCCGTTCACGTTCCAAATCCATATCGTCTAGCAATTGAGCCTGAGCTTCACGCTGGGTAATGGTGTTGGTGTACTCCAATA
Organism: Sphingobacteriaceae bacterium; assembly: GCA_947463785.1. Classification (GTDB taxonomy): domain Bacteria; phylum Bacteroidota; class Bacteroidia; order Sphingobacteriales; family Sphingobacteriaceae; genus JAIPAN01. Next base: position 267,928 of record CANHRG010000002.1, on the reverse strand, counting down.
ATCGATCGGCTAAAGTGCTCTTTCCGTGATCGATGTGTGCAATAATGCAAAAGTTACGTATATGCTTCATTCGAAGCGCAAATATAGGAGATTAGGGGCATATTATTCAGCCTTTTCTGTTCTCTTCGGTCATTTAAAATTAAAGCCTAAATTCGCCATGTGAAGCAATACGACGCAATCATTATTGGTGGAGGTGCGTGCGGCCTAATGTGTGCCGTTCAGGCCGGATTTTTGGGCAAGCAAACCCTTGTGCTTGAAAAGAATGAAAAAGTGGGAGCCAAGATCCTGATTTCTGGTGGCGGGCGGTGTAATTACACTAATTTGTATGCTTCCGCAGATAATTTTATTTCTGAAAATCCGCACTTCTGTAAATCGGCATTTTCGCAATGGACGGTTGCCGATACTCTTTCCTTTTTTGAAACGTATGGCATTGAAGGTCAAGAAAAAACGTTAGGTCAGCTTTTCCCAACTACCAATAAAGCGAAAGATATTGTAGCTGTATTTGAAAATCTGTGTACAGATTTAGGTCAGGATATGCTGACCGAAGCCGAAGTGAAAAGTGTAAAGCAGGTTTTTGAAGGTTTTGAAATAACTTTTGAGCATCAAGGAATACAACAGCAAATCATTACGCCGAAAGTAGTGATGGCTTCTGGAGGTTTGCCAATTGCCAAAATGGGTGCTAGCGATTTTGCCTTACGTACGGCTCGTTCTTTTGGTTTAGAACTAACCGAAACGGCTCCTGCATTGGTGCCTTTAACCATCACGGGTAAAGATGCCGAATGGTACGCTCAACTTTCGGGGAATACAGTTTTTTGTCGAGTAAGCAATGAAGAAATCAGTTTTGAAGAAAATATTTTGTTTACCCATTGGGGATTGAGTGGACCAGCTATTTTGCAGATCTCATCCTACTGGCGGCCAGGAGAAAGCATAGAAATCGATCTGTATCCGCATGGCGACATCGCGGAAGCTATTATTACCCAACGAAATGCGAATGGTAAGCAGCAATTCGGTACTTTTTTGAGTGCGATTTATTCTAAAAAATTAGCCGATGCCATGGGTAAATTCCTGCCAATTGATAAAAATCTGGCCTCATTAAGCAATTCTGATCTGGAAACAATCAAGCAATGGATTCATTATTTTAAGGTGAAACCTGCTGGCGACAAAGGTTACGATAAAGCTGAAGTGATGCGTGGTGGTGTGAGTACGGAGGAATTGTCATCAAAAACTTTGGAGGCTAAAAAATTGTCCGGTATGTATTTTGGCGGCGAATGTGTGGATGTAACCGGTTGGTTGGGTGGTTACAATTTTCAATGGGCCTGGGCTAGTGGTTACGTCATTGCTCAAAATCTTTAATTTAGTATATGTCCATCCACGAAGTTTTAAAGCACTATTGGGGGTATGATGCCTTCCGGCCTTTGCAGGAAGAGATCATCCAATCGGTTTTGGATGGACACGATACCCTGGCCTTGATGCCAACAGGAGGAGGGAAATCCATCTGTTTTCAAGTTCCGGCAATGGCTCAGGATGGAATTTGTGTGGTTGTTTCGCCACTAATTGCTCTCATGAAAGATCAGGTAGAAAACCTGAAAAAAAGAGGGATTGAAGCAGTCGCCATCTTTTCGGGTATGGGTAAAAGAGAGATTGATATTTTACTCGATAACTGCATTTACGGCCCGGTAAAGTTCTTATACCTATCTCCAGAACGATTACTTTCTCCCTTGGTTCAGGAACGAATTCGACACATGAACGTGAATTTGTTTGCCATTGACGAGGCCCATTGTATTTCGCAATGGGGTTACGATTTCAGGCCGCCTTACCTGCATTTGGCTTCTTTACGCGAATTGCATCCTAAAGTGCAAATATTGGCTTTAACAGCAACGGCTACCGAAAAAGTAGCTGCAGATATTAGCACAAAACTGGCTTTTCGCAAAGGTTTTCAGGTTTTTCGCAAATCTTTTGAGCGTGCCAATTTGAGTTATGTGGTGGCTAACGAAGAAAACAAGTTTAGGCGTTTACTCAAAGTTATTCAATCGGTAAAAGGGAGTGGAATTATTTATGTACGAAACCGACGTGAAACGCAAGAAGTGGCTCGCCAACTACAAGTCCAAGGTATTCCGGCTGCACATTACCATGCGGGATTATCTGCGGAAGAACGTAATCAACGTCAAGACGATTGGAAAAGTGGAAAGGTGCCGCTGATAGTAGCCACCAATGCTTTTGGAATGGGTATTGATAAGCCAGATGTACGCTATGTTGTTCATTTAGATTTGCCGGAAAGTCTGGAAGCCTATTACCAAGAAGCTGGTAGAGCGGGACGGGATGAGCACAAAGCGTATGCCGTTTTGTTGTATAACCAGTCTGATATTTTGCAGTTGGAGAAGAATTTATCGCAAAGTTCACCCTCAATTCAGGAAATTCAGCAGGTTTATCATCACTTGGGTAATTATTTTCAGTTAGCTTATGGTGCAGGTGAGGGTTTAATTTATGATTTTGAATTGGCTGATTTTTGCAAGCGATACCAATTAGAAGTTTTGAAAACCCTTAGTGCTTTAAAAATTTTGGAAAGAGAAGAGCACATTGCTTTGAGTGAATCGGTTTACCTTCCATCCAGGCTGAAAATCACAGTAGACCAAGAGACAATTTATAAACTACAGATAAGTGAACCGGTTTACGATACTCTTGTGAAAACACTTTTACGTTCGTACGGTGGTTTATTCGAACATTTTACAAACATTAAGGAATCAGAAATTTCAAAAAGGGCAGACTTAAGTACTCTGGAGGTTAGAGAGCTGTTGGCTAAAATGCAGGATATGGATTTAGTGAGCTATATGCCCCAAACCGATAAACCGCAGCTCCAGTTTTTAAGGCCAAGGATGGACCGCGATCACCTTGCCATAGATCATCAGTTTTTAAAAGAGCGTCAGCAAATTCATCGTCAGCAAATTTCAGCTGTTATTCAATATGCGCAAACCGATGTTTGTAGGTCGCAGCAATTATTAAACTATTTTAATGAGCAAAATGCCGGTTTTTGTGGCGTTTGTGATTGGTGCATTGAGCAGAAAAAGAAAGCAAAATATCCTGAACAAATGGAAGCTATCCGACAGGAAATCATTTCTGTATTAGGTTTAAAATCGCATAAGTTGGAAGAATTGATTCCAAAATTGCAAATTGGTACAGAAGATGAACGTTTGGCTCAGTTCCGGATATTATTAGATTCGGGTCAAATCAAAACACAGGGCGAATATTTTTTCGTTTAATCGAAACAATCCTTGTGCCCAATCGTTTTTAGTTTACAAGTAACTCCATCATATAAGCCGAAGGGTTGTTCTATTCTTAGAATAACCCTTCTTTTTTTCTTTAACAGTATTATCCTTACTTTAGGGTAAGTATGCAAGAAAAAAACAACCCTAAACTAATCAATGCCTGGGCAATGTTCGACTGGGCTAACTCGGCTTATAGCCTGGTGATTACCTCTACGATTTTTCCGGTTTATTATACCGTGATTACCACCACTCAGGAGCATGGCGATAAAGTCCAGTTTTTTGGAAGAACCTTTGTGAATACCGCATTGTCCAACTATGCCATGTCTGCTGCTTATCTGGTTATGGTGATTTTATTACCGATTTTATCTTCGGTATCCGATTACCACGGCAATAAAAAAGTGTTCATGAGGTTTTTTACCTATTTGGGTGGTTTAGCGTGTATTGGGCTATACTTTTTTAAATTGGAAACACTGGAGTGGGGCGTTATTTGCTTTGCTTTGGCAGCCGCAGGATGGATTGGCGGTGTATTGTTTAATAATTCTTATTTGCCTGAGATTGCCACTCCTGATCAACAAGACCGAGTAAGTGCAAAAGGTTATGCTTGGGGTTATATCGGTAGTGTGATCTTACAGATTATTTGCTTTGTTTTTGTACTCATGCCCGAAAGCTTCGGCATTACCGATGCTTCTTTCCCTGCCCGTTTGTCTTTTCTGCTTGTTGGTTTGTGGTGGATTGGTTTTGCACAGATTCCCTTTTTCAAACTGCCGGCTGGAAGCACTAATTATAAAAAAATAAATAAATCATTGATTCATAGTGGATTTGAAGAATTATATAAAGTATGGATTCAGGTTAAAGAGATGAAAAGTTTGAAACGATTCCTATTTGCCTTTTTCTTTTATTCTATGGGTGTTCAAACAATAATGTTGGTTGCAGCTAATTTTGGTGAAAAGGTATTGCACTTAGGTTCAGCAAAGCTAATTGCCACCATTCTCATTATCCAATTGGTGGCTATTGCTGGTGCGTATTTAATGTCTGCTTTAGCTCAAAAAATAGGTAATATCCGAGTGTTGTCTTTTGTGGTAAGCATTTGGATTTTGGTTTGTATAGCCGCGTATTTTACTACCAACGAATACCAATTTTATGCCTTGGCTTGTGTAGTTGGATTAATGATGGGCGGAATTCAATCCTTATCACGTTCAACCTATTCTAAATTTTTACCAGAAAATACGCCTGATACTGCTTCGTTCTTTAGTTTTTATGATGTTACCGAGAAACTAGCCATTGTAATTGGCTTGTTTAGTTTTGCTTATATTGAAGAGTTTACGGGTAACATGCGCAATTCAGCGGTTTCATTAGTTACTTTCTTTTCGCTCGGACTCATTGTGCTCTTGATGATTCCGAATCGAAAAAGCCTAAGTAAAGCCTAATTTTTTGATAAAAATTTCGAAATTTAGGCCCTAAACACCGCAATTGATGACCGTAGAACTTTTTATTCCTTGCTTTGTAGATCAGGTTTATCCAGAAACTGCCCGAAATACCTTTAAAATACTTGAAAAAGCAGGTTGTAAAGTAGTTTACAATCCGGAGCAAACCTGCTGCGGTCAACCGGCATTCAATGCAGGTTTCTGGGACGATGCAAAAGCCGTGGGCAACAAATTCTTGAATGACTTTTCCGAAAATACGTTTATCGTCTCACCATCGGCATCCTGTGTAGGCATGGTGAAAGGTTATTACAACGATTTATTTACCAATACCGCTGTGCATAACAGATGCCGTAATATCCAAAGTCATATCCACGAACTTTCTGATTTTTTGGTTAATGTGTTGAAGAAAGACTACTTCGGAGCAGAATTGGAGGGTAGGGCTGTTTACCACGATTCTTGTGCCGGTTTACGCGAATGCAAAATCAAAGCCGAACCCCGCCAACTTTTGGAAAAAGTTCATGGTCTAGAATTGGTAGAAATGGCCGATACCGAAACATGCTGTGGTTTTGGAGGTACCTTTGCCGTAAAATTTGAAGGAATTTCGAGTGCAATGGCGCAACAAAAAGTGAATCATGCAGTAGATGCTGGTGCCGAGTATATCATTTCTACCGATGCCTCTTGTTTAATGCATTTGCAGGCCTACATTGATAAAGAACAACTTTCACTAAAAACTATGCACTTAGCTGATGTTTTGGCACACGGCTGGGGCAATGTTTAACTGTATTTTTAACCTATTTTAACAGTTTTAACAAAATTTTAGCACTACATTTGCGATCTAATTCACACCTTATGACCAAGCAATTTTTTACCATTATTTTATTTTGTACTGCTTTGAGCAGCTACGTTTTTTCTCAACAAAAAACTTCTGGTGTAATTTATTACGATCAGGTTATTGATGTCAAAGGGTCTGTTGCCCAATTGGGCACCGAAGGCGGCCCACAGATTAATGTCAGCAGTCAACAACGCACCATGATCATGAATGCCATCGGCAGTGGTAATGTACCTGATAAAATCACTAATAAATTTGAAATCGTATTTAACCCGAATGGTGCCAAATTTCAAAAAACCATTGATGAAGATGCACCTTCAGGAACGGCAGGTATGATGATGATGCGTTTTGGCGGGGGAGATCGGGATGTATTTTTTACCAATACAGATAAAATAACCGAATCTTTTGAAATGAGTGGCGAAGAATTTTTGCTCGAAACCCAATTAGGAACTCAGTCAAAAGAGGTTGAAAAATCCGAGGAAACTCGAAAAATTATTGGTTTTGATTGCAAAAAAGCAATTGTCACGGGTCGCAATGGTTCAAAAACAACTTTATGGTATACCACAGATTTGGCCTTCAAAGCATCACCAATGGCCGCTTTTTGGACTGATGGAGTGGTGTTAGCCATCGAAAATGAACGAATGAAATACACGGCAACCTCTATTGAATACACAAAAATCAAGGATAGCGAGATTACTCTACCTAAAAATGCCAAAATGATTACTCAGGAAGAGTACCAAAAGAAAATGGAAGAGATGCGCTCTCGTTTCCGCAATATGGGCGGAGGTCAACGCGAAATCCGTATACAGCAATAAAAGATTTAAAGCCTCGATTCCGGGGCTTTTTTTGTGGCTTATAATCGTAAATTATATTATTTTTGCCTTGAAATGAAAATCCTTTGTATGGATTTTTTGTGAACTATTTTTACGAACTCTAAATCATATTGTAGATGATCAAAATTACACTTCCGGATGGTTCTGTCCGTGAATATGCCAAAGGAACCTCCGCACACGAAATCGCCCTTTCTATCTCTGAGGGTTTAGCCAGAAACGTACTAGCCGCCGAAGTAAATGGCGAAGTTTGGGATGCCAGCAGACCGATTGAGTCGGATGCTTCATTGCGTTTGCTAACCTGGAACGATTCCGAAGGGAAATCAACATTTTGGCATTCTTCTGCTCACTTGATGGCCGAAGCTCTCGAAGCTCTTTATCCGGGTATCAAATTTGGTATCGGACCTGCTATTGAGACAGGTTTTTATTACGATGTAGATTTTGGCGATCGGGAATTTTCTTCTGAAGAATTTAAGCAAATTGAAGATAAAATGCTGGAATTGGCCCGTAATAAAGCTGATTACGTTCGTAGATCAGTAAGCAAGGCCGAAGCTGAAAAATACTTTACCGAAAAAGGCGATGAGTACAAACTAGACCTGATCAAAGATCTGGCCGATGGTACGATCACTTTTTATACGCAGGGTGAGTTTACCGACCTTTGCCGTGGACCTCATATCCCGAATACCGGCTTTATCAAAGCTGTTAAATTGATGAATGTAGCCGGGGCATACTGGCGTGGAGACGAAAGTCGTAAACAATTGACCCGTATTTATGGAGTTACCTTCCCTAAGCAGAGCGAATTGAGCGAATACCTGCAAATGGTGGAAGAAGCTAAAAAACGCGATCACCGTAAACTGGGTAAAGAATTAGAATTATTCACATTTTCTGAGAAAGTGGGGATGGGTTTGCCGATGTGGTTACCTAAAGGAACTGCATTGAGAGAAAAACTGGTTAATTTCTTGCAAAAAGCTCAACAAAAAATGGGTTACGAGCAAGTTGTTACTCCGCATATCGGACATAAAAATTTGTACGTAACCTCTGGTCACTACGATAAATACGGTGCCGATTCTTTCCAGCCGATAAAAACCCCACAGGAAGGTGAGGAGTTCTTCTTGAAACCGATGAACTGTCCCCACCATTGCGAATTGTACAAAACCAAGCCCCGTTCTTACAAAGATCTTCCTGTTCGTTTTGCCGAATTTGGTACCGTTTACCGATACGAACAAAGTGGGGAATTGCACGGTTTAACCCGAGTTCGTGGATTTACTCAAGACGATGCACACTTATTCTGTCGACCTGACCAGGTAAAAGAGGAGTTTAAAAAAGTAATCGATTTGGTGCTTTATGTACTTGGTGCGCTAGATTTTCAAAATTACACTGCACAAGTATCACTTCGCGACCCCAATAATCGTTCGAAATATATTGGATCGGATGAAAACTGGGATTTAGCAGAAAAATCAATTATTGAAGCTGCAGAAGAAAAAGGGTTACCAACCGTAATTGAATATGGAGAAGCCGCTTTTTATGGCCCAAAATTAGATTTTATGGTGCGTGATGCTCTGGGGCGAAAATGGCAATTGGGCACCATACAGGTGGATTATAATTTACCAGAACGTTTCGAATTAGAATATACCGGTAGCGATAATGCCAAACACCGTCCGGTAATGATTCACCGTGCTCCATTCGGTTCATTAGAACGTTTCGTAGCCGTATTGATTGAGCACTGTGCCGGGAACTTTCCGTTATGGCTTACGCCTGAACTATTTATTGTTTTGCCAATCTCGGAGAAATATGAAGATTATGCCAAAAAAGTTTTAGAAAACCTAAATAATTCCGATATTCGCGGGCTAATCGACTTGAGAGATGAGAAAATCGGACGCAAAATTCGCGATGCCGAAATCAAAAAAATCCCTTACATGTTGATTATCGGAGAGAAAGAAATGAGTGAAGGAAAGGTTTCAGTTCGTAAACATGGTGCAGGTGATTTGGGCAGTATGACTATACAAGAATTTCAAAATCAGTTGATTAACGAAATTAAAATTTAAGAAATAACCATTGGCATTAGGAAGACCAGGATTTAACAGAGGGCCCCGCCCACCTTTCAAAAAGAAAGAGGCAGAGCACAACATTAACGAATTCATTAAAGCAGCCGAAGTACGTTTGGTAGGCGATAATGTTGAAGTAGGTGTTTACTCTTTACAACAAGCTTTAGCCATTGCCGATGAATTGGAACTTGACTTAGTAGAAATTTCTCCTAATGCTGTTCCACCTGTTTGTAAGGTTGTTGATTACAACAAATTCCTGTACGAACAGAAAAAGAAAATGAAGGAAATCAAGGCGAACGCCAAGCAAACGGTGATTAAAGAGATCCGTTTCGGGCCAAACACCAGTGATCACGATTTCCAGTTTAAGCTCAAACACGCCATTAGTTTTTTAGAAAATGGCGAAAAAGTAAGAGCTTACGTTCATTTTAAAGGAAGAGCGATTGTGTACAAAGAGATGGGTGAAATTTTATTATTAAAATTTGCTCAAGCCTTAGAGGAGTACGGAAAAGTGGAGCAATTGCCAAAATTGGAGGGTAAACGGATGTTTTTAACCGTTGCTCCAAAAACTGGCAAAAAATAAACAAGTACTATCAAACAACAAATAAATAACAGGTTATGCCAAAAATGAAAACCAATTCCAGTGCTAAAAAGCGTTTTTCGCTTACTGGAACAGGTAAAATCGCCAGAAAGAACGCATACAAGAGCCACATCTTAACCAAGATGAGCACTAAACGTAAGCGTGCTTTAGGTCAGACCAGCTTAGTGTCTGACGCAGATATGGGCAATGTGAAACGCATGCTTTGTATCGGCAAGTAATTAATTAATTTTTAACCAGGTACTCGGTTTAAAGATTCTGTAAAAGAACACCGCTTACCAAAAAACAAAACAAAATGCCACGTTCGGTTAACGCAGTAGCTTCTAGAAGAAGAAGAAAAAAGATCTTAAAATTAGCCAAAGGTTATTGGGGATCACGTAGCAAGGTTTACACCATTGCTAAAAACACGGTAGAAAAAGGTTTGCAATACGCTTACCGCGACCGTAAAACCAAGAAAAGAGAATTCAGAGCATTATGGATCCAGCGTATCAATGCCGGTGCACGCCAGCACGGTATTTCGTACTCACAGTTGATCGGTAAATTAGCTGCTAAAGAAATCGGTTTAAACCGTAAAGTATTAGCTGATTTAGCTTTAAATAATCCAGAAGCTTTCAAAGCAGTTATTGATGCAGTAAAATAAGCTGAAATCAAGGATAACAGAAAAGCCTTCCAATTTTGGAAGGCTTTTTTTGTTTAATCGGTTATTTCAGATTGATTTTTCTTCTAGTTGTAAACTAGAAGATTCTGGAAGATTTAAAACTAATTTTGATAGCTCAGGAACTATAGTTTTTAAAAATGAGTATGAGTATATTTAAATTTAATTTAATTAAACTGATTTTTCATCCTTAATGAATACAACTATGTTAATTACTACCAGCACTTCATTAGAAGGTTACCACATTACCCAGCAATTGGGTCTAGTTAGAGGAATTACAGTTCGTTCCAGAAGTGTAATTGGAAATATTGCCGGAGGGTTTATGACTATTTTTGGCGGTCGAAGTGCGATCTACACCGAATTATGCGAAAAGGCCAGAGAAGAAGCATTTCAATTATTGATTCAACATGCGCATCAAATGGGCGCAAATGCGATCATCAATATGCGCTACGATGCCAATGAGGTTATGAGTGGGTTAACGGAAGTACTTGCGTATGGTACAGCTGTTGTAGTTGAAAAATCCAACAAGTAAATACCAAATAAAAAGCCCTTCCATTTGGAAGGGCTTTTTATTGTTGCTTTTTAAAATTAAGAAGCCAATACTTTGGTTACTAAATCTGCCGCTTCTTTTAATTGAATAGCAGAGTAAACCTGTAAACCAGACTCGTCGATTAGTTTCTTGGCTTCGGATGCATTTGTTCCTTGTAAACGTACAATGATTGGCACAGGAATATTGCCTATTTCTTTATAGGCATCAATAACACCTTGTGCAACACGGTCGCAACGTACAATACCACCAAAAATATTGATTAAAATGGCTTTAACATTCGGATCTTTCAAGATGATATTAAATCCTGCGTTTACAGTTTCTGCATTTGCAGTTCCACCTACATCCAAAAAGTTTGCAGGATCGCCACCAGCTAATTTGATAATATCCATGGTAGCCATCGCTAAACCTGCTCCGTTTACCATACAACCCACGTTACCGTCTAATTTCACATAGTTAAGGTTAGATTTACCTGCTTCAACCTCAGTTGGATCTTCTTCGGACTCATCACGCATGGCAGCATAGTCGGCATGACGGTATAAAGCGTTATCGTCCAAATTCACTTTCGCATCAACCGCTAATATTTTATTATCAGATGTTTTTAAAACCGGATTAATTTCAAACATCGAAGAATCGGTAGACTCATATGCTTTATACAAGGCTGCAACGAATTTGCACATGTCTTTAAATGCATCGCCGCTAAGGCCCAAATTGAAGGCAATTTTACGAGCTTGGAAAGCCTGTAAACCTACTTTTGGATCAATTTCTTCTTTAAAAATTAAATGAGGAGTGTGCTCGGCAACTTCTTCGATATCCATACCGCCCTCGGTAGAGTACATGATGATGTTGCGGCCCTTGGCACGATCTAACAATACGCTCATGTAAAACTCTTTGGTTTCTGATTCACCCGGATAATACACGTCTTGGGCAATGAGTACTTTACTTACCAGCTTACCTTCTGGGCCGGTTTGCGGGGTAACCAATTGCATACCAATAATTTGCTCTGATTTTTCTTTTACTTCGTCGAGGTTCTTAGCCAGCTTCACACCACCGCCTTTTCCGCGGCCACCTGCATGAATTTGAGCTTTTACCACTACCCAGTCTGAATTGTAATCAGTTTTCATTTTTTTGGCAGCCTCTACAGCTTGTGCAGGTGTTTCGGCAACAATGCCTTCCTGTACGCGAACGCCGAAAGATTTAAGAATTTCCTTGCCCTGATATTCGTGTATATTCATTTGGTTTAAATTTGTCCCAAAACTAACATTTTGATCACATTTTTAAAATTAATTGTCACGATATAAGTCATTAAATTGTTGCTTTTAATTAATAACTTGCACGCATGCTTGTTGCTAAAGGAATTCACAAATCTTTTGGAGAATTATCCATTCTAAAAGGAGTGGACCTGGAAGTGAAAACCGGGGAGATTGTAGCGATTGTTGGCCCCTCTGGTGCCGGAAAAAGTACCTTTTTGCAAATTTTAGGAACTCTGGATCGTCCTGATTCAGGTGAAATCAGCCTGAACAACCAGCAGGTTCTTCAACTATCTCTTAACCAATTAGACGCATTTCGAAACCACAACATTGGTTTTGTATTTCAATTTCATCATTTACTACCTGAGTTTACTGCATTAGAAAATGTGTGTATTCCTGCTTTTATTCAAGGTATAAGCCGGTCTGAAGCAGAACTTCGTGCTCAAGAATTGTTGAATTTACTTGGTCTTTCAGAGCGAATGCACCACAAACCAGATGCGCTATCTGGAGGTGAACAACAGCGTGTTGCTGTGGCTAGAGCCTTGGTTAATAAACCTTCTGTGATTTTGGCAGATGAACCTTCAGGTAATCTGGATTCTGCAAATGCCCAAGCTTTGCATGAACTTTTCTTGAAGTTAAGGGATGAGTACAACCATACTTTTGTAATTGTAACCCACAACGAGCAATTGGCTGCCCTGGCAGATCGATGTTTGGTGATGCAGGATGGGAGATTTAGTAGTTAAGAAATGTCTTTTGTTTTAGTAACCGGTGCAGCTTCTGCTGCCGCATACAAGGTAAAGTCGCTTTTTAATTCGGATAACTTACTTTTTGGAGATTACGAACCATTGCCACCAATGCCGAGCTTACGGATATTGCCTTCGCCTTCATCCGCGAGCTACATTGCAGATTTTCTCAAATTTTGCCTTGAAGAAAATATTACCCAAGTTTATACCATTCGACGTAAGGAGGTTTTGGCTTTAATGAATGCAAAACTTTTATTTGAGGAGTATGGAATTCAATTAGTTCTGCCTACTAAGCTGGATCAGACTCAGATACCAATATTTGAGACGACGGTTTTTCGTCAATTGGAAAAACGTGTTGATGGTTTGTTTTGGCATAATGAGCACGACTTACATTTATTACTTTGTGATTGATGTTGACTTACGCTGATATAGCCCCCAAAAAGAAGGTTTTTATTTTTGAACTCGATGGAGTTTTGTATCCTGAACAAGACTTTTACCTGCAGGTTTATTACCTATTTGCCAATTTTATCGAATATGTAGAAACGGTACCTCCGGCAACAGACTTGACTAATTTTATGAAAACGGTGTATGAGCACCATGGGCCTGAGCTGGTTTTTGATAGGGCTGTAGCGGCTTTCGGATTGGATGTAAAGTATCGTGAAAATCTGGATCGATTATTATTGACTGCTCAATTACCTTTAAAACTAGAATTGCATCCTCCTGTTTTGAGTTTGCTACAGGAATTAGTTTTAGATCGAAAACAGATTTTTATCTGGACGAAAGGTAATCCTGAAGGCCAATTGAATAAAATCAGACAAGTAGAATGGAAGGGTTTGGGGCAATACCTTAGAGTGTTTTTTGCAGATGAATATGAGTCGTTAACTGCCGTTTTATCCGAAAATCAGTTAAGCACCGCTGAGGTTTTATTCATTGGCTCAGCCAGCCTAACAGAAGCCCAGCAGCTTGGATTAGACGTTTTATCTGTCGCCGATTTTATGGACTGCTAATCAATTCCCAAATGGCTCTTAGTCTGAGGATTGCCAATTATTGCATTCAGATGAAAATAAACTTGTAAAAGCTATAAGCTTTTCAGTATCTTCATTTTAAATATAAATTTTTATAACTGATTCGAATTATTTTAAATAATCAAAAGACATAATTTAGTTTAGAATCTTTAATGCCAATTATTATGAAAACTGGAAAAGTAAAATGGTTTAACACCCAAAAAGGTTATGGTTTTATCGTTCAAGAGGATGGAACTGATATCTTCGTTCATTTTAAGGACGTTGAGGGTGGAAATGGTACCTTGAAAGACAATGATGATGTGGAGTATGAAGTAGAAGAGGGTCGTAAAGGTTTACAGGCTGTACAAGTGAAGAAAGTATAATATACCTTATATAACCATGGTTTAAGCCTCGCTACGTTTAGCGGGGCTTTTTTAGTTTAAACCTTGTGGGTTTCTACTACAATAAGTTCGTTTTGTTCGTCGGTACAAAAAAACAAATACTGCAAACCGCCATCTTTTATTTTATGCTTAGCTTGGATTTCAGTTGTATTTAGTGGGAAATTGCGGCAACTGATATTGGCCAGCTTGGGCATTTCAGATTTACAGAATTCTTTGTAAGAATACACACGATTCACCTTGAATTTTCGCCCCGGAAAGTTATTGATTACAATATCTGAGGTGTATAAATGCGTATGTGTATGCAATTTGCCTACGTTATACTGCTGGGTTATAATTTTAAAACAACCGGCTTTGAGCCAAGCGGCATCGGGTTCATAGAAGTATTCTTGAATTTTAGCATACTGGTCAATTTGATAATTTTTTTCTTCTGATAGCTTGAAGGCAAAACTTTGCTCCTCTGAGTTGGATAGTCCAATACAGTGAATTGTAGGCTCTGTGCCCTTAAAATCTTTATCTAAAACCCAGAGCACTTCTTTCATTTCGTTGTTTACACTGATCACGTGTATTTCGCACACTTGTTTTAATTCAGTCAAGCCAGATTTAAGATCAAGCAGGGGAGCGGTTTTAACGATAATGTAGGGACTAAACTCAAATATTTTTTCTTGTAATTGAACGATGTTGGGTTCACAGTCGCTTAGTCTAAAAACTTTTTGCCCCGAAATTCTTCTTGATGGATCGAGGTAGACGGTATCCCAATGTCCTGAATTATTTTTAAGCCAATTTTCTGCTTCAGAAACTACAAATTGAATGTTTTTTAAGCCTAAGGTCTGTGCATTATGCCTAGTAATTTCAGATAGTTGGGTCTGTTTTTCAATATGAATGACCTGTTCAGCTTTTCGAGCAAAAGCAAAGGTATCAACCCCCATACCGCCGGTTAAATCTACTAGCGTTGTGCCTCTAAGCAGACGGCTTTTATAGGCAGCAGTTTGCTCAGAAGAACATTGTTCCAGGGCCAATTTCGGCGGATAATACACGAACGGGGTTTTGAACCAGTTAGGTAGCTTTTTCTCGGCTGTTTTTTTACCCGCAATTTGCTCAGCCAATTCTTTTGAACTGATGTTGAGGAAGGGGCTTTTACTTAATACCAGCCGTGTTAAATCGATATTCAGGTTTTCCTGAATAAATTGCTGCACTTCGGGTACTAGGATGTTCGGATTCAACTTACTGTAAAACTAATTGAGCGGTATTTCTACTCAGTTGTTCCATAAAAATGCGTTTATCGGCACTTAATTCGTCGAGTAATTGTTTAGTAAAATGACGTATAGTTACCAATTGCAGGCCTTCGTTGTATTTAATCTTGAATGAATTGGATAGGATTTCGGTGAGTTGCTTGAATCGTCTGCTGTTCTGATCAATGCAAACGGAAAAACTCAAGGCCGAAACCTGCATCATATTGATCTTGGTATGACATCCTGCGAAAGCGGTAAAAATTTCGCTTAAATGATCCTCAGTTATGAAAGAGTAATCCTTAGTTGATATAGAAATTAATACCTGATCTTTTTTAACAATAACTGCAGGGACAAGCTGTTCTTGTTGCTTATCAGAAATGATGGTTCCACTTGCTGCTGGATCGCCGAAGGGTTTAACCCATAGCGGAATGCACGCATTTTGCAATGGTTTAATAGTTTTAGGGTGAATTACGGTTGCACCATAATAGGTCATTTCGATGGCCTCCAGATAACTGAGCTGATCAAATTTCACAGTATTGGGGAACAATTTCGGATCTGCATTCAGCACTCCGGGAACGTCTTTCCAGATGGTTACATTTTCAGCAGCCAATGCCTTGGCAAAAATGGCAGCAGAATAATCAGAACCTTCACGGCCTAGTGTGGTTGTAAAGTTTTCGGATGTTCCCCCAATAAAGCCTTGCGTTATACAAAACTGATCTTTGAGTAGTTGAGGAATCGATTTTTGAATGAGTTCTTCCGTTTTTTGCCAATTTACCTGTCCTTCGCGGTAGGTATTATCGGTTTGAATATAGCTGCGGGCATCGAGCCATTTGGTTTTTAGTCCGGTTTCATTCAAGTAAGCCGCAACAATTTTGGTGGAAAGTAACTCACCAACTGAAACTAGTTGATCGTAGTTGAAATCTGGATCGGGATGAGGCTCGTCTTCTAGAACCCATTCAATTTCTACAAAAGTGTTGGTTATTTCGTCGTAAATAGGATGCTTGCTATCGGTAAAAAGTGCTTTTAAAATACTAAAGTGCACTTCTTTAATTTCGTTTAAGATCTCTATGGTGGAGGCTCCTTCGAGGTGCGCCTGGTTTAAGCGTTCGAGTGCATTGGTGGTTTTGCCCATCGCTGAAATAACTATCAGCAGTTCTTTATCCTGATTTAACTTGACAATTCGTGCCAGGTTCTGAACGCCTTCGGCATCTTTTACCGATGCACCACCAAATTTGAATACTTGAGCCATTACCAAAACTTTATGTTGATTGAAAATTACGAATCTGATCCTTGCTCAAAGATCCATTTAACCAGCCTGGTTCAATATTAGCTTCGTATTTGCTGTAAAAGTTCAATGCAGGTTCATTCCAGTCGAGCACTTGCCAAGTCATTCCGTTAAAACCCAAATCTTGAGCTTCCTGGATGATTGTTTCGAATAACAGTTTGCCAATTCCTTTTCCTCTTAAGGCCTCGGTTACCACGAAATCTTCCAAATATAAGCGACAGCCTTTCCAGGTTGAGTACCGCACGTAGTACAAAGCAAAACCTTGAATAACTCCATCTAACTCAGCAACAAAAGCTTTCCATACAGGCTTTTTGCCAAAACCAGCATCTTTAAATTCGGCTAGAGTAACGGTTACCTCTTCAGGTGCTCTTTCGTATTCGGCCAATTCTTTAATCAATTCGAGTAAGCGTTGGCAATCTTTTTCTTCTGCTACTCTAAGTTTAACCTGATTCATACGTTTAGTTATTCTTTTTGTAATTACGCTCGCCAAAAATGGTGCTGCCTAATCTAACCATAGTACTGCCTTGTTCTATAGCAATTTTATAATCAGAAGACATACCCATTGATAATTCTGTGAAATAATCATCATGTCTGAAAAACGAAGTTTTGATTCCTTTAAACAGGGTTCTTAACTCGTAAAATTCTTCTGCAATTTTTTTGGTGTTTTCGGTATTCGTTGCTATGCCCATCAAACCTCTTATGCGAATATTTTTTAGTTCATTGAACTCATCAGAGCGTAAGAGTTCAACAGCTTCTGCAAAGTCTAAACCAAATTTACTTTCTTCATCGGCAATGTAAATTTGTAGTAAACAGTCGATGATTCGGTTGTTTTTTAATGCTTGTTTATTGATCTCAATCAATAATTTCAAACTATCTACTCCATGAATGAGGCTTACAAAAGGGACAATGTATTTTACCTTATTGGTCTGTAAATGTCCGATGAGGTGCCATTCAATGTCTTTTGGTAGTTCTTCGTATTTCTTTACCAGCTCTTGTACCTGATTTTCTCCAAAAATGCGTTGTCCGGCAGCATATGCTTCAAGAATATCGCTATTGGGTTTAGTCTTGGAAACGGCAATCAATTTTACCTTTATCGGATCTAATTCTTTTTTGAGTGAAGATAGCTTGGCTGCAATGCTCATTTATGAGTACTTTTGATCGTTTTTACAGATATTTGGCTAAGTTACTAAATGAAGCAATTATTAAAGCTTGTTCCGCTCTTGATTTTCATTTTTTCCTGCAGTTCGCCTCGTCCTGAAGGGGTATTGAATGAGCAGGATATGAAGTCTGTGTTGAAAGACATGCATTTGGCGAATGCGTATTTAAATACCCTGCCGATGGATAGTATGGAGAAGGTAGCGCCTGTTTACTTTAAACAGATCTTTAAAAATCATCAAACAGATTACCGCACGTTTGAGAAGAGTTTGCGCTATTATTCGGAACAGCCCATTTTGCTGGATTCGATGTACAGTCAAATTGCTGCCGAATACCGAGCCTTAGAAAAGCAAGTAAAGCCTTCCTCGAAAACTAAACCCGTTGAATAATTGCTGATGATTTACCCATCGAATGCCAGCGATAAATTAGGTTTTAGTGAAATCAAAGAGTTGATTAAAACTCATTGCTTGAGCCCTATGGGTCAAAACATGGTTGAGAAAATGACCATGCAAAGTAATTTTGATCAAATCAATAAATTTCTTCGGCAAACCAGCGAGTTTAAAACGATTTTGGAATCGGATACTCCGCTTCAGATCACGCATTTATTCGACATTAAATCGATTGCCGATAAGATAAAAATTGAAGGTACTTTTTTAAGTGAGGAGGAGTGTTTTCAGGTATTACTATCGCTAAATACCGTTTTCTCGGTAATTGGTTATTTCAATGAGCGGGCACAATTGTATCCTAACTTAGAAGCACTTTTCGAACACCTTCCTATTGAAAAATCAATTGTTCAGCAAGTGGAGCGAGTAATTGACGCCAAAGGAAAGATTAAACCAAATGCTTCGCCTGCTTTGGCTGATTTATCGGCCAGTTTGGTTAAAGCAGAACAGGATGCCCGAAAAAAGATTGATCAGGTTTTTAAACAAGCACAAAATAATGGTTGGACTGCTGATGGGAGTTTGACTGTGCGTGAGGGACGCTTGTGTATTCCTTTGCTAGCAGAAAATAAACGTAAACTGAAGGGTTTTATACACGACGAATCGGCCTCTGGACAAACAGTTTTTATAGAGCCTGAGGAGGTTTTTCAGTTAAATAATCTGATTCGAGATTTAGAATTTGACCGCAGGAGGGAAGTGATTCGGATATTAACGGAGCTTACCGATCAACTCCGCCCACATGTACCCATATTGCTCTCGTATCATGGTCTGCTAACTAAACTAGATTTTGTTCGTGCTAAAGCCTTATTTGCTCGAGATATTGAAGGTGAAATTCCTGAATTGGTCACTGAATCAAGTATTAATTTAAAAAACGCTCGTCACCCTTTATTGTATCTCAATTTGAAAGAAGAAGGTCAATCGGTTATTCCTTTAAATATTCAAATTGATGAAAAAAGCCGGGTAATCCTGGTTTCCGGACCCAATGCCGGAGGTAAATCGGTTTGTATGAAAACTGTGGGGCTGTTGCAGATGATGGTTCAGTCGGGCTTACTTATTCCTGCAGATCCCAATTCCCGTATCGGAATTTTCAAGCAACTATTTGCAGACATAGGTGATGATCAATCGATTGAGAGTGATTTAAGTACATACAGTGCGCATTTGTCTAAAATGAAGCATTTCACGGAATTCGCAAATGCCAAAACCCTGGTATTGATTGATGAGTTTGGTACTGGTACCGATCCACAGTTTGGTGGGCCCATGGCTGAAGCTGTTTTAGAAAATTTAAATCGTAAAAAGGTAAGAGGAGTGGTTACTACGCACTATTCTAACCTGAAAAATTTTGCCGGTGCAACAGAAGGATTAGAAAATGCCTCAATGCTGTTTGATAATCAGCAAATGAACCCGCTTTACATCTTAGAAGTTGGGAAACCGGGAAGTTCTTACGCTTTTGAAATTGCTCAAAAAATTGGTCTCAATCCAAGTATTCTAGACTTAGCCAAGAAAAAAGTTGGTACCCAACAGAAAAAAGTTGATACGCTATTGGTGGATCTGGAGCGTGATAAAAAAGAACTTATCGATCAGAAAACGAAGCTTGCACATCAGGAAACCCAAGTTAAAGCCTTATTAGACGAGAATAGGCAGCTGAAAGCATATTTTGACGAGCAGAAAAAAACAATTTTGAAGGAAGCAAAACTGGAAGCCCAACAGATTATTAAAAATGCCAACAAACTGGTAGAAAATACCATTGCAGCAATTAAAAGTTCAAAGGCTGATAAAGCTAAAACACAAGCACTCCGTAAAGATTTAGCTCAAGAGCTACAAAAACACGAACTCAAATCGAAGCCTAAACAACAGTCTCTTGCTCAACAAAGTCAGGAATTTGCCGTTGGAGATTGGGTGAAATTAGAAGATTCGGATACTCTGGCACAAGTAATGGGCCTAGCTAAAGACAATTTGATTTTGGCGATGGGCGAGTTGCGTTCGGTGGTTAAAAAGAACCGGGTGCAAAAAGTAAAAAATGCTGAAGTGCCCAAATCGATTAGAAAGTCAAATACCTTATCAATTAGTGATTCTGCTCAATTTAGTCCAGAAATTGATGTGCGTGGTAAACGTGGAGAAGAAGCTTTAGCCGATATTGAAAAATTACTCGATAGGGCAATTGTATCCGGATATTCAAGCCTAAAAATCATCCACGGTAAAGGCGATGGTATACTCCGGAAACTAATTCGAGAGTATTTCCGTAAGTATTCTCAAGTTTCAAGGATGGAAGATGAACATCCTGATCGTGGTGGTGATGGAATTACCTACATTTATTTAAGCTAAATTTCTTCGTGTTTGAACGATTATTGTTAGTACAAATACAATAATTTTTTATGTTTTAGAGTTATGATAGTCACAAATCTGCGACTATGAAAACTTTAAATTTGAGAACCACCACGGTGGAAATCTCTTTAATTCTCATTTTTTTTTCTTTCTCTTGTGCTAAACATACGCCAATGCCAAGCATTGCCGGTAAATGGACAGGCTCTTATCAATTTATAAATTACGATTACGACTTTATGATGAATTTTGAATTACTCGAGGATGGTAATTTGATTGTTCGTGACGATCCAAATGAGCCAGATCGAATTACAGGTACGGGTCTGTGGCGACTGGAAAACACTTTTTTTGAAGCCTCAATTTGGTATTACGATGATCCAATGGATGTATTTTATTATCATGCCCAAATGAATGGGGATAGAACACATCTGGAATCAGGTAAATGGGGTGTTTATCCGAGTGTAGATAACGGCGGGACGTGGAAAATGACTAAAAAGTAAGAATTTCACAATCGATTAAAGGTCCTCAAGTAAAAATTGGATTAATGGATATGCTGTCAGAAGTATGGAATAAATAAATGCATACGCTGCCGTCACATTCATATCATGAACTTCAATCTTGCAGAAACTTCCTATAAACAATAAGCTGGCTTTACTGTTCTTATGATTAAATAGATTTAATTATTAAGATTATGAAAGCAATTCAATGTAAAAATAAACTGTTATTTATGTTTTGTATGCTCGGTTTAATTTCCTGTAAAAAATCTCCTCAAAATCAAAATGATGCTAATGAAAGTACCCCAAGGTCAACTGTAATTGAGGGGCGCTGGGCAGGTAAATATGGGTTAGCTGATTCTGAACCCAATTATCAAATTGAGTTTTTATTGAAAATTGGCGGTGATGTTGAAATTAAACAAGGCGAAACCATTGATAAAGGCCAATGGACTTTAACAGGAAGTGATGTTAGGGTAACTTATGAAACTCCACGCACTCCGGGTGCAATATTTTTATGGACCGCTACATATGATCGAATAAATAAAAAACTAACAAATGGCACATGGGGGTACCAAGGGTTCTTAGAAAGGGTAGGCACTTGGTATATGGATAAAGTCGAATAACAATATGCAACACACAATTAAAATCCTCATTTTTTTAATAATGGGGATTTTTTATATAGGTAGTTTATTTTCTGTTAATTAGAATTTACAGGCATTGCTTTTTTTGTAATTTCGCACAAAATCTAAACTATGATCAATAAAACCGTTAAAGATGCCGATGAGGCCATTCGCGATTTAGCTGATGGTATGACCATCATGTTTGGTGGTTTCGGTCTCTGTGGTATTCCTGAGAACTGCATTTCTGCATTAGTAAAAAAGGGAGTTAAAAATCTGACTTGTATATCTAATAATGCTGGGGTTGATGATTTTGGTATCGGATTGATGCTGCACCAACGTCAGGTTAAAAAGATGATTTCATCTTATGTGGGTGAAAATGCGGAGTTTGAGCGTCAATTATTAAGCGGAGAGTTAGAAGTAGAACTCATTCCTCAAGGCACCTTGGCTACCCGATGCTTAGCTGCCGGATACGGTATGCCTGCAATTTATACACCAGCAGGGGTGGGTACCGAAGTTGCGGAAGGCAAAGAGGTGAGAAATTTCAACGGCAAAGATTACCTCATGGAAATGGCATTTGACGCCGATTTCGCACTAGTAAAAGCCTGGAAAGGAGATACTGCCGGTAACCTTATTTTTAGATCTACATCCCGAAATTTTAACCCAATTATGGCCATGGCTGGTAAAATTACCATTGCCGAAGTGGAAGAATTAGTAGAACCGGGTGAATTAAATCCAGATCATATCCATACCCCTGGAATTTATGTGCACCGCATTTTTCAGGGTAAAAACTATCAAAAACGAATTGAACAAAGAACCGTACGTAATCGATAAGTTATGTTAGATAAAGAAGGAATTGCTAAACGCATCGCGAAAGAAATTAATGACGGCTCTTATGTAAACTTAGGTATCGGTATACCGACTCTGGTTGCAAATTATATTCCCGCTGGTTTTAATGTAGTCTTACAATCGGAAAATGGATTGTTGGGCATGGGACCGTTTCCCTACGATGGAGAAGAAGATGCCGACTTGATTAATGCCGGCAAACAAACCATCACCACCTTGCCGGGATCGGCTGTTTTTGATTCGGCCATGAGTTTTGGTATGATTAGGGCTCAAAAGGTAGACCTGACCATTTTAGGTGCCATGGAGGTTTCTGAGAATGGCGACATTGCCAATTGGAAAATCCCGGGCAAAATGGTAAAAGGCATGGGAGGAGCCATGGACTTGGTTGCTTCGGCTAAAAACATTATTGTGGCTATGCAGCACGTAAATAAAGCAGGGGAAAGTAAATTACTTCCAGCATGTTCTTTGCCACTAACCGGAGTACGTTGTGTAAAGAAAATCGTTACCGAATTAGCTGTTTTATCTGTTTTGCCCGAAGGTGGGTTTAAATTAGAAGAAAGAGCTCCGGGAGTAAGTGTAGATCAAATTAAGCAGGCTACAGCCGGAAAACTGATTATTGAAGGGGAAATCCCTGAAATGGTAGTTTAAGCCAATCTTTTCGGCAACACTTCTGCTCGTAATTCCTCCGATATTTCTTCGGTAATTTTGATGATATCCTCGGCAACGTGGGTATTGTTTGTAATTACCTTATCGCAATCATTTTTATAAGGCAAAAGGTATTCCTGATAAGCCGGAACTACATGATTGAACCACTTGTATAAAATATCTTCCTCCGAATAACCTCTTTCTAACAAATCGCGTTTTAAACGACGTTTTAGAGCTATCTCCTCCTCGGTATCGATGAAAATTTTAAGGTCTAAGCGCTCGGCGATTTGCTTAAAATGTAGAATAAACAAGCCCTCAACAATTAGTATAGGGGCTGAACGAATTTCTAAAATTTTTGGTGTAGCATTCGGATTGTTGAAGGTGTATTCCTTTTTGTAAACGATACCACCGTCTAGCAATTGGTTAATATCCTTCAAGAACAATTCATCATCAATGGTAGCGGGTAGGTCAAAATTGTAAAGTTTGTTTTCCTCTGCCGTCATTTCACCCACCGGGATGTAATAATCGTCTTGAGAAACCAAACAAACTTCGCTCGGATTAAAATGATTAAGAAAACAGTGCAAGAAAAAGGTTTTACCGGATCCGCTTCCCCCTGCGATCCCGATTACAAAAGGCTTATTGCTCATCCGGAACTCCGTAAACTAGATTAACTTGAAACCGCTTATCTAAAGCACCTAATAATTCGGCAGCGGTTTTGGTGAGTAGAATAATTACTCCTTTGGTCGACTCATTTTCTGCAAATTTACCCACTACTTTGGCAAAAGTGCTTTTTTGGGTCATTGGGTTGGTGATTTTAATGATGGTTCCAATTGGAGCGGTTTGATGTAAGGCTATCATCTTGCTTGGATCCAAACTCTCGTCTTCAATCCAAGTTGCAACGCCTTTCTCTTTCATTTCCCTCAGTCCGTATCTAGATGCAGGTAATCTTCTCTCTTCGGTTGTAGTGCTTATTTCTACTGCTGAACTATCTCTTTGAATAGATGGGGTACTGCTTGGAGCCGTAGCCTCTGCTATTACAGGATTATCTGAGGTACTAGCTTGGCTTGCATTGTTCTTAATTTTGAGGTTTTGTCCAACAGAAAGCGCACTAACTTTCAAATTGTTCCATCTCTTAATATCGTCGATGGTAACATTGAATTTTTTTGAAATGCTGTATAAGGTTTCCTTAGGTTTAACCTTGTAGGTGGTAAATTCTTCTTGTTGTACTTCTACAGGGCTAGGAGCTGGGTTGCTTGTACTTGTTAATCCTACAAATGGTCTTTGCGTAGGAACTTTAATTAAAAGGCCAATAGTTAAGGCTTTATTTCTGTTAAAATCAATTATTGCAGCCGGGTTTACACCATATTTTCGTCCTAAAGAGTAATAACTTTCTTTAGGCTCTACTTTGTGTAGAATAAGTTGTTTTCCTTCTAGATTTTCTACACCAACAGAATCAATTCTGGCAGCAAATAAACTTGCAGAATAAAAAAATCCAATCAGAAATAGAATAATCCTCACAGGCATGACGTAGTATTTAGATTTCAACAAAAATACTAAAAAATAGCGCTTGAACGTGTTAACGATTGTTAAAACTTAATACCAAAAGTTGTAAAAACGTTGTGTCTATTGGTTTCAACAAATGCACGAGGTCCACTATTATCAGCTAATTGATAAGGTTTTAGGTCTGAATTAAATGAGTTTTGCTGATAGGTGATGTCCAAGTAATAATTTTTGTGGCGATAGCCCAAACCGCCACTTAGGGTTTTGGTTTGAAATTGTTTGTCATCTAGATTTTTGTACGGATTTCCCTGTATTCCGTAACCACCACGAATCATGATTTGATCTAATTTAAACTCAGTACCAATACGGTAGTTGTATGCTTTTTTGTAATTATCGATTACATCTGAGTTGTTATCGTAAATTATACCTAAATCATTATTATCAATGCTTCTAAAGTTAATCTTTGAATAATCAATGGCATCCACATCTGCTGATATTAAGCCAAAATTGCCTAAGATTATTCCTAATCCTAAACTCAATTTAGAAGGAGTTCTTAGTTTGTAAGTATATGAGTAGTTTTCTGGGTTATTCGTATTTTCAAGTCCCGCTTTTACATGTTTAGTTTTCAAAACTTCTGTGTAAGAATCATCAATGGTATACCAGGTAGGTGTTTCGTAACTAGCTCCTAAACGAATATTCGGGATAGGTCGGTAAATTAAACCCAGTTTGGCATTGAAACCTTTACCTTTAGTATCTTGATCTTGTAAATAAGTAGTTTGATAATTACTCGCTTCAGTTACATTGTATCCTTTTTCAGTAAAATTCGATTCAGAGATATAGTTTAATCGGGCAAAGCCTAAGTTTAATCCGAGGTAAAACTTATTACTATAATTTCCGGCAAAGGCCATGTTAATTTGACTTTGTCCACCTCTACGCTCTTCAGTCTTAGTTTGGATATTATTTACATCCGTTTCCGGGAAATAATAATCACCATTACTATCGTAGCCTATCAAATAATCATCGTAAGCCATCCGTTCTAATGAACCAAGGCTTAACGTGTTTGGTGATCCAAAATTTTTTGTAGCCAATTCGGCAAAATAATCAGCAATGGAATTACTAGGATTCGTACCGGAATAAACCACCATATTTCCAAAATCAGCATTTCTGTTGTAGCCCAAACCGAAATCAAAGCTAATCCACCCTTTTCCTAAATCCGATCCTTTGGGGCGGTATGTCGGGATATGGAAGACAGCTCCAGCCTGGTTTATATTCAATGCGTCTCTAGTTCCATTTGAGTTAAAATTTAAATACCTGGCCATGCTAGTGTAATTGTTGTACTCCAGCGTTAGGCCCAGATCAGATTTGGTAAAAAAACCCAATCCAGCCGGGTTGGCCCCCAAACTGCTTATATCTCCTCCAAAAGCAGTTTGTGCATTACCGATACCTTTAAATCGAGCGCTGCTCCCAGCTAAAGTTTGTGAAAAACGCAAAGCATCGCCTGCATATTGAGCATTTGAAGTATACACGCAAGCCACTATGGCCACTGTGGTCAAAATTAATTTTAGTTTCATTTGGTTCTTTATTAACGAATTCCTCCGCCTCTGCTCGGTCTTGCCTTCGACTCACCACCAGAGTCACCGCCTCTAGACGAACTTGCGGGTGGAGATGGTGGATTGTAGCGTTCAGTTCTGGTAGGTCTGGATTCACCGGAACTATTTCCGCTTGTTTGGCGTGGTGCAGGGTTATTTTGTTGGGTTCGGGTTGGTCTGGCTCCTGTTGAACCAGTTCCTGAATTAGTCCTGCTACTTGGACTACTATCTCCATAGCGATCTGCACGTGAACCACTTTGACGAATACGTTCACCATCCAAAGGATTCATATTCTCTGATCCTCTGCCAGGTCTTGGACGATTTATCCTTGGGTTTCCAGGATAAAAAGGTCCACCCCAAGGATTTCCAAATCGACCGCCATAATAGGGTGGGTAGGGAAAAGGTCGATAAAAAGAATACATATCCCAGTAATTATACCTTAAAAATGGAGACCTAAATAACCATGGATTATAAAATGGATCATTCCAAAAATAGGCTGGCCCAATGTTCAGGTTGAACGACCAGCTTGGCATATTTCGCCACAAAAAGCGATCCTGATAAATGGAATAATTGTAAAAAAATGGATCATAGCCAAAATCATACCATGGGTCAAAATAGTTTCTCCAAGGGCTGTAATTTCTAAATCGTGTTATTCGAGCGGTATAACTGATGTCGTCTAAATAGGGATCAGTATAGCTATTAGCATCGGAATAAGTATTTTCACGTACTTCGTCCCTAGCAATTGCTTGTTGAGATTGTTCAATAATTTGGCGGATGTAGGGCTGACCTTCTTTTGCTCTGGCAGTTGAAACGTAAACATTGTCCTCGTTCTGATTTTTCAAAGCCATTTTGTTGCTCGAACAAGCCACCATAAAAGAAAGTACAAAAATGATATAGCTGTGCTTTATTGACGTTCTCATACTCATTAGATGCTTTATTTTGTAAAAGGTTGCAAATAGCTTTAAATTTTTAAATTTGCCACTATTGATTACCCTCGTAAATTTACAAATATTAGTACATATCTGAGATTCCATCCATGAGTAAAGGTTTAACAAGTAGAAGCGAAGATTATTCACAATGGTATAACGAATTGGTGACTAAAGCCGATTTAGCCGAACATTCCTCCGTAAGAGGCTGTATGGTAATAAAACCTTATGGCTACTCCATTTGGGAAAAAATGCAATCGGTTTTAGACAAGATGTTTAAGGATACCGGTCACAGCAATGCTTACTTTCCTCTATTTATACCGAAGTCGTATTTCTCAAAAGAAGCTTCGCACGTAGATGGGTTTGCTACAGAATGTGCCGTAGTAACGCATTATCGATTAAAAAATGATGGTAATGGCAATATTGTAGTGGATGAAAATGCCAAACTGGAAGAAGAATTAGTGGTTCGTCCAACATCAGAAACAATTATTTGGAATACGTATAAAGGTTGGATTCAATCCTACCGGGATTTACCCATTCTGGTTAATCAATGGGCAAACGTAGTTCGCTGGGAAATGCGTACCCGCTTGTTTTTGCGTACGGCAGAGTTTTTATGGCAGGAGGGTCATACCGCACATGCCACAGCAGAAGAAGCTGTGGAAGAAACTGAACGTATGCTGGAAGTATATGCAGATTTTGCCGAAAATTGGATGGCTTTGCCCGTGGTAAGAGGTAAAAAAACACCAAATGAACGTTTTGCCGGTGCTTTGGATACCTATTGTATTGAGGCTTTAATGCAAGATGGAAAAGCACTACAAGCTGGTACTTCTCACTTTTTAGGTCAAAATTTCGCTAAGGCATTTGATGTAAAGTTTACCAACAAAGAAGGAAAGCAAGATTATGTTTGGGCAACTTCCTGGGGAGTGTCTACCCGACTAATCGGAGCCTTAATTATGGCGCATTCAGACGATCAGGGTTTGGTATTGCCTCCTCAACTGGCACCTATTCAGGTGGTTATTGTGCCTATTTACAAAAATGAAGAAGAGCTTTCGGCCATTTCAGCAATTGCTGACGATTTAATCGCGAAGCTGAAAAAATTAAATATTTCGGTAAAATACGACGACCGTGATACACAACGTCCGGGTTTTAAATTTGCTGAATACGAATTGAAAGGCGTGCCTGTACGGGTTGCCATTGGTGGCCGTGATTTGGAAAACGGTACGGTTGAAATTGCTCGTCGTGATACCGGTGAGAAGCAAACCAGTACTCAGGCGGGATTAGATGCTTATATCGAACAGTTATTAAACGATATTCAAAACAACATTTACCAAAAGGCTTTGAATTTCCGTACTGAAAATACCCGTAAAGCAGATATTTACGAAGATTTTAAACGTTTATTGGATGAAAATCCTGGATTTATTGCTGCACATTGGGATGGTACACCAGAAACAGAGCAGAAGATCAAAGAGGATACTAAAGCCACCATTCGTTGCATTCCATTGAATAATCAAAAGGAAGAGGGTAAATGTATTTTAACCGGAAAGCCTTCTACGCAACGGGTATTGTTTGCTAGGGCATATTAATTTCAAACAATGAATTGGGTAAGTTTTGAAGTTCGCAATCGCATAGCCTATATCACGTTAAACCGTGCTGAGAAGCGGAATGCACTTAGTCCAGAATTGGTAGCTGAACTTACTCAATCGTTTGAAAACGCAAAAGCTGACACAAGTGTAAAGGTTGTTATTTTGAAAGCATCAGGCGAAGTGTTTAGTGCCGGAGCTGATCTAGCTTATCTTCAGCAATTGCAAACCAATAGCTTTGAAGACAATATCCAAGATTCCGAATCCCTTAAAAAGCTGTTTTATACCATTTATAGTCTGCCTAAAACCGTGATTGCACAAGTTGAAGGTCATGCCATTGCCGGTGGTTGCGGTTTAGCCAGTATTTGTGATATTGTATTTGCAGTTCCTGAGGCTCAGTTTGGTTATACGGAAGTTAAAATCGGATTCATTCCGGCTTTAGTAGCTTGTTTTCTGGTCAGGAAATTGGGCGAAGGCCGTACTAAAGAACTTCTGCTAAGTGGAAAATTGATAAGTGCCGAAACGGCGAAAGCTTATGGTTTGATCAATTTTGTAACTGAAAAGAGTCAAATAGCTAATGAAGTTGAGCAGTATGCCCTTGCACTTGCAAATGAAACCTCTGCTGAATCGGTTCTAGCTACCAAAAACCTAATTCACCAGGTCCAGCAGTTAAGTCTGGAAGAGAGTTTGGATCTTGCGGTAAAACTTAATGCAGAAGCTCGAGGTACAGCCGACTGCAAAAAGGGGATAGCTGCATTTCTGAACAAAGAAAAACTGACCTGGTAAATTAAAGCTGTTCTTTTACCTCCAGCAAGAACTGCTTTAAACGCTCCAAAGAATCAATTACGCGTTGATTTTCTTTAACCACGTCTTTATTTCCTTTTAAATGATCTTTGGCCCCTTGAAGGGTAAATCCTTTTTCCTTAATGAGGTGAAAAATAATTTTCAGGTTCTCCAGATCTTCGGCACTAAATAAACGATTGCCTTTCTTGTTCTTTTTGGGTTGAAGAATATCAAATTCTTTCTCATAAAATCGTATTTGCGAAGCATTTACTCCAAACAACTCGGTTACTTCACCCATGGTATAATACAATTTCTGGATTTCTTTTTCTTTATAAGGCATAAGCAAAAATAATATATTTTATGTAGTTAATACCTCATTGTTAATTAATTAAAAGCTTCACCTAATCTCTTTATTTAGCCAAGGTCAAATCCTTAAAATATTCCCTTAAAAAATTAACTTTGCAGGATTGTATACAACCAACGATGACAGCCCAGGAAATTAGAAGCCGATTTTTAGACTTTTTTAAGAGCAAAGGACACCACATTGTGCCATCTGCACCTATGGTTATTAAAAATGACCCTACGCTAATGTTTACCAATGCGGGTATGAACCAGTTCAAGGATTTGTTTTTGGGAGAGGCTGCAATCAAATTTCCTCGTGTTGCCGATACGCAACGTTGTTTACGCGTTTCAGGTAAGCACAACGACCTGGAAGAAGTAGGAATTGACACCTATCACCACACCATGTTCGAAATGTTGGGTAATTGGAGTTTTGGCGATTACTTTAAAGAAGAAGCTATTGATTGGTCGTGGGAGTTATTAACTGATGTTTACAAAATCCCCAAAGAAAACTTATACGTTACCATTTTTGGCGGTGATGAAAAGGAGGGTTTGCCAAAAGATCAAGAAGCTTACGATTTCTGGATAAAGCACGTTTCTGAAGACCGCATTCTTCTGGGAAGTAAAAAAGATAATTTTTGGGAAATGGGCGATACCGGCCCATGCGGACCTTGTTCTGAAATTCATGCGGATTGTCGTACGGAGGCTGAAAAGAAAGCGATTGATGGTAAAAGTTTGGTAAATGCCGACCATCCGCAGGTTATTGAAATTTGGAATAACGTTTTTATGCAATTTAACCGTTTAAAAGACGGTTCTTTACAGCCTCTACCTGCCAAACACGTTGATACGGGCATGGGATTAGAGCGTTTGGTGCGCATTTTGCAGGGTAAAACATCCAACTACGATACCGATATTTTCCAACCGCTTATTCAGTTAATTGCGCAAAAAAGTGGGAAAAGCTATCAAGGAGATGCCGAACCTGGTGATGCTAACTGGGGTACAGATGTAGCTATGCGGGTTATGGCCGATCATATTCGAGCCATAGCTTTTGCCATTGCCGATGGTCAGTTGCCATCCAATACAGGTGCAGGTTACGTAATTCGCCGTATTCTACGCCGTGCGGTACGTTATGCCTACACCAATTTAGAATTTAAAGAACCATTCTTAAATCAGTTGATTCCCGTTTTATCCAAGCAGTTTGATGGCGTATTTCCTGAATTGATTGCTCAGCAAGATTTTGTGCAAAAGGTAGTTTTGGAAGAAGAAATGTCGTTTTTGCGAACCTTAGCTACCGGTGTTCAGCGTTTTGAACGTTATGCCGCAGATCAGCAAATTATAGCTGGAGATTTTGCTTTCGAATTGTACGACACTTACGGTTTCCCAATCGATTTGACCGAATTGATGGCCCGTGAAAAAGGCCTCAAGGTAGATATGGATGGCTTCCAAAAAGCCTTAGCGGTTCAAAAAGACCGTTCAAGAGCCGCTACCGCCATTGATACCAGCGATTGGGTGATGGTGAATGAAGGTGAAGAAGTTGAGTTTGTAGGTTACGATAGCACTCAAGCCAAAAGCAAAATTCTAAAATACCGTAAGGTAAGTGCTAAGGGTAAAGAGCAGTTCCAATTGGTATTAGATAGAACACCTTTTTATGCCAAAAGTGGTGGACAAGTGGGCGATACCGGTGTTTTAGTTACTGAAAATGAACAACTAATCATCACCGATACTAAAAAAGAAAACGGACTCATTGTTCATTTTGCAGATACATTACCCAAAAACCTTCAAGCTGAATTTACAGCTAAGGTTGATGCTCAAAAACGTAACGAAACTGCAGCCAATCACTCGGCAACACATTTGCTACATGCTGCTTTAAAACAAGTTTTAGGTAGCCATGTAAATCAGAAAGGTTCATTGGTTAACGAAGAGTACTTACGTTTTGATTTTTCTCACTTCGCGAAAGTGAGCGATGAAGAAATTTCACAAATAGAAAGCATCGTAAATCAAAAGATTAGAGAAAATATTGCACTTCAAGAAGAACGTAATGTGCCATATCAGCAAGCTTTAGATTCGGGTGTTACTGCTTTATTTGGCGAAAAATATGGAGATTTTGTTCGTGTAATTACTTTCAACGATCACTTTTCTAAAGAATTGTGCGGTGGGATTCATGTAAAGGCTACCGGAGAAATTGGTTATTTCAAAATTATAAGCGAAAGTGCTGTTGCCGCCGGTGTTCGACGTATTGAAGCAATAACTGGTATCCAGGCTGAAAAAATGATTCATGAGCAAGGCCAAGTCATTCAACAGCTGAAAGGTTTATTGAAAAATCCTAAAGATCTCTTAGCTGCAGTTGAAGCTTTAGTTCAGGAGAATGCTCAACTGAATAAAGAACTTGAAAAATCGATTTTAGAAAAAGCTTCGGGATTAAAAACGGAATTAGCCAAACAAGTTCAGCAGATTAATGGCATCAATTACCTTGCTCAAAAGGTAAATCTACCAAACGCTGAGGCTATTAAAACCCTGGCTTATAGTTTAAAAGACATCATTAGCGATTTATTCCTTGTGCTTGCCGCCGAAATTGACGGTAAACCCAACCTAACTGTAATGATTTCAGACAATCTGGTTAAAGACAAGGGATTGCATGCTGGAAATATTATCCGTGAATTAGCGAAAGAGATTGAGGGCGGAGGCGGAGGTCAACCGTTTTATGCTACAGCGGGTGGTAAAAATGCCGCAGGTTTAACACAGGCACTCCAAAAAGCTAAAACATTTATTTAACACAAAAAAGCCCGAAATAATCGGGCTTTTGTTTTAGTGTTTTCCCTTTCCGGGATGATGTTCGTTTCTCCCTACATTTTGTTCAGGCATTATTGTTTTCTTAGCCTGTCCGGGAGGCATGCCATGGGGATGCCCTTTTACTACATAATATTTTGGGTCGTTGCTGTACTTAATCGCTTTTTGTTTACCCATCCAGCCTTTGTATTTCGCATATTTTATCCGGTCGTCCTTGAAATGAAGATAAGGTGTGGGAGAATTGATCACGACCTTGTAGCAATCAAACAAATTAAATCGAGCATACCTAGCCGGAAGGGTAGAACTAAAAATCCACCTGCCGTTGTTTAGATAAATAAATTGTCCACGAGAAACGTTGTAATACGCTTCTACATCCGGCAAGTAATAATACGCCGCCTGATCGTAACCTACAGGCCCCCAAAGGGGTTGCGAACTGATGTTGATGTTTACCTGGACTTGTGCACTGAGGTTGGAATGAATCCACATACCTAAGCTAAACATCGATACAATTATCAATTTTTTCATCGGTTTAAGATTTTTTAAATACTAACTAAATGAGCATTCTCAATTAATAAACTATTTAAAGCCGGATTTAGTACCTTTGAATAGTATTATTTTTATCCCTTCATGAAAAAAATCCTCTATATCCTCGGTCTGATTGCATTGATAAGTTCATGTAAAAACAACGATTCGTTTACCGTTGAAGGCAAGATTGAAAACGCCGGTGACTTGAAAAAAGTCTACTTGTATCAAAATAACGAATTGGTTGATTCGGCCTTTTTGAATGAAAACAATGAATTTACCTTCAAGCGAGTATCTGCCGATCCGGATTTCTTCAACCTAAGTTTGGGAGATAAATCCATTACGTTTATAGCCCAAAATGGAGACGATATCGCATTTACGTTTGATTCCCCATCTCCAGAGTCGATTTATGAGGTAAGCGGATCTGATGACAGTGATAAATTGAAAGATTTCAATACCCTGAGCTCTAAGTTTACCAAGATTTTTATGCAAATCCAGGAAGAGTATGTTAAGAAGGTGAGTGAAAATCCTGCTTTACAAGACTCATTAAACAAAGTACTTACACCTCGTTTTGAACAAAATTTAGCGCTGTACTCCAAAGAAACATTGGCTTTCGGACAAAAAAATATGGATAATCTGGCTGGCTTTTATGCCATGGGCACGCTAGATCAAATTAAATACGAACAGGAATTGATTGGTTATGCTGAAAAAATTAAAGGCAAATTCGACAAAAATCCCGCCGTTGCCCAGTTTTTAAAACGCATGGAAGCTGTTAAACCGGTTTCAATCGGTCAGCCCGCTCCAGCATTTGAAATGTCATCTACAGATGGTAAGGTTATTCGATTGGCCGACTTCAAGGGTAAGTATGTTTTGGTAGATTTTTGGGCTTCTTGGTGCGGCCCATGCCGGCAAGAAAACCCAAATATTGTCAAAGTATTCAATCAATACAAAAACAAGAATTTCACCATTTTAGCAGTTTCTTTAGATGATGACAAAGCCGATTGGTTGAAAGCCATAAAAGACGATGGATTGACCTGGAGCCATGTTTCTGAATTGAAGCGTTGGGAAAGCCCCATCGTAAATTTATACAAGGTAGAAGGAATTCCTGCATCATTTTTACTCGATCCACAAGGTAAAATCATCGCTAAAAATCTCAGAGGAGAAACGCTACACAGTTTTTTAGCCAATACCTTGAAATAGGTTTTATTAATCATTTGTTAATACTAATTTAATAAAAGGTTCAGTGTAAGTCACTAGTTTAGTTTTTAAGAATATAAAATGAGTAGCGATAGCCCCAAAATATTAATTGTTGACGATGAGATAGATATTCTAGAACTCATAGAATTTAATCTATCCAAAGAAGGGTATCAGGTTTTCACTGCCAATAATGGTTACGATGCCATCAGTGAAGCAAAAAAAGTTCGTCCTGATCTTATTATTTTGGATGTAATGATGCCTAAAATGGATGGGATCGAAGCTTGTCGCCAACTGAGAGCATTACCTGATTTCAAGACCACTTTTATCATATTTTTGACTGCACGGAATGAGGAGTATTCAGAAATTGCAGGTTTTAATTCTGGTGCAGACGATTACATTGCGAAACCGATCAAACCACGTGCCTTGGTCAGTCGTATTGATGCTATTTTACGGAGAAACAATCAGCAAGAAGGTCAATCCGGCTTAAAAAAACTCGAAATTTCCGGTTTGGTAATCGATCCCGAAGCATTTTTGGTGTATCGAAACGGACAGAAAGTAGTTTTGGCAAAAAAAGAATTTGAACTCTTGTACCTTTTGGCTTCCCGTCCGGGTAAAGTGTTTACCCGTGAACAAATTCTGAAAAGTGTTTGGGAAGAATCCGTTATTGTAACCAACCGAACCATTGATGTCCACGTACGTAAACTTCGCGAAAAGCTTGGTGATAGCTACGTGGGTACGGTAAAAGGTGTAGGTTATAAATTTGAGGCTTAAAATCCCGAACTTCCTCTTATTTTTGCAGCTCATTAATCTGCAGGGTTTTGAAATTTCCAGCATTTAAAGATCTTATTTTATTTGAAAACGATGACCTCATCGTGGTCAATAAACCGCCTTTTTTAAGTTCATTGGATGATCGGGATGGTGGTGAGCTCAATTTGCTGCGCTTAGCCAAGAGCTATTCGCCAGATGCGCAAATCTGCCATCGCTTAGATAAAGAAACTTCAGGAGCCATTATTATTGCCAAAAACCCGGAAGCCTACCGCTTTGTGTCTATGCAATTTGAGCACCGTCAGGTAAAAAAGGTGTACCATGCCATCATTTGTGGCACCCATCAGTTTGATGATTTATTGGTTGATTTACCGATTCTCAACTTGGGAAATAAAAATGTTGCTATAAGTAAGCAAGATGGTAAAGCTGCAGAAACCTATTTTCAATCCCTAACGTATTTCAAACATTACACCTTGGTTGAGTGTAGACCGGTTACGGGCAGAATGCACCAAATTCGGATCCACTTGGCTTCACAGCGAGCAGCTATTGCCGGAGATGTGATGTACGGAGGACAAGCCGTTATGCTTTCTGAAATTAAACGGGGATACCGTTTGGGTAAAGATCAGGAGGAACTTCCAATCATGAAGCGTTTTGCCTTACATGCCAAAGAAGTCTCGTTCAAAATTAATCCAGATACGGAAGTTTGCATTACTGCACCTTATCCAAAAGACTTCGCTACGCTACTGAAATTATTAGAAAAATTCGATAAATAATTAGGAAGTATAGCCTAATATTTTGAGTACTTGTTTCGAATTTTGTTCCTCTCCAAACACTTCAAAATTGAAGCTTTCATCTCGATTTCTACGAATAATAACGTGTTTTGGTGAAGGCAACAAGCAATGGTGAATTCCACCATATCCACTTAAAACTTCCTGGTAAGCACCGGTATGGAAAAAGCCGAGGTATTGCACCTTACGGGTTTTTGGCATAAAAACGTTGTTCATGTGCGCCTCCTGGTTGTAATAATCTTGCCCATCGCAAGTTATACCCCCTAAATTCACACGTTCGTATTCAGAATCCCAATTGTTAATAGGCAATAAAATGTATTTCTGATTCAAAGCCCAAACATCTGGTAAGTTGGTAATGAACGAACCATCTAGCATCAACCATTTTTCGCGGTCGTTTTGTTGCTTACGACCTAAAACTTTGTAAAGAATTCCGGAAGCCTCTGCAACGGTATATTTCCCGAATTCGGTAATAATATCTGGTTCAATAACCTCATGCTCGGCACAAATTTCTTTAATACGTTTTACGATTTCATTAACCATGTATTCGTAATCGAAATCGAAAACCAAAGAATCCTTGAAAGGCATACCACCACCAATATCCAAGGTATTTAGGTCTGGATTTATTTTTTTGAAACGACAATACAGCGTTACGTATTTCTCCAATTCATTCCAATAATATGGTGTATCTGAAATGCCGGAATTGATAAAGAAATGAAGTAATTTAACCTTAAAATTAGGGTTTGACGCAATTTTTGTTTTGTAAAAATCAATTACATCTTCCAAAGGAATACCTAATCTGGAGGTATAGAATTGGGAATCGGGCTGCTCTTCAGAAGCAATTCGAATACCTAAACTGCATGGAATGTCCAATTCATCGTCATACACATTGAATTCCTCTTTATTATCCAAAACCGGGATAATATTCTGGAATCCATCGTGAAACATATCGATGATGTATTGCTTGTATTGAGCTGTTTTAAAGCCGTTACAAATAACCGTAATATTTTTATCCAACACACCTTTCTTCTCCAAACTATCGATCATCGGCATGTCGAATGCCGAAGAAGTTTCGAGGTGAATGTCGTTTTTTAACGCTTCTTCAACAATGTGACGAAAATGAGAACTTTTGGTGCAATAACAGTATTTATAGCTACCGCGATAATTGTTTTTCACAATAGCGGTTTGAAACATCAGCTTCGCTTCCTGAATTTTTTTACTGATGATGGGCAGGTAGGTAAAACGCAGGGGAGTGCCATACGTTTCAATCATTTCCATCAAATTTAGCTCATGGAAATACAACTCGTCATCAATAACCTCAAAACCTTCTTGAGGGAAACCTACACTGAGGTCAAGAAATTCGGCGTAGCTCTGCATTTTTTGTTAATTTTGGCAAAGATAAAAAAGCAAATTGCATCAAGCGTATAGTATTTGTAATTAAATGCTTGCTGAGTGATTTACGGAGCCTCAAAATACTATGAAAGAAATTAAGTTAATTGAAGTAAAGTCGGAAATAGGGGCAGGAACCCGCGGTGCAAGTTTAGGTGTTGATGCCATTAAAATTGCCGCACTCGATTTCGGAAGCCGTTATTTTAAGAAGCATAAATCGGTTGAGGTACCTAATGAAAACCACCTTTTACTCGAATCAACCGGTAATGCTTATGCCAAACGTATTTCGGGTGTGCTCACCATGGCCGAACGCGTTTCTGAAGAAGTTTCTAAAACGCTTAAAAACAACGAGTTTCCGCTAGTTTTGGCTGGTGATCATAGTACAGCGGTTGGCACTATCTCGGGTATTCGAATGGCTTTCCCTAAACTTAAATTGGGGGTTATTTGGATTGATGCGCATGCCGATATTCACTCACCCTATACCACACCATCCGGCAATTTGCACGGAATGACCGTGGCCATGGTAATGGATGAAGATAACCTGGAATCGAAAGTGAATAAACCCGATCAGGAAACCCTGAATTATTGGTTTCAGCTTAAAAATGTGGGTAATATCGTTCCTAAAATCACCTATAACGATCTGGTTTATATTGGCGTAAGAGATTTTGAACCGCAAGAGAGTTTTCTACTCAAAAGACACAAAGTAAAGAATTTCACCACCGCTGAAATTAGAAAACGTGGGGTAGAGCGTGTTGCCATTGAAGCCTTACAAGGTTTAGATCACTGCGATCTGATCTACGTTTCTTTCGATGTTGATTCTATGGATTCTTCCATCTCCAAAGGTACCGGAACCCCTGTTGCTAACGGAATGACTGAACGGGAGGCTGGTAACTTAATTGCCCGCTTAATGACCTCAGAAAAAGTGTGTTGCTTTGAGATGGTTGAAGTTAACCCAACGCTTGATAAAGAGAATTTAATGGCAGAAAATGCATTTGAAATTTTGGTAAGGGCTACAAATTCATTGTTAAACGATTAAATTTGCCCTCCATTTAAACACATGATGACCTTAGAAGCCCAAATTCTTGCTGCACTGCCTAAAGCTGTTTCTTCTTTATACCAAGCCGAAATGGCCGAAAATCAGTTCAATTTGCAAGAAACTCGTAAAGAATTTGAGGGTCAAATTACGGTTGTTACTTTTCCAATTACTCGAGTATCTAAAAAATCACCAGAGCAAACCGGAGAAGAAATTGGCGCTTATTTGCAAGAACACATCCCAGAAATTGTTGGGTTTAATGTGATTAAAGGTTTTTTAAATCTTTGCATTTCGGATGAATACTGGTTTAATCAACTTAAATCAGCTTATTTAAATCCAAATTTTGGAAAAGCTCAAGCCAATGGCCGCAAGGTTATGGTTGAATATTCATCGCCAAATACCAATAAGCCACTGCATTTGGGTCACATCCGTAACAACTTATTGGGATTTTCCGTTGCAGAAATTCTAGCTGCAAATGGCAATGAGGTAATCAAAGCGAACCTGGTAAACGATCGTGGTATCCACATTTGTAAATCGATGTTGGCTTGGCAGAAATTCGGAAACGGTGAAACACCCGAAGCGAGTGGCTTAAAGGGAGATCACCTGGTCGGGAAGTACTATGTCATTTTCGATAAGGAATACAAAAAACAGCAAGATCTTTTAAAAGCTGAAGGTCAAACAGAGGATGAAGCCAAAAAGAATGCTCCTCTAATTTTAGAAGCTCAGGAAATGTTACAAGCCTGGGAAGCTGGCGATACCGATGTAATTGACTTGTGGAAGAAGATGAATGGCTGGGTGTATGCGGGCTTTGAACAAACGTATGCTAAACTCGGAGTCGATTTTAAGAAATTTTATTACGAATCTGATACCTATTTGTTGGGTAAGGATATTATTGAAGAAGGCCTTTCAAAAGGAGTTTTCTTCAAAAAACCAGATGGTTCGGTTTGGATTGATCTGACCGCCGATGGCTTAGATGAAAAATTGGTTTTACGTGCCGATGGTACATCTGTTTACATCACTCAAGATTTAGGCACTGCACAACTTAAATACGACGATTTCGGCATGGATGAGTCTATTTATGTAGTGGGTAACGAGCAGGATTACCACTTCAAGGTTTTATTCTTGATTCTAGAAAAACTTGGCAAAAGCTGGGCTAAGGGATTGTATCACCTCTCTTACGGTATGGTTGATTTACCTAGCGGGAAAATGAAGTCGCGTGAGGGAACTGTAGTTGATGCCGATGATCTGATTGACGAAATGGTGGCCACCGCCAAACAACGCACCGAAGAATTGGGTAAAGTGGATGGATTTTCTGAAGAAGAAAAAACCAAGCTTTATCAGATGATTGGAATGGGTGCTTTGAAATATTTCTTACTCAAGGTCGAACCCAAAAAACGCCTATTGTTTGATCCAAATGAGTCTATTGATTTCCAGGGTAACACCGGACCTTTCATTCAATATACTCATGCCCGGATTTGTTCTGTTTTGAGTAAAGCGGCTTACAACGAACAAACTGAACTTCAATATTCAGGCAATCTAGCCGATACCGAACGAGATTTATTGGTTTCCTTAGCCAATTATCCAGCTGTAGTAGAAAATGCAGCTCAAGAACACAGTCCGGCTTTAATTGCCAACTATGTTTACGAACTGGCGAAACTTTACAATAAATTTTACCACGAAGAACCGATTCTCAAATCGGAAGATACCCTTGTTAAACACTTCCGTTTGTCACTCTCCGCTGCAACAGCTGCAGTGCTTAAAAAAGGTATGGGATTGTTAGGTATTCAGGTGCCTGAGCGGATGTAGTTTACTTAATTCGTTAGCAGTTTCCGGCTAAAATATTGAAAGCGCATAAACAGTAGGGCAGAGGATACCAATAGACCCAGGGTTAAGCCATACCAAATTCCTGTTGCTCCTTGGTGCTGAATAATACCCAAGAAATAGGCTGCCGGTAATCCAACCACCCAATAGGCAACAAAAGTAAAGAGCGTGGGAATGTTTACATCTCCCATGCCTCTTAATACGCCTAAACCAACTACTTGTGTGCCATCAAATAGCTGAAAAAATCCGGCTATGATGAGTAATTGAGAAGCAATAGCAATTACGCTCAAGTCTTCGGTGTATAAATAAGGCAAATAAGCATTGAATACAACGAAGAGCATGGCTGTTAACGTCATGAAGACTAAAACAATATGGTAACTGGATATAGCAGAAAGCCGTAATTCTAAGAAATCTTTTTTGCCAAAATTATTGCCGCTTTTAATAGCGGCAGCAGCAGAAATTCCACTAGCCATCATATACGTCATGGCAGCCATATTGATAGCCACTTGGTGTGCAGCTTGCTGAGTAGCACCTAAAGTGCCCATCAGGATGGCCGCACCGCTAAAGGCACTAATTTCAAAAGTATATTGCAGGGCAACGGGTGTGCCAATCTTCAAAATTTTAATACAGCGTAATTTATTGAAATGAGCTCTGCCAAATTCTTTTAAATACTCGGTAAAGTGTTTAGAACGAAATACATAAGTGGCCATTACAATCGCCATAACAGTTCGATCTATTAATGTAGCTAATCCTACACCTCTCACACCCATTGGTGATATTCCAAACATTCCTTTTACAAAAATGATACCCAGAACAATATTGAGAATGTTACCCCAAATGGAGATGTACATTGCTTGTTTGGTAAATCCTAAACCTTCGGCAAACTGTTTTATGGTCATGAAGAACATCAAAGGGACGATCGAAACGCCCAGCAAAGCCAAAAAGGGTTTAGCTTGTTCAACTACCTCCGGTGTTTGATTCAAATGGTCAATGGCGGCCATAGTACCGAAATAGATGGCCATAAAGAGTACAAGTCCGGTGATGGCACTAATAATTAAACTATTAAAAAGTAACTTGCCGCACTCTGAAAAGTTTTTTTGGCCGTTTTCCTGGGCAATTAAGGGAGTGATTCCATACGAAATACCTATACCGATAACCAAAACCAAGGTGAACAAGCTATTCACCAAAGAGACCGCCGCCAATGGAATAGTTCCGGCAAAATGACCAATAATGACGCTATCAGCTGTATGTACCAGTGTATGTCCCAATTGCGAAATCACCACCGGAATGGCCAGTTTTAAATTGGTTTGGTAGTGCGGTTTGTATGTTGAGTAAAGTTTTTTCAAATCAAGAGGCGGCTGTGTAATATTCTTCTTTTTCAGTAGTGTGTAATTGTATTACACCCGTTAAAATCAGGTTTACCAGTATACGATTTGAACTTCTACGCGATAACTTGAATAGTTTGCTGTATTCTTTCGCTGTAATTCGTTCGTTATTTGCCAGGTAATGCAGTAATTCACGTTCTTTATCAGAGTACTGCAGTAAAACACCATGCTCACTACTAGAGCGTTTTAGTACATCAACCACAATTTTACTGGCCAAAACGCTTTTATCGTTTACTCGGATATAAACCCACCATTTTTTATCGTCTCCTAACGCATAATGGGGTTTAGTATCACTTTCAGGTATTTCAACAACTAAAACTACTTTATCGTCGATATAGACTTCTTCAAAAATAGGCTCTAAAGCAGGTCTGGAGTATAAATGTGCGGCTTGTGTAATCATATATTTTTCCTCTTCCTCAGATTTTACTCCTACAATCCGTCCGTCATCTGCCACACCAATTAATAACCGCCCACCTTTATTATTCGCAAAAGAAACCATGGTTCGAGCAATCTTCTCACAGCTCGTTATGGTCTTCTTGAAATCTAAAGTAACACCTTCACCATTAAATATTAAAGACTTAATATTCATGTATTTATACTTTAATAAGCTACAATATCTTTTTCGCCTTTGTGCAAATTTCTAATGTAAATTTCGTTTTGAACCCTGGCGCATAATTCACCTTGTTTGGTGTAAATCTCTATGGGAAAAGACTTGACGTATTTACCTACGGTATGCAATGCCTCTTCAGCCTCAGCCAAATCTTCATCACTTATGGCAATTTTAAAATAGAGCGTGGAACGGCCGGGTTTTAGGTATTGGATTTGAGCACTTTTAAGCCAAACCCGGGTTTTAAAACCGCGTCGTTGCAGAACCTGATCAAAAAGTATAGCGTAGAATGGGTCTGAAGCAGCGAAAATAGTGCCGCCAAATATAGACTTGTTGTAGTTTTTGTTTAAAAAACTGTGATTAATCTTCACTTCTACGCCCCTGAAATCTTTATCAAAACGGATTACCCAAATACGTTGAAAAAACAAGGGTGGGTATAAGCGCATTACCCATTTTAGGGTGTTTTCAGAAAGTAGCATGATTTTACGAATATCAGAAAAAACAGCAGAACTTCTACTTCTTACCACATAAAATCAAGAATTGCTTCGTGATCTTGCTCTGTGAGCTTATACACTTGTCCGTTGACTTTGTTTAGCTTGAAATTAGCTAAAATTTCTGCTTTTGAGCTCGGTAAGATGTTTACTTGGCTTAAACGTATTGGAGTATTGATTTCCTGAAAAAATAGTTCGAGACGATCAATAAATGCGGAAGCATCTTGCTCTGGCTTTCCTGTTTCAATTTCAAATACCTGTTTTGCCAAGAAACACAATTTTTGCTGTAGTTGCTTCTGATGGTATTTTAACCAAGCCGGAAAAACGATCGATAAGCCGGCCCCATGCGGAATATCAAACAAGACACTCAAGGAATGCTCAAACCCATGGCATGCCCAATCTCCGGAATTTTTTCCAGCAGTAAGTGAGCCATTTAGGGCATTGGTAGCGAGCCACATAATGTTTGCCCGTGTATCGTAATCATTTGCTTGTTCTTTCACTTTAAAACCGTATTCGACTGCCAGTTTAATTACGGCAGCGGTATGTAAATCGGTTAGGGGAGAGTTACCAGAACCAAAAAACTGCTCTAAACAATGTGCAATCAGATCCGAAACACCATAAGCAGTATAATTGGCTGGAACAGTAGTGGTAAAAGTTGGATCTAGAAAAGATGCTTTAGGATGTAGCAGCGGATGGCCATAACCACGTTTCGAACCATTTTCTGTGTCTTGCAACACGGTAAATGGATTCATTTCAGTTCCAGTGGCAGCTAAAGTTAAAATGGTAAAAACGGGCAATGCCTTTACAGGTTTCGCTTTTTGTAAGTAAAAGTCCCAAACAGAATGTTCTACATAGTAGCCCATAGCAACAGCTTTAGCCGTATCAATTACCGATCCACCGCCAACTGCAATAATCATATCTGCGCCAAAATCTTTAGCCAACTGAACCGCATTGTCAGCATCCTGGTAAATTGGATTTGACTTTATTCCTTCATAAGTAACATGCTCAATGCTGCACATGTTAAGTAGAGAAACCAATCTGGCGTATAAACCACTTGCTTTAACCGAACCCTTTCCAATCACGATAATTGCCCTTTTTCCCACAGGAGAAACCTCATCGCAAATATGATCTACAACCCCTTTACCAAAAATCAGTTTGGTTGGGTTGAATCGGGTAAAATTTTCCATGTTTTAAAGGGAGTGATTGGTGTACTTGTCTTAAAACTAATAATTTAAAAGCATTAATTCAAACAATCGTAAGGCATATTTGATATTTTGCCAACTGTTGTACATGTTTGTAAGACAAAAACTTGACTATGAAACAGGCTGAATCATCCAGAAATATCTTTTTGCTCGTCATGGTGGCTGCACTTGGCTATTTTGTAGATATCTACGATTTGCTCCTTTTTCTGATCGTGAAAAATAAGAGTTTGATGGATCTAGGAGTTAGCGCTGAGCAGTTGACGAACACCAGTTTAACCTTGGTAAACTGGCAGATGGCCGGTTTGTTAATTGGCGGAATTATTTGGGGTATCCTTGGCGATAAAAAAGGACGTTTATATGTGCTTTTTGGATCTATCTTGATGTATTCGTTGGCTAATTTGGCGAATGGAGCAATACAAGATATTAGCTGGTATGCACCGCTCAGGTTTATAGCTGGGGTAGGATTGGCTGGAGAATTGGGAGCCGGCATTACATTGATCAGCGAAACAATGAGCAAAGAAAATCGAGGGTATGGGAGTATGGTAGTTGCCGGTGTAGGCTTAATGGGTGCAGTTGCAGCCTATTTCGTGGGTGCCAGCTTTGATTGGCGGGTTGCTTATTATGTTGGTGGTGGACTCGGTTTATTGTTGTTGGTACT
This sequence comes from Sphingobacteriaceae bacterium, assembly GCA_947463785.1. Classification (GTDB taxonomy): domain Bacteria; phylum Bacteroidota; class Bacteroidia; order Sphingobacteriales; family Sphingobacteriaceae; genus JAIPAN01. Next base: position 223,953 of record CANHRG010000002.1, on the reverse strand, counting down.
GCGAATTGGTGTAATAGAATCTGGAATGTTTGCAAAAATTAAAACCCATGAAGTTAGAAAAGGTGACTTCTTGATGCTTTTTACTAATAAAGCTCGATTCAAAAAATACCTATTCAGTATTTTAATAGCTGTACCAGTTTGGTTTGTTGTAGGAATCTTGGTTAACATAGCCAGCGATTTTGCAAAACCATTGGGTATCCAGGAACCTATCGAATCGGGCAAGGGAATTATGTTTACCTACGTCGGTATCGCCTTAGGCGATTTCCTCACCGGTTTCTTGAGTCAGGTTTTCAAAACTCGTAAAAAAGTGGTTTTTGCTTTTCTAACATTTACTTACGCTGGAATCCTCTTTTTTCTCCTTTCTGACGGGCTTTCAGCCAATGCTTTTTACGCACTCTGTGTATATTTTGGTTTGGCAACCGGTTATTGGGTTGTGTTTGTAACCATGGCTTCCGAACAGTTTGGCACCAATTTACGAGCAACTGTTACCACTACGGTTCCCAATTTTGTACGTGGTTCACTCATCTTGGTAAGTTCACTTTTTACCTATTTCAGAGCAGAATTGGGTATCATTAATGCCGCTTTATTGGCAGGAACTTTGACGGTTATAATTGCGTATTGGGCACTTTGGCAATTGGATGAAACCTATGGCAAGGATTTGGATTATGTAGAAACCAGTGGCGGCACCGGTTTATGATCATTTTAATGTCCGAAAGCCGATTTGAACTTTAAAATCCCGAATAAAAACTCCAATTTTGGGTATGATTTCTAAAGAGCAGATCGCCGCTGACTACAGTCAAATTCAAGATGAAATTTGTTCAGGCTTAGAACTAGTAGATGGTTTAGGTAAATTTCAAGAAGAAGTTTGGGAACGTGAGGGTGGAGGCGGAGGACGTACACGGGTAATTCAGCAAGGTAATGTGCTCGAAAAAGGTGGAGTTAATTTTTCAGCTGTTGAGGGGAAATTACCAGAACCGGTCAAAAAAGTATTTAAAGTTGATGAGGAAGACTTTTTTGCAACCGGAGTTTCGATTGTAATACACCCCAATCATCCTTGGGTGCCCATCATCCACATGAACATCCGTTATTTCGAAATGTCTGATCAAGTGCGGTGGTTTGGTGGTGGAATAGATCTTACCCCTCATTATGTAATTCCTGAAGATGCTCAGTTCTTTCATCAATACTTGAAGTCAGTTTGTGATCAATTTCATGCCGATTTTTATACCAAATTCAAAAATTGGGCCGACGATTATTTTTTCATCAATCACCGAGCAGAAACCCGAGGCATTGGCGGTATTTTTTACGACCGATTAACTCCCGAATCTGCCGGCATATCTTGGGATGAAATTTTCAACTTTTCCAAAGCTGTGGGCCGTTCATTCGTGCCTATATACTCAGAATTAGTTAATCGCAATCGAATTAAAGAGTTTAGCGAGCAGCACAAAAACTGGCAATACCAACGTCGTAGCCGTTATGCAGAGTTTAACCTCGTTTACGATGCGGGTACTAAATTCGGTTTAGAGACCAATGGACGTATTGAATCGATCTTAATGAGTCTGCCGCCACAAGCCAATTGGGTTTACGATTACCAGGCCAAAGAGGGAAGTTTAGAACAACAAACTTTAGACCTGCTCAAAAAGGGAATAAACTGGGTTTAAATACTTCTTAAAGCCTTTTTTTAAATAAGCTAAAACTTTTCCACATCCCTCAAGCTTAAGCTTCCAATTTAGTAACTTCGCAATTGTGCCATTGCGCACTTGAAATTCATTTTTATACACTTAATTGCAGAACCATAACGGAACATGGCTGAAGAAACAGAAAAAGAAAGTTTAGACCCGAATACCGGCCGAATTATCCCCATAAATATTGAAGAGGAAATGAAATCTGCTTACATCGATTATTCGATGTCAGTAATCGTTTCCAGAGCCTTACCCGATGTACGTGATGGCTTGAAGCCAGTTCACCGCCGGGTATTGTTTGGTATGCTCGATTTGGGCGTAACCAGTAGTAAACCTTATAAAAAATCTGCCCGTATTGTCGGTGACGTTTTAGGTAAGTATCATCCACACGGCGATGCATCTGTATACGACACCATGGTGCGTATGGCTCAAGATTGGAGTTTACGCTACCCAATGGTTGACGGACAAGGAAACTTCGGTTCTATTGACGGTGACAGCCCTGCAGCAATGCGTTATACCGAGGCTCGTTTAAAGAAAATAGCCGAAGAAATGTTGGCCGATATCAACAAAGATACCATTGATTACCAGCTGAATTTTGACGATTCCTTAGAAGAACCGACTGTTCTTCCCACAAAAATCCCGAATTTATTGGTCAATGGTGCATCAGGTATTGCCGTGGGTATGGCTACCAATATGGCTCCTCATAACCTTACCGAGGTTGTGAATGCAACCATTGCGTATATCGATGATAATGCCATCGAGGTTTCAGGTTTGATGCAACACATCAAGGCCCCTGATTTTCCTACTGGAGGTATCATTTACGGTTATGCAGGCGTACAAGAAGCATTTGAAACCGGTCGTGGCCGTATTGTAATGCGTGCTAAAGCTGAAATCGAGACTTATGGTAACGATCGTGAACGTATTATCGTAACCGAGATTCCTTACCAGGTGAATAAAGCCAATATGATTGAGCGTACAGCCGAATTGGTGAATGAGAAGAAGCTGGAAGGTATTTCTGAAATCAGAGACGAATCGGATCGCGAAGGTATGCGTATTGTGTATGAAATTAAACGCGATGCAAACGCCTCTATTGTATTAAACAATTTATACAAGTATACAGCTCTACAAACTTCATTTTCAGTGAATAACATTGCTCTGGTTAATGGCCGACCAATGTTGTTAAACCTGAAAGAGCTGATCAAATATTTCGTAGAACACCGCCACGAAGTGGTAGTTCGTCGTACCAAGTTTGAATTAGCTGAAGCTGAAAAAAGAGCTCACATTTTAGAAGGTTTACTGATTGCCCTAGATCATTTAGACGAGGTAATCAAGTTAATCCGTAACTCAGATACTCCAGAAGATGCCCGAACCGGCTTGATGGAGAAATTTGGTTTATCCGATATTCAATCGCGTGCCATTCTAGATATGACTTTACGTCGTTTAACTGGTCTAGAACGCGATAAAATCAAAGAAGAATACGCAGAATTGATGAAAACCATCGAATACCTGAAATCTATTTTAGCAGATGAAGGTTTACGCATGCAGATCATCAAAGACGAATTAATTGAGGTTAGAGAGAAGTACGGTGACGAACGTAGATCAAGCATTGTACACTCGGCCGAAGATCTTCGTATGGAAGATTTTATTGCCGATGAGGAAGTGGTAATCACCATATCTCATGAAGGATACATTAAACGTACACCTTTAACCGAGTACCGCAGACAGGGAAGGGGCGGAAAAGGAGCAATGGGCTCGCAATCTAGAGATGAGGACTTTATTGAGCACATCATTACCGCATCGGCGCATAACTACATGTTGTTCTTCACCGAAGCTGGTCGTTGTTTCTGGTTGAGAGCCTTTGAAATTCCTGAAGGAACGCGTACTTCTAAAGGAAGAGCCATCCAGAATATTATCAATATCCCGAAAGAGGAGAAGATTAAAGCCTTTATCAAGGTTAAAAACCTCAAAGATCAAGATTACCTGGAAAACAACTTCATCATTATGTGTACCAAGAAAGGTACCATCAAGAAAACTTCCTTAGAAGCCTATTCTCGTCCACGAGCAAACGGTATCAATGCCATCAATATCAATGAGGGTGACCAATTGTTGGAAGCTTGCTTAACCGATGGAAATAGTGAGATTCTGATGGCTTTACGTTCAGGTCGTGCCATTCGATTTAACGAATCAACCGTTAGACCAATGGGACGTACCGCAACTGGAGTTCGTGGGGTTACGCTGGCACATGCTAAAGATGAAGTTATCGGCATGATCAGTGTTAACAATCCGGAAGTAACGGTGTTGGTAGTTTCAGAAAAAGGATACGGTAAGCGTACCGATATTGAAGATTACCGCGTTACTAACCGTGGGGGTAAAGGTGTAAAAACCATCAATATTACCGATAAAACGGGTGAATTAGTCGCGATTAAGGATGTTACTGACCAAGACGACTTGATGATCATCAACAAATCAGGAATTGTGATCCGCATCGGAGTTGCTGATTTGAGAGTTATGGGACGGGCAACACAAGGTGTTCGATTAATTACCTTAAAAGAAGATGATGAAATTGCTTCAATTGCAAAAGTAGATCATGAAGACGAAGAAGAGGAGGTAATTAGCAACGATGCTACCGAACAACAAACTGAAGAAAACAGCAGTGAAGAAACATCTACTGATGAACCAACCGAAGAATAATCAATAGTAAACCATAAATCATGAAAATTAAAACCATTTTAAGTGTACTAACATTGACTGTATTGTCAGTGTCTACTTTCGCTCAAAAAGGCGAATTGAATAGTGCAAAAAGCAATTATGAAAAATATGTGCAGTTGAAAGATGCCGGTTCTGCAGCTTTAGGGCTAACTAGCCTTACATCAGCCAAAACATCGATTGATAAAGCTGTTGCTAATGAAAAAACCATGAATGAGCAAGAAGCCTGGACATTCAAAGCTATGATTTATGCAGATTTGGCATTAAATGAAGCTGAAGAAGCAAAAGCAGAGCTTATGGTTAGTGATGCAGCTGCTGCATTGAAAAAAGCTGTTGAACTGGATCAAGCAGGTGCAGGTAAAGCAAACAGAGAAAGAGCATCAAATTTATTTGCCCAGTTTGAACTAAATAAAGGGGTAAAGGCCTATCAAACGCAAAAATTTGAAGATGCTTACCAAGCTTTTAATAAATCTTTAAGCTATAAGCCTGGTGATACTACATTAACGTATTACACCGGATTATCCGCTATCAATGCCCAAAACTATAAAGCAGCTATTAAAAACTATGCTGAATTACTAAAAACCAATTATTCGGCGAATAATCAGATTGCCTTAGATCTATCAAAATTGTATGCTTTAGAAAAAGATACCGTTAATGCACTAGAGGTTGCAAGTACTTTTGCTGCTAAATTTCATGATGCTGCTTTAGCTACACAAGAAATTGAATTGAGCTTAATGAGCGGAAAAGAGAAGCAAATCGTTACAAAAATCAACGAACAGATTGCTCAGGATCCAAAAAATAAAACCAATTATTTCTACGCTGGTATTGCTTACAGTTCATTGAAAGATCCCAAAAAAGCTGAGGAAGCCTATAAAAAAGCCTTAGAAATTGATGCTAAATACGAAGATGCTGCTATCAATTTAGCTAGCACGGTATTAAATGTTGGTATCGATCTAATCAATACAGCAAACAAATTGCCTGCAAATAAGCAAAAGGAATACGATATTGCCATTAAACAAGCGAACATAGAAGTGGACAGGGCTTTGCCTTTTTTACAGAAGGTAGTAGAAATTAATCCGAAATCTGTTAATGGCTGGGAAAACTTGAAAACGTATTACATCATTAAACGTAATCAAGCAAAGATTGACGAGATCAATAAAACCATTCAATCTATCCAATAATTTACAGCATTTTTTTTAAATGATAAAGCCCGCTCTAAAATAGAGTGGGCTTTTTTATAGTTTCACAATTATTATTTAACATAATATTAATTATAAGACAATTATTACGTAAACAACTTAGCGGCAACCCATCATGAATACTGAATAAAGTACAATTAAAGAGAAATAGCCAACGCTGATGTTATAGAATAATAACGATTGGTCAGATTATTTGAGGAAGTAAAAATATCGTATTTACTATCAAATCCTCGACCTTCAAATCTCCAAGTAAACTTATTCGTAATCTGGTAATCAAGATTTAAAGAATAACCATAGGTTTGAAATGCATTACTTGTTTCTGTATTGATTATAACCTCATTTACATCAGAATAATATTCAGCTCGTGCTGAAATGCTAATCTTCTCTGCAGGTGCATACTTAACTAGTAAAACAGGTGAATACCAGGTGTTGTAATTGCGACTTCCTTTTGATTTTTGCTGTGCGCCAATATCAACACCCAAAATTATTCCGAATTTTTCAGTCAATTGAATTTGTCCGTAGAAATTATGAAAATAGCGCATTTGGCGATTATGATCTGGGGTATCGCTACCAATAAATGAACTACTGTTGAGGATAATTTTACGATTAGGTCTAAATGTAATTTGATGACCGAATGAAGGTGTATTATTTCCAGGTACACGCTTTATGCGTTGCCAACCGTTTAATAATAAAGCACTTAGAAACCATTTATCATCATCGCTTGTGTACGATAACTTAGCTCCACTCTCATAATACGGAGAGTTATCAGCCAAAATACTTCTAGTTAGGTTCCAGCAATCTTTACCAATAGCACTTTCAAATCCAATGTGCGAAGTGAAAACCCCAACATCTAACCAAAGACTTTTTGCTTTCGAAAGCTTTACTCCTGCATTGGCTTCAAAAATATTCTTTAATATTCCGGGTTCTGCTGCAAGATTGGCTTTGGCGTAAGTACCAGTCATGAATGCTAAATTAGACCTAATATTTCGGGTTTGATAAGCTGCTTTGATGAATCCGAGATTTACATTTACCTCGTTCTGCTTGTTGTATGAATACATAAATCCCGGACTATTGTGGTTTGATGGATTGCCGAAATCATAAGCGTAGTACGTTTCAATATAACCACTAACAACAAGTGGATTTTTTAAAGAATCTGTTTGTGCAAAACTGCTTAAGGTGCTTACTGACAGGATTAGCGTTAATACTAATGTTTTCATTTTATTTGTTGTCAGTCTAGTAAATTAATGCCATATCATACTGATGAACCTAAAAAAATCCAATCTTTTATTTACCGATACAGAATTTAGAGAAGATATTCTCCAAAAGGTCGTCTGTTGTTACAATACCGGTAATTTCACCCAAATAATGTAAGGCTTGCTTGATATCACTTGTTAAAAAATCGGATGCCACAGAGGAATCGAGGTTTAGTAAAACCCGATTTAAGGCTTCTTCAGTTTTTTGCAGGGCTTCCAAATGACGTATATTGCTCACCATTACCCCATCGGTTGTAATATTTGCCAGGTTTACTTTTTCGATTAAGTTCGATTTGAGCTCCTCTATACCTGATTTTTGTTGGGCTGAAATTGGAAGAAGTGCCCAGGTTTTCAGCATTGTATTTTGCTGATTTGTTAACAAATCGGTCTTATTCATCAAACCAATAAATGGAATTTTTAGGGCTTCCAATTCAATTAGTTGCTCTTCGATTTGATGTTGATCTTGTTCTGGGCTAAACAAATAAATGATGACTTTAGCGAGCTTCATTTTATCGAGGGTGCGCTCCACTCCTTTCGCTTCAATCACATCCTGAGTTTCACGAATACCTGCTGTATCAATAAACCGGAAATTAATTCCATTGAGAACAATCTCGTCTTCGATGGTATCACGTGTCGTTCCGGCAATATCAGATACAATGGCCCGTTCCTCATTTAATAAGCTGTTTAACAAAGTTGATTTTCCAACGTTAGGCTGACCGGCGATAACCACCGGAACTCCATTTTTTAGCACATTTCCTTGTTCGAACGAATCAATTAAGCTGCGAATTACCCGGTTTATTTGATAAATCAGCGATTTTAAATCATCACGATTCGCAAATTCTACATCTTCCTCCGCAAAATCCAGTTCCAGTTCAATCATAGATGCAAAATGAATCAATTCATCACGTAATTGTTTCAATTGATTGGAGAAACCTCCCCGCATTTGCTGTATGGCCAGCTGATGCGATGCTTGTGAATGCGAAGCAATGAGGTCTGCTACAGCTTCAGCCTGCGAAAGATCCAATTGTCCGTTTAGAAACGCACGCAAGGTAAATTCACCAGGATTGGCAGCACGAGCACCTTGCTGAATGAGTAATTTGATAACTTTTTCTTGAATATAGGCAGATCCGTGGGTGGAAATTTCCACTACATTCTCTCTAGTGTACGAACGCGGAGCGATGAACAAAGAGACGAGAACTTCGTCGATAATTTGCTCACCATCACGAATGGTTCCGAAATGAATGGTATGCGAAGCTTGCTTACTAAGGTCTTTTCCTTTAAAAACTTGCTGTGTAATTGCAATGGCTTCCGGCCCAGATAAACGGATCACCCCTATGGCTCCACTCCCACCCGGAGTAGCCAAAGCTACAATCGTATCTGTTGAAACCTTCATGAGTTTGCAAATATACGCTTATTTAGAGAGCTGTCAGATGCTTTCTTCGATACCAAGACCAAAGAGCGCAAAGTCGTATTTAACCGGATCGTTCGGATCGAACTGCTTTAAATTTTCAGTCAATTCGAGGGCAGTTTGCCAATCGAGCTGTTTGCGTTCTATTAAACCCAATTTACGAGCAACCCGTTCCACATGTAGATCGATGGGGCAAATTAAATCAGCTGGTTTAATCTGATTCCAAATTCCAAAGTCTACGCCCTGATTGTCCTTTCGAACCATCCACCTTAAAAACATGTTTAAGCGTTTACAACTTGATTTTTGTGATGGGGCTGATACGTGTTTCAGCGTTCTTCGTGGAAAATCCTCGCCAATAGAAAAGAAATAGCTTCTAAACCGATTGAGCATCTGCTCCATTTGGTGCTGCTCGCTTCGAATTTCCGGTATAAATGCTGATTCTAAACTTTCATAAGTCTGGTAGTGCTTCTTGAAAAAATATAAAAAATAGAGCGTATCGGTATCGTTAAACGTACGGTGTTTAAAATTTACAAAGGGTTTTAAATCGTTTTCCTGATGATTAACTACAAAGTCGTAAGGACTTCCATCCATCAAATTAATCAGTTCTCTACATTTAGAAATAATGGTTTTACGCTGCCCCCAGGCCAATATTGCAGCCCAAAAGCCCATAATTTCAATATCCTGCTTTCTATTAAAGCTGTGCGGAATAACAATGGGATCGTTTTCAATAAAACCAGGCTGATTGTATTGAACAACTTTAGCATCAAGAAAAGCCTTTAAATCCAAAATTGATTAGATCTTAGCTAAAGCTTGTTCTAAATCGGCCAACAGGTCTTCACTATCCTCTACGCCCACACTTAATCGCAATAAATTATCGGTTACACCCGCTTTTTCGCGTTCAGTTTTCGGAATAGATGCATGGGTCATGGTAGCCGGATGATTGATTAAAGATTCTACCCCACCCAAGGATTCAGCCAATGAAAATACCTTAAAGGAAGAAGCCAGCTTAAACGTACTTTCTAAAGTAGCTCCCTTGGTCAAGAAAGAGATCATTCCACCAAAATCACGCATTTGTTTTTTAGCAATTTCATGATTAGGATGATCCGTAAAACCAGGCCAGTACACCAATTCTACTTTTGGGTGAGCTTTTAAGTACTTGGCTACCTTACGTCCGTTTTCGCAATGCGCTTTCATGCGCAAATGCAGCGTTTTTAAACCTCTTAAAACCAAAAAACTATCCATCGGGCCTGGAACTGCACCACACGAATTTTGAATAAAGGCCAAACGGTCGTAAAGTTCTTTATCGTTGGTTAATAAGGCACCCATGATTACATCCGAGTGTCCGCCCAAATATTTAGTTGCCGAATGCATCACGATATCTGCACCTAAATCAATTGGATTTTGTAAATACGGTGACGCAAAGGTATTGTCAACCACCAAAGTCAATTGCTTAGCTTTCGCGATTTTAGAAACCGCTGCAATATCTACAATTCGCATGGTTGGATTGGTGGGAGTTTCAATCCAGATTAGTTTAGTATTGGAATTGATGTAATTCTGAATATTCTCAGCATCTTCTAAATCGATGAAATGGAATTTAATTCCATAAGGTTCAAAAACTTTGGTAAACATACGGTACGAACCACCGTACAAATCGTTACCGGTAATTACTTCATCGCCAGGTTTTAACAATTTCATCACGGTATCGGTTGCACCCATTCCGCTTGAAAATGCTAAACCAAATTTTGCATTTTCCAATGCTGCCAAACAATCTTCTAAAGCTGTTCTAGTGGGGTTTTTACCACGAGCATAGGCATAACCTTTATGCTTGCCCGGCGATTCTTGCCAGTACGTAGATGTTTGATAAATCGGAGTCATAATTGCTCCGGTTGTTGGATCAGGCTCTTGGCCCGCATGTATGGCTTTGGTTCCGAATTTCATATGTTTTTATTTGTGATAAAATTAAGCTTAAAAGCTTATTGGAGAAAAATAAAATATAAATGTTTAAACCTTTTTATATACATTTAATCTAAACAAGAAAATCAAAAAAAAATGAAAAAGATACTTTACACATCTGCCTTTGTACTTTTCACTTTCGGAATAGTCAATTTAAGTTCATGTAAAAAATCAATTCAGGAAGATGAGGAAACAAAAGATTTGGTAACTCTTGCGGAGAATAGCCAATTGGATGAATCCGTAACTGATAATTTTACTGAGATCATGGGCTCGTCCATGCTTGATCTGAATTTATTTGAGGCGCCAACACAGACTGTAAATTCTCAATCTTTTAACCAAGAATTTGCAGCTAATGCAGACTCGAGTTGCAGAGTAGTTACCATCACCCCTACCGGAAATGTTTTTCCAAAAACCATGACCATTGATTATGGAAGTGGTTGCGGAGCTGCCGGTAATGTTCGGAAGGGAAAAATTGTATCCGTTATTTCGGGCCCAATGAGAAAATCCGGAACGGTAATTGAAACTCGTTTTGTCGACTTTTATGTGAACAATAATAAAATTACGGGTACAAAACGCATTGTAATCAATGGTTTGAATGAAAATTTAAATCTAAACTTTACAGTAAACATCAACCAAACTGTAACCTCAGCTACTGGAGCTACCAGAACCTATAATTCCGTGTATATGATTGAATGGAGACAAGGTATCCTAACTCCGAGCAAAGCGGATGATGTGTATGCCATCAGAGGAACCGAAAGTGGCCGAGATTCTCAAGGTCGCAATTTCTCTTCAACCACATTAAGTCCGCTTATTAAAAAAATGAACTGCGATTTTATTGTAGCTGGTAAAAATCAGATTAACGTAACGGGTAGACCTCAGTTTATACTGGATTATGGCGATGGACAATGTGATAACAAAGCTACTGTAACGGCTAATGGACAAACGAAAGAAATCGTTTTAAAGAAATAAGATTTACGAGTTAAACATAAAAAGCCTCTTCTTATTAGAAGGGGCTTTTTTATAGATAAGCCGAACTTTGAGGACCCTGGCTAAACAATAGATCAATGCAACTCAAATTTGGGATAAAACCATTTCGATCTTCAAATACTTGGAAATAAGGCTTAGTTCGATAGTCACTCTCCCGTTTAGGGTGGATACTCATTCTATAGTCAGTTTCAATTGTGGATGGTGCCTGATAACTATCTGTAAATGAATAACTAGAATTTAGCTTTAGGAGTTTTAATAAAACATTCAGCATCTCAACATTAAAATCTAAGAGGTAATCCCATTTTTTGTGGTAAAACGGTGCCAGCTCATCCTCATAAAACTCAAAATACGCCGAACTGCGGTACGAAGTTTGCAAACTTAGCCAATGTAAACGCTGCCAATCAAACTCATAGCTGATCTTTACATCTTTCATGGCGGTGTGTACTTTCGATCCCTTAACCACAGGCACAATTAAGTCTAATTTACCATTTGCAGAATGAATTTCTGCTCGGTTTCTATAGGTTTGTTTAGGGAAATGTTCGTGTTTTTCAATTAAAATCGGATCGCTTGCCGTTTTTAAAACCGAAAAATATTCGATAGATGGAAGATAAAAAGCGGGTAAAATGAGGACTTTATCCATGCGATGCCTTATGTTTGTAATTGGTTCCAAAACTAAGAATTTGAACCTGATTCTTGATTAAGAAATGATGTCAAAACTATTTTTCTGGATTGCCTACTTAGTTGTTTATCTCATTTCCCTATTGCCTTTCCGGGTAATCTACATCCTGTCCGATGGTCTGTATCTCATTTTGTACTATCTAATTGGATACCGTAGAAAGGTGGTGAGAACCAATTTGGAGAACTCTTTTCCTGAGAAATCAGCTGCTGAGGTCCTGAAAATTGAGAAAACGTATTTTCGATTCATGGCCGATTTAATCATGGAGAATGTGAAATTACTTAGCATGAGTCGGGAAAGTATCAATAAGCGATTTGTTTTGGTAAATCACGGTTTTGTGCAAGATCTGCTGGATCAAGATCAATCAATTCTACTTGCAACCAGCCACTATGGTAACTGGGAATGGGCCGCACCCGGAATTTCTTCCATTTTTAAGGGCAAAATTATAGGTGTTTACAAGCCCTTGAGCAATCAGGATGTAGAAAAAGTGATCAACGGTATTCGTTCTCAGTTTGGAGTACTCTTGGTGCCCATGAAGCAAACCATTCGTACCATTGCCGAACAAACAGAAACCTACATGGCTGTTTTGGTGAGTGATCAAACACCAACCCGCCACGAGAAAAATTATTTTATCGACTTTTTGAATCAACCCACTTCGGTTTTTCAAGGTTTAGAGAAAATTGGAAAATTAACAGGTAACCCCATCGTTTACATGCACATAGATCGGCCTAAGCGTGGATTTTACGAGGCTCATTTTAAAATGCTGTACAATAAGCCTCAAGAAACTGAAGAAAATGAAATAACCAAGGCTTACAACTTGGAATTAGAAACAATTATTAAGACTAAACCTGAATTTTGGATTTGGTCGCACAAACGCTGGAAACACAAACCACCGCAACACGATGAAAACTAATCCAAAAGTAGCGGTTGTTATCCTGAACTGGAATGGACGGCATTACCTAGAGCAATTTCTACCTTCTGTAGTTGCTAGCGCATACCCCAATTTAGAAATTTGTGTTGGAGACAATGCCTCAACGGATGATTCAGTTCAGTTTTTGAAAAAAAACTATCCCCAAATTAGACTGATTCAAAACGATAAAAATTACGGCTTTGCCGGTGGCTACAATCGAGTTCTGGCTCAGGTTGATGCAGAATATGTAGTGTTGTTAAACTCGGATGTTGAGGTAGACAAAAACTGGATCAATCCGGTTATAGAATTACTGGAAAGTAATCCTCAAATTGCGGCTGCCCAACCTAAACTACTTAGCTACCGCGACAAGAACAGTTTCGAATATGCGGGTGCAGCAGGTGGCTTTATCGATTACCTGGGCTACCCTTTCTGTCGTGGCCGATTATTCGATACCGTAGAAAATGATGAAGGTCAGTATGATCAGGCTAGCGAAATTTTCTGGGCTAGCGGTGCTGCATTGTTCATTCGCAAAAAAGCTTGGGATGAGGTTAAGGGTTTTGATGAAGACTTTTTTGCACACATGGAAGAAATTGACTTGTGTTGGCGATTGAAAAATCGCGACTATCAGATTTGGTATTGCCCAGAAGCTTGTGTTTACCATGTTGGCGGTGGAACACTTGCTACCGAAAGTCCTTTTAAGACTTTTCTGAATTTTCGAAATAATTTATGGATGATCCATAAAAATCACCCTCCTAAAACTGCTTTTTTTAAGGTTTTTACTCGTTTTTTTCTGGATTTTGTATCTCTACTTAAATTCCTGGCAGAAGGAAAACCAAAAAATGCTGCAGCCATCAGCAAAGCTCATGTTGCGTTTTTGAAAAGCTGGAAAATAAATGCAGCAAAACGTCAGCCGGTTAATCCGGATCAAAATACACACGGCATTTATCCTCGCAGTATTGTTTGGGACTATTTTATTCGGAAGAAAAAGAAATTTTCCGACTTATCGGCTTAGACCAAAAAGCTTTCTAAAGCCAAAAGGTAGCTTTCCAGGCCAAATCCGGCAATTACTCCCCTGCAATTTTTAGCCATTAGCGATACATGGCGATACTCTTCACGGGCGTATACATTAGAAATATGAACTTCTACCACAGGACTTTGAATCGCCGCAATGGCATCCGCAATGGCAATTGAGGTATGCGTATAACCACCAGCATTTAAAATAATTCCATCTGCTGAAAAGCCTATTTCATGCAGTTTATTGATGATTTCGCCTTCCACATTGCTTTGAAAATACGTGATTTCCAAAATGGAATATTTACGTTGTAGATCTGCTAAATAGGCATCAAAATTTTGCTCACCGTAAACAGATTTCTCACGTATACCGAGTAAATTTAAATTTGGACCGTTTATGATGTGTATATTCATCGTTTCAAACATAAAATTTTAATTCGAGAATTCATTGAACTGGGCTTCATTACAAAAGGGGTTTAAAGCATATTTACGATTGGAGCGTTCCTTGTCTGCCAATAGTATCAGTTCTTATCTGCAGGACGTTTCCAAATTAGAAACTTTTTTTGTTGAAATTGGAAAAGAAAAGCAGGTAAAGGATATTGATAGTAATGATCTAAAAGCATTTTTAAAATGGATCAATATGCAGGGAATGAGCACGCATACACAGGCCAGAACATTATCCGGCATTAAAGCATTCTTTAATTATTTGGTATTGGAAGAACTCATCAGTATAGATCCGTCTTCCCTACTCCAAAGCCCTAAATTGAGTCGAAAGCTACCAGACACCTTAAGCTTACCTGAAATTAATAGTTTGATTGATGCCATTGATCTTTCTAAGCCTGAAGGCATGCGAAATAAGGCCATGCTCGAAATGCTATACGGTTGTGGTTTGCGGGTTTCGGAATTGGTGAGCCTAAAAATTTCCAATTTGTTTCTAGATATCGATTTGATCAAGATCATCGGTAAAGGAAACAAAGAACGCCTGGTTCCAATTGGTGGAGAAGCTGTAAAATACCTCAACATTTGGCTTCAAGAATTGCGTGTTCACCTCGAAATCAAGCCTGGGAAAGAAGATTATGTTTTTTTAAACAGAAGAGGTTCGCCCTTGTCTAGAGTTATGGTTTTTTTAATCATCAAAGAGCTGGCAACTAAAATTGGCTTAAATAAAAAAATTAGTCCGCATACGTTCCGTCATTCCTTTGCTACGCATTTAATTGAAGGAGGTGCCGATTTACGTGCGGTACAGGAAATGCTGGGTCACGAAAGCATAACCACAACCGAAATTTATACGCATTTAGACCGCGATTACTTACGGAGCACCATTCTGCAGTACCATCCCAGAAGCTAAATGCTGGCTTTAATCATCCGATCTTTACCAAAAAAATCTTTTCTCAACTCAAGCGAATGAAATCCTTTTGCTTCTAAAAGCTCTAGCGTTTGCTTACCCAGCTGCTCATTGATCTCGAAAAACAATAATCCCCCTGGCTTCAAGTGTTGAAGTGCTAAATCGGAAATTCGGTGATAGAAAATTAAGGAATCCTGATCAGGAACAAATAAAGCGGTATGAGGTTCAAAATCAAGCACATTTTGATGCATTTGCGCTTTCTCTGCTTCAGTTACATAAGGCGGATTACTGACAATTATATCGTATAATTCATCTAAATCATCCTTTAAAATATCTAACTCCAGAAAATTTAGCTCTACCCCATTATTTATTGCATTTAATTTGGCTGTCGCTAAAGCTTCTGATGAAATATCTAAAGCCCAGATGTCCACCTGAGGTAATTTCGATTTAAGAGAAACCGGAATACAGCCACTACCGGTCCCAATATCCAAAATACGTGTCGCATGGAGTCGGTGAAGTGCTACTTCATCTAGAATCCACAGCACCAGTTCTTCCGTTTCAGGCCGAGGAATGAGTACCGAAGGATTGACCTGAAATGTCAAACCCATAAATTCTGTTTCTCCTAGGCAGTATTGAATGGGTTTTCCAGTTCGCAATTCGGCTAAAATATGCTCCATTTGCGGGACTTGATCGGGAGATATTTCTTCTTGCTGATGAATTAAATACTGGGTTTTATCGAATCCAAAAAGGTGCTTTAGGGAGATAAAAAACAGACTCTTAGCTTCTTGTACAGCATAAATTCCCGTCAAGCCGTTCACCCATTTATTCTCTAACTGCAACCAATTCATGTCCACAAAGTACGTAATTAAATAGCCGAAAAACCAGCTAAAATGTATTAATTTGCAACATGTCTGTTGATGAGCTGTATATGCAACGCTGTTTGGAACTGGCCAGTTTAGGGGCAGGTCGGGTAAGTCCAAACCCCATGGTTGGAGCCGTAGTTGTGGCTGATAATAAAATCATCGGAGAAGGCTACCACGAAAGCTACGGCGAAGCACATGCAGAAGTGAATGCCATTCGTCAAGTTTTAACCAATTATCCCAATGCTGAAGCATTACTCCAAAAATCGACTATCTATGTCAGTTTAGAGCCTTGTGCACATTTTGGAAAAACACCTCCCTGCTCAGATTTAATCATCAATCATCAAATTCCGAAAGTAGTTATTGGCTGCCGTGATCCTTATGCAGAAGTAAATGGCAAAGGTATAGCGAAGTTACGTGAGGCCGGCATCGAAGTAGTGGAAGGAATTTTGGAAGAAGCCTGTCTCAATTTGAATAAACGCTTTTTTACCCGTATAGGTAAACAAAGACCTTATATTATCCTGAAATGGGCTCAAACTGCCGACGGATTTTTCGCACCACATGATGATAAGCAACAATGGATTACCGGATTATCGGCAAAGCAATTAAGCCACCGCTGGCGAGCAGAGGAAGATGCGATTTTGGTAGGTTTTCAAACAGCAAAAATTGATAACCCTCAACTCAATGTGCGGGAATGGACTGGCAGAAATCCAAAACGGATTGTGATTGATCGTAATTTAGAATTGCCGCCAGACCTTCACTTATTTGATCAAGACCAGGAAACTATTGTGTTCAATGCAGTGAAAACAGATGTAAGCGGTCGCATAAAGTACATTGAACTGGAGAATTTCGATAATTTGTTGGTACAATCTATAGCCTATCAGCTGTACTTGCTTGATGTGCAATCTGTATTAGTTGAAGGTGGAGTCAAAACCCACAATCAGTTTATTCAAGCTGGTTTATGGGATGAGGCCAGAGTCTTTACTGCTAATCAATATTGGGGCAATGGCGTTAAAGCTCCTATCCTATCCGCGGCTACTGCCGAGCAACAAAAAATTGATAACGATTTATTAACCATTTATTATCGAGAAGTATGATTTACGTTTTATTAAGCGTATGCTGTAGTGTTATTGTATCAATTTTACTCAAATTGGCACGCCGTTATGAAATAGACGTCTATCAAGCCATTGGTTTTAATTATGCCGCGGCTGCATTACTTTGTTACTGGCTTTTTAAACCTGATCTGACAAATTTAGATTCCAGTGCACCCATCTCTATTTACATGACCTTGGGCTTTTTATTGCCTACAATTTTCGTAGTCATGGCCTTTTCTGTCAGGTATGCAGGCATTGTAAGAACTGATATTGCCCAGCGTTTATCCTTGCTTATTCCGCTTTTGGCAGCCTATCTCTTTTTCGGTGAGCAATTCTCTACAGTAAAAACAGGAGCCATATCCTTGGGTTTACTCGCCGTATTGTTATCCATTTCCTGGGATAAAAACGCTTCAGAAAACAAGCATTCGTGGCTATTTCCAAGCACTGTTTTTTTGGGATTTGGACTTATTGATGTTTTATTAAAACAAATCGCTACGTTCAAAAACCTACCGTTTACAACTGCACTCTTTGTTATCTTTTTACTAGCACTGGGCATTTCTATGCTCAGTTTGATTTATTTGGTGCTGCTTAAAAAGATGCGCATAACAGTCATTAATCTTATTTGTGGATTGATTTTAGGCGTGTTCAATTTCGGAAACATCTATTTCTACCTCAAAGCTCACCAAGCGCTTCAAACTCAGCCATCTGTTGTTTTTACCGCGATGAACATCGGCGTTATTGCTTTAGGTTCAATAGTTGGATTACTCCTCTTTAAAGAAAAGCTGAGTAAATTGAATTATGCCGGTATTTTACTAGCAATTCTGGCTATTTTAATCATTGCCTTAAATTGATATGCTTTTCCAGGATACCTATAAAACCATTCAATCACCGGCTGAAGGAATATTCAGAGATCGTGGAAGCAAATTTATAGGCTATGCCTATCCTATTCAGACGGAAGAAGATATCAAAAGCATCCTACAAAATCTCAAGGCAGAGCATCCCAAAGCCCGACACCACTGTTGGGCTATGCGTTTAAGTCCAGATCGCTCCGTGTTTCGCATAAATGATGATGGGGAACCATCCGGAACTGCAGGAAGACCCATCTTAAATACACTTTTATCGCACGATCTCAGCCAAGTGCTGGTTGTGGTAGTTCGTTACTTTGGTGGCACCTTATTGGGTGTACCTGGTTTAATCAATGCTTACAAAACTGCAGCTCAAGAAGCTATCAACACGGCAAACATCATCGAAAAAACCATCAATGACCACTATCGTTTAAAATTCAACTACCTGCAATTGAATGAAGTGATGAAAGTGATTAAAGATGAACACTTGACCATCATAAACCAGCAAATGGATAATTCCTGCGAGTTGGTTGTTGAAATTCGACAAAAGGCAGTAAATCAACTTGTCGCTCAATTCGAAAAAATACCTAATTTGAGTATTCAATACCTCCGAACCTTATGAGAACTATCGCTGAAACCGATTTGATTTTAAATGCAGATGGAAGTGTTTACCATTTAAATCTACTCCCAGAAGACCTTGCACCTACCGTAATTACCGTTGGAGATCCAGATCGGGTTAGCGAAGTGAGCAAACATTTTGATTCCATTGAGTTGCGTAAAGGAAAACGGGAGTTTATTACCCATACCGGTTATCTGGGAAGTAAACGAATTAGTGTGGTTTCTACGGGTATAGGCACAGATAATATTGATATTGTTTTGAATGAGTTGGATGCCTTGGTGAATATCGATTTGGCATCGCGTAAGGTAAAAGAACAGTTGAATTCATTAACAATCGTTCGAATTGGCACGTCTGGCGCTATTCAAGAACATATACCCATCGATTCCATTTTGGTATCTGAATATGCTTTAGGATTAGATGCACTAATGTTGTACTACGGGTATTCAAATACAGTTGAAGAACAAGAACTGATTGAGGCTTTAAATACACAAGTACCTGAACTTAAAAAACTGAATCCCTATTTCACCGGTGCCGGAAAAATCCTCTTGGATCGTATTGGTGCGGGCTTACAACGTGGAATTACGGTAACTGCCCCGGGGTTTTATGCACCTCAAGGCCGTACTCTAAGATATACGACTCGTATAACTGATCTAATAGGAAAACTGAATCAATTTAATTACGAAAACCAGCAGATTACCAATTTGGAGATGGAAACCGCTGGTATTTATGCTTTAGCATCTGTTTTGGGGCATCAAGCTTTATCGGTAAACTCAATCCTAGC
The DNA here is from genome assembly GCA_947463785.1 of Sphingobacteriaceae bacterium. GTDB lineage: Bacteria > Bacteroidota > Bacteroidia > Sphingobacteriales > Sphingobacteriaceae > JAIPAN01. The sequence goes on along the minus strand of CANHRG010000002.1, from coordinate 204,627 downwards.
CAGTCGTGTAAAGTTGGAATTCAGCAAAAACCCTCAAAAGGTGGTAGATGAAGCGATAAAATTAGTACTGGAGCGAATTTAAACCGTTTTGGCCAGTTCTAAAAAATGAGCGAGTGAAGCTTTTTTAGAATGATCTAAATCGTAATCGATATACTCATTCAGGTATTTGGTCATATCGAAATTTGGAAAAGTATCTAGCTCTTTAATCAATTCCGGACGATTAGCTAATCCCAGCTTTAAAGTTTCGTTAAATTCTGAAATAAATTCTTCGGAAATGGCTTTATTGCTTACCCAGGCGGCAAAAACGAAGGGCTTGGTAGTCATTTCGTACCAAGTAGCTGATAAATCATAGGCATAAGCATACTGTTCGACTTTACCAAAGGTGCGATCGCCAATGAGTACAAAGGCATCTGCATCCTCTGATTCTACCCACTCAGGATTTGTTTTCCAATAGTTTTTAAGCAAAACTTTAGCCAACAGATTGGATGTACGCGATTGCTTATCAGCACGAATCGATTTGATTGCAGTGATCGGTTTATTGCTAAAAATAAATACAGAATGTACAGCACCAATAGCGCCGATACAGTAATCAGATACAATTTGGTAGCTTGGGAGTTTCAATAAAGTTGCTACCGGAACTAAACCTATATCTACTTGATTATTAATTAGTTTATCTGCACAATCTGAAGGAATATCTAAACTCAATTCAATCTTATCATTTAAAGATCCATGAGTCAATCCAAAAACGAAAGGCTTGGCATTTGTATAAGAAACTGCAGAAATTCTCATCTTCTCCATCATGTCTGTTGCACTTATAAATCAATCAAGTGATCTCGGTTATTGAAATCAATAATTTCGAAATCCTTTCCATCAAAATAAATCTTGTATAAACTCACATTGGAATGCGGAAATTGATCCATTTGCGATAAGGGTAATCCGCTAATGGTGCAAAGTAATAAGCGTAAAGCCCTTCCATGCATACAAACCAATACGTTTTCAACAGTATTCAGGCTTTTAACCTCTTCTAAAAAGGCTAATTGCCTGGCTTGAACTTCAAGTGGACTCTCCCCCAATTCAAACTTTCGATTTAATTCGCCGTTCGTCCAAGCTGCGGTTAATTCTTCAAAATGTGGTTTGGTAATTTCTGATGGTTTGCCCTCATAAATACCCCAGGCCAATTCGTCTAAACCTTCGTGTTGTGTCCAAGGAATATCCTTTTGGATAAATTGGGCAACAGTTTGGTGCGTACGTTTTAATGTAGACGTATAAATGAGATCGAATGGAGTATGCTGGTAATGTTCAAAAAATGCTGCAGCTTGCTTTTGCCCCCAGTCATTCAGGTCGGTATTCATGCCACGACCCTGAATTATACCTTGCCTGTTTAAATCGGTTTCTCCGTGACGAATGATATAGAGTGTTTTCTTCATGAATTAATCACCGGCAGGGCGTAATATTTTGGCTTGTTTTCCTCTGGAAATTCATAGTCTTGATAATCCTGAACCACCTTATACAAGGTATCACGTTCTATCGGATGACGCCCAACTTGCTTAATTAAGTCCACAAGTTCTTTGGTACTCATTGCTGGATTTTGCTCTTCAGAACCAGCCATAGAATAGATCTTGGTGGTGTCGTCAATGGTACCGTCAATATCATCTACACCAAAAGCTAATGATAATTGAGCCGTATTACGGCCAATCATTGCCCAATATGACTTTATGTGATCAAAATTATCTAAATAGATACGAGCAATGGCATAATTGCGTAAATCTTCAATCACATTCACTTCAGGAACATCCGACATTTGATTGTCTTGATTTCTAAATTTCAATGGAATAAAGGTTTGGAAACCAACAGTACGATCTTGTAGACGGCGCAACTGTTCCATGTGGTCTACCCGATGCCAAAAAGATTCGATATGGCCGTAAAGCATGGTAGCATTAGATCGCATGCCCAATTTGTGCCATTCTTCATGAATAGCCAGCCATTGTTCTCCGGTACACTTATCTTTGGCAATTTGCTCACGTATTTCTGGATGAAAAATCTCAGCACCACCCCCTGGAATTGATTCCAAGCCTGCTTCCTTCATCCGCTTCATCCCCTCAGCGTACTCAATTTTAGCTTTTTTGAAGATGTAATGGTATTCTACCGGAGTAAGTGCTTTAACATGCAAATCCGAGCGGTGTTTCTTGATATTCGTGAATAAATTCGCGTAAAAATCGAGGTCGTATTGCGGAAGTACTCCACCTACAATATGCACCTCGGTAACGGGCTGCTCATCGTATTGTTTCACGATGTCCATCATCTCCTCCATGGTGTATGCCCAGCCTTCTTCTTTTTGCTTGATCAATCGAGAATACGAGCAAAATTTGCAATCGTAAACACACAAATTGGTGGGTTCTATATGGAAATTACGGTTGAAATACGTTTTATTTCCATGTCGTTGTTCACGAATATAATTAGCCAATACACCCAAATAAGACAATTCACCCTTTTCGTAAAGCAAAACACCTTCGTCAAAAGTTATACGCTCTTGCTTCATAACTTTTTGAGCAATCGCTTTTAAATCGGAGTCCAGATTGGGATCATGGATCAAATACTGAAGTTTGTCGGAACTGATTGACATAGAATTGCAAAAATAAGCATTCAACACACAATAATCCGAGTAATAATTGTTGAAAAGATCGGAATCATGTAAGTTTACTTACAGATTATAGATCAGGATTATGAAACTTGAAACCATAGCTATACATGCCGGCAACCACCTAGATGAACACACAAAAGCGGTAGTTCAGCCGATTACGCTGTCAAGCACTTTTCAAAGGGCTGAAGATGGTTCGTATCCAGAGGGATACATGTACTCCCGCTTAGATAATCCAAACCGCAGAGCTTTAGAGAACGTGTTGGCTAAACTGGAAGGCGGGGCCGATGCTTGTGCATTCTCTTCCGGTAATGCTGCAGGTACTACGGTGTTTCAAGCTTTAGAACCAGGCAGCCATGTGTTGGCACCTGATGATATGTATCATGGTTTGCGAAACTCTTTACTTCAAGTTTTTAAAGGAATTCTCGAGGTTGATTTTATCGACATGACGAATCACGCTCTGATTCAGTCTACTATCAAATCAAACACAAGGCTCATTTGGTTGGAAACGCCTTCTAATCCCTTACTAAAAGTCAGCGATATCAAACAAATATCCGCTATTGCGAAAGCAAAAAACATACTTTTAGCTGTTGATAATACCTTCGCTACTCCAATTATACAAGCACCTATTTTTTACGGTGCAGATATTGTAATGCACTCTACCACGAAATATTTGGGTGGCCACAGCGATGTGGTGGGCGGTGCCTTAATTTGTAAAGAAGATAATGCCTATTGGCAGAAAATTAGAACTATTCAGCAATTGGCTGGAGCCGTTCCTGCTCCTTTCGATTGTTACATGACCGTTCGTGGCATTAAAACACTGCCTTATCGAATGAAAGGTCACATGGAGAACGCCAAAGCTTTGGCTAAATTTCTAGAAGCTCATCCTAAAGTTGAAAAGGTGTATTATCCAGGATTAGAAAGTCATCCTCAATTCGAAGTGATTAAAAAACAGCTTTGCGGACCTGGAGCTATGCTTTCGTTTTTGGTAAAAGAAGGCGAAAAAGCTGCTCAAAAGGTTTGCAATAAGGTGAAGATATTTACTCAAGCTACCAGCTTGGGTGGTGTAGAAAGCTTGCTGGAACATCGTGCTTCTGTTGAAGGACCGAGTACGCTAACGCCTAAAAACCTGATCCGGGTTTCGGTGGGTTTAGAACACATCGACGATTTAATTGCCGATATGGAACAAGCTTTGGCTTAAGCCTCGCGGTTGGTATCCCAAGCCTCTAAATAATCGGCTACTTTACGTACAAAAGATCCACCTAAGGCGCCGTCAACTACCCGGTGATCGTAAGAAAGCGATAGGAACATCATGTGACGAATGGCGATTACGTCTCCATGTTCAGTTTCGATAACGGCTGGTTTCTTTTTAATCGCTCCTACGGCTAAAATAGCAACCTGGGGCTGATTGATGATCGGGGTACCCATTACGTTACCGAAAGAACCCACGTTAGTTAAGGTAAAAGTGCCGTTTTGTACCTCATCAGGTTGTAATTTATTCTGACGAGCACGGTTTGCTAAATCGTTTACCGCTTTGGTAATACCTACCAAATTCAGCTGATCTGCATTTTTAATTACCGGAACAATTAAGTTTCCTGAAGGCAAAGCCGTAGCCATGCCAATATTGATATCTTTTTTCTTGATGATCTGATTACCATTAACGGAAACATTGATCATCGGAAAATCTTTGATTGCTTTGGCAACGGCCTCAATAAATATTGGCGTAAACGTAATTTTCTCGTTTTCGCGTTTCTCGAAACCCTTTTTAATGCGTTCTCTCCACTGTACAATGTTCGTTACGTCAGCTTCAACAAAAGAGGTAACGTGTGGGGAAGTATGCTTACTCATCACCATGTGATCGGCAATCAGTTTACGCATTCTGTCCATTTCTATAATTTCATCTCCACCAGAAACTGAAACTGCAGGTGCTGGTGCCGGAGCGGCTTTAGGTGCAGTTTCTACTTTCGGACTTTCCTGTTTATCTACTTTTGGAGAAGCAGAGGTTCTGGAAGCTAGATAATCTAGAATATCTTGTTTGGTTACACGCCCCTCGGCTCCACTTCCTTTGATGGTATCGAGCTCAGCTAATGAAATTCCTTCTTCAGCAGCAATACTTTTTACCAATGGCGAATAAAAACGCTCCGACTGGCTAAAATCGGCCTCAGGTGCTTTAGCAGGCTCTGATTTTAATTGTTCTGTGCCCGGAATTACTTCTTCTTTTGCAGGCTGAGGTGCTTCAACTGGTGGAACCGATGCAGCAACAGGTGCCTCAACAGCCGCATTCATGTCGGTTTCAATAATGGCAATTACCTGACCAACCTGAGCGACATCGTTTTCTGAAAAGAGCTGTTTAACCAATTTACCGGCAACAGGCGAAGGAACTTCAGAATCAACTTTATCGGTAGCAATTTCAAGAAGTGTTTCATCCATCTTAATGGTATCACCGGGCTGTTTTAACCATTTAATAATGGTAGCCTCAGCGACACTTTCGCCCATTTTAGGAAGAGTTAATTGATATTCAGCCATAGGTATAATTGGAAAGTATGGGGCAAAAATAATGGTTTTTAGCTTACGCGTAATCTTCTTTTAACAATTTGTGCAACATCATCAAGGCGCTAGCTGCTGATCGCTCAATATTTTCTCTTCGCTTAGAGCCAAATTGAAATTTCTTACTGATTGTTTTGGCTTTGTTTGCTACTCCGATCCATACTGTACCAACCGGTTTTTCAGGCATTCCGCCACCGGGGCCGGCAATACCGCTTATCGAAATGGAATAATCGGACTCGTAGCGCTCTATGGCTCCTCTGGCCATTTCCTCAACTACCTCGGCACTCACTGCACCATGTTCGGTTAAGGTAGCATGTTTAACCCCGAGCATGCTCTCTTTCATGTCATATGAATACGCAACGGCACTTCCGGAGAACACTGTACTACAACCGGGATGTTGAGTAAATTGGTGTGCCAAGTAGCCTCCGGTGCAACTTTCTGCAATTGCTAAGGTTAGGTTACGACTTTCCATAAAGTCAAGAATAACTTTTTCTAGAGGCGTATCGCTATCGCAAATAAAGTAATCACTAATTAGTTTTTGAATTTGATTAGAGATGCTTTGCACTTCCAATTCCAGTGCTTTTCGGTCGTTACCGTAAGCACTTAAACGTAAACGAACTTGACCCAGCTTGGGCAAATAAGCCAGTTTGATATAATTGGGTAAGATATCTTCAACTGATGAAATCTTTTCAGCGAGAAAGGATTCGCCAATGCCTGCCGTAAGCATGGTGTGGTGAACAATGTGCGGCAACTTGAAATAGGTATTCAATTTGGGAAGCACCTCCTCTTCCATTAAATACTTCATCTCGAAAGGCACACCTGGTAAAGAAACAATCACCTGTTCATCCAATTCAAACCACATTCCAGGAGCTGTTCCGTTTTTATTGGGCAAAACCGTACAATTCTCAGGCACATCGGCCTGAGCAATATTTACAGGAAGTAGCGGAGCATTGTATCTTGAAAAAATCTCTTTAACTTGGGCCAAGGTTCCGGCATCTTGCTTGAATCCAACTTCAAAAAATTGTGCTAAGGTTTTTTTGGTAATATCATCCTTTGTTGGACCTAATCCTCCGGTTATAATTACCAAATTGGCACGTTGGATAGCTGCATGTAAAGTTTCCAGAATGGCTTCGCGTTCATCAGAGATAGAACTTATCTGTTTAACTTTTATTCCAATTTCGTTCAGCTTCTGACCTATCCATGCCGAATTCGTATCGACAATTTGGCCAATTAACAATTCATCACCTATGGTAATTATCTCTGCTTGCATCTTAAAAATTATTGAAAAAATCTCTTCGCTTACTCAATTTCAAATCCTGTAAAATGGAGGCCTTCACTCTCAAATCAACGGTGTAGCTTCGGTAAGTTCCGAACGGAATCCAACCAAAGGATAAATCCCAACAGTGTAGATCCCGATAAACAGAAACTTGAGTTAAGCTGAATGTTTTTTGTCTGAAGTCCCAACCCGAATTGTACACAAATTTCCATTTCGGTGTTAAACTAAAATCGCCGCCAAAATTTAAAGTATTAGTAGTATTGGCAATTAATGCGGATTTTGAATAATTAAAGCTGTAGGCAAAGCGGAATGACCAAGGTATGTTAAAATCAACAAACGCATTTCGATCCCGGCTAATCATATCCAGCTGCGAATTCTGCATCGGGTTTAAATTGCCTAAACTATTCGGTGGTGTAGTTTTTTGCTTTTTAAGTCCTGATGAACTTAAATTGAAATCAAGTGCAAAACCAAAATTGGTTAAACGGGCAAAATCGCCATTACTAAAAGTGAATTTATTGATTCTTTTGCCATTTGCATCAAGTTGATAGGGATCAAGATTTCCGTAAAAATTGATTCCTAATTTTTGTTTGAATAATGCGGTTCTACCTGCAAAGGCAATGGTAGAGAGTTTAAATGAATCGACGGCAAAATTGTAATTACCCGAAAAGGATAAACCCTGTAAAATCGGGATCTTTTCAGCTTTACCAGTTGTATCTGATTTTGATTTTACTTTGGCTTCGATGTTATTGTCTAAGCTAAATCCAATTGCGGCGGCTTTCCCCCTACCCGGATAACCGTATACACCTTGTTCATAAAAGGAATAAACCAAACGATCGTTTTGTGCATTCTGTTGAATTTCGTCGTAAAAGCCAAATTTTAGTTTACCAAAATCAGGGCGATAACTGAAATTTACAGACGGAGTAGCCACGTGTCTTAATGCCATCAAACGTCCCTTTTTAAAATTAACCTGACCGTAAAATTTAGTGGTTAAGCCAGTACTTAAACTGTATTCATAAGTTCGACTAAATCCAGGTATGGTATCTGTAATGACTTTATTTAAAGGCGCAGAATACATTTTTTGGATGGTTTGTGTATACCAATTTTCGGTATAATTTACACCCGAACTAAGGTTAAAGTACTTGAGCACATTAAGAGATAAACCGACAGGAATACTATGCTGGAAACCGTTTTTGAAGTCTTTAGCCATTCCGGGTTTAAACAATAAGCTTTCTTTGGTATCAATTGAATTTGTACCGCGTAAACTGTAACCTACATTGAGGCGTTGGTACCACTTCTGCTCTCCGGTTCTCTTCTTAGAATCGAAAGGGTTAATGGTACTCATATTTAAACTAAAGGTTGGCAATTCTAGAAATACGGTTTTCTGTTGCATATCTTGCCTATGGCTTAAACTCGACGTAAAGTTGAACAAGCCATCTGCAAAGGTTTTTCCATAACTAATGTTGGATGAAAGCGTATTTCGGGTTAACTGATCGAAATTATAGGAACCGCCGGCAGCAGTGTTCGTAAAGTAACTTGATGTACCCACATTGACCGATGCGTTAAACGTTGTACCAGGGTTTGCCTCTGGCCGCTGGCTGTGGCTCCATTGAATATTGAAATCTTTAAACGGTTTATAACCCGGTGTACCCTCAATACCAGTTCTGGTTGATGCATATCTTAAATTGATTGTACCGTCGTATTTGTATTTTTTTTGATAACGGGCAGCACTGCTCATATCGTAAGATCCCTTACTGTATACGCTACCTCTTAGTGTCATGTCCCAGTAATCGTTTAAACCAATATAATAACCAAAGTCACGCATGAAAAAGCCGCGAACTCCATCTTCACCAAATGTTGGAAACAAAATACCCGACGCCCGTTTATTAGGTTTCGGGAAAAACCCGAATGGAATACCTGCAGGCAGTGGAACATCTTCAATCTCTAAAAATGCAGGTCCGGTAACAATCTGATTTTCGGTAACAATACCACGGGTAATAAAAATACCGAAATGAGGATGTTCTAAATTACAGGTAGAGTAAATCCCGTTTTTAAAGAAACCTTCGTTGTATTCGTTCTTTTTGAACTGACGGGCACTTAAATACCCACCATCAACTTCAGAAAACACACCGAATGATTTCCCCTTTTTGGTTTCGATGTTGAATAACAAAGAATCGGTGGTAATGGGTTGTTCACGGCCTTGTTTAAAAATTGGTTTACCTGAATATCTGTTTTGTTTGGTATCGAATACACCTTTTGCAAAAACGAGGTTGTTTTTTTGATCGTAACGGATGAAATCGGCATCGAGTTCAAAATCGGTATAAATTACCCTTGCATTGCCGTACAGGTAAATTAATCCATTCTTTTTATCAATTCTGATTGAATCTTCGGCGGTATATTTAACCTGATCATTCAAACCAGAACGTTTTAGCCTTTGATTTTTAACGGTATCCACTTTTACGGAATCTGCATTTTTCACCCCATTCTGTTGTGAAAACGCAGAAAACGACACCAGCATGAGTACACTGATTAGTCTGTAAATGTTAAAATGGAATTTTATTAATTTCAAATTAGCCGATGAATACTATTTTTGTAACGGTTAATCACAAAAAATCGATCAAAATTAATGAAAATAATCCCATTCATCAGACCGATTTATGCTTTATTAGCGTTTTTGCTGTTTAGCACGCTATTCTCTTTTAGTAAAAGATACAATCCATCGCCCTACCGCATCAAAACAATTGTAATCGATGCCGGCCATGGAGGGAAAGATAGCGCTACCCGTGGATTAACTTCCAAAGAAAAAGACATTGCACTACAAACTGCTCTTCGTTTGGGAAAAACCATTGAAGAAAACATGAAAGATGTTAAAGTCGTGTATACTCGAACAAGCGATGTTTTCGTTCCATTATATGAACGTATTGGAATTGCGAATCGTGTGAAAGCTGATCTTTTTATATCTATCCACTGTAATTCAATGCCAAAAATCACCAGAAAAGTAATTACTGGCTATACACGAAACAGGTATGGAAAGAAAGTTCCTATTTATTCCACTAGCTATTCCCAAAGCACTAGCACTAGTGGTACAGAAACTTTTGTATCGGGTTTTGGCCGATTGGATGAACAAGATATTGCGATTCGAGAGAATGCTTCCATTTTATTGGAGAAAGATTACAAAGACAATTACGAAGGTTACGATCCGAAAGATCCTGAAAGTATTATCATGTTCTCTTTCTTGAAAAACGGCTACCGCGAACAAAGCATAAAATTGGCTAGCTTTATGCAAAATGAATTTACCAAAACCGGACGTTTGGATCGTGGCGTTAAAGAAAAAAGTCTGGCTGTTTTAGCCCGTGCTGCCATGCCTGCGGTGTTAACAGAAATTGGCTTTATTTCTAATCCGGATGAAGAAGCCTACATGAATTCTGAAAGCGGCCAAACCGAAATTGTAAATTGTATTTTAAAAGCAATTCAATCGTATAAAAAACAGGTTGAAATTGAATAAAACCTAAACTCCATCTATTTTGAAAATCTCAAACGAAACCAAAGTTGGCATTTTAGCTACAGTAGCTATTACCGTTCTGATTCTTGGTTATAGTTTCCTTAAGGGAATTGACATCTTCTCTACCGACAATAACTACTACGCTATTTACCCTAAAATTGATGGCTTAACCGTTTCCAGGCCGGTATATGTAAATGGTTTTCAGGTGGGACGAGTTTCTAATCTAACCTTGAATCCAACTGGAGAGATTATTGCAGAGTTTCAAATAAATCCGGATTACCAAGTGCCGAGAAACAGTATTGCTGAGCTTGAAAATACAGATCTTTTGGGTGGAAAAGCCGTTGTGTTTAAATTGGGTAACAGTAAAGACTTGGCTGAAGACGGAGATACGATTTCGGGAGTTGTTAAAGCCGGCTTAATGGACGATTTAAAACCGGTTCAGCAAAAAGCTGCTTTAATTGCTGGGCGCATGGACTCCATTTTGAATACGGTTAATCAAACTTTAAATCCAGAATTTCAACAAAACTTTAAACAAAGCCTCTCTAGTATTGCCAAAACCATGAAAAATCTGGAACAAACCAGTCAGAAAGTAGATGGCTTAGTTGGATCTCAAAGTAAACGTATTGGTGATATGTTGGCGAATTTAGAGTCGATGTCCGCGAATTTGAAAAAAATAAGCAATGAGGCGGCAAATGCAAATGTTGGCCAGACCCTAACTAATGCCAATAAAGCAGTGAGTGATCTACAAACCGTGTTGGCTAAAATCAACTCGGGTGAAGGGTCTATTGGCTTATTAATCAACGATAAAACGCTGTATAACAATTTATCAAATGCTGCCGGCAACTTAGATCAATTAATGATTGATCTGAAGGCACATCCAAAACGTTACGTGCATTTCTCGGTTTTTGGCAAAAGTTCAAAAAACTAAAGAATCTCAAAGGTTTTACCCTCAAGAGCCAAAGCTACATTCTCAAATTTAAGCCTTGCTTCTTCTAATAGTGGATTCAAATCTCGGTAGCGAGCTGAAAAATGACCGATTAAGAGTTGTTTTACCTCAGCTCTTTTTGCAATTTCGCCAGCCTGCATAGCTGTGGTATGGTACGTTTCCTCTGCCCTAGCTAACATGTCGTGCCTAAAGGTTGATTCGTGGTACAGTAGATTTACACCTCGAATTTGATCGATGAAAGTCCAGTCACAAAGCGTATCAGAGCAATAAGCGTATGAACGAGGCTCATCTGCCGGGCTGGTTAATTCTTCGGCCTGGTGAATGTTTCCATCCTTATCCGTGTATGGAAACCCCTTTTTAATCAATTGCCGATGCTCAACAGGAATAGCTAACTCCGCAACTTTATCCATCCTGATTTTTGGCAATCTTCTTTTCAAGGTAAATTTAAAACCGGTACAAGGTATCCGGTGGTTGAGAATGATCGTCTCCACTTTCACATCGGTATTTTCGAAAATTAAGTCCGATTTTACAGCCTGAGTTGGATAGAACTCCAAAGGAAATCGTAATGCAGTCATCGAGAATTTAAACTGCATATCTAAAATTTCTTTTAGCTCAGGAGGGCCAAATACTTTAATTGGTTTCGACCTGCCGTTTAAATGCATTGAAGACAATAAACCTACTAAACCTAAATAATGATCGCCATGTAAATGGCTAATGAAAATGTAATCAATGCGTTGCGCTTTTAAACCAAAACGCATTAACTGTTGCTGTGTACCTTCTCCACAATCAATCAGGTAGTATTTTTCATTAATATTGAGAAGTTGAGAAGTAGGATTACGTTCAAAAATAGGCGTAGCAGAACTACTTCCCAAAATGGTTAGCTCAAATTTCATTGAAGGTTGTGTGTGCTAATTAGCGTGTTTCTCTTTTTAGTTCTTTCTCAATTTCCTCCATGAAAATGAGGTCAACAGCTTCATCATTTGTGGGTACAATATTCAATACCTCTTCGAGCTGCGAAATATGGATCAAACGAGTAATATTCTCGTTCATATTGGTCAGAATAAATAATCCTTCTGAGTTCTTACAAAGACGATGTCCAACCAACAAACTCCCTAAGCCGGAAGAATCAATATACTGCACTTCAGACAAATCCATGATGATGTTACATTGTCCTTCTGTATTAATCAAAATCAATTCCGATTTCAATTTAGGCGCAATTAAACTGTTCAATTTTTGCTCATCTAATTGAAAAACAATGTATTTATCGTGTTTATCTATGGTGAACTTCATGCTATTCTAAGGTAGTTAAAAAAATGTTATTTGCGATTATTTTTTTGACAATTGGTTTAAACTTTTTAATATATTATTATAAATTCTGTCTAAAATGTGTTCGTCATGATGTTTAACAAACTGATCTCCGGTAATTTGTTCATACAATTCAATGTATCTATCCGAAATGATGGTTATCCATTCGGGACTCATGTAAGGAATTTGCTGCCCTTCTTTTCCCTGAAAACCATTTTCGATTAACCATTTACGTACAAATTCCTTGGATAATTGCCGTTGAGGTTCTTGTTTAGCCTGACGTTCTGTATAGCCATCTGCATAAAAATAGCGAGAGGAATCTGGCGTATGAATTTCATCGATTAAAACGATGATTCCATCGACGGTTTTGCCAAATTCGTATTTGGTATCCACCAGAATCAATCCACGTTCAGCAGCCATGGCTGTGCCCCGCTGATAGAGTGCTTTGGTATATTTTTCGAGTTGAAGATAATCGGGTTCTGAAACGATTCCTCTTGCCAAGATATCTTCACGTGAGATATCTTCGTCATGACCTACGGCAGCCTTTGTTGTTGGGGTGATGATAGGCTCAGGTAATTTATCATTTTCTTGCAAACCATCGGGCAAACTTACTCCGCAAACTGTTCTCCTACCGGCTTGGTATTCTCTCCAAGCATGTCCGGCAAGATAACCTCTAATAACCATTTCCACTTTATAGGGTTCGCAAATGCGACCAATGGTTACCGAAGGATCTGGAACGTCTATAACCCAATTCGGTACAATATCTTGGGTTGCACTTAAAAATTTAGCTGCAATTTGGTTAAGCACTTGCCCCTTATAAGGTATTGGCTCAGGCAAAACCACATCAAATGCCGATATGCGATCACTGACTACCATTACCAAATAATCGTTTCCGATGGTGTACACATCTCTCACCTTACCTTTATAAAATGCAGTCTGACCGGGTAATTGAAAATGAGTTTCTTTAAATGCAGCCATTTTATTTCTGTATATCTCCGTAAGCTTCTAAAATTCGTTTAACCAATTTATGTCGTACCACATCTTCACCACTCAGGTAAATGATATCAATTCCTTTAATTTCTGGAAGAATTCTAAGTGCGGTGTGCAAACCCGATTGCTGAATCTTCGGCAAATCAATTTGAGTAACGTCGCCGGTTACAATAAATTTTGCAGTGGGACCCATTCGAGTCAAAAACATTTTCAATTGCATATCGGTAGCGTTTTGCGCTTCATCCAATATCACAAAACAATTGTCTAAGGTTCGGCCACGCATGAAAGCTAAAGGTGCAATTTCAATCGTTCTATTCTCCAAATACAATTTCAGCTTTTCGGCTGGGATCATATCGTCCAAAGCATCGTATAGCGGACGTAAATACGGATCGATCTTTTCCTTTAAATCTCCGGGAAGGAAACCTAAGTTCTCCCCCGCTTCTACTGCCGGACGGGTTAAGATGATTCGTTTGATTTCTTTGTTTTTTAATGCACGTACCGCCAATGCTACTGCTGTGTAGGTTTTTCCAGTACCAGCGGGTCCAATGGCAAAAAGAACATCATTTTTCTGAATACTATCCACCATACGGCGCTGATTGGCCGTACGGGCTTTAACCACTATTCCGTTGGGGCCAAAAACAATTGGATCAGAACCATTAATTTTTTCAGATTGGGTATCAGAGTCTGCTTTGCCCCCATTGGCACCAAAAATGTGTTCTAAATCATTTAGGCTTAAACTTTGAAACTTGTCTATGTGAGCAAGTAGTTCATCAAATTTTTGCTGGAAGTGTTTGAGCTCTGCTTCATCACCCAACACTTTTAATTCATTCCCCCTAGCTACTAATTTGATTTTCGGGAACTGTTTTTTAACGATTTCGAAATACTCGTTATTTGAACCCCAAAGTGTTACGGGGTTTACATTATCGAGGGTTATACTAAGTTCGTTCAAAGGAAAAATATAAAATGGTTTTCGCTATTAAATTTAAGTTTTTTTATGCGATAAAAATTGAATATTTGTAAGCATAATAATCCTAACAAGAATACTAATAAATATTCATTTTTCTGAATGGCAATAATCACCTTAACTACCGATCTGGGATCGAAAGATTTTTACCAGGCCGCCTTGAAAGGTAGCTTATTAAAACTATTGCCAAGTGTTAATTTAGTGGATATTACTCACGATATCGCTGCATTTAATATTCCTCATGCAGCCTTCGTTTTAAAAAATGCTTTCCACTATTTCCCAGAAAACACCGTTCATTTTATTGGTATCGATTCGGTTTATCACGAACGTAGCCGCTATCTTGCGCTCCGCTATAAAAAACATTATTTTGTTGGATCGGATAATGGTATTTTCTCCTTGTTGTTTGATGAAGAACCCAGTGAAATTGTTGAAATCAACATTATGCAAGATTTGAATTTTTTGCATTTCCCTTTATCCGATATTTTAGCCAAAGCAGCTTGCCATCTAGCCAAAGGTGGAAAACTAACGGAAATCGGTCTGCCTATTGATCATCTGGAAAAACGAATGACGTTGCAGCCGGTAATTGAAGGCGATGTAATTCGTGGAAGTGTAATTTATATCGATTCCTTCCAGAATGTAATTACCAACATCACAAAAGATTTATTTACCAAACAGCAAAAAAATCGAAAATTCAGCCTCTACTTCCGCAGAAACGAATCCATTTCATCCTTAAGTTGGCATTACAATGAAGTGCCTGATGGCGAAAAACTATGTTTATTCGGCATCAGTAATCACCTAGAGATTGCCATAAATAAAGGAAATGCAAGTGGACTTTTGGGCTTACACTTGGGCGATATTGTCCGTATTGAATTCAAAAAATGATTACTCGAATCGTAAAAATGAGTTTTGAGGCCGGAAAAGCTGAACAGTTTCTCGAAATTTTTGAGGAAATGAAACAGCATATTGCACAAAGCGAAGGCTGTTTCGAACTCAATCTACATCAAGACCTTGCTAACCCAAATCAATTTTTTACGATTAGTTTATGGGATTCGGAGGTCAATTTAGACAGGTACCGAAATTCTGAGTTGTTTAAACTAACCTGGGCAAGGGTGAAGCCTCTATTTGCCGAACGTGCCGAAGCGTGGTCTTTAATTTCTCATTCCTAGTTCATGAAACTGTTTCGCTATCTTTCTTTAACCTTTATCGCTATCGGACTGTGTAGCATTGGAATTTTCTGGGAAAACGATATTCCATTAGCTACACTTAAAGCGAAGTACAGCAATAAAGAGTCTGGATTTATTGACCTGAGCGATATGCAAGTGCACTATCGAGATGAGGGCAATTCGAATGACAGTATTCCTTTAGTCTTGCTACACGGTACCGGCGCTAGTTTACATACTTGGGAAGGCTGGGTAAAAGAATTGCAAAAATCACACCGGGTAATCACACTCGATTTGCCTGCTTATGGACTTACCGGACCTAATCCGACAGGAGATTATTCTATTTCCTTTTACACCGATTTTATTCGTGATTTTTTAAGCAAAATTGGTGTTAAACAATGTATTCTTGGTGGTAATTCTTTAGGTGGTTACATTGCCTGGAATGTTGCGTTAAAACACCCTAAACTGGTTCAGAAAATGATTTTGGTAGATGCAGCTGGCTATCCTATGCAACCAAAATCTACACCTATTGCATTTCAACTGGCTAGTTTTCCTGTCATTAAAAATCTGTTTAAATACGTTACTCCTAAAGCTATTTTGGCAAAAAGTATTCAAAATGTGTACGGTGACCCATCAAAGGTTACACCCGAATTGATCGACCGTTATTTTGAACTTTCCTTGAGGCCTGGAAACCGGGCTGCCTTCATCGATCGCATGTCGACATTTAAAAAATCTGGTCTTGATGACAATTACAAAAACATCGCTACCATCACTATTCCAACCTTAATTATTTGGGGAAACAAAGATTTACTGATTCCGATTTCGGTTGCCAAACGTTTTCATCAGGATTTACTGAACAACAAACTGCTTACTTTCGAGTCTTTGGGCCATACGCCAATGGAAGAAGATCCCATTAAAACGGTTAAGCCCGTTTTGGATTTCATCAAGCAGTAAATCGATTTTTTATACGTAAAAATTCGGTCAAAGCACTCCTACTTAGCTCATTTTGCCTTCAGAAAAGTTATTTTTGAATTCAGATAAATTTTAATGGCAAGAAACACACTCAATAGTGGTAACCAACAGGCAGAGGAATTACCGAAAGCCAAAATCAATAAAGAAAGTATTCGGAACATTTCAGAATTACTAAAATACCTAAAGCCCTATCGTTTAAAATTCGCTTTTGGGATTTTGTTTTTATTCCTTTCCAGTTTAACCGGATTGGCATTTCCATCGTTGTTAGGCGCCATGATTGATGCGGCCCAGGGTAAACAAAAACTGAGTTTTATTCCCGCTGACATTCATACGATTGGTTGGATATGTTTTACCATTCTATTCTTGCAATCCTTTGTTTCTTTTTTTAGAATACGGTTTTTTGTAGAAGTAGCCGAAAAAGCACTTTCAGATATTCGTAGAGATACTTATTTCAGACTGATAACCTTACCGATGAATTTCTTTGCCAACCGCCGTGTTGGTGAACTAAATAGCCGAATTTCTGCCGATCTCTCTCAAATTCAAGATACTTTAACAACCACTCTTGCAGAAATGTTCCGCCAAATAGTACTCCTTTTTGGTGGTGTAACCTTGTTATTTGTGGTTTCCCATAAACTAACTCTGCTTAATCTTGCCATTTTACCCGTTTTAGTCATTTCAGCAGTAATATTTGGTCGCTTTATCCGTAAGGTATCTCGTCAGGCTCAAGACCAACTGGCAGAATCTAATACCGTAGTCCAAGAAACCTTGCAAGGCATAGCCAATGTAAAAGCTTTTGTAAACGAAGCTTACGAAGCCGGTCGGTATGAAAAGAATTTAAAGAAAGTAGTCAACATTGCCTTAAAGGGCGCAAGCTATCGTGGAGCTTTTGCTTCTTTCATCATATTCTGTCTTTTTGGCGCCATAGTTGGGGTAATTTGGTATGGTTCTGTATTGGTGGCTCAGGGTGAACTTTCTGTAGGTAGTTTAACGACATTTATTCTTTACGCCATTTTTGTGGGCGCAGCCATGGGTAGTTTCCCTGAATTGTACGCCAATGTTCAAAAAGCCGTGGGCGCAAGTGAACGGGTATTGGAAATTTTACACGAAGAAAACGAGGCTATTTCCATTACGGAGAAAGAAAATGCCGTCCAGAATAAAATTTTTGGCAATCTTTCATTCCATCAAGTTTCATTTAACTACCCTTCACGACCAGATATGCCGGTATTACACGAAGTAAACTTTGAGGCCAAAGCCGGCCAGCGGGTAGCTATTGTGGGGCCTAGCGGTGCGGGTAAATCAACTCTTGCGTCTTTAATTTTGCGATTTTACGATCCACAAAGTGGAGAGATTCGCTTTGACGGCAATGCCTCGGCCACTTATTCCTTGACAGATATCCGTCATCAAGTGGCCATTGTACCTCAAGATGTATTGTTATTTGGGGGATCAATACTAGAAAATATTGCTTATGGGCGATTAAATGCTACACAAGAAGAAATTATTCAGGCAGCTAAACGTGCAAATGCCCATGAATTCATTAGCAGTTTCCCGGAAGGTTACGAAACTCTGGTTGGCGAACGTGGCGTTAAACTTTCTGGTGGTCAGCGTCAGCGAATTGCCATTGCACGTGCCCTATTGAAAGATCCAGCGATCTTAATTTTGGATGAGGCCACGTCTTCTTTGGATTCAGAGTCGGAACGACTGGTTCAGGAAGCATTGGAAGAATTAATGAAAAACCGAACTTCCATTATCATCGCCCATCGTTTATCAACTATTCGTGAAGCAGACCGAATTGTAGTATTGGAGAAAGGTAAAATTGTTGAAAGTGGAACCCACGAAGAATTAGTTAAAAACGAAGAAGGTTTATACCGATACCTCAGCTCATTACAATTTGAAAGCTAAATCTGCGTTTTATCATCAAAACACTGATGATGAGCGATATTTCTTTTAGCGGACTAGGTTCCTTTGCCTTATTCTTAACCGTTTGTATTTTTCTTGGACTTTGTATTGTTCTGTTCCTCGTCAGACAATATCTATTGTTTTCTGGTTCAGATCGTAGAAAAGTTCGTTTTAACAGTTTAGTGATTGAGGCCTTATTGTTTCCATTTATAGCTTCGGTGCTGGGATTAACTGCTTTATTGCTAGCTAAGCAAGAAACTAAACAACTCTTCGACGATTACTTATCGATTGCCATCATTTCATTCGCCATACTGGCTGGAACAATTTGGTTATTTTGGGGGATTCGGAAATTACAAAAGCAGTTTAGTTAACCTTATGGATAAGTAGTCCTGCTAGAAATTTAGGTTCAAACCAGGTTGATTTTGGCGGCATCACCTCACCTGCATCAGCAACCTGAATCAATTCCTGAATACTCGTAGGAAACAAGGTAAATAAAGCATCACATTCGCCATCATCTACTTTCTTAACTAAACCTTCTATAGGCGTTAATCCACCGGCAAAGCTCAAACGCTTATCAGTCCTTGGATCCTGAATTTTCAACATTTTATGCAATACCAGGTCTTGTAAAATAGAGACATCTAAGCTTTGAACAGGATTATCGGAACTAATCTTCGTTTTCAAGTCTAGGGCATACCAATTATCGGCAATGTATAATCCAAATTGGTGTTGCTTTTGAGGTTTAAACACTTTTACATCCGCTAACTGCTCAACAGCGAATACCTGTTTTAACTGATCCATAAATTCGGAAACTGAGCATTTGATGTCTTTAACTAAACGATGGAACTCGAAAATTCTTAGCTGCTCAGTCGACATGTAAACCGAGGTAAAGAAATTGTACTCCTCATCTCCCCTATGTTTCAAATTGAGTTTTCGACATTCGATACCATAAGTTGATGCTGCTGCCGCACGGTGATGCCCATCGGCAATATACGTGCTTTTCATCTGGGCAAAAGCATCGGTTATGGCTTTCAATTGATCCTCTTGGTCGATCTTCCATAAAAAATGTGCTGCACCAGGTTGGTTCACTTCCAATACTGGTTTTTCAGAAACAGCTTTCGATATGATGTGCTCTAAAGTGGTATTAATTTCGTATGCAATAAGCACGGGGTTGGCATCAATACCAGTCTGTTGCAAATAATCTATTAAACCACGCTCCCGTTCGGCACGGGTTAATTCGTGTTTTTTAATGGTATTATTAAGGTAATCATCGATGGCTGTGACCGCCCAAATTCCGGTTTGACTAAAACCAAGATGGTTGACCCTGTAAATGTAGATTGCGGGTTTTTCATCCCGAACAAAAAATCCCTTTTCTAAAAATTCATCAAAATTCTCATTGATTTTTTTGAATGCCAATTCGGTTTTTGAACCCATTAAAAACCGATTTTCCAATTTAGGAACCAGCATGTGAACGTAAGAAAGTGGATTTTGATTACGGATGTTTCTTGCGGTATCCAGGTCTAAATTCTCTACCTGCAAAACCACCTGCTCTGCATAAGCCTGATCGGGATGAATCCCTTTAAATGCTTTAATTTTAGGCATAAGCAGTTAAAAATGATTACTTTTTAAAGTAATCGATAATCAAATTAGCTAATTCGGTACCAATTCTTTCTTGAGCTTCATTAGTAGAAGCCCCAATATGTGGAGTTAGGGATACTTTAGGATGACTTAACAAAGCCTGTAAGGGTTGTGGCTCATTTTCAAACACATCCAATCCGGCGAAAGCCAATTTGCCTGAATCTAAGGCTTCGATCAACGCTTGTTCGTTTACCGTACCCCCACGTGAACAATTCACTAATCCTACTCCGTTCTTCATTAAATTAAACTCTGCCTGACCAATAACCGGTTTATCAGCGAAAGGTACATGCAAGCTGATAAAATCAGACTGGCTAATTAATTCGTTTAGGCTCACCCCTTTTACAGGCACATCAACTCTAATGTTTCCACTGAGTTCCAAACTAAGCGTTTTGGGTACATCGTTTAAATCGTAAGCCAACACATCCATTCCTAAACCTAAAGCCATTTTAGCCGTTTCTCTACCAATACGTCCAAAACCTATAATTCCGATGGTTTTACCACGTAATTCGATGCCTTTGGCGTAAGCTTTCTTCAGGTCATTGAATTTAGAGCCTCCCTCAAGCGGCATTTTGCGGTTAGCATCGTATAAAAAACGAACACCGGTAAATAAATGGGCAAAAACCAATTCAGCTACCGAAAGAGACGATGCTGCAGGCGTATTGACTACCGCGATGCCTTTACTGCGGGCATACTCCACATCGATATTGTCCATACCTACGCCACCCCGACCTATCAATTTTAAACTTGGACAAGCATCGATCAGGTCTTTACGCACTTTGGTAGCACTCCGAACGGTTAAGCCATCGTAATGTTGCAAAGCCTGAGCTAACTGATCTTGAGGAATGGTTTCGGTATCCACTTGAATACCGGCTTGTTCTAATAACGTTTTACCTATAGGATCGATGCCATCGTTGGCAAGTATTTTAATCATAAAAGATGTTTGTGGTAAAATTTAAGCGTGTTTTTCAGCAAATTCTTGCATGGCATCCACCAGCACATGTACACTAGATATTGGCAAGGCATTGTACATCGAAGCACGGAAACCACCAACACTTCGGTGACCTTTGATCCCAATAATGTCACGATCTTCGGCAAATTTTAGAAAGTCTTTCTCCAATTCTGGGTTTTCCATAACGAAACAAATGTTCATATTCGATCTATCTTCTATCGCACAAGTACCTTTAAACAATGGATTACGATCTATTTCTGCATACAATGCTCTTGCTTTAGCCAAGTTCTCTTGCTCGATAACTGGAACTCCACCTTTAGCTTTCAGCCATTTTAAGTTGAGCATTGATACATAAATGGAAAATACCGGTGGCGTATTGTACATAGATTCACCTTCAATGTGGATCTTATAATCTAACATCGAAGGGATTTTACGGTCAATTTTACCCAAAATCTCATCTTTAACAATCACTAATGTAACCCCTGCTGGACCCATATTTTTTTGAGCTCCGGCATAAATCAAATCAAAATCGGCCACATTCACCTGGCGACTGAAAATATCTGATGACATGTCGCAAACCATTGGAACAGGTGATTTAGGGAAGCTGTGCATTTCCGTACCGTAAATGGTATTGTTAGAAGTACAATGGAAATACACTGCATCCTTAGGAATTTCGTAATTTTTTGGGATGAAGGTATAGTTTTGTTCTTTTGACGATGCCACAACATCTATTTCCCCAAAAAGCTTCGCTTCCTTTAGCGCTTTATTTGCCCAAACACCCGTATCTAAATACGCTGCCTTCTGTCCATCACCTAATAAATTCATAGGCACCATGGAGAACTGTAAGCTGGCTCCACCCTGTAAAAAGATTACAGAATAGCCTGCAGGAACATTTAATAAGGATTTGACCAATCGTTCAGTCTCAGCTACAACCTCCTCAAATTCAGGAGTTCGGTGTGAAATTTCAAGTATAGATAAACCGGTGTGATCCCATTCTAAAACAGCCTGTGCAGCTTGTTTAAAAACTTCCTGCGGCAAAATACATGGTCCGGCACCAAAATTATGTTTCATATAGTTAACAGTTTTTCAAGGATTTAATCATTTCTTCTGAGCTATCGGCAGCAAAAACGGCATTTCCGGCAACCAAAACATTGGCACCGGCATCTACTAATTGCTTTATATTAGCCATTCCTACACCTCCATCTACTTCAATAAGTAAATTCGGGTTAACAGCTTTAGCCAACTCTTTTACTTGTTTGATTTTTTGATAGGTATTTTCAATAAATTTTTGTCCACCAAAACCCGGATTCACCGACATGATCAGCACTAGATCCAAATCATGCAATATAGTTTCTAAAACAGAAACAGGCGTATGCGGATTAATGGCCACACCTGCTTTACAACCTAAATCTTTAATAGCCTGAATGGTGCGATGTAGGTGTGTACAAGCTTCATAATGTACGGTAATCACCGCGGCCCCTGCTTTTTTAAAATCGCCCAGGTAACGGTCGGGCTCTACAATCATCAAGTGAACATCTAAGGGCTTTTGAGCATGCTTGGCAATGGCCTGTAAAACCGGAAATCCAAAAGAAATATTGGGCACAAACACCCCATCCATAATGTCAATATGCAGCCAATCCGCCTCACTCCGATTGAGCATTTCAACATCGCGTTGCAAGTTGGCAAAATCGGCAGAAAGTAGTGAAGGTGCGATGAGGTGTTTCATGAGTCAAATATAGCTAATCCTATACAAAAAAAGCCCCCGATAACTCGAGGGCTTTTTAAAATTAAGCTTGCTGTTCTTCCGGTTTTGGGGGACGAGGCAATAAAGCTTTGCGTGATAGTTTCAGTTTTCCTTGCTTATCTACATCAAGCAATTTAACAGTTACCATATCTCCTACATTGAAGATACCATCCATGGTTTCATGACGGGTCCAGTCAATTTCAGAAATGTGCAATAAACCATCTTTACCAGGCATAATTTCAACAAATGCACCGAATGGCATAATGGTTTTCACTTTGCCTTCGTAAGTTTCACCTACTTCTGGTTTAGCGGCAATAGCTTTGATACGTCCTACGGCTGCATCAATAGCGGCTTTGTTATCAGCAAAAATTTCTACGACACCTTGGTTGTCTACCTCTTCAATAGAGATGGTAGCGCCAGTTTCACGCTGCATTTCCTGAATAATTTTACCACCCGGGCCAATTACAGCTCCGATGAATTCTTTATCAATCTTCAAAGTCACAATGCGTGGTGCATGCGGTTTGTAGTCTTCACGAGGTGTAGTAATGGTTTTCTTCATCTCGTTTAAGATGTGTAAGCGGGCTTCTTTAGCTTGCTCCAAAGCAGCAGTTAACACTTCCCACTTCAAACCATTGATTTTTAAGTCCATTTGGCAAGCTACAATACCTTTTTCGGTACCGGTAACTTTAAAGTCCATATCCCCCAAGTGATCTTCATCACCCAAAATATCACTTAAGATGGCGTATTTACCGGTTTTTTCGTCGGTAATTAATCCCATCGCGATACCAGAAACTGGTGCTTTAATTTGCACACCGGCATCCATCAGGGCTAATGTACCCGCACAAACGGTAGCCATAGATGATGATCCATTAGATTCTAAAATATCAGAAACGATACGGATGGTATACGGATTCTCCTCAGGCAAAACCTGCTTTAACGAACGCATAGCCAAGTTACCGTGACCAATTTCGCGGCGGCCAGCACCACGGTTAGGACGAACTTCGCCTGTAGAGAAACCTGGGAAGTTATAGTGTAACAAGAATTTCTGGTAGCCATTGATAAATGCACCATCAATCATTTGCTCATCAGACTTAGAACCTAAGGTTACTGAAGTTAATGATTGCGTTTCGCCACGGGTAAATACTGCCGAACCGTGTGCAGCAGGCAAATAACCTACTTCGCTCCAAATTGGGCGAACGGTACGAGAGTCGCGACCGTCTAAACGAATTCCTTCGTCTAAGATGAGGTTACGTACGGCATCGTATTGTACATCGTGAAAATATTTTTTAGCTAAGAATTTAGTGGTATCGTCAATTCCTTCACCTAATGACGCCAAGAAGGTAGCCTCGATCTCAGCAAATTTAGCTGAACGCTCGTGCTTGCTTGAGCCTGATTTCGCGATAGCATATACTTGTGCATAGGTATCTGCGAAAGCTTTTTCTCTCAATTCCGGATTGGTGTTTTCGTGGCAATATTCACGCTTGGTAGTAGAACCTACCATTTCAGCTAGTTCACGCTGAGCCTGAATCTGAATTTTGATGGCTTTGTGTGCAAATTCGATCGCTTCAACCATTTCGGCTTCAGAAATTTCTTTACACTCACCTTCCACCATACCAATATCGTTAGCAGAACCAGCCACGATGAATTCTAAAGTGGCACGCTCTAGATCGCTCATCAATGGGTTGATCACCAACTTGCCATCAATTTTGGCTACACGTACTTCAGAAATAGGTCCGTTAAACGGAATGTCTGAAACAGCCAAAGCTGCAGAAGCGGCTAAACCGGCTAAAGCATCTGGCATAATATCTTTATCGGCAGAGATCAGGGAAATCATTACCTGAGTGTCTGCATGGTAATCTTCTGGGAACATCGGGCGTAAAGCACGGTCAACCAAACGAGAAATTAATACTTCGTAATCTGATAAACGAGCTTCACGACGTAAAAAACCTCCAGGAATACGGCCAGTAGCGGCGTATTTCTCTTGGTAATCTACAGATAAGGGTAAGAAGTCTACACCTTCTTTTGCGGTTGGGGAGCTTACTACCGTTGCTAATAGCATGGTGTCTCCCATTTTTACGACTACGGAACCGTCTGCCTGCTTGGCTAACTTTCCGGTTTCAATTTCGATCATGCGGCCATCGCCGATGTCGAAGGATTTTTTTATTGGATTCATGTTGTTTTCATTGTGGCACAATTTCCTCTTTGTTTGTGCCGTATATATTGATTTTAATTGTTTCAATCAAAAAAGCCATCCCCTAATGAGATGGCTTTTCAATTTGGGTTAAGATTTACTTGATAATATCTCTTAACTCGAGTGCTTTGATAATTGCACGATATCTTGCGATATCTTTTTTGTACAAATAGGCTAAGATTGCTCTACGTTTACCTACCAATTTTTGTAGTGATAATTGGGTAGAAAAATCTTTTTTGTTCTTTTTAAGGTGCTCGGTTAAGTGAGCAATACGGGCGGTAAATAAAGCTACCTGACCTTCTGCAGAACCGGTATCGGTTGCTGATTTGCCATGTTTAGCGAAAATGGCTGATTTAAATTCGTTACTTAAATACATTTCTTGAATAATATTAAAGCGTTAAAAAATTCTATTAATTGCCGCAAATATAGGCATTCACATTAATAAGCGCAACAAATTGGCAATTTAAAATAATCGAGATAGCTTTGCGATATGAATAACCCCTCCGGCTACAGTATTTTCAGCAGTGAATTTAAAGTCAGACCAGACGATATAGACATGTTTAACCATGTGCACAACAGCACGTATTTTGATTATGTGCTGGCCGCTAGATACGATCAAATGGAACGTTGCTACGGTATGTCTATGGAAGAGTTCATGAAAATGGGCTATGGTTGGGTTGTACGGACTGCATATGTGGATTATAAACGTCCTTTAGGTATGGGCGATGAATTTATCGTACTTACTGGGATCTCAGAAATCAATACCAAGGGCTGTAAGGTGATTTTCGAAATCATCAATAAGAAAACCAATAAAATAAGCTGCGATGGCTGGTTTGATTACGTGATGATTGACTTGCAAAGCGGACGTGGAATGCCGGTTACGCCTGAGATTATTGAGAAGTATGCTATTTAGGTTTTATAATATAACCTCGATCAGTTCCGTATAAAACTCCTGGATGGTACGACCTGTGGCACGAACCTGCTGCGGAATAATGGAATTTTCAGACTGTCCGGGTACAGTATTGATCTCAATAAAATAAAAGTTACCGGTGCCCTCTTCCAAAATGTAATCAATACGCACCACTCCCCTGCAGTTCAACTTCAGGTATACCTCTTTAGCAATTTGGTTAACACGATCCATCTCTTCGGCACTCATTCTTCCAGGTGTAATTTCTTGCGAAACACCAGGTGTGTATTTGGCCTCAAAATCAAAGAATTCTTTCGAAGAAATGATCTCAGTAGCCGGTAAAACCTGAATACCGTTTTTTCCTGAGTAAACACCCACAGTAAATTCTCTACCCTGAATAAACTCCTCCACCAAAACCTGTGTATCTTCAGCGAAAGCCTTATCCAAAGCTTCCTGAATTTCAGAAACGGCTTTCACCTTGCTCATGCCAATACTACTTCCACCATTATTGGGTTTAACGAAATAAGGCAATTTGAGTTCTTTTTGGATGTGATCCGTATTCGCGGGATGGTTTGAAAAAAACTGACAGGATTTAGCCACATGTAAGCCAGCAATTCCCTCAACAATTGCTTTGGTATAACCCTTATTCATACTAATTGCAGAAGTTAGAGCATCGCAGCTCGTGTAAGGAATTTGGAGCATATCGAAATAACCCTGCAGCTTGCCATCTTCGCCCGGGGAACCATGCAGTCCGATAAAAACCGCATCAAATGTGATTTTAATACTATTTAATGAAAGACTGAAATCGTTTTTGTCGATGTGATGCTGGCTACCCTGTACATCTTCATAATACCAGGCTTGAGGTGTGATCACAATTTTGTACACCTCGAATTTAGAAGGATCGAGGTTTTGTTCAATAACGGCTGCACTTTTAAGCGATATCACCGATTCTCCGGTAAATCCGCCAGTAACAAGGGCTATGGTCTTTTTCATACGCTTCAAATATAAATGAAATTTACGGTGCAATTACACTGTATTAACTTCCAAATTCCTTATTTTTCGAGTAAGTTTGAACTCAAATTAATTCTTAAATGAGCAACTTCTTCAGCTACCTCCGAACAAAAACCTTTCGTAAAAACTTGTATTGGGCTATTGGCTCACTGTTCGCTTTTTTACTGATTGTTTTTTACAGCTTACGGTTTTACACACACCACGGAGAAGGGGTTCCTGTGCCTAAATTGAAAGGTTTACCTATTGAAACCGCGATTCAAGAATTAGAATCACAAGGTTTTCGGTATCAAATTGATTCCGTTTATCAATTGGATAAACAACCCGGTGTTGTTATTGAACAAGACCCCGATCCAAGCACAAATGTAAAATTGAATAGAACCATATACCTGACAATTATAACTCGTCAGGCCCCAAACGTCCGTTTTCCTGAAATAGATAGTAAAACTTATTTGGAAGTTGCTGCCATACTTAGCAATTATGGACTCAAACTAGGCGACACTGCTTATGTAAATGACGTTGCTAAAGATGTGGTTTTAAAGTTCACTTTCAGAGGTAGGGAGTTAAGGGCGGGACAGGAAGTTCCAAAGGGATCTCGCATTAACTTGGTTTTAGGCGATGGAAAGGGAGCTAGCGAAGTGGATATTCCAAATTTGGTTGGACTTAGCTTAGGCGAAGCCAGATTGGCCTTATTAGGGTCTTCGCTTAAACTCGGCACGGTGAACTTCCAAGGTACTGGTCGGGATACCATTAACGGAAAAATCATCAAACAATTCCCTGCTCCTGTAGATACTTTGAGTAAAATCAGCATCGGAAGCAGCGTTAATATAATCATTTCAGGAGGAAAATAATGGCCGATATTGGTGTAGAGGAGTTGCAAGATCGACTAGCAAAAGGAGATCAGATTCGACTTTTAGATGTTCGCGAAGAACTGGAATTTCATACGTTTAATATTGGTGGAGTGAACATCCCGCTAGGCAAATTACCTACCTCATTAGAAGATCTAGAATTGGAAAAAGATGAGGAGATTGTGGTTATTTGTCAGCGAGGGATTCGGAGTGAAACAGGCTGCAGAATCTTAAACATGGCGGGTTTCATCAATACCAGAAATTTAGAGGGAGGCTTACTAGCCTGGAGAAAAAAGTTTAACAAGTAAATCATGGCGAAGAAATCGAAAAAGAAAATGAGCACCGGAACGAAACTCGGATTAGCATTTGTTGCCTTTGTAATGCTGATTGGAGGGATTATTGCATTTAATTATGTGTGGAAATACTTGGGTGGTAATGTAACCGATAAGGAGGCTTATTTGTACATCCACACCGGGGCAGATTTTGAACAAGTGATGCAAGAAATTCGAGAAAAAGGAATTCTAGAAGACAGCGCAAGCTTTAGAACTGCAGCCATTAAAATGAATTATATTCAAAAGGTAAAGCCGGGTAAATACGCACTTCAGCCGGGTATGAGTAACCGTCGCCTCATCAACATGCTGAAATCAGGTAACCAGGAACCTGTAAAGCTCAATTTTCAGAACATTCGCTTGAAAGAAGATTTTGCAGGAGAAATTGCCAAAAAAATCGAAGCTGACAGCAGCTCAATTAGTAATCTACTTGATTCTACTCAATTCCTTGATTTATATGGATTTAACAAAGAGAATGTTTACACAGTATTCATCCCCAATAGTTACGAACTTTACTGGAATACCGATGCTGAATCTTTTTTTAAAAGGATGCATGAGGAATACCAAAAATTCTGGAATGAGGAACGAATAGCTAAAGCAAAAAAATTGGGCCTAAATCCTATTGAGGTTAGCATTTTGGCCTCCATTGTAGATGGAGAAGCCTTGGTGAACAGTGAAATGCCTACCATTGCCGGTTTGTATTTGAACCGATACCAAAAAGGAATGAAACTCGAATCAGATCCAACTGTAATTTTTGCAAACAAGGATTTCAGTATTCGAAGGGTATTAAACAAACATTTAAGCAAAGATTCTCCATATAATACGTACAAATACGCAGGCTTGCCGCCAGGGCCTATCAATATGCCTAGTATTGCAGCAATTGATGCCGTTTTGAATTTCAAGAAGCATCCTTACATCTACATGTGTGCGAAAGAGGATTTTTCGGGTTACCATAATTTTGCCGTTAGCTTGGCTGAACATCAAGCAAATGCCAAAAAATTTCAACAGGCTTTGAACGAAAGAAATATTAAGAAATAATGTATACCCATACTACCAAAATTAGAGTTAGATACGGCGAAACCGACCAAATGGGCTATATGTATTATGGGAATTACGCCGAATTTTATGAAGTGGGTCGTGTGGAGATGCTGAGAAGTTTAGGCATGTCTTACCAAGAAATGGAAGATACGGGTATCATGATGCCCGTATTAGAATTGAAATGCAAATACATTAAACCAGCTAAATACGATCAGGAAATTACCGTAAAAGTAATTATTGATAAGATGCCGGGCATACGAATTCACTTCCGATATGAGTTATATAATGAGGCTGAGGAACTGATTAATCTGGGAGAAACTACATTGGTTTTTGTAGACATGGAGAAAAATAAGCCCTGTTTACCACCAGAACAGTTTCTCAACAAGATGAAAACGTATTTCAAATAAAATGTCTGGGCTGCACAAATGGTTATTACGTTTCAAACCTTATTTTCTATTCATTGAATGGACTAAGGTGGTTGTGCTTCCGGGTTTCAAACCCCTACCCTTATACACCGTTGGCAGTTTCTTCTTTAAAGAATTGGCTAAAGAATCGCTCATCAATAAAGCATCTTCATTAGCCTACAATTTCATGCTAGCTATTTTTCCGGCTATCATTTTCTTATTTACCCTCATTCCTTACATCCCAATTGCAGATTTCCAGGAACAATTGCTCTCCTTGGTTGAACTGGTTTTGCCACACAATGCCTACCTGGCCGTTCAATCTACCTTGGTAGATATTGTAAAAAACCAAAATGGAAAATTGTTATCTTTTGGTTTTGTGTTCACTTTATTTTTTGCAACCAATGGAGTTCATAGCCTGATGCGAGCTTTTAACAAATCGTCTTTGGTTACCGAGAATAGAACTTGGTTGAAGCAGCGTTGGGTGGCTATAAAGCTTACATTTATCATTGTATTGGCATTGAGTGTCAGCTTGGCCATTATTACATTTAGCGAATATATTTTCAGCTTCCTGAGGTCTCAAATCGGATTAAAAAAGTCGTTCTGGATCTTTTTGATCGACATTGCCCGCTGGATAATTTTAGTTGGGCTCTATTTCATCACCACCTCAGTACTTTACCGCTACGGACCCGCAACAGTCAAAAAACCTCGATTCTTCAGTCCCGGATCGTGGCTGGCCACCTTTCTGGCAATACTCACCTTTTGGGGCTTTGCGTATTACATCAATCGTTTTGGCACTTACAACAAAGTTTACGGCTCAATTGGTACACTCATCGTGATGATGATTTGGCTTTACCTGAACTCCTTAATCATTCTGGTTGGATTTGAACTCAATGCCAGTATCGAGCTTTCTAAACGCAGTGTGAAGATCGTTAAACCTCAACTTAAACGTTTTAGGCAAAATCTAGAGTTAACTAACCAACAAAAGACATAAGTTGGAATAAGCTTTGTGCTGATTTAAGGCAATTAACAATTCGTTTTAATTAAAAAATTAACGTTTTATGAAACCCTTAAATCATTGGTTGATTATTGCCGGATTAGCTTTGTCAACCACACTCTCCATTACCTCATGCGAGAGATTAAAAAACGAGGATTTTAATCCTCAACTTGAGGCAAAATCGCTCCAACTTAATTTACTAGCCGTAGACAGCATCCGAGTCGATACGCTAAATCCCTATCAAGTTACGCTGGAAAGTAAAACCGATAATGGAAACGGAACATACAGCTGGACTTGGTCTGCACAAACCCCGAATCCTGGAGATGGAACCAATGGCACCTACCCAGATTTAGATCACTTAGACTTCAGTTTAGCTCACTATTTAGCAATCGATAATATAGTCAGTGCTGAAGTAAGTACAGATGGTTTAACTTGGACTTCGATACGCCCCGAATATGGCATTGATGGCAGCCAAACATGTTCTCCCGATACCATATTACAGGTTAATTTGGGAACACGCTTAGACACTAAATCGTATTACCGTATTACTATAAACAGTAATAATAACACCGAAAGTGGACTCAATGGGATATACGTTACCAGTACTGGCAGATGTGGTACCTACCAATATACCGGATTTGGATCAACTGTAGTCGATAACAGTTGCAGTCAACCTGCGAGTTTTTATTTTGCCAAAAAATACACCTGGAGAAGCAGTGTAACCATTGGAGGTTATACCTACACTCAAAACGAAGCAAAATCGATTTACAATACTTCTGATAGAGGTGGAATAAAAGATTCGAAAGCTTGTTTTATTCAACTAGTTCCTATTCGTTTAAGTACCACTATCTCTACTTCCGCCAGCGTTTGGGGTGATGTAGCCATCGTGGAGGACTATTTAAGTCGACTTGGAAAATTATCGCCTAAGAATTTGCCAACCGGAAATCCAACCGCACGTGCCGCAGCAACCCGAATTAGTCAATGGATTGATGCACATCCATGTTTGAATTAATGCTATTTCATCAGCAAAGGGAGCAATTCGGCTTCCTTTTTGCTGATGATTCTCCAGTAAAACAATCATTAAAAAATCGTGTTAACTAAGTACAGTCTAAAAATAATTTCCAGTCTGCACAATTTTAACCTTTTAAAATAGTTATTAATTATAAATTAAATATTATGGAAGCGGCAAAAAACCCCCAAACAAAAAACCAAAAGAAACTTAGAAGCCATCGTTTAAAAGAATTGAGAATACTCTTGAATTTTACCCAAAAAGACATGGCAAATATTCTTAATATCACTCAGGTGGGTTATTTCAGGATGGAGAATGGCGATAACGACATTACTGTGGATAAAGTTTACGCACTTTCTAAAGAGTTTGGCCTATCTCCAACTTGGTTAATTTGTGGTATTGGTTGCATGTTCGATCCGAAGATTAAAACCCACAAATACGAAGATGATACCTCTGAAGAAAGTGAAATTAGCCACGATATAGCTGTATAATTACAGTTTAGCTGTCATTCAAATTTCAAATTAGGAAATATATCTGGAGTAAATTCTAAATGCTGGTTATACTTGCAACATTATGACCAGCATTCAGAAAATCCAAGAATCCATTAAGCCTTTAAGAGAGGCTTTGATAGCTCATCCCGTATACCGAAAAATTCAAAAAACTGAAGATTTAAGGGTTTTTATGCAACACCATGTGTTTGCGGTATGGGATTTCATGTCTTTATTGAAAGCCCTTCAAAATAATTTGACCTGCGTTTCTACACCATGGATACCTGTTGGTAATGCCTCTACCCGTTTTTTAATCAACGAGATCGTAGTTGGAGAAGAGAGCGATGTGGATGAGCTGGGAAACCGAATCAGTCATTTTGAATTATATCTGAAAGCAATGCAACAGGCCGGTTCAGACGGTAATTGGATACACCAACTAATTGAGGCAATTAAAGCCGGACAATCGGTACGCGATGCCCTGAAATCTATAGAAATACCGCAATCAATAGCCGATTTTGTGAATTTTACATTTGAGGTAATTGAAAGCAATAAACCATATCTTCAAGCTGCCGTATTCACTTTTGGTCGTGAAGATCTGATTCCAGATATGTTTGTAGCCATGGTGGAGGATTTGAATAATGAAACGGGGGGGCAAGCGTCTATATTCAAATATTATTTAGAGCGTCATATTGAAGTTGATGGAGATCATCACAGCCACTTGGCTCTTCAAATGACCGAGGAATTGATTGGAATTGATGAGAATAAAATTCAAGAGGCCTTGGTTGCGGTTCAGCAGGGTTTGCGAATGCGAATCAAACTTTGGGATGGCGTGTTGACGGATATTGAGAGCAAATCGTTGATTTTGAACTAATATTCTGCTACCTTCATGCTTGTAAATTAAACGCTTATGCCCTCTTTTGATATTGTGAGTAAAGTAGATGGACAAACTTTGGATAATGCCATCAATACAGCTAAAAAGGAAATTCTAAATCGTTACGATTTTACCGGCTCCAACAGCACGGTTGAATTGGATAAGAAAACCAACACCATTCTTATTGTAACTGAAGACGATATGCGTTTAAAAGCCATTCAGGATGCAATTATTTCCCGAATGGTAAAGCAACAACTTGATCCCAAATGTATGGATATGGGCAAAGAGCACTACGCCTCAGGTAACATGATCCGTAAAGAAATCAAGATCAAGCAGGGCATTGACAAGGAAACTGCAAAAAACGTGGTAAAGAAAATCAAAGATAGCGGTCTTAAAGTTCAGGCTTCAATCATGGATGACCAGGTTCGCGTTCAAGCTAAGAAAATAGACGATTTACAAGCAGTTATTGCGCTATGCAGAACTGCAGATTTTGGTCAGCCTTTGCAATACATCAATATGCGCAACTAGACGGTCTTTACGTCTTTCGCGTCAAATCCTTCAATATCGGTGATGTATGCATTCTTCACCAAGAAATCGAACAAAGGCTTAGCTTCTGGTGAAACCGGCATGTTCTGCGTAGTAATGATCTCATTTTTAGTTTTATCCAGGTAAGGATAAGCGTAAAGCTTAACCTTCTTGCTAAATAAATCGCTAATGTAAGCCAGTAATTCATCTGTATAATGATCGCCATAATTAGCCGAATTGAAGATATTACGCAAATTGGCAATGTTTGTAGAAATACCTACACTAGTTGGTTTGCAGCGACTTAGGTATTGTGCCAATTTATGGTTACGAGCAAAATCTGATACAATTACATAATTTCCCGTTTTGCAAAGCTCTTCTGCTCGGTTTGCAAAAGCCTCCAGATCTTGCTGACTCAATTCTTTTTGGTCCTGCAGCAAATTGGTCATCAACACCTCAATCAGTACAATTACATTTTCGTCCTTCAATTTTTGAGAACGTTTAAACTGATCTACAGCAATATTGAATAGCCCGAAGTTTGGTGCAGATTTTTGTCCATACTTGGTTCTCAAAATCATGACATCCTTTTTGTAAAGGATATCCTTGCTTTGACACGCCTCACCTTGAGGGTTAAAAATAGCAGCCCCTGAAAAACCCTTTGCAATGAGGTAAAGATTAACCAATCGGTTGTTTACATTTTCAAAAGCAGGGCCCTGCAAATTGATCAAATCTATTTCTACTGAGCCTACCGATAGATTATCTACCAACGATTCAATCATGGATTGAATATCTTGATGGTAGAAATAAGCCGCATATACCAAATTAACTCCTAGGATACCTAGGACGTTTTGTTGCAAACTTGAATCGCTATCCAATAGTCGAACGTGAAAGACGATATCATTTGGTTTACCGCCCGGGGTAGTTTGGAAACGGATTCCCAACCAGCCATGTGGATCGTTGGATTTATTGAAATTTAAGGTTGTTACCGTATCTGCAAAAGCGAAAAAGGTTTTGTTAGCGTATTCCGGTCCATCTAAGCGTTCTGTCAATAACTCAAATTCGTGATTCAACATCTTGTCCAATCGAGATTGAGTTACATAACGGCCATTTTCTTCACTACCGTAGATTGAATTACTGAAAACCATATCGTAAGCAGACATGGTTTTGGCAACAGTGCCCGATGCAGCACCCGCTGTAAAGAAATTTCGAGCCACTTCCTGACCGGCACCAATCTCTGCAAAGGTGCCGTAAATGGTAGGGTCTAAATTGATTTTTAAAGCTTTTCGTTTAGTTTCAAGTATTTCGCGGGCCATGCACAAATTTACAAAGAATTATGAATGGCTTAACATCTAAAACAGAAAAGGTGTTTCAGCTACCCAAAACACCTTTCTGAACCAAAACAAAACCAAAACTTATTTGATCGCTATTTCCCGACTCTGGTATTTAGCCTCTTCACGTTTAGCTACATTGATTTTCAATACACCATTTTGGTATTGGGCCTCAATATTCGACTGATCAACTGAGTCGGGTAAATTAAAAGAACGTACAAACGAATTGTAACTGTATTCACGGCGGCTATAATTTTTCGTTTCGTCCTTTTCTTCTTTTTCTTGCTCCGCCGAAATACTCAATATATTTTTATCCAAATTGATTTTAAAATCCTCTTTTTGCAATCCGGGAGCAGCTAATTCGATGTGGTAATTCCCTTCCGATTCTGAAATATTCACTGCCGGAACTCTAGAAATCATTCGATCTGACAGAAAGGTATCGTTTAAAAAATTATCGAAAACATCTCCAATCCAAGGGTTTAAGGCTGTACCCCGATTTCCATTTGAAAATTTAACTAATGCCATAATTTATCCTCCTGTTTTTAGTGTTTAATGATAGATGGATTTCAAGCCACGTACCAATACCAAAAACTGGCATCAAAGAAGACAAATTGACATCAAATTAGATGTTTAAACGACTGATTGTCAGTAAACTATAGTGGAAATATGAAAAAATGACCTAGCGGGATGAGTGTGCCAGGTTGAAATTTTCAATAAAGGGAGAAGTCAATAAATAAGTATCCAGGTTTTTAATTCTGTTTTTACGACCAAAAACTAGAAGTGTAACCCTCAAGCGATGGTCACTTTTACCAATTTCTTTACACACAAAATGAAGTTTTGATTTTTTAAGGTGCTTTTCTAATGTTTTAAGCGAATCGAGATTATTGTCGGTAAACGTAACCACAAGTGTTTTACGGTGATGAACCCAATCCAATAAATTTTCAAAACCATGAAAAACAGAAAGAATGAACACCACAGCAACAGCCAACACCAAACTTAAGTCGATATCAGAAACACCAACTACAACACCAATGGCAGCAGCCATCCAGATAACGGCAGCTGTAGTTAATCCGGTTACCGAGTAATTGTCTTTAAATATTACGCCCGCACCAATAAAACCAATCCCGGTGATGATATTGGCAATTATCCGGTCGTCACCCATTTGCTCCGAGATCATGGTGAAAACGGTTGAGCCAAGGGTTATCAAAATCAACGTTCTAAAACCTGCAGACTTATTTCGGTATTCTCTTTCAAAACCCAATAAAGCCCCACAAGCAACGGAAATTCCTATTTTAATTAAATCAGCTGATGCTATTTCCATATCCTAAAATTAAAAGATCTTACCCGGATTCAGAATGCCATTCGGATCAAAAACCTGCTTAATTCCCCTCATCAAATTCAAATGCGTTTCTGAATATTTAATCGGCATATATTCTCGCTGAACGAGTCCAATACCGTGCTCACCAGAAATAGTTCCACCCAAAGAAACGGTCAGTTTAAATACTTCTGCAATACCGTCTTTCAATTTCGTATTCCAATCGGCATCACTCATTTCCGCCTTAATTATGTTCACATGCAAATTTCCATCACCAGCATGACCGTAACAAATGGATTCGAATCCGTAATTGGAGCCAATAGATTTAATTCCGGCAATTAACTGCGGTAGAGCGGCACGGGGCACCACGGTGTCTTCTTCTTTGTAAACCGAATTTGATTTTACAGAAACTGCCATGGTTCTGCGCATACGCCACAACTCTTCTTTTTGTGCAGAAGAGTCGGCAAACAGCACCTCTGAACACTGGAAATCTTCCAGAACTTGATTAATTTTCTCACAATCGCTAAACAAAGTGTCTAAATCGTGTCCATCAACCTCGATAAGCAAAAACGCAGCAACATCGTCCTTCAAGTCAAAAGCAATATGATCTTTCTCAATGACCCACTCTACCCCTTTTCGCTCCATAAATTCTACAGCCGAAGGCACAATTCCTGCTTTAAAAATAGCTGAAACCGCAGCACAAGCTTGTTCATTGGATGGGAATGACGCCAGCATTAACAAATCTTGAGTTGGCTTTGGGATGAGTTTCACCACGAGTTGAGTAACAATACCCAGCGTTCCTTCAGAGCCAATCATCAATTGCGTTAGGTTGTAACCAGAAGCATATTTTAAGGTATCAGCCCCAGTCCAAATAATTTCACCGGTAGGCAAAACCACTTCCAGATTCAGAATATATTCACGAATTGTGCCGTATTTAACCACTCTGGGGCCACCGCTTCCATGCGCCACATTACCTCCCAATAAGCAGGAACCTTTGCTAGACGGATCAACCGGATAATACAAACCTTTAGCTGCCACCGTATCCATAAAAACCTCTGTAATCACTCCCGGCTGAACCCTAGCTTGCAGATTATCTTCATCAATTTGGATGATCTGATTGAATTTTTCCATCGAAATCAGCAAACCACCATGCACAGGCAAAGCTCCACCACTTAAACCGGTACCAGCTCCTCTTGGCGTAACCGGAATACGGTGCTGACTGCACAGTTTCAACAAGTTTGAAATCTGATCTGCTGTTTCAGGTTTTACGACTACTTCTGGAAAAAATTCCAGATCCTCTGTCTCGTCTTGTGCATAGCTGGCAGTCTGTTCACGTTCAACCAAGACAGCGTTTTCGCCAACAAGAGCCTTGATTTGAGCTAAAATTTCTGCAGTAATTTGATTAAAATCAATATTCATCGAGTCCAGCTTAGCGTTATTTGAGAATTGCCTACTTCCCCGTTTAAAGGTGGATTCATTTTTCGGATGCAAACCCGAACACCATGCAATTCGGTAAATCTATTCAGTATGGATGAAAGGATTTTTTCGGCAACAGTTTCTATAAGTTTAGAGGTATTTTTCATTTCGGTTTGCACAATATTGAATAACTCCTCGTAATTAATTGTATTGCCCAATTCATCCCCACTCGAATCAGCTTGTTCGAACTCAGTCTCCACATCAACATAAAATACTGCACCGATCACTTGTTCTTCCGGATAAAATCCATGAAAAGCATAAAATCTAACATCCTGAAGTGCGACCTGTCGACGAATAAATCCCATAAAAACAAAAATAGCGCATTGATGACAAAATACTTTAAAATTTTAAACAACTGACATCTTGATTTTACTAATTTTGGAGAAATATCACACAGCTCATGTCTGAACAAAAGCACCACGTATCACAGAAAAAAGATCTTTACGAAGCTCCTGACTATTATTTAATAGATGAATTGTTAAGCGAAGAACATCACTTGGTAAGAGACAGTGTTCGCGATTGGGTTAAAAAAGAAGTTAGCCCAATTATCGAAGATTATGCACAAAGAGCAGAATTTCCTAAACACCTGATCAAAGGATTAGGAGAAGTTGGCGTTTTCGGTCCTACCATTCCGGTTGAATACGGGGGTGCAGGTTTAGATTATATTTCGTATGGATTGATGATGCAAGAAATTGAACGTGGCGACTCAGGCATACGCTCAACCGCTTCTGTTCAAGGATCATTGGTGATGTATCCTATTTATGCATATGGATCGGAAGAACAACGTAGAAAATACTTGCCAAAATTGGCTACAGGTGAAATGATGGGATGTTTCGGACTAACTGAACCTGATTTTGGTTCTAACCCTAGTGGTATGGTAACCAATTTTAAAGATGCTGGCGATCACGTTATTTTAAATGGTGCGAAGCTATGGATCTCAAACTCCCCTTTTGCTGATATCGCTGTGGTATGGGCAAAAAATGAGCAGGGCGAAATTCATGGATTAATTGTAGAGAGAGGTATGGAGGGTTTTTCTACTCCTGAAACCCATAATAAATGGAGTTTGAGAGCATCAGCAACCGGTGAATTGGTTTTTGATAACGTTAAAGTTCCAAAAGAAAATATTTTACCCAATATTAAAGGTATTAAGGGTCCTTTAAGCTGTTTAAATCAAGCACGTTACGGTATTGCCTGGGGCGCCTTAGGTGCAGCTATGGACTGTTACGATACGGCTTTGCGTTATTCAAAAGAGCGCATCCAGTTTGGACGACCTATTGGTGGATTCCAACTTCAGCAGAAAAAGTTAGCTGAAATGATCACGGAGATCACCAAAGGTCAATTATTAAACTGGAGACTGGGTGTATTGAAAAACGAAAACAGAGCTACCCCGGCTCAAATTTCAATGGCGAAAAGAAACAGTGTAGAAACTGCTTTGAATATTGCTAGAGAAGCTCGTCAAATGTTGGGTGGCATGGGTATAACCGGCGAATTCCCGGTAATGCGACACATGATGAATCTAGAATCGGTAGTTACGTATGAGGGAACTCATGATATCCATTTATTGATTACCGGTATGGATGTTACGGGCTTGAACGCTTTCGCTTAATCGTTTTTATAAACCGCTCTAACCGGTTCTCGAAGATTATACCGCGAAGCCATTACTTCGCCGTAAGCTCCTGCTGTTCTAATCGCGATCAAATCTCCCCTGTTTGACTCGGGCAATTCAACTTCTTTGCCAAAGCTGTCTGTACTTTCACAAATTGGCCCCACTACATCGTATTTAACTATTGATGAGTTGGATGTAAGGTTCTCAATTCTATGGTATGCCTGATACAAAGCCGGACGCATCAATTCGGTCATTCCTGCATCCAAAATCATAAAATTCTTTTTCAAGCCCTTTTTGATATACAAGACTCGACTAATCAAACTTCCACAGGAGGCAACTAATGATCTTCCCAATTCAAAATGGACTTCCTGACCTCTTTTCTTCTCCAGAAATTGATCAAAAACCTGAAAATACGATTCAAAATCAACGATAGCATGCTGATCTGGTTGGTAGTAATCAACGCCTAAACCTCCACCCACATTCAACACCTGCAAATTAAAACCCCTAGCTGCAAACCAGTTATTGAACTCATTAACTCTTAAGCATAAACTCTTGAAAACATCCAAATCTTTAACCTGAGAACCTACATGGAAATGAATACCAATTAATTGAATGTTTTCTGAAGATTTCAACACCTGGATACAATCGTTCAACTCCCAGGTATTGATTCCAAACTTGTTTTCTTCTAAGCCGGTGGTGATGTACTGATGCGTTTTGGCATCAACATTTGGGTTAATGCGGATAGCAATACGGGCAATTTTATTTTGCTTTTGAGCCAAATCGTTGATAATACCCAACTCCTCAACAGATTCTACATTGAAACAGAAAATATCCTGTTTCAGTGCCGAGCTAATTTCACGATCAGACTTACCCACACCGGCAAAAACAACATCTTTGGCACTAAATCCAACTCCTAGCGCTTTTGCAACTTCATTACCACTTACACAGTCCGCACCAAAACCGGCATTCGCAATAGCCTCCAAAATTGGTTCGTTAAAATTGGCTTTAAGTGCATAATGTACTTTAAAGCCAAAACGATCGGCAGCTTGTTTGCAAGCGTTTAGGGTTTGCTGCAACAAACCCAAATCGTAATAATAGAAAGGTGTTTCCTGCTGCTCGAATGAGCTGATGACTTGTGGAGAGAACATGTTCATCACTATTCAAACAAACGGTTATGTAATGAACGTAATGCCTCCACTTTATCAGAGGTTTTTACTAACAAGGAAATATTGTAGCTGCTTCCACCGTAAGAAATCATTCGGATTGGAATATGTTTCAATGCTTCAAAAACCCTGGAAGCAAAGCCATGTTTTTCGGCACCAAAATCACCCACCACACAAACTATGGTTTGGTCTTTGTCAACTTCTACCGTGCCAAAATGATTCAATTCTTTTAAAATATCATCCAGATGGCGGGTATCATCAATGGTTAATGAAACGGCAACCTCCGAAGTCGTAATCATATCGATTGGCGTTTTGTAACGCTCAAAAACCTCAAAAACACGACGTAAAAAACCATAAGCCAATAACATCCTACTCGACTGGATCTTAATAGCCGTAATGCCATCTTTTGCAGCAATGGATTTGATTTTACCTGGCTCACTGACTGAACTAATTAAAGTTCCAGGAGCATCGGGCTCCATGGTATTCAATAAGCGTACCGGTATTTTGTATTTCTGAGCCGGAAAAACACTTTGAGGATGCAAAATCTTGGCTCCGAAATAGGCCAACTCGGCGGCTTCATCAAAAGATAGCTGTGCAATAGGTTTGGTTCCCTTAACAATTCGAGGGTCATTATTGTGCATCCCATCTATATCCGTCCATATTTGAACTTCTGGAGAACGGATGGCTGCACCGATTAAGGAAGCAGTGTAATCACTCCCACCTCTGCGTAAATTATCGATCTCACCATACGAGTTCCTGCATATATAACCCTGAGTTATAAAAAGATTTTCGTCGGGATGTGCAGCTAGCAAAGGTTTTATGTGCTCAGTAATGAAATCTACCATCGGTTCATGATCTTCATCCACTTTCATGAAATCTAAAGCAGGAAGCAACACCGATGAAATACCAATTTCTTTTAAATAATAATGGTAAAGTGTGGTGGACAGCAATTCGCCTTGAGCCAAAACAATTTTTTCCTCTATGGGTGTAAACAAATCATTGGCTAAAGACTCAATTAAACCAAAATGGTAAGCTAAGGTTTGTTTTCCATGTTCTTTTCCCTCCGGAGTAGTAAACAATTCATCAACAAACTGCTTGTAGTCGCGACGAAGGTTTTCCAGGCTGGCTAATGCACCTTGTTTATTCCCATCTGAAAATAAAGCAGCAATTTCAACCAAGCGATTGGTTGTACCAGCTACAGCAGACAAAACCACGATTTGGGGCTCTGCCGGTCGAATGATACCCAGAAGATTTTTCATGCGTTCCGGACTACCAACCGAGGTACCACCAAATTTCAGAACCTTCATCATTTCATCTAAATTTTTAATTGCAGCAAATGATTTCTATACTTGCGAATTGAGGGATTAAAAATAGAGAAAAACAGTCTAAATCATATGAAAAACAAAATTAAATTCGGTACAGATGGGTGGAGAGCGATTATTGCTGAAGATTTTACTGTAGAGAATGTAAAAAGAGTTGCTTATGCTACAGCACAATGGTTAAGAAAGTATTATCAGGAACCAAGTGCTGTTGTAGGTAACGATTGCCGATTTGCCGGGAAATTATTTGCAGATACAACCACTGCGGTATTGGCATCGCAAGGAATTAAGGTATTTCGTGCAAACAACGACTTTGTTTCTACCCCAATGGTTTCTTTGGGAACCGTGAAACTACATGCTGATGCGGGTATTATCTTAACTGCTTCACACAATCCTGCTTCCTACAATGGCTATAAAATTAAAGCAAGTTACGGTGGACCGGCTACCCCAGCAATGATCGACGAAGTAGAAAGTCTGATTCCGGATATTGTAAGCTTAAATTTAAAATCGCTCGAAGAGTACGCTAAAGATGGATTTATTGAATATGTAGATCTGGAAAGTATGTATTGCGATCACATTGAGGCCAACTTTGATATGGATGCCATACGCAATTGCGGCATGAATTGGGCTTACGATGCCATGTATGGTGCCGGCCAGAATGTAATGCGTAGAATTTTGCCAGACTGTACGTTCTTGCATTGCGACCATAATCCAGGTTTTGATGGACAGGCTCCAGAACCTATTCACCGTAACTTGACCGAATTTTCAGACCTCATTAAGCTTTCGGAAGGCGAGATTGCTTCAGGTTTAGCAACCGATGGAGATGCCGATCGTATCGGTTTATACGATGAAAATGGGAATTTTGTCGATTCTCACCACATATTACTGCTGTTGATTCATTACATGAGTCAGGTTAAAAAATTACAAGGTGAAGTTTATACCACTTTCTCCTGTACGTTAAAAATTCAAAAACTCTGCGATTTGTACGGAATCAACAATACCATAACTAAAATTGGGTTCAAATACATTTGCGATTTGATGGTAAATTCCGGTAAACCGTTCTTGACTGGAGGTGAAGAATCTGGAGGTATTGCCGTAGCCGGACATATCCCGGAACGTGATGGCATTTGGATGGGATTAACCATTTGGGAGTTCATGGCAAAAACGGGTAAATCACTTACCGAATTAATCGATGAGATTTATGGTTTAGTTGGCTCGTTCGCATTTGAACGCTACGATCTACACCTAACTGAAAACTTAAAACAAGAAATAATAAACAATTGCAAAACAAGTGTTTATAAAAATTTTGGAACGTTTAAAATCACCAAAACTGAAGACATTGATGGCTTTAAGTTTCATCTCTCAAATGATTCGTGGGTAATGGTAAGACCTTCTGGTACCGAGCCCGTGTTGAGAGTTTATGCTGAGGCACCAACCTCTACTGAAGCATTTGAAATTTTAGATGCTACCAAAAAAGAATTACTAAGCTGATATGAAAAATCTACTTTTTATAGCTCTTGTTGCTTTAATAACTGCCTCATGTAGCCATAAGCACGATAAACTACCCTACTTGGGAGAGAAAGAACTGGTTGAAAATATAGTGGATGGCAAAACTATTACCGATACTGTTTATCAACAGATTCCACCCTTTCAATTTATAAACCAGGATAGTTTACCAGTGAGTGAAAAGAACTTTGCAGGTAAAATTTATGTGGCCGATTTCTTTTTCACCTCCTGCAACACCATTTGCCCTAAAATGCACCGAAACATGCTTAAGGTTTACGAAAAATACAAGGGTAATCCGCAGGTAGGTATTTTATCGCACACCATAGACATAAAATATGATTTGCCGTACCGTTTAAAAAGCTACGCTACCAAATTGGGCATATCGGGCAACCAATGGCAATTTGTACACGGATCTAAAGATTCCATATACTCTTTTGCGGCTAAAAGCTATTTAGTAGCAGCCTATGAAGACAAGGCTGACCCTCAGGGATTGGTACATCAGGGCTGGTTTGTTTTAATTGACAAACAAAGACACATTAGAGGTGCTTACGATGGTACCGATGCGACACAGGTTGAACACTTATTGCAAGACATGGATATATTGCTCAATGAGGATGAAAAATAGCACCTTTTTCATACTTATACTATTTGCATTCATTGTTGGTGGCTCATCCTGTCAAAGCGAAGCGGAGTTGAACTACATACGCTATTATACCACTGGAAAGCAATTGTACGAATCCAACTGCCAAAACTGCCATGGTAACGACGGAAAGGGTTTAGCCATGCTATACCCACCGTTAACAGACAGCATCTATCTAAAGAAAAACAAAAATCAACTGGCCTGCATCATTAAAAATGGTTTAAAGGGCAGAATAGAAATTAATGGCCAGGTATATGAAGGCGAAATGCCGGCACAAGCCAAACTAAGTGATATTGAAATTGCCAAAATCATCACCTATATCACCAATAGTTTTGGTAACCAGCAGGGCTTACACGATGCTCAGGCGGTTAATCAAGATCTAAAATACTGTAAATAAGAACCTAAAATCTGTACCTTTGTGTTTGCAAGCCGTTCTATCGCCCCGAATATCGGGGAGGAAAGTCCGGGCAACACAGAGCATCCTGCTTCCTAACAGGAAGGATTTCGGTTTAACCGGAAGACGGAAAGTGCCACAGAAAACAAACTACCCTTCGGGGAAAAGGTGAAAACGTGAGGTAAGAGCTCACGGCCTTCTCGAGTGATCGGGATTGCGGTAAACCCCAGGAGTTGAAAGACCAAATAAACTGACGCCAAAGGCTTGCTCGGCCAATGTCAGAGGGTAGGTCGTTTGACCCTAATGGCGACATTGGGGCTAGATAAATGATAGAAGTTCTGATCTGATCAGAAAACAGAACCCGGCTTACAGGCTTGCTTTTTTATCTGTAAAATAATTTCGTTTCATTTAATATTTTTTCAATATTTAGCTATCCAATTGCTATATTAGCGTAAAATACGTTAGCTATCCTACTGAAAATAATATGCCTAAAATCTTAATAATCGATGACGAAAAAGCCATCCGAAATATCCTCAAAGAAATTCTGGAGTACGAGGGCTTCTTGGTAGATGAAGTAGATAATGGTGTTGAGGGTATTGAACTCATCAAAACTAGGGATTACGATGTAGTATTGTGCGATATCAAGATGAATAAACTGGACGGTATAGCAGTATTAAAGGAGAGTTTACTCGTTAAACCAGACTTACCCTTTATCATGATTTCGGGGCACGGCACTATAGAAACAGCCATTGAGGCGAGTAAAATTGGGGCTTTTGACTTTATTTCCAAACCACCTGATCTAAACCGCTTAATGATAACTGTACGAAATGCCCTGGAAAAAAGAAATCTGATTACCGAATCTAAAGTACTGAAACG
This sequence comes from Sphingobacteriaceae bacterium, assembly GCA_947463785.1. GTDB lineage: Bacteria > Bacteroidota > Bacteroidia > Sphingobacteriales > Sphingobacteriaceae > JAIPAN01. The sequence continues at coordinate 159,874 of CANHRG010000002.1, read as the reverse complement.
TAAGATTTGTAAAACACGTGAGATACTTGGCAACTCCCCTGAAATTAAAAAAATCAAAGACACTATTTTTCGCGTTGCCCCAACAGATGCACGAGTACTCATTACAGGAGCAAACGGCAGCGGCAAAGAGCTGGTAGCACGATGGCTGCATGCACAATCCAACAGGTCTGATACGCCTTTTGTAGAAGTAAATTGTGCTGCAATCCCAACCGAATTAATTGAAAGTGAACTATTCGGGCATGAAAAAGGCTCTTTTACCTCAGCCGTTAAGCAACGTATCGGAAAGTTTGAACAAGCCGATGCTGGTACCCTATTTTTGGATGAGATAGGCGATATGAGTCTATCTGCACAAGCAAAAGTATTGAGAGCCTTACAAGAAAATAAGATCACTCGTGTGGGAGGAGAGAAAGAAATTGAGGTTAATGTACGCGTTATTGCAGCCACCAATAAAGACTTACAAATGGAAATTGAGGCTGGAAATTTCAGAATGGATCTTTATCATCGTATAAGTACCATATTGATTCATGTGCCGAATCTTGCTGATCGTGTGAATGATATACCCATCATTGTTCAACGGTTTTGCGAAGAAATATGTGCCGATTATACAATTCCGCTTAAAACAATGGACGAAACGGCTATAGAGGCCTTAAAAAAATTACCCTGGACGGGGAACATCAGAGAATTACACAACATGGTGGAGCGACTCATCATACTGAGTAATACAACAATTACCGAAACTGATGTTTTTAATTATGCGAATCCAATCCTGAAAGAAAACGATTTAAACGGAAAACATTGTCCACAAACGTTTTACAATTCATACGAACATTACCAGAGTTTTCAGGAATTTAAAGAATTTGCTGAGAAAGAATTCATCAAATACAAGCTTGAGAAGAACAATTGGAACGTTTCAAAAACAGCAGATGACATTGACATTCAACGCAGTCATTTATACAGTAAAATAGATAAGTTTGGACTTAAAAGGGCTAATTAAAGAAGAAAATAACTGGCCATGCCCAGCAAGAGCAAGAAGCCAAAAACATCTGTAAAGGTAGTGATGATGATTGATGAGGCTACAGCCGGGTCGATACCCACTCGTTTCAAAAATAGAGGAATGGCAGAACCTGCGATACCGGCAATGATCAAATTACCAGTCATTGCAAGGAAAATAACCAATCCTAGCATTGGGTTTTGATCGTAAAAAATAGCTACTGCCAATACGATAAGTCCGGTAACAGCCCCATTGATTAAACCAACCGTAAACTCTTTTAAAACGGTTCTATAGGCTTGATTATCGGTCAAATCATTCAACGAAATACGTCTCACAGTTACCGCGAGCGATTGAGTAGCAGCGTTCCCTCCCATTCCGGCAATCATGGTCATGTAACCGGCAATAATACTGAGTTTGGCAATGGTACCACCAAAATAACGAATAACCGAAGCGGCTAAAAAGGCGGTCATTAAATTCAAGATTAACCAAGGTAAACGACTCTTTACCGCTTCTCTCCAATTACCAGAAAGTTCCTCATCCTCAGAAACCCCAGAAATCTTCAAAATATCCTCGGTATTTTCTTCTTCAAGTACGTCAATAACGTCATCAAAGGTAATGTGACCCAATAGATGCATACCCTCATCAACCACCGGAATGCTCGTCAAATTGTATTGAGAAATCAGGCGGGCAACCTCTTCCTGGTCAGTATCAGCAGTAACGTATTCGTAATCCGTTTGAATTAGATCTGCTACTTTAATGCTGTTTTTGGATTTAATAATGCTTTTTAGAGAAACCGTACCTAGAAGCTTGTTCAAATCGTCAACCACATAAATGGAATAAAACTCCTCCATTTCCTCCGAAAGTTTAATTACGGTATCCAGAGCTTCTTTTTTACTGGCGTTCAGGTTAACCTTTATAACCTGGGTGTTCATCAAACCACCCGCCGTATCTTCATCGTAGGTTAATAACGTTCTGATGTTGGAGGCATCCTCCTCATCCAAATCCTCTAAAATCTCGTTCTGTTGCTCTTCAGGTAATTGACTGATGATGTCGGTGGCATCGTCGTAGTCGAGTTCTTCAACAATTTCTGAACGTTTTTCGGGATCGAGGTTTTCCAGAATTTTTTCTGGGTGACTCTCTGCATCCATTTCAGAAATAACATCCGAAGCAATTTCTGCAGGAAGAATATTGATGATTCTGTCTCTGGATTCTTGAGGTAAACCCTCCAGAATAATCGCAATCTCTGAAGCGTGAAATTCCGATAACAACTCCTGGAGAGCCGCATCATCCGCTTCTAGCGCATCTTTTATACGCAGCAAATCGTTTTTATCGATTTCAAAAGATTGCATGATGCTAAATTAAGCATTCATACTGGCATTTCATCCCTACCAAATTTTTAATTTGAAGTTTGAAATCAAATTTATTTTAGAAATTATGAATAATTATTGAGCAATAATCATAATCCCTACAAAGTCACCTTGAAATTTGCAAAACTAAGAGAACGGGCTCCTTGAGCGGTTGGCGGGTTTGCCTTAAAAGAAAATAGCACAACTAAAAGTAATATTAATCTCATTTTAATAAATTTATTAAATTTTTTATAATTTTTATCTCATAAGAAAAATACAAGTAAAATTAATGCGTTGTTGAGGTATGAAAAAAGGAGAAAAAGAGCTTTTAATGATTAAAGCGGCTATGAAGAGCTATCTGGATCGGACAAAGAATACAGAATACGACAAAATTTATCAGTGCGGATTTCAATTGGTTCAAAAAGTAAAAAAACCGGTTTTGTTTATCATTGAAAATAATATCCGTAAAAAGGAAGTGATAGATACCATTACTGAACTCATTAGTTTAGTGATTCAATGTGGAAGTAAGTGCTACCAATTGAATACAAAGGAAACGGTAAGGTTGAGTGTTTTCCTAAATTATTGTTGCTTCTTGACCGAAGAATTTAATTTAAGTAAGGAAATATCAGACATACTATCTGACACCTACAATGAATGGTATACTGTTGAAGAAAGTCTTTAATTTATTCTGTTGAATTGTGTAAATTGAGCCACCAAACACAGATCAACATGAATAAATTTTTAGTGGGACTTTGCTTTGTCTTAGTCACTATCAGCACATTTGCACAAGAGAAAATTAGTGAAGGTATTGTTGTTTACAGCCTTGAGTGGGAAGTTCCGCCTCAAGCCCAGGCAATGGCCTCTAGCCTACCCTCCGAATTAAATGTATACTTCAAGGGTGATTCTTCGAGTATGAAAATTGAATCTCAATTTTTCTCATCGAAAAGTATTCTGAATATGGCAAAAGAGTACGAAAGACTGCTCTTGGATATCCCTATGGCTGGCAAAAAGTATTCGGTAATTTTTACCCCTGCCGATCAGGAAAAAATGTTGGATGTAATGCCACAAATGGAACTTAAAGCAAGCACTGAAACCAAAAATATTTTAGGATATCTAGCCAAAAAATATGAGGTAAGCGAAAGCAAAACCGGAAAAAACTTCACTGCCTGGTTCACTAAAGACGTTTCGATTACCGGTAACCCAATGAGTAGATTTTACGAGGCTTCTTATGGGTTTCCACTTGAATTCTTGAGCTTTCAAAACGGTATACCTGTACGAGCAGTTGTAAAAGAAATCAAAAAGGTTAACGTACCAGCCGGATCATTTGGCGCTGATAAAGACTATGAGGAAATCAGCTATAGCCAATTGATGCAAATGAGTGGCAGATAAGGATTTCTACCAAACAAAGCATCGCTCATTTACCCAAAATAATGTTTAAACACTTGTTGTTTCAGCTTAGATTTTATCTCTTTTGGGTGCTAGTATCCTTTATGGAGCGTTTGGCTTTCCTGATCTTTTTTTCGGAGAAACTAAACTTCCAGTATTGGTTTGATTATTTGAATCCTTTTTATCATGGATTGAGACTAGACTTGTCTATGGCTGGCTATTTTTCTTTGCTGCCGTTGCTTGTTTACCTCATTAGCTGGAATTTCCCTTCCATAAAAATTTCACAGAAGCTTCCTAAAATTTATGTGGGATTTTGGTTGATGATTTGTGGAATCATTACTGTAGTCAATTTCAATTTGTACCGTGAGTGGGGAACTAAACTTAATTTTCGGGCAATAGAATTTGGATTTAAATCGCCCAATGAGGCCTTGGCATCCAGTGCATCTTCGCCCTTTTTCCTTTCTTTAGTTATTTTTGGATTGTTTTTGATTGCAGGCTTTTACCTCGCCAAAAAACTGATTCGTTTTCAAATGCCTGCTACTGATGGATCAATTGCCAAGAAAATAAGCATCTCTTTCTGTTTACTCTTGGCAACCTTTCTATTGATAAGAGGTGGCTGGCAATTAGCTCCTATCAACCAGAGCATGTCTTACTATTCGGATAAACCTATCGAAAACCATGCTGCCGTAAACACGTTTTGGAATTTATTCCGAGACATACTGAACAATCGTGGTGGTAGAACAAATCCGTATAACTACCTGCCAGAAACCCAAGCAAATCAAGTGGTTGATAGCCTTTATCTTGAGCCCGAAGTACAAAGTGATGAAATTTTAAGAACGCCGAAACCCAACGTGGTTTTCATCATTTTAGAAAGTTTTACAGCAGATGTAGTTGAAAGTTTGGGAGGTGAAAAAAATATAAGCCCTCAACTGGAAAAATTAATCAAAGAAGGAATCTTGTTTGAAAACACTTTTGCATCTGGCGATCGTACGGATAAAGGTTTAGTAGCTATTTTAAGTGGATTTCCATCTCAAGCTACACAGAGCATTATTAAAGAAAATGGCAAACAAGAGAAATTACCGGCCATTTCTCAAGCATTTAAAAACGCAGGCTACAGCACTTCATTTTACTACGGGGGTGAGAGTGAATTTGCAGGAATGAAATCTTATATCATGAGTCATGGCTTCGACAAATTGATAGATAAGCATGAATTTGCTTCAGAAGACATGAATTCGAAATGGGGAGCTTACGATGGAAAAGTTTTTGAAAAGCAGCTTAAAGACCTAAATCATCAAAAACAGCCATTTTTTTCGACGCTACTCAGCTTAACCAATCACGAACCCTTTGAATTACCCGTTAAGCCCAAATTTCCTGGAGAAGATCTCAAAAATCGATTCAAATCGACGGCGTTTTATACCGATTCATGTCTTGGTGCTTTTCTACAATCGGCAGCAAAGCAAGCCTGGTACAAAAACACCCTTTTTATTGTCGTGGCCGATCATGGGCATCGTTTACCCAAAGACGAGTTTGAAAATTGGCATCCTCGCAGGAACCGCATTCCTTTGATCATGTTCGGTGATGTTCTTAAACCTGAATTTAGAGGGAAAAAGATTAGCAAGTTTGGTGGTCAGACCGATATTGCTAAAACAGTGCTTCATCAATTAAAAATGGACAGTTCTCCTTTCAAATGGAGCAAAGATTTGTTAAATCCACAGAGTGCAGACTTTGCTTTTTTCGATTGGGATAATGGATTTGGATGGGCTACTCCTACTCAAATACTCACCTTTGATAATGTGAGCAAACAAGTCATTTACCGTGAAAACAAAACCGAGCAGGATACAGCATTGGAAACCAGAGGAAAGGCTTACTTGCAGAAAATTTACCAAACCTATTTAGATTATTAAGAACGATAACGTTCAATTATTAGGTCAATAACCCGTTGATCCGTTTCAAATGTTACATCATTTGCAGTCAATTCGTCTAGCGATCGCCAACGAAAAGCTTGTTTAACATCTCCTTCTTCGTCAAAATCAAAAGCTTGGGTTTTAAAATTTAGATTCAAAACTGATTTCGGTTTAACGAGGTAATATACACTGATTACCTGACTCTCGTTAAAAACAGATTTGATAAAGAAATCGGTCGTATAGAAATGAGCTAAAACCTCAACATCTGCATCACATTCTTCTTTAAACTCACGGATTAAAGCCTCCATCAAGCCCTCGCCATACTCCAACCCACCACCGGGAAATTTACTAAAACGGAATCCATACTCCTCTTCATCGCTGAGCAGAATTCCGTTTTGCTCATCAATCAATAAACCATAAACTCTAACATTAAAAGGATAGCTCATTAGCTTAATCGAAGTGTTTTTGGTTTTTAGTAACCCGTTGTAGATTCCACTGGATATCTTTTTGCTGAGCTTCTGTTCTTACGGCACAATTAGACATGCTGCAATAATGACAACACTGCGGCAAACAAGGATCTGCATGAATAAAGAACTCCGTTTCTTCGAAAACATGCTCGTTCACCAAGGCATCAATTTCTTTGACCTCCTCATGCACCTGATTTAAATCGTAGTAGTAAGGTAATGTAACGTGGCAATCGATGTGCAAATCTGCTCCATAACGTTGCAAACGAAGATTATGAATGTCTATCCAGGCAGACTTTCGTTTAGCGTTCAAAACTTGAATAATCTCCTCTACCCGATCGAGATCTGATTCATCCATCAAGCCGCCAACCGATTTACGCAATAAGCGGTAACCACTATAAATGATGTAAAAACCAAGTCCGATTGACAACATACTGTCGATCAAATAGATTTGGGTAAAATGAATCAGTAAAAGACCCAAAACCAAGCCCGAACTACTAATGGCATCAGTAAGTAAATGCTTACCATCGGCCTGTAGCGTCATGGAATTGAGTTTTTTACCCGTATCCAAGAGATAAAAACCCAAAGCAAGATTCACCAATCCGGTTACGGCAATCAAGATACTCCCTTGAGTCAGATTGCTAATGGCGCTTGGATAAAAAACAGCATAAACCGATTTAAAAACAATGATTAAGCCTGCTAACGAAATAAGACTACCTTCAACAAAAACTGAGAAAAACTCCACCTTTCCGTGTCCGTAAGGGTGATTAATATCTTTTGGCTGGCTGGATAAATAAATACTATAGAAAGCAAAAGCACTGGCTAAAATATTTACAATACTCTCTGCAGCATCGGTTAATATCGCATTTGAAGAAGTGAAAAAATAGGCAACAAATTTGGTCAGCATCAGTAGAATACTGATAACCAAGGCGATGAGAATAACCCTTTTTTGTTTCGGCAAGGTGCTGTTATTTGATCATCAAATTTAACAATCCGGAGCAAAAAATCAGGAATTTGCTACACATTGCTTTTTCGTGATTTTTAGCAAAAGGTTGACTGCAGGTTTATATCTTTGTTCATCTATCAAGTTATGGCAGTATTATCTAAACGTATTAACTCGCTTACAGAGTCTCAGACCATAAAAATGGCTAAAATGGGCCGTGAATTGGCTGCAAAGGGCGTGGATGTGATTAATTTGAGTTTCGGAGAACCCGATTTTAACACACCAGATCACATTAAAGCCGCTGCCAAAAAGGCTATGGATGAGAATTATACCTTCTATACGCCGGTTGCCGGATATCCAGAATTACGTAAGGCCATAGCTACCAAACTAAAACGAGAGAATAATCTGGATTACGATTTTGACCAGATTGTAGTTGCTACGGGTGCTAAACAAGCTTTGGCCAATGCAATTCTCTGTTTAGTTGATCCGGGTGATGAAGTTATTATACCAACGCCATACTGGGTATCGTATTCTGAAATGGTGAAGTTGGCAGAAGGCAAATCGGTTTTTATTGATACCACTGTTGAGCAGGATTTTAAAATTACCGCAAAACAATTAGAGGCTGCCATTACCCCGAAAACCAAGCTATTCTTTTTTTCATCTCCATGTAATCCTACCGGGAGTGTGTACAGTAAAGAAGAATTAGCCAATTTATGTGCAGTTTTTGAAAAACACCCACACATTCATATCATTTCTGATGAGATTTATGAACACATCAATTTCATTGAAAAACACGAGTCGATTGCTCAGTTTGCCAGTATTAAAGATCGTGTGGTGGTGGTAAATGGCTTTTCTAAAGCGTATGCGATGACCGGATGGCGGATTGGCTATTTAGCCGCTAGCAAAGAAATTGCTCAAGCTTGCGACAAAATGCAAGGACAAATTACCTCTGCAACTTGTTCCATTACCCAACGTGCCGGAATTGCAGCTTGCGAAGGTGGTTTGGAAACCGTTTTAGAGATGAAAGCTGCTTTTTTAAAGCGTCGTAATCTGGTTTACGAACTCCTAAAAGAAATCCCGGGTATTAAAACCAACTTACCCAAAGGTGCTTTTTACTTCTTTCCGGATGTGAGTTCTTACTTTGGAAAAAGTTTTGAAGGTGAGAAAATTAAGGATGCCTCAGACCTGAGTATTTACCTGCTAAACAAGGCTCACGTGGCTTTAGTTTCTGGTGATGCTTTTGGAGACTCGAATTCCATTCGTATTTCTTATGCGGCCTCTGAAGAGAAACTTACTGAAGCCTTAAAGCGAATCAAATCTGCTTTAGCTCAGTTATCTTAATCAATTGATTACTTGCTTCTTATCGCTTCAACAGGATCTAACCTTGAAGCCATAAATGCAGGAATAAATCCGGAAATCAAACCGATAAAGGTAGAAAGCAAGATAGTTAACACCACTTTGCTAGAGTCTACAATAATAGTAACATCAGCTAGGGTCCTACCTAAAATTGTGAGCAGGAATACAATGGCCAAGCCAATAGCACCTCCCATTAAGCACAATGCAACGGCTTCAAACAAGAATTGAAGAAGGATAAAGTAATTTTTGGCACCCAATGACTTTTGAATACCGATGATATTGGTGCGTTCTTTAACCGAAACAAACATGATATTGGCAATACCGAACCCGCCAACCAGAATTGAGAAACCACCAATAAACGCACCCGCAAAATTGATAATGCCAAACATTTGATCCAATTGAGCAGTCAAAATGGTTGATTTATTTAAGGCAAAATCGTCTTCCTCTCTTGGGCTTAAACGGTGAATAGAACGCATCAAGCCACGTAATTCACTTTCAAGTTCGTTAACAGCAATTCCCTCCTTACCCTTTACGGTAATTTGTGGCCCGTAACGTTCATCCTCTAAATCGATAACGTTGCGGGCAAAATTCAGAGGCATCAGGATGTATTTATCGGCAGAAATGTCTAACATATCTTCCCCTTCTTTCTCAAAAACCCCGATTACAGTCACTCTTCGTCCCAAAATCTTAATAGATTTACCAATTGGATTTTCATTGGGGAATAAGCCTTCAGCGATGGAAGCACCAATTAAGGCCACTGGTCTACCCGACTGACTTTCGTTTTCTGTAAAGTAGCGTCCATCAGAGAAGTTAAACACTCTAGTTTTGTACAAATCGTGGCTTGCAGCGCCCATTTGAGCACCTTCAACCGAGTTGCTACGGTATTTTACCGTACGATCGCCAATACCTATTTCGTAAGCAATACCCTCGGCACTTTGTAGTCTATCAGACAGTTTATCAAAATCACGGATTTTAGGAACCGGTCTTCGCATGTATTTCCACCAAGGATAATCGCCAAAACCACCCCAAGGCCATTTTTGAACGTAAATGGTGTTACTTCCCAATTTTTCGACACTATTCTGCAAGTTATTTCTCAAAGTATCTACGGCAGAGAAAACACCAATAATGGTCATGATACCAATGGTGATGCCTAAAAGAGATAAAATGGTACGCAACTTATTTTGACGCAAAGCATCAAATGCGAATACAAAACTTTCTTTGAGGAGTCTGAGAAATAACATACAGTATTAAGACGTGCAACTGAGCTAAACGTTACACGAATTTAAGAATATTTTAAACTGCCTTGAATGAGCCCATTATACCAATTATATTTGCTAAATTTGCGCCCTGAAAATATATCATAAGCACTTATGAAACTGTCTCAATTTAAATTCAATTTACCAGAATCTTTAATTGCACATCATCCCTCTGAAAAAAGAGACGAAGCCCGTTTAATGGTACTAGACCGTAAAACCGGGGCTATTGAGCATAAAATCTTTAAAGACGTTTTGGATTATTTCAACGATAAAGATGTGATGATCTTGAACAATACCAAGGTTTTCCCTGCTCGTATGTATGGCAACAAAGAGAAAACTGGTGCCACCATTGAGGTTTTTTTATTGAGAGAGTTGAACAAAGAACTGCGCTTGTGGGATGTTTTAGTTGATCCTGCTCGTAAAATTCGTGTAGGCAACAAGCTATACTTCGGTGAAGACGATCTATTGGTTGCCGAAGTTGTAGACAATACCACTTCACGTGGACGTACCATTCGATTTTTATTTGATGGAACCGATGAGGAATTCCGCAGAAATATTGAAATTTTAGGCGAAACACCGCTTCCAAAATACATCAAACGCAAAGCAACTGAGGAAGACAAAGAGCGTTACCAAACCATTTATGCAAAAAATGAAGGTGCAGTTGCTGCGCCAACCGCAGGTTTACATTTTAGCCGCGAATTACTGAAACGTTTGGAGTTAAAAGGTGTTGAATTTGCAGAAGTAACCCTTCATATCGGATTGGGTACCTTTCGTCAAGTTGAGGTAGAGGATTTAACCAAACACAAGATGGATTCAGAGCAATTCATCATTGATGAAAAAGCTGCCAATATTGTAAATAAGGCTTTAGAGGAAAAAAGAAGAATTTGTGCCGTGGGTACCACCTGTATGAGAACTATTGAATCTTCTGTTTCTGCAGCCAGAAATTTAAAACCGGCTAACGACTGGACAAGCAAATTCATTTTTCCGCCCTACGATTTCAGTATTGCGAACTCCATGATCACCAACTTCCATACACCAGAATCAACTTTATTGATGATGATTGCTGCATTTGGCGGCTACGAACATGTGATGAACGCTTACGAGGTTGCTGTAAAAGAAAAATACAAGTTTTACAGCTATGGCGATGCCATGCTAATCATCTAAGCAAGTAATTCGAATGAACTATTACGCCATAATTGTTGGGGGTGGTTCTGGCAGTAGAATGCAACAACAAACGCCTAAACAATTTTTAGAATTGGCAGGCAAACCCGTGTTGATGCATACACTTGAGGCTTTTTATTCATCAGAATTAAAACCCGAATTGATACTCGTACTCAATGTACATTACCACGATCATTGGGAAAAACTCTGCAAACAATACAACTTTACTATCCCTCATCTACTCGTTAAAGGAGGCGAACAGCGATTTCATTCAGTTAAAAACGGACTTAAGGCAGTAAAAGGAAAAGCAATAATCGCTATTCACGATGCCGTTAGACCCTTAGTGAGCCAAGAATTAATTACTCAGAGTTACAAAGAGGCTGAAAAGCACGGAAATGCGATTTGTAGCATCAAATCGAAAGATTCTGTTAGACAGTTGAAGAAAGACGGTACTATTGCTGTTGATCGGGAAAGCATTTACCTCATCCAAACTCCGCAAACTTTTAAGAGTGAGTTGATCAAAAAGGCATACGAACAAGAATATCGGATAAATTTTACCGACGACGCATCAGTGCTTGAACGAAACGGTCACCCCATTCACCTGGTTGAGGGAGAGGCACAAAACATCAAAATTACCTATCCGGAAGATCTACTACTTGCCGAGTACTTAATCAAGCTAAGAACTAAGCTTTAAACTCAAGTTGCTTTCTTGATAATTTTAAGTAGAACAGCTACAACTGCAATGACCAATAAGGCGTGAATCAGTCCGCCAGTATAATAACCTCCCAAAAAGGTAATAGCCCAAGCAATTACCAAAAGAACCGCAATCCAGTACAATAAATTTTCCATAGCCTAATTATTTACGTTCTTGTATAAGCGCAAATGGAGGCTATTTGTTTGCAAAATAGGTTTTCATTGCAAAAAGAAACCCTCCACAAGTATTGGGAGGGTTTCAATTAGTACTCATCTTCGTTGAAGAAGAAATCGTCTTTTGTAGGATAATCTGGCCAGATTTCCTCGATATTTTCATAGGGCTCACCGTCATCTTCTAAAGCCTGAAGATTTTCAATTACTTCTACAGGAGCACCTGAACGAATTGCATAATCAATTAATTCGTCTTTGGTTGCTGGCCAAGGTGCATCTTCTAAGTGAGAAGCCAATTCTAACGTCCAATACATAATCTTAGAATTATAGGTTTATTTTTCGCAAAAATAGAATAATCTCTATCAAATGCTAAAGAAGTTTTAAACACTTTTTCAGATCCTCGGGATCCACTTGTTTTCTTCAATTCCTTGGTCTGCACAAAGCTTTCTACCCAACATAAACAAATAGTCGCTCAAGCGATTTAAATAAACAATAACTTTTTCGTCAACAGGACCTTCTTCTCTCAGGTGTACACAAATACGTTCTGCTCTACGGCAAACGCAGCGGGCAACATGGCAGAAAGATACCGATTGACTTCCTCCTGGTAGAATGAAATGACGCAACTCGGGAAGCTGATCGTTCATTTCATCAATTTCTTTTTCTAGCAAGGCGATATCTTCCTGATGAAGGTCTGGAAGCTTCATTTTCGATTTTTCAGGATCAGATGCCAAAGTAGATCCAATGGTAAATAAACGGTCTTGCACTTCTTTTAATACATTTTTTTGGTGTTCTGATAATCCAAAATCACGTATTAAACCAATGTACGAGTTTAATTCATCTACCGTACCATAACTTTCAATACGCAAGTGATGCTTAGGAACCCGTGTGCCTCCAATGAGTGAGGTTAAGCCTGTATCGCCGGTTTTGGTATAAATCTTCATGGATTCGAAATAACGATTTTAAACCCAGCAAAACATCAGATTAGGGTCATTTAATTTCCACAATTCGTGAACTGTGTTTTAAATAAAAAAACCGATTAAAATAAACCCAAGTATGAGCAAGGGTGTCTTTAATGGGGTATATCTCAGCAAGAGAAAACTAGTGAGCATAAGTACCAATGAGCGGAGATCTAAAGTTTGAGATTGCATTAAAAATAAAACCGCGGCACCAATAAAACCAACAGATACTGCATTTATCCCCGATAGGGAATTTTTTATCTGACTGATCTTTTTCAAATCGTTCCAAAATGGCACAATAAAGAGAATTAGTATTAATCCAGGAAGGTTAATACCGATTACGGCGATGATAGCACCTCCAATTTGACCCCAAACTCCGAAACCCGCATTTTTGAGGGTTAAAGCCCCTAAAAATGATGAAAATGAGAACGTAGGTCCGGGCAATGCTTGTTGAAAAGCAAAACCCGAAAGAAACTCTGCAGAAGTAATGTATTGCTTCATTTCTACAAACTCAGTATACATATAGGGCACTAAAACTTGTCCACCACCAAAAATGAGGATACCGTTACGGTAAAAGTTTTCAAACAGGCGAATGGGTAAACTAAATGGTGAAGTTCGGTTAATTAAAGCACCTAAAACTGCAAAAAACAATAAAATACCTACAAAATAAAGCACTTTACGGGTATTGATAGCTGCAAATAATTTTGACCGAAGCTGGCTTTCTTCTGCGGGAGTATCAATGGCTGAGGTAACTATACCACCTAAAAGTATAAGCGTAGGAAATACATACGCATTTTTCAAAATCAAGGTAGTTACAAATGCACCGAGGGCTAACAATACGCTCACTTGATTTTTGAGGGTAACTTTAGCAAGTTGAAATGCTGCATAGGCCACTATGCCAATGGCTACTGGCTGTAGCGTGTCTAAAACACGATGCAAACTGGTTTGATTGCTGAGTAAAGAAAGAAAAATTGCCGCAAAAGCCATTAAAGCTGCAGAAGGAAGAATCCAAATCAGGAAGGTTACTATCGCCAAGGACAAACCGCCAACTTTATAGGCCATACCCACCAAAGTTTGCGTAGAAGCAGGCCCTGGAAGTACTTGCGTAAGTGCATTTAGTTCTAAAAGATCCTGTTCTGAGATGTAGCGACGTCGTTGTACAAAATCCTTGAGCATGTAACCAATATGCGCCTGTGCCCCACCAAATGCTGTTAAGGTGAAAAAGAAAACATCTTTCAAGAAAAGCAGTTTGCGCTTATTCACTTAATTGTAATTAATCGTCTTCGTAATCTAAACCCGCAGCACTATTGTAAACTGCTTGCAACTCTGAGAGTGCATGCCGATCTTTTTTAGCTCTGGCAACCACTATGCCCTGCTGGTACGTTTTTAAAGCATTAGCAGGTTGCTCCAATTGTTCATATAATTTTCCTAAATGGTAATAAGTCCCTACATAATCTGCATGATTCAGTACTAAATCTTCAAAATAAGTGAGCGCCTTTTGCTGCTCATTTAAAACCACATACTCCGTTGCAATCGCATATTTCAGAAAAGGATCCTGAGGCTCATTTTCAAGGAATTGTAAAAGCTTTTCAAGACGAGTTGACTGCATAAAATGTTTGGCTTTTTTAACTAAATTTGCAAAAATATTAAGCTTATGAAGATACTTGTTTGCATCAGTAACGTACCCGATACGACTACAAAAATAACCTTTACATCTAATAATACAGAATTCAACACAGCTGGTGTACAGTACATCCTAAACCCCTACGATGAAATTGCACTCTCTAGAGCCATTGAATTGTGCGAAGGCGGTAAAGGAACTGTAACTGTGATTAATGTTGGTGAAGCCAGTACAGAGCCAACCATTAGAAAAGCCTTGGCTATTGGTGCAGACGATGCAGTTCGTATCAATGCTGCTCCACGCGATGCTTATTTTGTAGCTTATCAAATTGCCGAATATGCTAAAGAGCAGGGTTTTGATATGATTTTAGCCGGACGTGAGTCTATTGATCACAATGGCGCTCAAGTTCCAGCCATGATTGCCGAATTTCTAGATATTCCTTCTATTTCGGTTATTAAAAAATTAGATTTTGACGGTAGTACAGCTACCATAAACCGTGAAATTGAAGGCGGTAAGGAAGTGGTTGAAGTTAGCGCTCCATTTGTAGCAAGTTGTGCCGAAGGAGTTGCCGAGTGGAAAATTCCAAACATGAGAGGAATCATGTCGGCCAGAACCAAGCCTTTACAAGTAATCGAAGCTAAAAACATTGATCAGCTTAGTGCGGTTGAAGTGTACGAAACTCCTGCCCCACGCAGTGCGGTTAAAATGGTTGATGCTGCCGATATGACTGGTTTAGTTAACTTGCTGCATACCGAAGCAAAAGTGATTTAATTTACAGTATCAGAGAAAAAATTTATGTCAGTTTTAGTATACGTAGAAAATGTTCAAGGTCAGTTTAAGAAATCCGCTTTCGAAGTGGTTTCTTACGCAAAAGCGATTGCTGATCAGTTAAACACCAATCTGGTTGCCCTATCAATTGGTCAAACAACTAACGATGAGTTGAGCAATTTGGGTAAGTATGGTGCAAGCAAAGTCTTAAATGCGGGTTCGCTGAATGCCTTCGATAGCCAAGCATACGCTAGCGTTATTGCAGAAGCCAGTCAGAAAGAAGGTGCTGAAGTTGTAGTTATGGCCAATTCCTTTAGTGGTAAAGGCTTATCGCCGAGAGTTGCGGTAAAATTAAAGGCCGGATTAGTTGCTGGTGCTGTAGAATTGCCACAAATTGCTGGTGGCAAATTCTCTGTGAAGAAATCAGCCTATTCAGGTAAAGCATTCGCACAAGTTTCTTTAAGCTCTGCAGTAAAAGTTATCGCTTTAAATGCGAACGCCTATCAGGTAAAAGATGGCGGATCGGCAGCAAGTGTAGCAGATTTTCAAGCTGCAAATGCCGTTTCTAAAGTAAAAGTAAAAGAAGTAGTTCGTGCTACTGATAAGATTTCTTTACCAGAAGCCGAATTGGTAGTTTCTGCAGGACGTGGAATGAAAGGTCCTGAAAACTGGAATTTGGTAGAAAATTTAGCAGACGCCTTAGGTGCTGCTACTGCTTGCTCTAAACCCGTTTCGGATGCAGGATGGAGACCACACGAAGAACACGTAGGCCAAACTGGAATTGCAGTTAGCCCTAATTTGTACATTGCCATAGGTATTTCTGGAGCCATCCAACATTTGGCTGGGGTTAGTTCATCTAAAACTATCGTGGTAATCAATAAAGATCCGGAAGCTCCGTTCTTTAAAGTAGCCGACTACGGTATTGTTGGCGATGCTATGGAAGTTTTGCCGAAGCTTACCGAAGCAGTAAAAGCTTACAAAGGCCAATCGTAATTTCGGTGAATTTAATTCATGGAAAAAATCAAGTTAGATATTGTTGGTTTATCGTATAGCCAAACCCAATCCGGTGCATGTGCACTGGTATTGGGTGAGGTTAACGGCCGACGACGTCTTCCGATCATTATAGGCGGCTTTGAAGCGCAGGCCATTGCCATCGAAATTGAAAAGATGACTCCTGCCCGCCCCCTCACCCATGATTTATTTAAAGATTTTGCACAAGCCTACCATGTGAATGTTCAGGAAGTGATTATCTACAACCTGGTTGGTAGTGTTTTTTACGCCAAATTGGTCTGTTTTGATGGTAAAAAGACCATTGAAATTGATGCCCGTACTTCTGATGCCGTTGCTCTGGCGGTGCGTTTTGAGTGCCCTATTTACACTTACGAATTTATCCTGGCATCTGCAGGAACCATTATGGAAGGGAATGAATTTGCTTATCTCGAAGATATGGTTGCCCCGAACGAAGAATTACCTGAAGCTTTACCCTCAACCACAAATTATGCAAATTTGACCGATGAGGAATTGAAAGTTCAATTAAAGGAAGCACTCAAAGATGAGGCCTATGAACGGGCTGCCAGTATTCGCGATGAATTGAGCCGCAGAAAATCTTCCTAATTTTTCTACATTTCGTTTTTTATCTACATTTCTTCTAAATTCTCTTAGTAATTTCTATTTTACGGTACTAAACCGTATATAAGCTATTCGTAATGGAAAGATTCACCGGCCTTATTGGCATCGTACTTATTTTTGCACTTGCATTTTTACTATCAAATAACCGCAAAGCCATCAATTACCGCTTGGTTTTGTCGGGATTAACCATCCAGATTGTTCTCGCTTTATTCATTTTAAAAGTACCTGTGGGTAAAGAAATATTCGGCTGGCTGGGTGCGGCAGTTACCAAGGTATTGGATTTTTCAAATGCCGGTGCCAATTTCGTTTTTGGTGCTTTAGTGAACAAAGGTTTAATGGATAAAGCTTTTGGAGCTGGTAACGATTTTATTTTCTTCTTTAAGATTATCCCTACCATCATTTTTGTGGCCGTATTGGTCAGCGTAGCTTATTATTTAGGCATTATGCAACGTATTGTAAAAGGAATTGCCTTGGTTGTGTATAAACTGATGGGCGTTTCGGGTTCTGAAGCACTTTCTAATGTGGCTAGTGCTTTTGTTGGTCAGGTTGAAGCGCAAATTATGATTAAGCCCTATCTGAGAGGCATGACCATGTCTGAGTTATTGGCTTCCATGACCGGTAGTATGGCCTGTATTGCCGGCGGGGTTATGGCGGTGTATATTGCATTGGGTGTTCCGGCCGAATATTTGATTGCAGCAAGTTTAATGGCTGCCCCTGGGGCTTTGGTGATATCTAAAATTGTATGGCCTGAAACTGAGGTGTCTGAAACTAAGGGTAAGGTTTCATTGGAGATCAAGAAAACCAATGCCAATTTGGTAGATGCCATTTCTCATGGCGCCAGCGATGGGTTAAAAGTAGGTTTAAATGTAATTGCCATGCTGATTGGTTTTATTGCCATTATTGCTCTACTGGATTATGTATTGGGTAAAGTGGGTATGGGCTTGGCTAATTTAGGACTCACCTTATCTTTTATTGGTATTGATTTGCAAACGCTGAGTTTGAACCAAATTTTGGGTAGCATTTTCTCACTATTTGCCTGGACCATGGGTGTTCCATTAAAAGATATTCAGGTTGCAGGATCATTGATGGGGACTAAAATGGTGATCAATGAGTTTGTGGCCTATTTGGATTTGGCTAAGGTTAAAGCTGCGATGGATGCCAAAACACTCCTGATTACGAGCTTTGCCTTGTGTGGTTTTGCCAACTTTAGTTCTATTGCCATTCAGGTGGGTGGTATTGGCGAGTTGGCCCCTGAGCGTAGAACCGATTTGGCTAAACTGGGCGTAAAAGCTTTAATTTGTGGAACGCTTGCTTCGTATCTTTCTGCAACAATTGCCGGAATCTTATACTAATCTGAATGAAGAAATATCGGTCTGAACAGGAATGTTTAAACTGTGGAGCCCATGTAGAAGCCAAATTCTGTCCGCAGTGTGGCCAAGAAAATATAGAAACCCGGGAGCCTTTCCTGGGTTTCCTAATCCATAGCATCGGTCATTATTTTCATTTTGATTCAAAGTTTCAAAAGAGCTTTGTTCCTCTAATTACCCAACCCGGGAAATTAACTACCGAATATATTGCCGGCAAACGGGCTTCGTATATCCATCCTGTGAGCATGTATTTGTTTATCAGTTTGGTTTTTTTCCTAACTAATGGTCTTCATCAATCGGATGTTGATCCGCTAAAAACGATTTCAAACCCGAAAATTATCCAATCTCAATTGGATAGTTTACGAAAAATTGATACCGCTAAATTGAGTCGTAGAGAACGGGCTGAGCTAAGGCAAAAAGTTACAGATCTTAAAGAGCTTAACAAAGGCTTATCGGATGTTAAAAATGGATTTAATTCTGGTTCTGGAAATTTGAAATTAAATCTTGGTGATACCGATTCAACATATGTAAGTATTCGGGATTACGAGCAAAAACAAGCTAAGCTCCCAGCTGCTAAACGAGATAGTTGGCTCAGTGCTTATTTTATCAAGAAAAGCATTTTACTTGAACAAAAGTATGGCGATGAATTGTTAAACAAGATTGTAGAAACGGTACAACATCAATTACCTAAAATGATGTTTATCCTCATGCCTTTGTTTGCTTTGATTTTAAGTTTTAGTTTCTACAAATCGAAACTCTACTTTATCGAACACCTCATTTATACCATCCACGTACATTCGTTCTTATTCTTGCTTTTCTGTTTTATAGAACTGCTAGGCATGGCCTGGAAAGCTGCTGGCGATATTGGGGTGGGCATTGGTATGCTGATTAGTTTTTGGTATATCTACCGTTCAATGCGTAGGGTGTATCAAAAAGGAAGAGCACATACTTTAGCAAAATTCTTGCTTTTGAGTTTTATCTATTTTGTCCTATTGATAATTAGCTTTATCGGCATCCTCTTATTCTCTGTGGCAACCTTATAAAAAAATCCCGGCTCTTATCCAGAACCGGGATTTATATCTTAACCTTTTGGTTTTATGGTCTTAGCGTTTTTCTACAGGTACAAATTGGCGGTTTACTTCTCCAACATATACTTGACGTGGACGGCCAATTGGTTCTTTGTTTTCACGCATTTCTTTCCATTGTGCAATCCATCCCGGTAGGCGACCCAAGGCAAACAATACGGTAAACATATCGGTTGGGAAACCTAAAGCACGGTAAATGATACCTGAATAGAAATCTACGTTTGGATAAAGTTTACGCTCTACGAAATACGGATCGCTAAGGGCTGCTTGTTCTAGTTTTTTGGCAATATCCAATACGGGATCGTTGATGCCTAATTTAGCCAATACGTCGTCGCAGGCCTTTTTAATGATTTTAGCACGCGGATCGAAGTTTTTGTATACACGGTGACCGAAGCCCATTAAACGGAATGGATCGTTTTTATCTTTGGCTTTGTTTAACCATTTGTCTACATCGCCGCCATCGTTTTTAATTTGCTCCAGCATTTCGATTACGGCTTGGTTTGCTCCTCCGTGAAGCGGGCCCCATAATGCAGAAATACCTGCAGAAATAGAAGCATACAAGTTGCAATCGGCCGAACCTACGATTCGTACCGTTGAGGTTGAACAGTTTTGTTCGTGGTCTGCATGCAGAATTAACAATACGTTCATGGCTTTTGCTACAACCGGATCAATGCTTACTTCTTCGGTACGCTGACCAAAGGTCATGTAGAGGTAATTGGTTACGTAATCAAATTTATTTTGCGGATAAATTAGCGGGTGACCCAATGATTTTTTATAGATCCACGACACGATGGTAGCCATCTTCGCCAAGAGCTTAATGATGGTTAGGTTTTGTTCTTCTTGTGTTTGGTGCGGATCTAAAGACTCTGGATAAAATGAAGAAAGTGAACATACTAATGATGACAATTGTCCCATTGGGTGTGATTTTGATGGGAATCCATCAAAAAACTTCTTCATGTCTTCGTGTACCAGTGTATGGCGTGAAATCTGGAACTGGAAGTCATCTAACTGTGCTTTGGTAGGCAAGTTACCGTAAATTAAGAGGTAGGCTACTTCTAAGAAAGAGGCTTTCTCGGCCAATTCTTCAATGGCATAGCCACGGTATTTCAATACGCCTTGTTCACCATCTAAAAAGGTGATGGCACTTTTGGTGGCTCCGGTATTTTTGAATCCAGAATCTAAGGTAATTAGTCCGGTTAAATCGCGAAGTTTTGCAATATCAATTGCAGATTCGTTTTCGGTGCCGGTGATTACTGGTAATTCTACGGTTTGATCACCATATTTAATCGTTGCTGTAGATGACATAAGATTTATAATTGATGGACAAAACTAATCAAATCGGTGTATTTTACTACACTTATAATGCTGTGCTTGTGTAATTTTTTTGTACTATTTTATCTTTTCTTTTACTTCTCCGCAATTGAGCATTTCATCGCCGTAATACGGATTTCTCACTTCTTCTTCCTGGGCTAACCAGTAGCCTCCATCCCCTTCGTTGGCCATGGGGCAAAATTGTACGTAAAATGCACCTTTAGCTACTGCTGCTTTACGGAATACCGAAATAAGTTGATTGCTCAAATTGGTAAAGGTTTTGCGCTGTTGTGCTAAATCGTTGGTTTTTGCAATTGAATCTGCTGCTGCTTGGCTGGTTTCGAATTCTTTACTTGCTGCCAGGCTTTGTTGCAATGTTTTGGCTGCTTCTTGGGTTTTGGTAGCGTCTGAAAGTACCAAAGCATCTTTAAGTAGTAGGTATTGCTTTAGAATGGTGTTTTGAGATGCATCTTTTAAACTAACGTTAACTGCTGCTGTACTTGCTGTTTCGTTGGTTTGTGTTGTTTCAGCTGTTTCAGTAGTTTGTGTGGTACAAGCTAGTAAGGAAGCTAGCATTGCGATAAGTACTGGTAATTTGAATTGTATTTTCATTTTTTGAGGTATTGAACGAATCAAATCTAAGCTTAAGTTGTGATTAGAGCGTCAATTGTGTGTTAATTTAAAAAAATTGCAATCTGTATTTGCAGTTTAACGCCGTATTTGTACTTTTGCCCCCGGAGAGATGGCAGAGTGGTCGATTGCGGCGGTCTTGAAAACCGTTGACTGTCAAAGGTCCGGGGGTTCGAATCCCTCTCTCTCCGCCAAATTGAAATCCCGCATAGTAGCGGGATTTTGTATTTATGGCAAAATTTGCTGTTTATATTCTTTATTCGATTAATTATAATCGGTATTATATTGGTCAAACTGCCGATTTAGCTCAGCGTTTAGTTCGACATAATGCTGGTTATGAATTTTCAACAAAGCCTTATTTACCTTGGATACTGGTTTGTTCTATTCTAAAGAATAGTCGGGGTGAAGCCTTGATTCTGGAACGTAAATTAAAGAACCTTAACACCGTTGATCTTAAAAAGTTTATTGGTAAGTATGGCCTAGAAGATATTGGGGGCCACGAGGCTTAGCTCGTGGTGGCGAGTTTACCTCGCCATTCGAATCCCTCTCTCTCCGCCAAACCAAATCAAAACCCACGAGAAACTCGTGGGTTTTTTGTTTTCCATATTCGCGAAGCTTGCTTTAGGGAGTATGGGATACCAAAAAATAGCGGCGCAGCCGCTTAGTTTTGATCTGGTTTGAAGCCTCCCCCATTTAGGGATCGCCGAAGGCAATCCTGTTTTTATGATAAGCTCTCTAATTTTGTTTGCTAAACCGGTAGTTTAAACCAAATTGAACTTGCATATTGAGCGGATTACGGTTTTCTTGCCACTGGTAATTGCGTATCCAGGCGGCGTTGAGTGCAGCTCTTAATCCTATTTGCCCCCATTGGCGGTAGGTATAGGTATTGAGCATGATGTCTGTCCATTTACGGTTGTAATCTACCATAACTTGGGTATAGGCATCGTAAAAGAAATCGAGGTTGTGGGCATAGCGTTCTAACTGGAAGCCAAACACTTGATTCTTATTCCAGAAAGCGATGTCGAGGGTTTGGCTATTACTTCCTGGACCTATGCCTGCTCCAAGTACTTGCCCTTGATGGGTATAGCCGTGTCTGATTGAGCCGTGCATGTACCAGGCACCTGCTGGGCGAACCAAGCGATCGGCACTTTGCTGCAACTGAGTTATCTCGAGGTTTAAACGGAGGTATTTGTCTTTTGAGCCTTGAACCGGAAATAGTTTACGCATCCCGATGAGGAATGCGGCAGCATGTGAGGGTGATCCGGCTAAATCCCAAACGTTTTGTTTATGGTCGTTCCAGCCGTACTCGCCGTAAATTTCGGTTTTGGATTCGGGTAGTACCCAACGGAAATAGACTGAGGCCAATTGATCGCGTTTCTTGGCATCTTCTCCGGGTACACCTTTCTTTTGGAAGGGGGTAATAAAGGGCAGGTAATCGGTTAGACCACTTCCTAAATCGTTGCGGTAGATCTGAAAAACCCGATTCAATCCCAGGTATAAACCCGGTATCCATTTGGGTTGGTAAGAAATACTTAGTCCTGATAGGTAGCGCCAATCTGCTGATTTGGCTATGCTTTCGTTTTGTCCGTTAACTTCAAAAGCTTCGGGGTTTGTTGCCCAGTTACTGCCCTCTAACCTACCGGCTATCATCTTGGTTTCTATGCTTCCTAGTTTGGTTTTTAGGGGTCTGCTGGTCTGGAGGCTAAGGTGCCAAAAGCCTGGTGCACTGGTACTCATGAGTAGTGCGTTTCGGTAACCTGGCCCCCACCACATATTTTCATTAGCTATACCAAAACTCCATTTATCGGCGGTGTACTTGAGGTAGCTTTGCCCCCAGGTGGCTTTTTGGAAACTTCCTCTACCGAAACGATCGGGCAAATCGCTGTAATTTAAATAATTGGCATAGGCCAAGCGTATGTCGTCTGTTTCTGTTGTTGGAAAGCGTTCAAAAGCCGGGTTGGATGCATAAACGGCCTCGGGGTTGATTTGCACTTGCCACCTCCGGTGTTGGAGTTTGAAACCGGCGTTCATGTAGGCCTGGTATCCTTTAGCGGGTATCAGTAGTCCATCGTTCCAGCCGTAGGGCGCAAAGCTGTTGTATTGCTGCAGCAGCACGAGGGGCAAAACTTGAAAACCTTCTTTTTTTAAGGTACTGGAAGATTGGGGCGTAGTGATGGTGAGTGCACCTGTACTGTCTGTAATTCCGAGTATTTGCTCGTTTCGGGCTTGTTCGAGGTATAGACTATAGGGTCCGAAAGCCTTGCGTTCTTGTGCTGCTACTTGCTCTAGCTGTACTAAACTAAAGCCTAAGAAGAGCATTAAAGCAAGTAGTGGTTTGTTGTTCATTTTGTTGTTTGCTTAGCGAAGATAAACATATTGGTTTGGTTTTAGGATTTGGTAGTCTTCTGTCTAACGTTTAGCGTAAATTGTAGTGCGTTGATCTGGTTTCTTTATTGGTGCTCCTGCGCTGTTTGAAGGTGGTTCTGCACTTTTTATAGCTGGTTTTGCACTATTTATAAACTTGGCTGCACTTTTTGTCTACTGAATTGCACTTTTTATACGTGCTACTGCACTTTCTTTGTCTTGGCGTGCACGTCTTTATTACTTAGCTGCAGAATTTTGGTTCTTTACCGCACTTATTAAAAATTGGGCTGCACTTTTTGTTCCTTGCTATGCACCTTTTGTATGTCGGATTGTACTGGTTGTTGGTGCTGCTGCACTATTTCGGGTATAAAAAAGGGGCCTAAGCCCCCATTTTATTGTTTGGGATGTGAAAATTGCAGGGGACTGAGCTGTTTGTATTGCTGACTGGTTGCTCCGAATATGGATTTGATGTAGGCTTTGATGAGGTTTGCGGTATCGGCGAATCCGGTAGTTTTGGCGTAGAATTGCGTATATCGGGCAATGCGGGCATTGCTCCAGTCGGTGTAGCTTTGCATGACCAGGTTATTGGTATCGGATAATTGGGTTTTATAGGCTGATAGGCTTGCTTTTTGTAGTTCTGTTTCGTTGGGTTGGTAGCTGGTGATGCTTTCTACCAGTTCGAGTAGTGCGCTGAGGTGCTCGAGCTGTTTGTCGTAGCTGCGTTGCGATACGGAGCTGGTTTGTGCCGGCGTTTGACTGGGATCGGGGTTTTCGTTGATTTTTCCTACTCTTTTGCCTTGCAGTTTGTTCATGATGGATCGGGCGGACTTGATGGTGTTCTCTCCTGCTCCACTGGCCAGGATGGCATTCATGATGCGGGTGGCTTTGGCTCCTAATTCGGCGAAGTGCTTCATGCGCATGTCGGTGGCGTTGTTGAAGGTGGTTTGTTTTTTGATACAGTCGGTGTGGGCCTGTTCGGCTGCTGCCAGTTGAATTAGTAGGTTGTCGAGCTTAATTTGTTCTGTTGCGGGATTGTAGACGGCTCCGTAGCCTTGACAGAAGTTTACAATGGTTTTGAAGGTGGCCAGGTTTTTTGCGTGGCCGGTTTCTGAGGTTGAAGACATAATAATTTTAGTTATAAGATTTAACAATTAATTAATTGTTTGTATAACTAGTTTATTTGTCTTTTATTGTGTGTTTGGACGTGGATTGCTTGTGATTAAACTATTTTGCTTTACTATCTTCTTAAAATATATTGCATAAATTAAGCTCACCTTTGGAAGCCAAATTCGAAATGCATTTTTAAAATTTGTTAATTTAATTGAAAAAATTAATATCGATAGCGAGTAATTATGTTTAAGTCAAAGCTCAAGGAGTTTAGTTTACCACTCATTTTGGTGCTTGCTCCTAATGTATTGTTTTTCTTATTTGGTCTGTTTTACATTATACCTCGTCCAATTATAGTTTATGACTATTTCCTACTATTCATCTTATTTTATTTCAATTGCTCCAGCTTTCTAATCTGGAGCAGCTTTGTAGCTATTTTGCTAATTGATTTGCTTTCCATCACATCTTCCATCTATCTGTTCACTGTTGATTCATTTATCCAAAATCTACGTTTTATAGGCAATTATGAATTCAAGGTTTCACAATTTGTTCTTCTAGTTATTCTCCTAATTTCACTTACCTATATTTATCAAATTATTAAAACCTACCGGAAATCTTCCTATACATTTAAATCTTATGCTTTTTTTGTCTCAACAGTTATCGGCTTAACCTTCTTGTTAGATACACTCAATGGCTCATCGCTTCTTGAGATTAAAATGTATCAGGGAGTACTGTCTAAGTATAATTTGGCCGGAAGTCCAATTCTTTCTTATTACCATAATTTTGAAAATATACTTGTTGCGGATGCAAACTCCAAACCACGAAAACTTCAATCAGAGTCTATCACTTTTAAGACATTTAAGGGTGACAATCGTGGAAGTCAGTTATTAGTTGTTGTAGAATCTTTTGGACTAATTCAAGATACTACTGTTTACAAGAGTTTTTTTTCAAGTATTGTAAATGAATTTCAGAAGAAGAATTGGAAATGCGCTGTTGGAAGAACTCCATTTAAAGGTAGTACTACCTCATCTGAATTACGAGAATTGTTGAACTTATCTGGAGATTATCGTTTTTTTCTTAACAAGGGGGAGTCAAAAAATTACAGGTCTATATTCGATTTAAAACTAAATCATGGCTATCAAACTATTGGGGTACACTCTTACCGAGGTCAAATGTTCGAACGGGATTTATGGTGGAAAAACATTGGAATTAGGTCTAGCTATTTCATGGAGGATATTTTACTCAATAAAAACTATCGTTTGCAACTTAATTACGAGACTCCTTTTACATCCTGTCAGGATGAAGATGCCTTTGATTTTATTCAATCTAAAGTAGGCATACAGAAGGTTTTTGGGTATTTACTCTGTGAAAACTCACATTTACCTTTTAATGGTGATTTTAAAGATCAGGAAGTACCCGGTATTTTTAGAAAATCTTCATACAGCTTAAGTGATGAAGCCATAAACCAACTTATTCGAATCAAAGAGTTTCTAGGCTATTTGGCCAAAAATCTTGATAAGTCTAAATGGAGTAAAGTACTAATAGTTGGTGATCATATGCCCCCATATGTTAGAAAAACAGACCGCGATTTCTATTCTGACGAGCAAGTTCCCTATTTGTTAATTGAGCAACTGTAGCTAATTTTAACGTAAAATGCCCTCTATAGAGGGCATTTTACGTTAAAAAAACAATACAGAGATAATCAGCTAAGTATCGCTTTCGTATATTTTTTGCTAATATAATGGGATATCAGATTTAGTAACATAGCTATACTGAACAGAATTCCTACTTGAACAGCTGGATTAAATTCTTGGAGACATAGGCTAATGGCAGTTAACAACACGGTAGATGCAACTAAGGTAATCACTACTTGAGATTGACTGAATCCCATTTTCAACAATCGGTGATGCAAATGGTTATTGTCTCCAATAAATGGATGTTTTTTGTTGTACAAACGCAATACAAATACGCGTATGGTATCAAAAACGGGAATCAACAATAGGGCTGTAACTATTCCAAATGCTGAATGGAAGGTGATACCCTTGATTTGAAGTGGCTGCTGAGAAACCTCGTTTACTAATTGTAGGCTTAGCACTCCAAGGGATAAACCAATGATGTAGGCTCCAGAATCGCCCATGAAAATTTTAGCCGGATGCACATTGAATCTGAGAAAAGCGATTAAAGCGCCTGAGAAGGCCAGGCACAATAGGGAAATATCGGTTCTATCGAGCAAATGAAACAGGTAGGCAAATACCAGCATGATGGTTAAGGCTAAGGAACCTGCCAAACCATCTAAGCCATCAATTAGGTTAAATGCGTTGATGAGCCCCACCATGAAAAATGCACTCATTAATACAGCTGCAATGGGGTGCAATTCGTAGATACCAAACATCCCATTCATGGAGCGAATGTAGAGATCGCCAGGTATGATCATGATCAATGAAACGGTAATCTGTGCAATTAATCGATTGAGTGGCCTCATGCCTGTTAGATCGTCGTTCAGACCGATTAAGAAAATGATAAAAAGTGCGGCAATGTAATAATTGGTTGGAAAATTGTCTAATTCAATAAATATGGAGTGGGTTATACGTAATGCAACAAAAATGGCGATACCACCCAGGTTAGAAATTTTTCGTAACTCTCCTCCTCTTATCACCGGCTTTAATGTTGAAAAAAGGTTTTTCTTTACTGCTAAATGAATAATATTGGGCACTAATAAGTAGGTAATTAAGAATCCGGAAAGTAAGGTAATAAGAGCTAGATACATTTGGTGTTAGATACGGTTTATTAGCTTTGGTTTAAACGCTAAACTGTATTCAAATATACTTATAATTTATCGTAGGAATTGAAAAAGAAATGCGTGAAATGTGTAAGTTCACGGATTTATAACTACTCCGATTCAAAGATGATTTTGTCTTTAACTTCTGAACCAAACTCGTAATTCAGTGTTCTATGAAGACCTTCTTGGAGTGTATATGGTGCAATAAATCCAGATGAATGAGCAATTTTTGAATCAAACTGTGTAGTGGCACAAAATTTTTTGACTCTTACTGCACTTACCGGAAATTCTTTACCTGTTAATTTGGAGAATATATCGAAACTTAAGCCGCCTAAATATCCCAAAGTATATGGCAAATGTAGTGAGTTAATTTTTCTATTTAAACATTTTTGAACTTGGACTACCAATTCATTCATGGTCAGATCCGGTTTATCAACGTAATTAAATAATCGATAGCCCGGCTTGGCAGTTTCCACGCAGTGTTTTATGAATGCTGCAACATTACCCACATAAGCCATCGATTTCTTGTTCATTCCAGTACCAACCATCATGAATTTACCAGATGCAATTTGTTTTAATAAATTGTATACGTTTCCTCTATTACGCTCTCCAAATATAACCGTAGGTCTGATGATGGTTAATGATCGATTTTGTGGATGTTTATTGTACCATTCACGAAGTATCTCTTCTGCCTGCCATTTACTTTTACCGTAATGGTTGAATGGATCTACTGGTGAATTTTCATCAGGATTTGGTTTGTTTAATCCATAAACTGCTACTGAACTTGTAAAGATGATATTATTTATCCCGTTCTTTTCAATTACTTTTAAAACATTTCGGGTTCCATCTACATTCACATCATAATACAAACTTGTCGGGTCTATATTGTCTTTGTGTTCTGCCGCGAGTAAAATAACAGTATCCGTATTCGAATTAATTGTAGAAAGTAGTTCATTCTTATTCCTAATATCGGCTATTGTTGTTAATTCAGGATAAATTTTAGAAATCGATTTATCAATATTCTGAATTTGATAATCAGAGTTTTCCAGCTCTTTTATCAAATTAGTACCTACAAATCCTGAACCGCCAATAATTGTTTTCATTTAACTCAAATAAAAGTCCAAATATTCTTCTTTCTTATTTATTAAATTGAATTGTTTATCAAATTTCTTACTGCTATTTGCGGAATAAGATTCTATATTATCAATCACAGTTTGTATACTCTTGATAACCTCAACAGGATTATTTTCAACCAAAACTCCATTATTTTCAATCAACTCTGGACAGCCGCCAACATTACTCAAAATCAAAGGCAAACCTGCTGACATAGCTTCTAAGGCTGACATTGGTAAACCTTCACTATCACTTAACAAAATGAAAATATCAAAACTTTTAAAGTCAGAAAAATCTTGTATCTCACCTTTGAAAACAACATTTTCGATATTTCGCTTCTTAACAATTTCTTCAAGCTTTTCTTTTTCAGGTCCATCACCAACAATCGTAAGCGTTACATTATCATAAAGCTGCTCTACACTTTCTATTAACAAATCAACTCTTTTAGGATAGTTCAATCTGGCAATAGTTAATAGCTTAATTGGCTCTTGAGGATATTTAATATTAGTATTTATAGTATCCTGTGGAAAAACACAGTTTGGGATTAGTTTAAGTTTCTGCGAGGATATATTTATAGTGTCACTTGCAATCTTATAATCGGAGGTTGAAATACATAAGATTGAGTGAGAAATACTAGACAGAAACCTCTCTATTAACTTAAAAACAAAAGACAATTTACCTCCGTTATATATTGCAGACCATCCATGAGAAACATAAAAGCATTTACAATTACAAAAGAAACCGGCTAATCTACCATAGAAACCTGCATTTGCAGAATTACATACTATGGTGTCAATTTTATTCGATTTTAGAAACTTAATTAAGCTGATTAAGAAACTTAAGGAGAGAAAACTTTCAATCCTGATATCCAAATAATTTGCTTTAACCTTATCAACTGTCGATCTTATCAACCAACCATTTCTATTTGTTACAATATATAAATCATAATGA
The DNA here is from genome assembly GCA_947463785.1 of Sphingobacteriaceae bacterium. Lineage (GTDB taxonomy): Bacteria > Bacteroidota > Bacteroidia > Sphingobacteriales > Sphingobacteriaceae > JAIPAN01. Next base: position 130,522 of record CANHRG010000002.1, on the reverse strand, counting down.
TTTGTGAGTATTTGAATTTGATCAAAGACAAACTTCTGAGCTCCTCCAATTTCACTTTTAGTAATTATGAATGCCAGCTTTTTTTTCATAACAAAAATTTAATTAGCATGATCGTTCAATTTCAATGCCGATATAATAGCAGACAATTTAATTTTTTCACTGTTGCTCAATTTGGAGCTTCTATCCAAAGTAAGTAGATATTGCATATTTGCAAGGCCGAAAAGTGAATAAACCAGTGATTTTAAATATGTATGAGATATATATTTATAAAGTCCCAAAGGAGTGAAAACATTCTTCCCGTATACCTTATATATTTTTCTTAATGTTCTCATTGTACTGTTATAATTCTTTACATTTACATTCCCCTCTCTGTACAATATTAATGGTTCTGCGAGCATGTGAATTTTAACATTTTGTACTGTGCGACACCACAACTCCAGATCTTCTGCTCTGAAATATCGGGAGTCGTAAAGATTATTTTGATACCATAAAGATCTAACTAGAATTGAGGGATGAATAATTGGATTTTTCTTTAATAATTTACCAAGAGTTAACTTAGATTGAACATGATCCCCCCTAAATCCTATTGGCTTATTATTTTGATCAATTGTATAAGCTGCTGTTGACACAATATCAACATCGGGATTTGCTCTAAAATAGTTTAACTGAGTTTCTAATCGTTGAGGCAGCATGATATCATCAGCATCCATACGAGCAATGTATTTACCTTTTGCCATTTGAATAATCTGATTTAACCGTGCAATTAGGCCTCTATTTTTACCATCTGAGACTAGTTTAATTCTGCTATCCTTTTTTATTAATTCCTCAATAATTACTAGTGAATCATCTGTAGAGCCATCATCGATAAGTAAGATTTCAATATTCGAATGTGTTTGTTTAATAACAGAATTCAAACACTCAAATAAATGCTTACCTGGATTAAAAAATGGAATACCAACTGTTATTAATTCATCCACAATTGCTTAAGCTTTTTGTTTTTCAGCTGATTGAAAAGTATTTAGAAATAACTTTTTATTACTCAAATACATTTCAGAATTCGGATTACCATACCTTCAAATGATTGTGTTAACCAATCAAGAACGATGGGCTCAGAAACTCTGATTTCGTGAAGTCTACCATTCCCATTGGTTTGCCCAAAACTGAGTAAGAAGTAATCCATAACATTACAAAGGCTAGAACCAACAGAGATAACTTCACTCTTATTTTTAAAGACGCCAAGCAAAAAAGTGGGAACAATATAGGTAAGACTGGCATAAAATACCTGGGCTGTATAAAGAGAGAAACACTAATTGCTAGAAGCACAAAGCATGACCAGTAAGTAATCTTGTGAAATAATTCGGGGGATGGTGAATTATGAATAATTCGTTTAAAATGAATATAACCTATTGTAATCACACAAAGGGCAACTGTAATTCCAAAAAACCAATAAGCCATTCCGAGCAGATATATTGATCCATTGGTAGAAAATATAACAGGGTATAATCCAAGAGTAAAACTATTGTAAATAAATCTTATTAAATATTTGAAAATAGAAGCAATAAAACCATTATTGCTAGTCAAAAAATCGCCAATAAAAGCAGAAGAATTTTGGTCTTGGCCGATGGTTTGACTTAATATAACATTACGCTCAAATACGGTAAGATTCTCGAAAACCCAATCAATAGACACTGCAACTAACGACAGAAAGAGGATACCAAGTAAGAATTTCCTTTTGCTTGAACCCCAAGAGCTAGAAAAAAGGATTAATGATAATGCTAAAATTACTGCGTATCCATCTCTTATAAAAAACATAAAAAAGAGTAATAGGCATGCCTTTAATAAACCCAACCTGGGTTTTAGTATTAAAACTTTTAGGATGTATAATGTTCCAAAAATTAGCGGTATCTCCTTATTGGGACCAGTAACTGCTAAAAATAAATACGGGTTTAATAGCAGGCCCCAGTATACTACCGATTTCAGGTGTCCATTGATTACAAAAACGTCTCTAATCAACTTAAAAGAGTAGTATATAAAAATCAAATTAATTATTATGCAAAAGGCTGGGTGAATTATCCAAGCGGGTTTGTATATTAAATATATACCAAAAAAGCCGCTTGAAATTGCATCTGTTGAGCCTTCGTTTATATAATCTAAAGTTTGAGACATTTTTGAAACATCTGGTATAAAAATGCCAAACTTGAAATCAGATTCTGAAAGAAAATTTTGCAGAAAAAAAATGAATGCAGAAATAAATACAAACAACAAGTAATGATTTAAAAAAACATCGTCTTTTACTTGCCTAGGCGAATGGAGGTTCATTGAAAACTTATTCGTGATTATTCCTTCTATTTAATTAAAGATTGGTATAGTCTTGAATATTGAGCAGCTATGCTCTCCCAATTGTATTTTGATTGTACAGCTTCGAAACCGTTTTTACTCAATTGATTCAAAGAAATATTATCAGTAAATAAATTTTTTAGCATCTCAGCCGATCGAATTATATCTACACTTGAATAACCAAAAGTATCTATTGTAGTAGGCAATACCCTTCCAGAATTAGTACTTTGTGCTAATTCTTTTGCATTTCCAACATCTGAAGTTAAAAATGGTAGTTTAGCTGCCATAGCTTCAAACAATACTAAAGGAGAGCATTCAATATTTGATGGAAACAAGAATAAATCTGATTGTTTAAAGGCAGAGATTATTTGTTGTCTATTCAGCTCGGTTGTGATTATTAAGTTTCTACTTATGCCCAGAAACTTTTGAATCTTACTGATCATTGCTGTGTATTTGCACTTCCAATAGCAGCTTACCACCCATTTTTTCTTTATTAAGCAGGAAAATCTATTCAGTATTGATTTGAGTAAATTTGAATAGAAAAACCTAATTTGGTTTCCTTTTTGGGGAGAATTTCCCACTATAAGTAGAATAGAGTTTTCAAGTTGTGCCCTATTGAATATCTTAACAGCCTCTTTATGACCTTTTAAACCGGTATGAGATCCTAGGGTTAAAATAATTCGAGTACTTTGAGGGATTCCTAGATGTGCCTTAATGTTTATAGGCTCAGATTCGAACTCTTCTATTGCAGCACCATTTGGAATTATTGTACAATTTTTCAATCCATGTTTATCAGCAAACGTATAATCCTGATAATGTTCGGAAAGAAAAACATTTTTATCAAAGTATTGCATCCAATTTTTCATTGATTTATAATATTCAATGAAACTAGGGTCATTAAGACCAGAAAATCCAGTCGGGACAAACACTTTCTTTCCCCGGAAGAGATGAATATCTGATATTATTAAATCGCATGTCCATTGTTGGGCAGCAAAAATGGTAATGACATCAAAATTATTTTCGAAAACAAATTTTTTAAATCTTACAACCTCTTCGTCAGAACCGTTTATCCCTTTGATTAGGTTACCGTCAATTTTAAATTGCTCAATTTGTACCCCATTTAGTATAGCGTAATCTCTACTTTGATTATAACTTGTGCCAATAGTTATTTGATGCCCCTTGGCTGCTAATCTCTCAGAGAGCTGCTTTACTACTTGCTGCATTCCATTTTGGAATGGATCGTAAAACTCTACCAAGTGCAAGATTTTCATTTGTAAGATAGGATTGTATCCTTATTTTTTAAACCAATCAAATTGACTGTAAGAACAAGGAATAAATAACATATACTAGTAATGCACATTGCAATAGCTATACCTAATATTTGGTTATGTTTAATCAGTATGATATTAAGAATAACTGCTATACATCCTGATAGTATCTTTGGGATAAGATAGATTGATGGTTTATCATGAATAATTCCTTTTACGGTAAGAATCTGTGCTATTTGAAAAATACCACCGCCCAAGCACAATAATCCCAATAAATATTTTTGAGGTAATACATATTGAGAATTACTTATCAGTCTAAGTATTAAATCGGCCCAATAAATAGATGTTGTGCTTATGACAAGTACATACACTGAACAAAAAACAATGCTTTGCTTAAAAATCCTTGATGCCGTCTTTTGATCTTGATCACCATTTCCTTCTATAGATTTTGAGAGCACTATTGGACTGATAAACTGGGTAAATAAACCAATAGGCATTGCAATAAGATAGTTAGAAACTGTGCTTAATAATGCAAATACGCCAACCTCAGCAAGTGAAAGATTACTTGATATAATCCATTTATCACTACTATTTTGCAACCATCCAGTAATTCCCCAAACAATAAATGGTAAGCAAAAAAACAGCAGTCTTCCATTAAGAACTTTCAATTCGTCTGGTGAAACTGTTGTGTGGTTGGGAACTATGTAGTTTTTTAATGTTTTGAACTTAAATAATAGCACAATAATTAAAGTAATACATAGGCTTAAAATAACTTTAAATAGATCAATTCCGAATGTATATACAATTAGGATTAGTAAAGTAAGGGATATTGCTCTTTCCAATATTTGATACTTAGCATTTATTTTGCGTTCACGAAAAAGATTTAAAAAGGAACTGGAAATGGTTGAAGCACTAGTTAAGACAACAAAAAAAGTAGTTAGAAAGTAGAACAAATAATCCCGCTTTTCAGCCACAATATGCAGTTTATCTTTCAAAAAGATACTGGCGGGAATCGACAATACTAAAAGAAAAATTGTAGCAAAAAGTATGAATTTCAGTATCTGCTGAAAAAACGTTTCTAGAAGACCCTTTTTCTTAAACTCAAAATAATATCTTAAAAAACCTTGTTCGGCAGGCCCAAATAGAATAGCAGAAACTAATGCAGAGATGGTTAAGATTAGACTATAAAGCCCGAATTCACCAGGAGACATTTTGGTTAGTAGTTTAATAACCCCAAAACCCAAAATTAAAGAACCAAGCTGTCCAAAAATTATCCACAACAATTCTTCTGATTTGTAGATTTTTTTAAGATCTAAACCAAAAAGAAATCTGATTTTTTGAACAAATCTATTAAATAACATACCAGTTTGGTGGATATGCATTTGTTACATCTAAACTTTCTTGTCTTAACCAGCGGTAAGGAGCAACTACTATACTAGTTTCTGTACAGCCCATTAATGTTGCCCACCAAGAAAAAGTACTGTTTGATGTAACCATATGTTCACAATAAGACATAGCACTAAAATCAAAAAGTGCAGCATGCTCTCCTTTGTAATTAAGGAAGGTGGCATCGGGCAAAATAGATAGCAGATTATTCTTAATCCATAACTCATCATCTCCAAATAAATAAAAAGATGGATTAGGAATTTCTTTTAGTATTACGTCGAAAGCTTTTTTGTAATAATCTATATCTAGAACAGCATGTATACTTCCAGATTTCAGATAGTCAGTTCGGCGAACGTGAACTGCTACCGAATTCTGTTTTACTATTGATTTGTCAACATTCAGTTTAATCTGCTGATAATTTGGGTTAACAGCAAACTCCTTTTTGATTTCACCTAGCACCTCCATGTATTGAGATACAGTTCCAAATACCCCATTAACATAAATGATTTTAGACTTTTTAAGATCGGTGGCAGAGAGTGAATTATTAATTACATAATTAATACCAAATAAGTTAATTAGAATCCACCTCAGCATCGCTGATCTCAACAATAAAACATTTAAGTAATAATTTGAGAGTAATGCAGAGTACTTTGTTGCTGTAATTTGAAAGTTATCTAATTCAAAATTGCGTTTGGTGATATTTAATCTTGAAGCATCTAAATGCAAAAAGTTTACATCAATTAATAACTCAAATTTTGTAAGCTTTTGTAAATATAACCCAAATGCATATTGGTGCATTTGATTACCTAATCCTCCGGTAAGCCTTACAATTATTTTACCCACCTTATCAATTTTGTTTTAATGAAATACTTCAGAATATCTTTGTAGATTATCATTCTAGCTACAAAGAATGCATGAATTATAGAATAGCTCGATTTACTAAACCAAGTTTGCATAATACCAATTGACTTTAGGTACCTTTTATAATTTTCTATTGGTTTTGATGAGGAACATACCCCGGATTCGTGCATTCGATAAACCGCCGAAATCATAGGTAAGAATTTTATTTTTCCATTTCTGGCATTTAAAACATGCAATGGCCAGTCACCCGGATAAAGTTGCTCAAACTCTTTAGGTAGAGGGCTAAATGTGTTACGATAAACAACAGTGAGTGTTGGGATAAAATTAAACTTTATGATATCTTTTAATTCAAACTCATCTCGATTACACAGGACGTTATAAATATTGGATTTCGAATAAGTATTTTTTTGTTGATGAAAAGAAAGATAATCTGTGAAGCATATAGAATAGTCAGTATTATTTTCCAGAAAATCAACTTGCTTTTGAAGTTTTAATGGATCTGTCCAATAGTCATCACCATCACAAAGCGAGATATACTCCCCCTTGCACATTTCCAAAGTCGAGACGAAATTTTCTTTTCCCGGAATTCCTGTTCCTCTTTTTGAGCGTAAGTTCAGCGTAATAGTTTTAGGAAATTTTTTTTGGTATTGGATAAGGATCTCTCTTGTTCCGTCGGTTGAATTATCATCACCGATAATTAACTCAAACGAAAAGTTAGTTTGTTGCATAAGAACCCCATCAATACATTTTGAGATGAAGTTTTTTTGATTGTAAGTGATTATATGGCAACTAACCTTTTTTCTCATTCTGCAATCCATTCGGCTAGGCCAATTCCGGTTTTACCAAAACCGTTTCCGTTGTAAAATAGATATTTTCTGCCTCGAATTATAATTACCGAAGGATAAGTCTGCATTTTAGAATCCCATCCTTCTTCAGATGGTTGTATTCGACCTAATTCATCCCTTCTAACCCAATTGATGGCATCTTTAGATTCGGCATAACCAATTTTGTAACTTTCGGCTCCATCTCTGTAATCAAAAGAGCCTCTAAATGTGAACCACATTTTATAGATTCCATTTTCCTTTATAACTGTCGGTCTTGCGGTACATTCGTATTTTTTTGATGGTGGAATGCAGGTTATATTAGGGCGAATCCAATCAATTCCATCGAAAGAATGTGCATATTTTATTTCATATAAGGGTTCCGGTTTCCCATTAACAATAACAAAACCCGTGCTTGAAGCATACCAAAGATGCCATTTGTCATTTTCTTTGATTACATAAGGTGAAGCAGTAAAAAACGGTTCGTGTTTATTTCTTTCAACAATTGCTCCTGGGAAAGCTCTGTCAAAGGTTTGTCCGTTATCATTACTTACAGCTAAACCAATCGCATTTCTGTAAGGCACAGAAACACTTGGATTCCAGCCTACGTAATATAAATAAATACAAGAATCTGAAATGCGCACTGCTGAACATGGCATTATTCCGCCATCATCAAATGTTCCTAATTGTCCAAGTTCTAATATTGGTTTATCGTGAATGTATTTGACTTTTGTTGGATTGGCAGCATCTACATCAAAATATGTTGGAATACTTTTTCCATTATTATTTCTAGGAGCGTAAAATATTCTCGTGGTGGTTTCATCAATATTGATAGCTGTTGGCACACAAGCATGCGAAACCATCCAATCATTATGATTTTGGATATTAATTAACACACCTTTTTTGATCCACATAATTTATCCGTTTGTCTTGTGCGAAATACTGTCAATTTCTATGCTTTTCCCTTCTCTCATGGTAGCTTTTGCTCCAATCCAGATACTAAAGTCGGGTGTATCTTTTGTAATTATTGCACCCATTCCTACGAGTGATGCTTTTCCAATCACGGTTTCATCCCTAACAGTAGCATTTACACCAAAAAATGAATTTTCACTAATTTGGCAGCAGCCCGAAATTACTACATGAGAAGTTATAAATACATGGCTTTGAATCGTAGTGTGATGACCAATATGATTACCACTCCAAAGCACGCAGTTATCACCGATTGTAACAAAGGGTTGGATCGTGTTATCTTCGAAAATAAAACAGTTTTCGCCGATATTTAAATCGGGCCAAGTTGTTGCTTTAGAGGAAACATAGCTTATGCAACTGTACCCTTTTGCTTTTGCTTCTTCAAATTTTGCTTTTCTAAAATAGCTCATTTGTTTAAAACTAATTGGAAGAAACATTTTATATTCAGATGGTGGGAATTGTTTTTCGACATCTTCAAAAGCTACAACCGGCAATCCTCTGAATTCATTTTCTGTGATGTAATCTTTATCAACTGTAAAAGCTACAACCTGATGAGGGGAATCGTTTTCAAAATAAAAGTGTGCTAAGCTGGCTAACTGACTTACTCCGAATATTACTATTTTTTCCATTTTAAATTAATTCATAATTAGTTAAAAATCCGCGTATTGTATTTTTGTCATTAAACATTAAAACGTCGATGATAGATAAATAAGGTACAAATTCAGCATTGAACTGCTTGTAAATTATTTTATCCGACTTTATAAAAGTCAAGGTTATATTATTTTCTAGAAAATCTGCTTTCGAATACAGATCTAACCCGCCAATCGGGTTGATATAAACTTCTGCATTTTCTTTTTTACAAATATCAATAACTCTTTTTTGGGAAGTAAGATTTTGATTTTTATACACAACTGATGTGTCTTCAAAAACAGTAGTAATTCCAATATAAACTGCAACCATTTTTAAACTATTTAAGGCTAAAATGGATAAACTATTTGTTTCGATATCGAAAGTACTTTTAATCATTGGAAACACTTCTTTAAAAAAAGGCGCTTTATTGTAATTCTGTTCAATTGTTCTCAGGAACTTTTTCTTCCATATTGGATAGAATTTGTCACTAATTAGTGTTTCATTAATTTTAGTAAAAGAACTTTGATTTTCAAGCGGAACAGTAAATAGACTGGGTTTCCCATTTACCAGAACATTGTTTCTGTTTATCCATCCTTGTTTGATAAAATTCACATCATCATACACAACGAACTTTTCTACTGAATTAATTAATTGATAATAACCAATATACGGAAACAGATAAGGTTGCATGATGGCTAGTTTCATATCGCTTAAAGACAATCATTAATAATTTTGACTATCCTTTCAGTGTCTTTTGTTTCCAATCCAACGAATAGTGGTAAACATAAAACACGTTCAGCTACCGAATCTGAAATGGGCATTTTTACATTCTGACAATAAGGCAAGTTATTAAGTGAAGGATAAAAATATCTTCGGGCAACGATGTCTTCTGCCAATAATTCGGCTTCAATTGAAAGTAAAGTAGCTTCATCTCTAAACAAAACCGGATAATAGCTATAATTCCAATCTGTGTTTTCTCTGATTTTGATTTTGTGGAGTTTTGAAAAGTCTAAAAATTTTTCATAATGCTCGACTACCTTCTTTCTTTCATTTATGATAAAACTCATATAGGGAAAAACGCTCAAACCCATAGCTGCCTGCAATTCTGATATTTTCCCATTGATGCCTAATCCGTGAAAATCTAATTGAGTTTTGTGCCCAAAGTTATGGCTGTAGAATAATTGTTTTATTAATTCATCATCAGTTGAAAAAATTGCTCCGCCTTCGCCGGTATGAAACAGTTTAGTAGCATGAAAACTACAAGTACTTACATCTCCGTAGTTGAAAATAGATCTCCCCTTGTAATTAACCCCAAAGCAATGTGCTGCATCATATATTACCTTTAATTGATACTTATTTGCTATCTTTTCAATTGCCTCTACATTACATGGATTGCCAAATACATGTGTAGCCAGTATAGCTGTTGTTTTTGAAGTAATTGCAGCCTCGATTTTTGTTTCATCAATAGTTAGATATTCTGGATGAATGTCTACGAATACTGGTGTACAATTTTGCCATACAATTGCTGCAGTTGTTGCAACATAACTAAATGGAGTAGTAATGATTTCTCCTCCATTTCCTAAAACTTTTACTGCAATTTGCAAAGGTATTGTCCCATTATTCATTACAATGATATTGGGTACAGCTAAATATTCCTTTAGTTTAGTCTCAAGTTCTAAAACCAATTCACCCCTATTGGTTAGCCATTGGTTTTTCCATATACGCTCTAAATATTTATTGTATTCTCCTAAGGGGGGGAAAAATGTCTTAGTAACACCTATAATATTTTCATTCATTATTTAATAATCAAAGCTTTATTGTTAATCAAACTCAAATCATTAGTTATCATCTCTGTCACCAATTCAGATAAAGTATATTTTGGCTGCCAGCCTAATAATTTCTTTGCTTTAGATGCATCCCCAATTAATAAGTCTACTTCTGTTGGTCTGTAATATTTAGGATCTACTTTAACCAATACTCTACCTGGATTTAAATCGAAGTTACCTTGATTCGAGACTACATAAGCCTCCTCCTTCTCATTTTCGCCTCTAAAACCGAGTTCTACTCCAATTTCAGCAAAGGACATTTTTACAAAATCGCGGATAGTGGTAGTTATACCCGTAGCTAAAACAAAATCTTCCGGTTTATCGTGCTGTAAGATAAGGTACATGCCTTCTACATAATCTTTAGCATGCCCCCAATCCCGTTGTGCATTCAGATTTCCTAAGTACAAGCAATCTTGCAGGCCATGGGCAATTCGTGCAGTTGCCATGGTAATTTTACGGGTAACAAAGGTTTCGCCACGTTGGGGTGACTCGTGGTTGAATAAAATGCCATTGCAGGCAAACATATTATACGCTTCACGGTAATTCACGGTAATCCAATAGGCATAGAGTTTTGCCACTGCATAGGGCGATCTTGGATAAAATGGCGTTGTTTCTGACTGGGGAACTGCCTGAACCAAACCGTATAACTCGGAGGTTGATGCTTGGTATATTTTGGTTTTTTGTGTTAGACCTAAAATTCGAACTGCTTCTAAAATTCGAAGAGTACCTATTCCGTCTGCATTTGCAGTGTACTCCGGGGTTTCAAAACTTACGTGTACATGGCTCATTGCCGCCAAATTGTAAATTTCGTCGGGCTGTACCTCTTGTATAATCCGAATCAAATTGGTAGAATCGGTTAAATCGCCATAATGCAAATAGAAATTACGGTGTTCTATATGAGGATCCTGATAAATATGGTCGACTCTTTGCGTATTAAAGAGCGAGGCCCTTCGTTTAATTCCATGAACTTCGTAGCCCTTATTCAATAGCAATTCTGCTAAATAGGCTCCATCCTGACCAGTAACTCCAGTAATAATCGCTTTCTTCACTATTTAATCGTAATGTTTTTGAAAATCATGCTTAAGACTAAGTACAAGCATGTGAAAAAACCAGCTAAAAATCCCCCAAAAACCAAAGCCTTCAATTTCCCTAATTTATCCACCTTCAAGGGTAATAACGGTTTGTCAATCACTTGAATTAATGGCGTTTCTCTTCTTAAGGCCAGTTTGGCCAGTTCCAAATTCTTCACCAATTCGGTCAAAATAGCTGTATTGGCTTGGACATCTACTTGACGTTGTTGAGAAGGTGCTCGTAAGACCTGCATAGCCGCATTTAAATTGGGGTTGGCATCGTTGGCCATGGCCACACCACTGATGGCCATGTTTAAGCGTTGGCGTACCGAATCGGCCTGGTGTTGCAAGATGGCCACGTTTTTAGCTGATTTTTGGGTTTTGGTTTCTACATAAAAACGGGATACCTGGGCCACCAATGCTTCGGCAAAGGCTTTGGCAAAGACTTCGTTTTTTGATTTCACCTCTACCTTGATGATGCTGAGTTTCTTATCGATTTTAGCCACCGACAAGAAATTTTTAGTGAGGTTTTCGTGAATTTTCATCAAGACACTGTCCTGAGCCCTGCTGAAGGTAGCGGGATCTGCATTTATGGGAAAATTCAGTTTGGCCAATTCGGGCTTATCTGACCAAGCCTCACGCAAGTTATTGTAAGCTATGTAATAATTGAGGAGTGATTCTTTCTTACCATTTAAAGCGATTGGACTTAGTAATGCTTGCTGCACCATGGTGCGAGATTTCATCAATTCTAACAAATTATCGCCGGCGAAGGCTCCACCCCCTCCTGCTCCACCAATATCCAGTCCAAATTGAGAGGCCAGACTCAAGGCGCCACTTAATCCACCCGATTTTTCATCTTCTAATACAAAACTGTAGGTAGCTGTATAGACGGGTTTTTTAATAAAACTGTAGCCTAAACCCAAGAGTGCCCCCATACAGCCCGCATACAGGATGGTTTTCCATTTACTGAGCAGGAATTGGTATACTTCTTTCGCTTTCTGCAAAAGTTCTTTTAAAGAGATTTCGTCGTCGGTATTTGGTGTAGGTTTACTTAAATCGGTCATGCTGTAGGTACTTAATTGGTTAAATTGATGATACCCAGTATAACGGCACCCAAAGAGGCAATGCCGGAAGTTATACCGAGCAGCTCTTGTGCAGAAAGCTTTTTCTTATCGGGCCGCTGCGGCACAAAAATTTCTGCACCGGGTTTGATACCTGGATAAAATTTGAATCCGAAAGCCGAACGGGTACCTTTTACCGAACCGTTGGCATATACCACGTAAGTTCGTTTTGCTAAGGCTTTCTCGGTTAAGCCTCCTGCCTCTGTAAGGTATTGCCCCAGACCTTTACCCGAACGGTAAACGATGCTGATGGGCGATAAAACCTCACCAGCTACTTTAACGGTTTGCAGCTTGCGGGGCACAGTGAGGGTATCTCCTTCTTCGAGCAATAAATCGATGGCTGAGCCTGGACGGTTTAAGATTTTATCTAAGCGGATACCTACGGCCAAACTTGCAGGACTAACTATGGTGTTTGCCGTTTGGGTAGTATCGTTTATACTGCCTTGTAAACGCTTCAATTGATTAGACTTATCTTGCTCGGCCAGGGCTTCAATTTCGGCGTTTTTGGTACCTTTTTTCAATTTTGAGCTGGCACCCGGGCGCTTGAGCGAAGCACCGGCTACGAAAGCTTCGGGTGTGAGTCCGCCTGCACGGGTGATGAGTTCTGAAATGCGTTCGTCTTTACGGGTAAGTACGTAGGTTCCCGGATAGGTCACTTCTCCTTTGAGGTACACCCGACGTTGTTCTTCGAAACCGGGTGCGTTACGAACTGAAATGATGTCAAATGGTTTTAGGGTAAATTGGGTTTTGCTGAAGCGAAGCTGTGGATCAACATCAATTTGAAATACTTCTGCTGTTTGTGTAGCCGATTGATTGGTATCGGTATTTTTTACACGGCGGGCTACTTCGATGCGTTTCGGACTACCCGATTCACTAAATCCACCGGCTTTGATGATTACATCTTCCAAAGCCATGTTGTCTGCATAGCTAAATTCGCCAGGCTGACGTACGGCGCCATCAATTTGCACTTTGTATTCGTCGCGTAGATCGAAAATAGACGGGATACGTACTTTATCTTCGCGTTTGAGGGTAATGTCTGCTGCGGTACCGTTGAGGATTGCCGCAAGGTCGAAGGCTTGTACTTCGGTGGTGTTATCGGCTTTAACCCGAGTGATGTATCCGCGGCTGAGGAATGCATCTTCTTGCGGACCATCGGCTTGTTGGATTAAGGCTTTGAGTGTTAAACCCGGACTTAGGGCATAGTCGCCAGGACGGAATACTGCGCCTTCGATGAACACCCGGTTCTCAAAACGCTCGAGTATAGGTTCTACGTAAAATTTATCGCCCAGTTTGGGTTGGTAATTTTTAAAATCGGGCGAAAAAACATCGGCTATACGGCGTTCTTTGCTTGTATTCTGCAATACTTTGATGCGGGCAGTATAGGCATTTTCGGTAAATCCGCCGGCAAAATCGAGAACTTGAGCCAGGTTTTCTCCAGGTACAACTTCAAAAATAGCCGGGCGTTTTACTTCACCTGCCAACTCAACGCGTCCTTTGTAAGGCGGAATGCGGATGATGTCTTGGTCTTGCAGACGTACATTGTTTTTTTGGTCGCCACGCATCAGGAAATCGTAGACATCGAGTGTACGAATGATTTTATTGTTGCGGATAATTTCAATTTGACGCAGGGAGCCGTTTTCTGTGGGTCCGCCAGCTGCGTACAAGGCATTGAACGCGGTTGCCAAGGAAGGTAATGTGAATGAACCGGGTTTGGTGGCTTCGCCCAATACGGTTACTTTAATGCTACGGATGTTACCGATGGCAACGCTTACCTGGGTTTTACCCGATGCAAGTGCCGGGTAAATTTGAGCTAAACGCGATTTAATTCTGGCTGTTGCGGTTTCTACTGTTAGGCCTGCTACCGGAATAAGACCAACATACTCTACTTTTATTCTTCCTTCGGGTGATACGGGTAAGGAATAGCTGGCTTCGTTGTAGCCGGTTATTTCAATGTTCAATTCATCATCGGGACCTAAGATGTAATTGGCTGGTGTGGCCAAACGCAAGTTGGGCTCGAACGTGATGTTTGCATTGGTAAATAGTGAGGCACCGAAAATTTTGGCTTTCAATTCTACTAGTGCCTTTTCTGCTTCGGTTTCGGGATCTTTTCTTTCTAAACTATCTTGTTTAGGGTCTAGCGGGGCTTTGCGAACGGTATTGAGTTTAGGTGCATCGGGTAAGGCTGCTTTTTTAGTCGAATTGGCTTTGAGCGCTTCTGTTTTTTTGAGTTGCTCAACCCGTATTCTCAATTTTTGCACTTCATCGGGTGACATACCCCGAGCAATGGCCACTTGCTCCAATTGAGCATCGGTTAATCCGGTTGACTCTACCTGACGGATAAAGGCCCTGATCTGGGCATCGCTTAATTCGCTTACCCGCACATTACTCAAGTTCTGTGGATTGGGCGTTTGTGCTTTCAGTTCTACGCCGAGGAGTAGCAACAAAGCGGCAAGCATGAGGGTATAAAAGCCTTGTTTTGATTTCATATGTTCTGTTTTCAATTTCGGGTTTTAATTTATGCCAATTCTACATCTGCCAATCGCACCGTTGCTCTTAGGGCGATGTGCAGGGAAGGTAGTTCTATTTCAACGTATTTGCCTTTTACCGTTTGTACGGTTGCCTGCTGATTCATAAAGGGGCCAGAAAGAATTCGGACTTGATCGTTTGTCTTCAAGCTGAGTGGCTTTACCTCTACCGAATCGTGCTCATTCAAAAATCGTTTGATGGTGTCGATTTCCAAATCTGAGATGACTGCAGGTTTTCCTAACCAGTACACATAATTCAAAATACCTTCGATTTCTTTGATTCGCCATTTATCGGCTTCAGCGGTTCTTACAAAGACATAACCGCTAAACAAGGGCTCTTCAACTAGTTTTTTACGGTCGCTCCACTGCTTCATAACTTTGTTGAGCGGGCAATACTGTTCTATCCGTTTTTTAGCCAATAAGGCAGCCACCTTCTTCTCCCAACGTGGGCGAGTGTACACAGCGTACCAGGAAAGGTTCAAGTCAGGTTTCAATTTGCTTAGTCTTGCAATATACTAATAAGCCGCCAAATGCGTGTGTTAACAAATTTTGGTACATGGCTTCGCCACTCTCAGTCACAGTGCAGCTACTACACATGGATTGAGTTGCATTTTACAAACCGGTAAAATGCGATCCAGGACCTTAATAGTGTATCTAATGAACGTTTTAATTAGATACCATGGGGCCTGTTTGGTTTAACTAAATTTAATTGTTCGAAAATAGCTGTTTTCTATGATATTTCAATGACAATTCGCGTGAAAAAGCAGAATTTCACTTATTATCACATATTATGGATTTACTAATTAACTGAAATCTAGCAATTAAGGTGAATACAGAAAAATTTAGGTTTTTTACGATTTGCGGGACAAACTGAACGAAGTATTGGAAAGCTAGTTATTCTAAACAAAAAAGCAAGCCGGAATTCCGACTCGCTTCGATCATAAAAGTAAGCTAAGTTATTTTTTCAATGCTGCCCGAATTAGTTTAACGGAATCGAGGTGAGCCCGTAATAAGGGCAAGTGTTTTGCTGCAAAGGTTTGAATGTCGGCATCTTTATGGTTTTCTGAGGCCTCTTCAAATTTCTTAATGTCGTTTTCGTGTTCTTCTTCCATCACTTCTAGGTAACGCCTATCAAACTTTTGACGGTTTTGTTCACGTAGATCGTTTAGTTTACGTTGCTGCTCTTCGCCCAAACTTCCCGGTAGGGTAAGTTGTTTTTTTGTGGCCAATTCTTTCAGTTCTTCGCTCATCTTTGCATGGTCATCGACCATCATTTTGGCAAATTTCTTTAATCGGTTGTGTTGTGCCATTTGTTGCCCTAGTTTACCCAGCTCTACTTCGAGTAAACCGGCACTGGCTGCCTGTACCACAAAATCTGACTGATCTTCGTTGAGTACTTCTTTTCGATCATTGCTCTCTTTAGCAAGGTCTACACTATCTTTTTGCTGTCTGTTGCAAAAGGAAAAAGCACCCAACAGCATGATCAGTGTTAGGTATAAACTCATTTTTTTCATAGGTGTATTTTATTTAAAGTTGATTTACTAGAACAAACACAGAAGGGGTTTACATGTTTTATTTTTATTAATTATCCCCCATCCGGATTATTATACCTACCTTGCGCAAAATCAATTAATATTTATAACAATGCAAAAAGAAGGAACTGTAAAGTTTTTTAATGAAACTAAGGGATTTGGATTTATCATCCCGTCATCTGGAGAGAGTGAGATTTTTGTTCACACTTCAGGTTTAATCGATCAAATTCGTGAAAATGATCACGTTCAGTATGAAGAAGAGCAAGGAAGAAAAGGACTGAACGCCGTAAATGTGAAAGTTATCGCTTAAGTAATCCTATTTATTTTAAAAAGCCTTCCTCAACCGGGAAGGCTTTTTTTATGGCCCAAAGGCCGATAAACTTGCCTGGGCTAGATATAATGTTTATTTTGTACCGAAGGTGCTTTTATGATTCGTGCACAAAAACTAAAGAACTTCTTGTATAGCCACTATTTTGCTGATGGTTTAAAAATCAGTTTCGGAATAGTGCTACCTGCTTTGTTGTTTGCTCAGCTTGGTGAATTTGCCTTGGGTATTACCATTTCTTTGGGTGCGCTTTGTGTAAGTGTTGTGGATAATCCGGGGCCGGTACGCCATAAACGGAACGGCATGTTGTATGCCAACTTGTTTATCTTCATAACCGCCATACTCACCGGCTTGTTAAACAGCTACCCTATTCTGCTGGCACTGGAAATTGTGGTATTGTGCTTTTTCTTCTCGATGTTTAGTGTGTTTGGCAACCGTGCCTCGGCTATTGGCACAGCTGCATTGGTGATTATGATTTTACACCTCGATCAGCGGGAGAGTTTAGGTCATGATTTGCAAAATGCCTTACATATCCTTTGTGGCGGCATTTGGTATATGCTGTTTAGTTTGTCGATTGTACAACTGCGCCCCTACCGATTAGCTCAACAAGCCTTGGGAGAATGTATAGCAGAAATTGCTGTTTACTTACGGCTGAAGGCTGCTTTTTATCATCACCGCACCTCGTTTTCTGAGAATTACAGCAAACTTATCGATCAGCAAGTTATCGTACATCAAAAACAAGATGCGGTTCGCGAATTGTTGTTCCAGAACCGCATGATCAAAGACCCTAACCAATTTGGCCGAAAATTAATTTTGGCCTTGGTGGATATGATCGATCTTTTTGAAGAATCGACGGCTACTTTGTACGACTATAAATCGTTGCGGGAGCGTTACTGCAAAACCAAAGCGCTAAAAGCCATTCATAAAACCCTAATGAGCATTGCAGATGAGTTGGATCACCTGGCTTCGCAATTGGTGGCTGGTGAAACAGCTGTACAATCGAAAGATTTTTTGAAGGAGTTGAATCAATTAAAAGCCCGAATTGATGAGGTGGAAACGGAATACCAACTGCCGAATTTGGTATTGAAGAAAATTCTGATCAATGTGCGTAACATTATCCGGCGCATGGAGAAGGTGTACAGCTATTTTAATGTAGCACTTTCTGGGACAGCAGAGATTAGGAGTGAAAAAGACTTGCCAAAATTCATTTCTCATCAAGATTTTGACCTGAAACTTTTTAGGGAAAACCTGAGTTTCCAATCGTCCATTTTTAGGCATTCGTTGCGGGTTGCTATCGTTTCGCTGATTGGCTATGGTGTTTCGCATTTATTCCCGCTAGGGCATTACAGTTATTGGATTATGCTCACCATTGTGGTGATTATGAAGCCTAGTTATAGTTTAACCAAGCAACGAAACTACGAACGAATTATAGGTACAGTTGTTGGTGGTTTGCTGGGTGTGGCAATTATTTTGTTGGTTAAAGCTGAGGCTGCACGGTTTGTGTTGCTGCTCATCTTTATGATTGGCTCTTATAGTTTTCAGCGACTGAATTACAAGATCTCTGTATTATTCATGACCCCTTACCTACTCATCTTATTCAGTTTTTTGGGGGCTAACAATATTGATATCGCCAAACAACGGATCATCGATACCTTATTGGGTTCGTCCATTGCCTTTTTAGCGAGCTATTTCATTTTCCCCAATTGGGAATACAAACAAGTGAAATTGGCTATGCGGGATGCCTTGATTGCCAATTACCATTATTTATACAAACTTGCTGAAGGCTTGCATGGCAAAAAAATTGGCATTACAGACTATAAACTGGTGCGTAAGGAAGTGTATGTGAGTACGGCGAACCTGGGCAGTGCTTTTCAACGTATGCTTTCTGAGCCTAAACGTAAACAGCGAAATCCTAAATCGATCAATAAGTTTACGGTGATGAATCACATGTTGTCCTCTTACATTGCCAATTTGGTAAGTGTTAGTCAACAAGAACAGAATCAGGAAATTAACCCCTTGCACATCAAGTGGGTGCGCAAGTCGCTTTTTAACATTGGCGAAGCCATCAAATTGTTGGAAGAAAATCCAGAAACTGCTTTTAAGGGGACTTATCCTGAGCTGCCTTCATCGTATAAAGCCGTTGAACCCGAAAACTGGAACGAACATTTGCTAAACGAGCAATTACAGCTCAGCTACAAGCTTAGTAAAGACATTCGGAAACTAGCGGAAGCTTTACAAAATGAATTCTCTGAAAGCGAGGCAAGTGTTTAGCTTTTCGCCGCTTCTTTCAGCATCTTGTGTGCCAAATCTTTACCTAAAAAACCATCGATGATACCGTGAACTACATATAAAAATGGAGTCATCAATATTGCTACGCTGAACTTGTAGGTATAATTGACCAAACCAATGGCTGCAACCATTTGCCAGGTCCAGCTGTATTGCGGATTGAGGTAAAATGCGATGAAAATTACCACAAAACTGTCGATAAACTGCGAAACCAGCGTTGATCCGGTTGCTCTTAACCAAAGTGCTCGCTCGCCGGTGATCACTTTAATCTTGTGAAAAATAGCTACATCGGCAATTTGCCCAATCAGAAAGGCTGTAATGGAACCCACTATGATCCACATGCCCTGACCGAAGATTCCGGTAAAGGCCAAATCCATATTCACGGCCTCCCCTTTAATGGTTTGATTAATCCAGAAATCGGCTGGTGCCAATTGAATTGCGAAGCCAACAACCACAAATGCAAATGCCACTAATATGGAAGCTAGCACCGATAAAAAACGAACTTGTTTCAAACCAAAATACTCGTTAATGATATCGGTCATTATGAACACCAAGGGCCAGGTAAGTACCCCTGCAGACATATTGAAAGACAAATCTTTCACTCCCAATAAATTGATGTCGAATTTCTTGAACCCTAGCGATTCCTCTACCGAGAAAATTTTAACGCCAATAAATTCAGCCAGAATGGCATTGGCAATAAAAAAACTGCCTAAAATGATCAGTAGTCGGCTTTCTTTTGTTTTAAAGGTCATTTTTTCGGTTTTAACCTTTTAAATTTAAGGTATTTTTCAGTTCCAATACTATTTTTATGAGTTTTAGTTACCTTTAGGACTGAACATCATATTTAAGCGTCGGTACACAGCCACAAATACCAAAAGCTAAGCTGTATATAAAAGATGGAATCGTTAAAAATTACCACATTTCAGGCATATATCTTCTGGGAGAATTGTGAAAAAAATCTCCAGAATTTAGCGCTACGACTTTCGGCCATACGTGAAAAGACTGATTTGATCGTGTTGCCAGAAATGTTTAATACCGGCTTTAGTATGAATACTACGGAATTGGCCGAAGAAATGGGTGGAACGACCATGCAGTGGATGCAGTATCAGGCCAAAAAATTTGATTGTGTGGTAACAGGGAGTTTAATTATACGTGAGGACGACAATTGTTACAATCGGCTCATCTGGATGCGGCCCGATGGCAGCTACGAACACTACGATAAACGCCATTTATTTAGTTTAGGCGATGAGGATAAACATTTTAGTCCCGGTGAAAAGAAACTACTAGTTGACCTGCACGGCTGGAAAATCAATCTGAATATCTGCTACGATTTACGTTTTCCGGTTTGGTTGCGAAACGACCCATCAGATCCCTACGATATTCTTTTGGTTGTTGCAAGTTGGCCAGACAAACGAGCATTGCACTGGCGCACACTAGTTCCGGCACGGGCCATCGAAAATCAATCGTACGTAATTGCTGTTAACCGGGTGGGGCATGATGGAAACGAGGTTTTTCATTCTGGTGGATCCATGTGTATTGGCCCTAATGGAAATGTAGTTTACTACAAGCCGAATGATGAGGATCTGTACACCTTTACCATTAGCAAGGAAGAAATCGCAAAATCGCGTCGAATTTTTCCGTTTTTGAAAGACTCCGACTCCTTTAAACTAGATATTTAATCTTAATCTACTGATGAAACGCATCTTTATTGCTCTATTCTTCCTAGCCAACTTAGGAACTGTTTTTGCTCAAAAATCAACAGACCTGAGTCGCTGGGTAAACCCATTTATTGGCACTGGCGGGCACGGACATACCTACCCTGGACCTATTTTACCGTTTGGCATGGTACAATTGAGCCCCGATACCCGACTTTCTGGATGGGATGGCTGCTCGGGGTACCATTACTCAGACAGTATAGTCTACGGCTTTTCACACACGCATTTAAGCGGTACCGGAGTTTCCGATTATGGCGATATCTTATTCATGCCTACCACGGGGAAACCACAATTTAAAAACGCAGACTATTCCTCTTCATTTCAAAAGAAAAACGAAAAGGCATCTGCCGGATTTTACCAAACCGTACTGGATAAGTATCAGATTAAAGTTAGCCTAACGAGTACCTTGAGAGCTGGTTTGCATCAATACGAGTATCCCGCTACAGCGGAGGCCAATATTATTATTGATTTACAACACCGCGATGAGGTTCTGGAATCGTGGATCGAGGTGGTAAATGATCGTGAAATCAGAGGATTCAGACGATCAAACGCCTGGGCAACCGATCAGCCCATTTATTTTCATGCGAAGTTCAACAAGCCTTTTAAACGCTATGGCATTGCACTGAACGATATAATTCAAGATGGACTAAAAAAAGGTACCGGAAAGAATGTGAAAATGTACATCCAATTTGACAATCCGGGTAAAGTACTTGCCAAAGTGGGCATATCTGCCGTTAGCGCTGAGGGTGCGCTTAAAAATCTGGATGCTGAATTACCGGATTTCGATTTTCAGAAAACCTTAACATCTGCCAAACAGGCCTGGAATAAAGAATTACAAAAAATTGTGGTAGAAAGTGTCGATAAAAATAAACTCAGCATATTTTATACTGCTCTATATCATGCTTTTTCCAGTCCGAATTTATTTATGGATGTGGATGGGCAATACTTCGGGACGGATAAAAAGATTCATAAAGCCGAAGGATTTGACAATTATACCGTTTTCTCATTATGGGATACCTACCGGGCAGAACATCCCCTTTTGAATCTGATTGACCGAAAACGTAGTCAGGATTTTGTCAATACCTTTTTACATCAATACCAAAATGGAGGCTTGTTACCGGTTTGGGAATTGGCAGGAAATGAAACCTTCTGTATGATTGGCAATCATTCCATTCCGGTAATTTGGGATGCTTACCAAAAAGGCATTCCATTTGATTACGAACTGGCTTTTCAGGCTATGAAATCTGCCGTTAACCGAAATCAATTCGGACTGGATTCTTACCGCAAAAATGGTTTGGTATTGGCCGATGATGAACACGAATCGGTTTCTAAAACGCTGGAATACGCCTATGACGATTGGAGTATCGCTCAGTTCGCTAAAGCTTTAGGTAAAACTGAAGATTATCAAACATTTATCCGTAGAGCGCAGTATTGGAAAAACGTCTTCGATCCGGCTACAGGCTTTATGCGGGCACGTGCCAATGGCGGCTGGTGGAAGCCCTTTAACCCAACCGAAGTAAACAATAATTACACCGAAGCGAATAGCTGGCAATACAGTTTTTATGTTCCTCAGGATATTGTAGGTTTGAGTAAGGCCTTGGGTGGTACAGCTGCTTTTGAAAACAAATTGGACGAGTTGTTTACCACTACCGAAGGATTATCTGGTCGTGGTCAGGTAGATATTACCGGCTTAATTGGCCAATATGCACATGGAAATGAGCCGAGTCACCACATGGCTTATCTCTACAATTTCACCAATCATCCCTCTAAAACGGCAGCCTACATTCACCGAATACGTTCAGAGCAATACCACAATGCACCTGATGGTTTATCGGGCAATGAAGATTGCGGGCAAATGTCGGCATGGTTGGTGATGAGTGCCCTAGGATGGTATCCGGTAAATCCGGCAAACAACGAATACGTATTTGGCACACCCTGGTTTAAAAAAGCAAGCATCAAACTAGAGAATGGCAAGTCTTTTACAATTGAGGCCCCAGAATACAGCGAGCAAAATATCCATTTGCAAAACATTCGCTTAAACAATCAGGCGTATAAAAAATCGTATATCTCGTTTAAGGATATCGAAAATGGAGGAAAATTGGAATTTATTACCGGTAAATTACCAGCCGAAACGTTTATGCAGGATTTAGAAAAACCAAATTCGAGCATTGCGGAGGATTGGATTGTACCGAATCCGATTATTGAGGCACCATCGATCAGTTTTTCAGATCAGCATGAGGTGAAACTGATCAGTCCGTTAAGCCAGGCTAGCATTTATTACACTCTGGATGGAACTGAACCCAATCTGCAAAGTAATCTATATCGAGAACCAATTGTATTAAAGCAAAGTACGACGATTAAAGCAATCTCCTATTTAAATGGAAAATCTAGCTTCCCTGTAAGTGCCCAATTCTATCAGAAAGTAAGCGATAAGAAAGTTCAATTGAAATACCGTTACATGCAATCGTATACAGGCGGTGGAGATGAAGGCTTAATAGATGGGATACGTGGGAAAGACAATTTTCGCTTGGGAAATTTCTGGCAAGGGTATCAGAACACAGATTTTGAAGTCATTATTGATCTACTCAAAGAAAAGAAAGTAAATCAGGTGTCTTTAGGATTTATGCAGGATACGCGTTCCTGGATCATCTTCCCTACTGGAATAGCTATTTGGGGCTCTAGCGATGGGATTAACTATCGGAAACTTGGAAGAATGAATAATGACCTGCCTGCTGATGATTACCGGGTACAAATCAAAGATTTTGAAATCAACTTAAACGATTCGGTGCGCTACCTCAAAATAAATGCACAAAACTACGGCGACTTACCCTCCTGGCATGCCGGTTATGGTGAAGGCGGTAAGGCCATTATTTTTATAGATGAAATAAGCATTAAATAATGCAAATTTGGATGCTGATTTAATTTGACTGATTTAAGTACTCTGAAAGCCTACTATGTTTAAAGAAATAAAGAACAAGAGAACACGATACATCCTCATCTCACTTTATTTTATTGTGCTCTTTTTCTGTGCGTTAGAGTTGAATTTCCTTTGGCTTTTCGGGACATCGCCAACCATTAAAGACATTAAAACACCCAATCTCCAACTGGTTTCTGAAGTATACAGTGCCGATGGCAAATTACTGGGGCGTTACTACCGTGAAAATCGTATTCCTGTAGATTATAAAGAAATTGCACCGAGCGTTATTGATGCCTTGGTGGCAACCGAAGATGTACGCTTTTACGATCATAGCGGTATCGATCTTCGTTCATTAGTTTCTAGCACCATTTCCACAGCCAGTGGCGATAAACGTGGGGCCAGCACCATTACCCAGCAATTGGCTAAAAACTTGTACAGTACCCGTCGTACTAAATCGCAGGGCTTAATTAAATACGTTCCTGTTCTCAGAACGGCTATTTACAAACTCAAAGAGTGGATTTCAGCATTAAAACTTGAAACCTATCACAGTAAAAACGATATCATAACGCTCTATCTAAATACCGTTCCGTTTGGCAACAATGCCTATGGTATCAAAATCGCTTCGAAACGGTATTTCAGTAAAGATCCCTCAAAATTAAAGGTGGAAGAGGCGGCTATGCTTGTAGGCATGCTAAAGGCTACGAGCACGTATAATCCGCTTAAAAATCCTGAAAAATGCCTGGAAAGACGCAATGTAGTACTTTCTCAAATGCTGAAATATGACTTCTTGGGCGAAAAGGAATTTAAAAAATACAGCAACCGTCCGCTCACACTTAAGGTTTCGGAGTTACAAGAAGGTGTAGAAGGCGATTCGTACATCAGAGGAGCAGTTGACCGCTATTTGAAGGAATGGTGTGAAGATAACGATTACGATTTGTACGAAGATGGCTTAAAAATTTACACCACCATCGATTCTAAACTGCAACAGTATGCAGAAGAAGCGGTAGAGAGCCAGATGAAAACCTTACAAAGGCGCTTTCAGAATGTTTGGGGTAACGAAAACCCATGGAGAGATAAAGATGGTAACGAAATCGTCGATTTTCTGCAAAAGGCAGCCCAGCGTTTACCTTATTACGATTTCCTGAAGAACAAATACAACAACAATCAGGATTCCATTAACTATTACTTGAATAAGCCCAAGAAAATGAAAGTTTTCAGCTGGGATGGTGACAAAGAAGTGGAATATAGCACAATGGATTCCATAAAATACTATGCCAAATTCTTAAATACCGGCATGATGACACTCGATCCATTCAATGGCCACATCAAAGTGTGGGTTGGGGGCATAAATCACCAGTATTTCAAATACGACCACGTAGATCAGGCAAAACGTCAAGCTGGTTCTACATTTAAACCATTTGCCTACCTCACTGCATTAGAACAAGGCATGAACCCATGCGACAAATACCTCGATAAACCCGTAAAAATTGTTTATCAGGAGAATGGAAAAACGGAAACTTGGGAGCCTAAAAATGCCGATTATGAATTTTCAGGGCGTGAGATGTCGCTGCGTTGGGCCATGGGTAAATCTGTCAATTCCATTACTGCACAAATTACCGAAAAAGTGGGTTGGGATAATGTGGTAAAATCTGCACACAATTGTGGCATTGAAAGTCCGCTTGAATCGGTTCCTTCTGTAAGTCTGGGAGCTAACGATGTTTCGGTTTTTGAAATGATAAGGGCCTATGGCACTTTCCTGAATAAAGGTGTAAAAACAGAGCCGATTTTGGTGCAGCGAATCGAAGACAATGAAGGTAACACGATTGCTAAATTCACAGCCAAACAAGAGCGTGCAATTACCGAAGAAATTGCTTGGTTAATGCTGTATATGTTTAGAGGCGGTATGGAAGAACCCGGTGGTACTTCGCAAGCCTTGTGGGAATGGGACTTATGGGATAAAGGAAATCAGATTGGCGGTAAAACCGGAACTTCATCAGATTATGTAGATGGCTGGTATATGGGTATTTCCAAAGATTTGGTAACCGGAGTCTGGGTGGGATGTGACGACCGAAGCATCCACTTTAAAACTTCTGAAACGGGTGAAGGTTCAAGAACTGCTTTACCTATTTATGGTAAATTTATGGAGAAGGTGTTGAACGATCCAAGTACGGGTATTACTCCTGGTCCATTTCCCAAGCCTGGCGTAAAAATTACCAGAGCCTACCAATGTGAATCTCCTCGTATTGTGAATGATACCACAGCGGTTGATAGCTCCTTAATTGATAGCACCCTGATTGTTCCGGAGGAAGGCACAGAGCCGGTAAATGACACTGAAGGACTTAAACCGGCAGAAACTAAAGTCTTACCTGATCCGAAATCAAATTCTAAACCAGAAAACGCTAAACCACCAAAAAAGGATAACGAAGCATAACTGGTTAAACATTTACGTTATTACTTAATTGAAGGCGATTCTTTATGCGAAGTGGTTTTATTACTAACTTAGATACATTGCTTTTGAATTGATCCGCGTACCCTAATTTTCATACTGTGAAACGATTTTTGATTTTTTGCTTGATAAGTGGCCTATTGCTAGGCTTAACACCCAATTTTGCACAGGCTCAATATTTTGGCCAGAACAAAGTGCGCTATAAAAATTTAAAGTTTAAGGTTTACCAAACCCCGCACTTCGAGCTGTATTACTACCTCAAGAACGACAGCTTGGTAAAAAAATTCGCTAAGGAAAGTGAAACCTGGTATGCCCTGCATCAACAAGTTTTCAGAGATACGTTTAGCCGTAAAAACCCACTCATTTTGTACAATAATGCCCCCGAATTTCAACAAACTACAGCTATTGATGGCGATATTGGTGTAGGAACGGGTGGTGTTACCGAAGCGTTTAAAAATCGGGTTGTAATGCCTATCAACCAGCTTAACCACCAAACCCGACACGTACTGGGTCACGAGATGGTTCACGCTTTTCAATACCATACCATCCTGGAAGGTGATACCACCAATTTGGAAAACATGGGTAATTTACCGCTTTGGATGGTTGAAGGTATGGCAGAATACTTGTCGGTTGGTAAAGTTGATGCATTTACATCCATGTGGATGCGTGATGCGTATCTGAATAAAGATATCCCCACCCTAAAAGACCTAACTACCAGCAACAGGTATTTTCCATATCGATACGGTCAGGCATTTTGGTCATTTATTGGTTCAACCTATGGAGATACCGTAATTGTTCCTTTATTTAAAGCATCCTCCAGATTTGGTTACGAACGTGCCATTCAGGCTGTTTTTGGTTATTCAGATAGAACTTTGTCGAGTTTATGGAGAAACAGCATAGAAACTGCCTATAAACCCTTTCTGAAAGACACCACTCAAACACCTATCGGCAAACGCATATTGGACGATAAAAATGCCGGAGAAATGAATGTGGCTCCTTCCCTATCTCCAGATGGAAAATACGTGGCCTTTTTATCTGAAAAAGAACTTTTTAGTATTGATTTATTCTTAGCCGATGCTAAAACAGGTGCCATTATTCGAAAACTGACTAGTAAAACCAGGAATTCGCACATCGACGAGTTCAATTTTATCGAATCAGCTGGTGCTTGGTCTCCGGATAGTAAACGATTCGCCTTTAGTGCCTTTGCTGAAGGTCGTAATAAACTATTTGTGGTGGATACCCAAACCGGCAGAACCCTCCAAACCGAATCCATGGGTGATGTAGAAGAGTTTAGTAATATCGCTTGGTCGCCAGATGGCGCAAGTGTAGCGTTTTCGGGTTTAAAAGAAGGTCAAAGCGATATTTACCTATTTAATCTGCAAACTAAAAAATTGACT
This sequence comes from Sphingobacteriaceae bacterium, assembly GCA_947463785.1. Lineage (GTDB taxonomy): Bacteria > Bacteroidota > Bacteroidia > Sphingobacteriales > Sphingobacteriaceae > JAIPAN01. The sequence continues at coordinate 103,090 of CANHRG010000002.1, read as the reverse complement.
CAACTCACCGATGATGCTTATTCAGACTACCAACCGGCTTTCTCTAACAATGGCCAAAAAGTAGCTTTCAGCTCCGACAGGAAAACGTTAAAAGACCAGGATACCAATGTGGATATTGGGTTCAATTTAACGGTAGTTGATTTAAAAGACCGCAAAATTCAGGTTATTGATGTATTTACCGGAGCCAATAACTTAAATCCACAGTTCTCTGGAAATGACCAACAGCTTTACTTCCTCTCTAACCGCGATGGTTTCAGAAACCTGTATCGCTTCAGTTTTAGTGATGATACTGTTGAGCAGCTTACCGATTATTTTACCGGAATTAGTGGTATTACCGAATTTGCACCGGCACTTAGTGTTTCTAGAAATGACGATGTGGTTTACAACTACTATCGTGCTCAAAAATACCAGGTTTACAATGCCAAATCCACAGATTTTACACCAATTAAAGTAGATCCCAACAAGCTAGATTTTGCGGCTGCAACCTTGCCTCCTCCACGATCTGCCGGTGTAGACGTCATTAACAGCAACCTCAAAAACTTTGAACGCTTTGAGGAAATAACCGATGCTAGCATCAAACCGATTCCATTCCGTTCAAAATTCAAACTCGATTACTTAGCAGGAAATGGTGTTGGGGCTAGTGTTGGTCGTTTTGGAGCAGGATTAGCAAGTGGAGTACAAGGTATTTTCTCTGATATCTTAGGAAGAAACCAAATCTATACCGCAGCTTCCATAAATGGTGAAATTTACGATTTCGGAGCTCAAGTGGCCTACATTAACCAGCAGAGTCGGGTGAATTGGGGTGCAGGTGTTTCTCATATTCCGTTTATGAGTGCTTATTTATCTGATGGCTATGAAGATTTACAAACCAGTCAGGGTCCGGTTACCGTTTATCGTTCCAGCTACGATGTAATCCGTACTTTCGAAGATCGCGTACAACTATTTGGCTCTTATCCATTCTCAAAAGTTAGTCGGTTTGAATTGGGAACTTCAGCAGCTAGCTATTCGTACCGCATAGATCGGTTTAGCCAATATTACGATCAGATAAATGGCATTCCTACTTATTTTATTGGTTCAGATCGCAAAAAAGTCTCATTGGCCGAAGCAAATCAGTTTTACAACAATACTTATGGTATCAATTTCCAGAATTTCAGAATTTTCGGCTTTGATGCTGCCTTAGTTGGCGACAACTCCAATTTCGGCTTAACCGCACCGCTAAATGGGTATCGTTACCGCATTGGTATCAATACCCTAATGGGAGATTTCAACCTGTCCATGGCTACCGTTGATCTACGGAAATACCTGAGATTAAAGAAAATCACACTGGCTGGTAGATTTTTATCAAGTATGGCATTGGGAGGAGATGAAAATCAATTCTTTGCCCAGCAATTCATTGGCAACCCGGTATTTATTCGGGGTTATGAATACAATTCGTTTTACACCAAAGGCGATATCAGTTCAGCCAATGGTGAATTTTCAATTGATCAATTGGTTGGAAGTAAAATCGCTGTTGCCAATTTTGAGGTTCGTTTACCATTTACGGGCCCTAAAAAGTTAACGGCTATCGAATCTAAATTCTTATTTAGTGATCTTAACGCATTTTTTGATATCGGATTGGCTTATAACAATGGAAGTGAAGTAAGCTTTAGCTCAAAACCTAAACTGATTGGAAGTGTAGTTAATCAAAATAATCAAACAACTGAAGTTTACAGCCGAGTTCCGGCTATGAGTATGGGACTTTCATTACGAGTGAATGTGTTTGGTTATTTCGTTATTGAACCCTATTACGCCATTCCTTTCCAACGTAAAAATATCAATGGAGGTGTATTCGGACTTACCTTCGCTCCTGGTTGGTAAACCAGCCTAAGCATAAAAAAAGCGGCAAAAGCCGCTTTTTTTATATGCCAATATCGATGATTAAGCAACCTGATAAAAGGAAGCGCTATTTAATTGTAAAAGGTATTGTTGCTCAACACGAATTGCCGGACTTAAATCAAGCCAATCTGCATTTGCAGACCTGATAAGACGTTCTTTCTGCATCTTAGTAAACTGATTGATGAGCGCAAACCGAGCGTTAGCTGTTTGATTACTGGCAAACTCCTCAAAATAGACCAAGCGGTTAAGCTGTTGTCCCGGATCAAAAAATAAGCAAGGCATCTGATTGTAAAAATCCATAGTCTTTACTAAATCACTGCTAATTCCAACGTGTAAGTTCGTCCGGTTTCTATCTGTGATGATGAATACATACTTTTTCATAACCTTCCTATTTGGTATCTTGAACTAAACTGATTAGTATATTTTGTTAGTTCAAGAATTAATTACTAAATTTGTTGGCACAATAATACTAACAATTTTAGTAATCGCAAAATATTTTTTAAAATGGCTCGGATCTCAGAAAATTTAAAATACCTAAGAAAGAAAAAAGGCTTAACCCAGCAACAATTTGCTGATTTAATGGATATTAAACGCTCTCTGGTGGGTGCATACGAAGAAGATCGGGCGGAACCTAAATACGAACTCCTCAAGAAATTCGCCGAATTTTATGAGCTTTCCATGGATGAATTGGTCAATGAAAAAATAAATGACCAATGGAAACCTAAACCGAAAAGTGATGGTAGCAATATCCGTATATTGAGTATTTCGGTAGATATGGATGAGAATGAACGTATCGACTTTGTTCCGGTAAAAGCCAGTGCAGGTTATTTAAATGGCTATGCCGATCCAGAATTTATTGGCGAGCTACCAAAATTCAATTTGCCATTCTTTAATCAGGGTACCTACCGTGCTTTTGAGATCAAGGGTGATTCGATGCTCCCCTTACCTACTGGGACGATTGTAATTGGCGAATATGTAGAAAATTGGAATGATGTTAAACCAGGAGAAACATACGTCTTTATCAGTCAGAATGACGGTGTGGTGTATAAGCGTGCGGGCAATCGATTTAAAGATGCAAAATCCATTAAACTCATATCAGACAATCCGGTTTATGAACCGTACACCCTACAGGTTGAAGACATCCTGGAAATATGGAAAGCAAAGGCCTATATCAGCTCAGAGTTTCCACAACCAAGTCCAGAACCAAGCTTAGAGAGCCTTACCCAAATGGTAGCTCAAATGCAAAAGTCGATTACTGGATTAAAAAACTAAACGACAGTGGTATTCATAAAAAAACCCGGCTCAAATTGAGCCGGGTTTTTTTGTACTAAACTATACCAAAGAATTAACCTTTGATGTACAGTTTAAATTTACTGTAGTTAGGACTTGGTTGGAATGTTCCAGTTTTAGCCAAGTCGATAAATACACCTCTAAGTGAACCTACAGGAACGCTGTTAGCAACAGGTCTAACAATCAGGAAACCCACTGAAGAGTTTGCCGGAATGGTAACCGTGTTGCCTGCATTTGAGGCGTCAAAGTTGTAGTGTGTACCTGCAACTGCATCGCTACTAGCACGTACTGTAAAAGGTACAGTAGTAGCGGTTGGCTGTTGACGACCAATCATTTGTACATAAATGGTATCGCTAGTACGCACATTCTGCATGATGTAACGCGTAGAGTCAGTTTGCACCTGAGTAGAAGGTGTGATAACAATTCCTCTTGCGGTTAATACAGTACTGGTAATACCCAGAGTGTGGTTTTTAAACTCGATAAGAGTTGGACCAGCATAGGTATTCTCATCTTCAGGAAAGCAACTTGTAACAGTTACCCCAACAGATGCTAAAAGGAATGCGAATAAAATTAATCTTTTCATCTTGTATCAATTAATAGTTAGGATTGTTAGGTAAAGTTGGCAACAAGGTTACCTCACTTACTGGAAGCGGAGGTAAGATTCTGTAATCAGCTGCTGAGATAGAACCAACCGCAGTTTTAGCAGGTTTTGTAATACCAGCACCTTTACGTTTCAAATCGAACCAACGGTGTCCTTCAAAGAATAACTCTCTACGACGCTCAGTTTGGATATAATCCTTGATAGCGCTAGTATTAGGAACGGTGTTGGTAGTTGCATTTCTTCTTGCTCTTAAAGCAATAACCAAATCAGCAGCTGCTTGGAATTGGTTTTGCTCAGCCAAAGCTTCAGCTTTCATCAATACCACATCAGAGAATCTGATAACTTTAATGTTATCGGTGTAAGCACCAACAGAACCTCTGTATTTAGCACACCAATTGAAAACTGGAGATGCAGTAGCAGATGTACCACCAAATTGGAAGAACATGGATCTACGATCGTCACCAGCCTCAAATAAAGCCATCAACTCGTCTGAAGCAGTTTGACCACCAAAAGTAGAGAATGAATTTCTACCACTTGGGTTAGTATAACTGAACGGTGAATCGTTAGCACCAGTTACACCCGACATTTCTGTTGAAGTGATGAATGGAATTTCAAATAACGATTCTTGGTTAACGCTCGCAGTATTGAAAGCAGTTACGTATGCACCAGCTGCAATTTGAGTTGCTGGTGTACCAGCTAAGGCTGCATCAAACTGAGTAACGGCATCACCCCATTTTTCCCAGTACAGATAAACCTTACCCAATAAAGCTTGAGCAGCAGGTTTGTTCAATCTGAATCGAGATGTATTACTTGCAGGGAATAAAGCAATGGCATCTTTCAAATCTTTCTCAATTGCTTTGTAAACAGAGTCAACCGAAGTTCTTCTTCTTGGTGAAGCATCGCTAGGAGTTGCACTTGGACTCAAACGCAAAACAACAGAGCGGTCAAACCCACCTTGAATTTTGGTTGGCTCATAACCATAGGTTCTAGCCAAGTCAAAATAAACCATGGCACGTAAAGCCAATGCTTCAGCTTTTGCTTGTGCAATGGCAGTAGCAGAACCAGGTACACCGTCAATGTTAGCAATAACTGTATTCACGTCGTTAATAGCTACATAAGCAGTACCCCAAAAACCGTAGTGTGAACCACGTTGATTTAAGTTAGCTCCAGTATAACGACCACCAGCAATATTAACTTCTGTATAAATATTATCTGCCATGGCATCACCTAGTAAAGCCATATCTCTGCCCCAGTAGCCAAATGACTGCAAACGGTCGTAAGCAGAGGCCAATACAGCTTGGTTACCACTTAACGTAGTGATTACCGCATTTGGGGCAATAGAGTTCTTAGGTTCAACCTCTACCGACTTCTCGCAAGAAGAGATAGCGAAACCAAGAACTAAAGCGTATAAATAAAATGTCTTTTTCATGTTCTTTTCAATTAAAAGTCTAAAGTAATACCACCAGCAAAGGTTTTAGAAACTGGGTAAGCATTTAAGTTGTTACCTGTAGTTTCCGGATCTTCACCTCTGTAGTTAGTCCATGTTGCCAGGTTCAAACCTTGAACAAATACATTCAGACCAGGTACACCAATCTTCTTGCTGATAGATTGAGGTAATTTGTAGTTTAAGGTTACTTGTTTTAAACGGATGTAAGAAGCGGTTTGTACGTAACGAGAACTTAGAGAAGATGAGTTAATTCCACCTGGCTCAGTACCAGTATCGTATGGTCTAGGAGTATCGGTAACTTGACCGGGGGCTCTCCAAGCTCTATTTAACTGACTTCTAATCTGATTATCAGATCCTGAACCTGAATACTCCAACACTTGAAGTGTTTGCAAGTAAGCCTCATTACCGTACTGGTATTGGAACAATACATCTAAAGTCAATCCTTTATATGATAATGTGTTCGTCAAACCACCAAAGAATTGAGCATTTGCATCACCAACGCGTCTTAAATCAGCAGTAACCGGGTTATAAGTCAAGTTATTATTAATGTCATAGAAAAATGGTCTTCCATCTGCAGGGTTAACACCAGCATACTTGTAGGTATAAATGGTATTTAATGGCTCATTAACTACGTAGCTATTACCAATTCGGGTAGCGCCTGCGTTCAAGGATAACAATTTGTTTCTAGAAATAGACACGTTGAATGAACTGGTCCATTTGAAACCATTGGTATCAAAGTTAACTGTGCTCAATTCCACGTCGATACCTTTCGCTTCTACTTCACCGGCATTCTCTCTAATTGAGCCGAAACCTGAGTTAGAAGGAAGGGTTCTATCTAACAATAGTTTAGTGTTGTTCTTTTGGAATACATCCACGGAACCACTTAATCTATTGTTGAATAAGGAGAAGTCTAAACCTAAGTTGATTTGAGCAGACTCTTCCCAAGTTAAGTCAGCATTACCCAACTGCGTAGCTCTTAAACTGGCTGCTCCGTTATAGGCACCTGCTGTACCACCTGAACCGTACAAGTCGATTGAACGGAAGTCATCAGATGGCTGAATACCTGTTAAACCGTAACTTGCTCTCAATTTCAAGTCATTCACAAATTCAAGAGATTTCATGAAGTTTTCTTGGGTAATTCTCCAACCGGTTGAAATACCGTAGAAAGTACCAAACTTTTCGTTTGCACCGAAACGAGAAGATCCGTCGTAACGAACGTTAGCGGTTAATAAATATTTGTTTTTGAAATCGTAACGAACAGTACCTAAGATACTAGCCAAACGGTAACCGGTATAAGATGAACCAGTTGAAGTTGGCGTACCCGCACTACTTAATAGAGTTAACAATGGAGAAGGGAAACCTTGAGCACCAGCAGATAAAGCTGTGTTGTCAACAGAACGGTATTCCACACCACCTAATACATTTAAGTTGTGGTTGGTAGCAATCGTTTTCACATAGTTCAAAGTTGAACCTGCTGTGTAGTTGATGTTTCTTCTGAAAGTTTCAGCACCAGTACCACCATTCGCTGCATAAATCGGAATGCTTGAAGGACGGTAATTGAAATCTTTCGCATCAGCAAAATCAATACCCGCTGTAGTTCTCCAGGTTAACTCTGGCATAATCTTGTAGTTTAATGCCAAGTTAGATACCGTTTGGAAGGTACCGGTTTCACGTTGTTCTTCATTTAAAGACTGAACAATGTTTACACCGTATGCAGATACTAAGTTATTGTTGTATGTACCATCAGCATTGTAAATTGGGTTTACCGGGGGAGTAAATAAACCACCGGTGAACGGAGTGTTTGTAAAGAACCCTTGGTTTGTAGAAGGACCGTTAGATTTTACACCAGCTAAACTGATTGAAGATTCAATAGAGAATTTCTTCGAGATGGTATGATCTACGTTAGCTCTGATAGTACCTCTTTTGTAAACAGAACCAAGGTTTGTACCTTCTGTTTTGTTGTAAGAAGCAGAGATGAAAAATCTAGTTTTTTCGTCACCACCAGCTAATGATAAATCGTTTTGGGTGAATCTACCTAAACGGAAAACAGCATCGTACCAGTCTGTAGTAACCATGGTACTAGGTACAGTAGCTGAACCAAACAAGGTAGAGTTTAAAGCACCAATTGCAGTGGCAACAGATGTACCTGTACGCAATGCTCTGTTTCTTACCGCTTCAGCACGCAAGGCATAGTAATCAGGGCTAGACAATAAATCGTAAGGATTCATTTGATCATTCACACCGTACTGAGTAGAGAATTTAACCTGAGTTTTACCAGATTTACCTCTTTTGGTAGTAATGATTACAACCCCGTTAGCAGCCTGAGAACCGTAGATAGATGCAGAAGCCGCATCTTTCAATACTTGAACTGACTCTACGTCGGCAGGGTTAATAGCACCTAATAAGTTCTGAGTAGTTTGACCAGAAAGTCCACCCGGAGAAACCTGTACCCCATCAATGATGTACAAAGGCTGAGTAGAACCGTTGATTGTAGAGACACCACGAATGTTTACCGTGATACCAGAACCAGGCTGACCACCGTTGGTAGTAACCTGAACACCAGCTGCACGACCTTGCAATGCTCTGTCAAACGTTTGTACCGGTAAGCTTTCGATGTCTTTACCACGAACTGTGGTGATTGCACCGGTAACTTCTTTCTTGGTTAGTGTACCGTAACCGGTAATAATTACCTCTGAAAGTTGTTTAGCATCTTCAGATAAACGTACATCAAAACGTGTTTTGTTACCAATAGCTACATCTAAAGTATTGTAGCCAATGTAAGTAAACACCAAGGTTTTCGCATCTGCTGGAACATTTAATGTAAATGTACCATCAACACCGGTTTGAGAACCAACATTTGTTCCCTTTACCTTAACCGATACTCCTGGTAATGGTAGGCCATCTTCTGCCCCCACAACTTTACCAGAAACTGTCTTATTCTGAGCGTATGTAGCTGTAAAAGCCAACATAGCCATGAATAAGAGGGCTAGTAATTTTTGTTTCATTTGATTGTGTTTTGGTTAATAAATGATTAATAATTATTTCAATATCGATTGATATTGAAACTGCAATTTACAAGTTTTTAGACAAAGTCAATGTTTGCACATACTTTTTTTTCAACAAGTTTTCTATACACAATTGCCATGAGATATTAGTACTATCTTTGCGAATCATTTTTTCTAACGTAAATCACATACAGAAATGAAAAATATTGCAGTTATTGGCTCGGGTACCATGGGTAATGGCATTGCCCATACGTTCGCACAATTTGGCTTTTCAGTTAATTTAATTGATGTTTCGGAGGCAGCTTTAGAGCGTGGCATTCAAACCATTTCTAAAAACCTAGATAGACAAGTAACCAAAGGCAGCCTAACTGAAGCGCAGAAAAACGAAACGCTAAGCAATATAAACAGTTACACCGATCTGCAAAAGGGCGTTCAAAATGCCGATTTAGTGGTAGAAGCTGCCACAGAGAACATAGATTTAAAACTGAAGATATTTCGAGATTTGGATCAGCTATGCAAGCCGGAAACCATTCTTGCATCCAACACTTCTTCTATTTCTATTACCAAAATAGCTTCGGTAACCAAACGCCCCAACCAAGTAATTGGCATGCACTTCATGAATCCGGTTCCGGTTATGAAATTGGTTGAAGTAATTAGAGGCTATGCTACAAGCGATGCCGTAACGGCCAGCATCATGGATTTAGCTCAAAAACTACATAAAATCCCGGTTGAAGTAAACGATTATCCTGGATTTGTAGCCAACCGTATCCTAATGCCCATGATTAATGAAGCGATCTATACCTTATATGAGGGTGTAGCTGGAGTACATGAGATTGATACGGTAATGAAATTAGGAATGGCTCACCCAATGGGCCCATTACAATTAGCTGATTTTATTGGCTTAGACGTTTGTTTGGCGATATTGGAAGTGCTACACCAAGGTTTCGGGAATCCAAAATATGCGCCTTGTCCGTTATTAGTAAACATGGTAACCGCTGGCGAAAAAGGAGTTAAAAGCGGTAGCGGTTTCTATACTTATACGCCAGGAAGCAAAGATTTAGTTGTAGCACCTAAGTTTGCTTAAGAATAAAGTTCCATTGCAACCCGAAAGGTGTTGCAATGGGCTTCAACAATATCTTTAATTTGAGGAGAATAACCCCCTCCCATACTTACCTGCACGGGAATACCTTCATTTTTGCAGTATTCGAAAACAATTCGGTCTCTTTGCTTACAAGCTTGTTTAGAAACAGCTAGTTTACCTAATTTGTCTGTTTCCAAAATATCCACACCGGATAAATAGAACACAAAATCAGGCCTAAACTGTTCAAAAATTAAATTAAGGTGATAGCTGATGGTTATTAAGTATTCTTCATCACCTACTCCATCGTCTAAACCAATGTCTAAATCCGACTGTTCTTTTCTAAAGGGGAAATTTTTCTCTCCATGAATGGAGCACGTAAACACATTAGGCTGGTGTGCAAAAATCTGAGCAGTGCCATTTCCCTGATGTACATCTAGATCAATGATGAGAATTTTTTGAGCATACCCTTTTTTTAGTAAATAATTGGCAGCAATAGCCTGATCGTTCAGCATACAAAAACCTTCGCCCCAATTGGTACCGGCGTGATGCGTACCTCCGGCTACATTAAAAGCAAGTCCGTAATTTAGGGCGTACATACAGCCATCAATGGTTCCTTGAGCAATTCTAAGTTCGCGTTCAACCAATTGCTCAGATAACGGAAAGCCAATTCTACGTGCTTCCTGAGGAGTCAAGCTTAGGCTTTTAAGTCGGTAGTAATAATCGTGTTCGTGAGTCCAGAGGATTACTTCATCTTCCAAAATGGCCGGTGCGTGTAAATTCTCCAAACTGATTAATCCTTCATGAAGTAATTGCTCGGGTATTAATTCGTATTTCAACATCGGGAAACGATGCCCTTCTGGCAAAGGATGCGCATAAATAGGATCGTAAGCAATGTAAAACACGTATCTGAAAGGTATTAATGGAGTTTCGGCTTAGCAAGTGTGGTATTTTTGAGAAATTGTACACCGGCTGAAATCCCAATCAGCGTGAAGGCTGACCATGCCGCCAGAATTACCTGCTGATCTGCCTCTGTTCCAGCTGCCTGGCGTTTAAGAATAATGCCATAAAGAGCCCAAAGCACCACGAGTGAGAATGCTACGTTCTTCTTGACAAAATTCATGAATAGCGTAAGCAATGCAGCTATACCAATCATCACAATCGCCCAATAATGGGCTTCAATTCCCCAACCATCCCAATGTATGGAAACCAAGTAGGCACTGGTATTGGCTATGGTGGCAATACAAATCCATGAAAAATAAATACTTAATGGAAATTGACTAAAAGCCTTACCCAGCAGAGCCCTTCTGGGATTATACAGATCTAAACGAATGTGAATTAACAATAAACTGATCAGTTGTACATAAATCAATACAGTTGAGATAAACAGGTATTCGCTAAGCCAGGCAAATACCCACGCGGTTGTTGCCAGGTTATTGGTTACGAACAGCCAGCCTATTTTTTTAACATCTTGATTTACTCGTTGATCAGCATGTTGCGTGTAAGCCTGAAAAATATGGTAAATGCAAAACCCAAAAAGTGAGATGTAAATGATGCCCCAAATCGCAAAAGTGATACCCGCAGGTGTAAAAACGCTTTCGTATTTGGCTGAAACGGTAGCCATGGTATTTTTTAAGCCCATAATTCCCCACTGACTGAGGTTAGCCACCACAAAAGCCACTAGGAAAGCACAAGCATTGAGTATTGACCAGGTGCGGATTTTTTTCATCATGATGTCTATTAGTTGAGTTTACGACAACTATCAGCAAGTTCCGTTCCGAAACGGAATATATCTTCAAAAGAATTGTACAGAGGCACAGGACTTATCCGAATCACATTCGGCTCACGCCAATCGCCTACAATTCGACGTTTAACCAATTCGTCAAAAATTTGCTTCCCGTTTCGTTTAGCAATTAAAGACAATTGACACCCACGCGAAGCTGAATCCGAAGGAGTTATGATACGAAAGAGTTGCTCTCCGAGTTCGTCATTAACCTGATTAATCCAGTTTTCGAGGTAAGCCGTAAGCTTTTCACTTTTGGCACGCAAAACCGCAATTCCACCCGCTTCTTCAAATAGTTTTAAGGAAGCTTTGTGTAGAGCCATCATCATTACCGGACTACAACTTAACTGCCAACCTTCCGCACCCTTCTCGGGTACAAAACCTTTGGTCATTTGAAAACGCGTAGTTTCTTGATATCCCCACCAACCGGCAAAACGATTTAAACTGGCATCGTTGAAATGCTTTTCATGAATAAATACACCACTAATTCCTCCCGGACTACTATTCATGTATTTGTAAGAGCACCAACAGGCAAAATCTACATTATTGTCGTGTAAGTTAAGCACCACGTTTCCAGCAGCATGTGCCAGGTCAAAACCCACGTAGGCCGCTACTTCGTGCCCTGCTTTCGTAATGGTGTTAAGATCAAATAACTGTCCGGTATAGTAATTAATACCTCCAAATAAAATCAAAGCCAATTCGTCACCCTGCTCTTTGATGGTTTTTACAATATCTTCAGTTCGTAAGGTTTCTTCTCCTTCACGAGGAAAAATCTCGATAATTGCTTTATCTGGATCGATTCCATGAAAGCGCAAATGACTTTCAACGGCATATTGGTCAGACGGAAACGCTCCACCTTCCATCAATACTTTTATTCTTTTTCCCTTTGGGCGATAAAAACTGACCATCATCAGGTGCAGATTTACCGTTAGGTTATTCATCGGGATCACTTCTTCAGGCTTTGCGCCAACTATGGGTGCTAATAAGCTTTGAAGTTCCTTGTGGTACGTCATCCAGGGCGTATCTCCTTCGAACCAGCCCTCTACGGCTAAGTTTTCCCATTGGTTCAATTGCTGTTGCAGGAAATCTTTAGCCTGTTTTGGCTGCAATCCCAAAGAGTTACCGCACAAATACACAATCTCCTGCCCCTGATGTTTGGGAATCAAAAATCTACTGCGAAAAGATTGTAAGGGATCTTGTGCATCTAATGCTCTGGCGAAAGCAAGGCTGGTATCGAAATTCATACTGTTAATTACCAATTTTAATCAATTCTATATCAAAAATCAGAACGCTGTACGGCGGAATGTCCTGACCGGCACCGTTTTCTCCATAGCCTAACTGATAAGGAATGTAAAAACGGTAGGTTGAACCAAGAGTCATTAATTGAACGCCTTCTGTCCAACCCTTAATCACTTTATTTAAGGTTATTTTAAGAGGTTCTTTACGATCGTAGGAAGTGTCAAACTGATATCCATTGGTTAATGTACCCCGATAGTGAACAGTTACATCGTCGGTAGCTTTTGGCTGAGCTGCACCCTTAACGGCTTTTACAATTTCATACTGTAAACCAGATACAGTGGTAATTACACCTTTTTTCTTTTTATTTTCGTCCAAAAAACGCTTGGCTTCGGCTATTAAGGGCTCAGAGGCTTTCGCCTTCATAGTAGCAAAATAAGCCATAATGGCTTTTTGTCCCTGCATTAAATCAATAGCCGAGTTTTTACCTTTAAATACATCTTGCATGGCCTGCACAAATAAATCGAAGTTTAAATCGGTAACCATCCGCGATTTGAGATCTTGTGCAATGGCTGTTCCCATAGCGTAGCAAGCAGAATCGGCTTGTGACTTAATTGGAGTTTTCAATGAATCCGCAACTTGTGCTTTTGTATTTAGGGCAAATAGGCCGATTAAACTGAGGGTAAAAAGTGTTTTTCTAATCATTTTTCTAATTTTTAAAACTGAAATAAATTTATCCGACAGGAATTAAAGCCACTATCTCTTCGAGGTATTTGGCATCGATTTCATCAAAGTGGTTGACTAATTCACTATCCACATCTAAAACCCCAATTAGCACTCCATTCGTATATACAGGTATCACAATTTCTGATCTAGACAAAGAACTACACGCAATGTGACCCGGAAATTCTTCTACATCAGGAACAATAAGTGTTTTAGCCTGTGCCCAGGCCTGACCACATACTCCTTTGGCTTTGGCAATACGGGTACAGGCAACGGGGCCTTGGAAGGGGCCTAAAACTAATTCATCGCCCTTTACTAAATAAAAACCAACCCAAAAAAAGCCAAATTGCTCTTTAAGTGCTGCGGCAATATTTGCCAGATTGGCAACCAAATCGGTTTCACCCGAAAGCAAGGCAGCAATCTGCGGTATCAAGGATTGGTATTGACTTGCCTTGTCTGCTTGTATAATTTTTAAATCTTCGGCCATGGTTCACAAAAATAACAAGCTACGGCAATTCTGCAGATTTATCTCTGAATTGTGACTTAATTCTGCCATTGTGGAAAGAATTTTAGCCCGAAATGAACCCGCATGAGTATTTTTGGATCCTAATTCAACTCATGCTGGTTTCACTAACGCTGATCAGGTATTCAAAATGGGGAACGCCTATGGCACTATTAGCCATGGCTTTACACCGTATTCCCTTATTTTTTAATCCTAAAATTAAGTTTTGGAAACTAATGGGCTGTGGCAAAAACGGCACCTTCGACTTAAATCCGGATTGGCAACAATGGGGCTTAGTGGCGGTTTGGGATTCGGAAGCTGACTTCCAATCATTTAATTCCCATAGCCTGATAAGCAGATGGTGGAAATGGTTTGCTCTTGAGCAATGGACTGTTCTTTCGGAACCTTTGAGCAGTCATGGAAAATGGGCTGGGAAAGAGCCATTCGGTAATCCGAAACAAGATGAAAACTTTACCGAACCTGTAGCTGTATTAACCCGTGCCAGCATTCGATTTAACAAATTGAGATCTTTTTGGCGTAATGTACCGGCAGTAAGTCAAATTATGGCCCAAGCGCCCGGATACATTTATTCTGTCGGAATCGGAGAATCACCCTTTGTTTTGCAAGCCACCTTCTCTATATGGAATAGCCTGGATGATGTAAAAGCATTCGCCTACCGTTCTGCTGAACATAGCGAAGTAATTCGGAAAACACGTAAAGAGAATTGGTACAGTGAGGAGCTTTTTGCCCGATTTAGGTTAGTAAAAACCATTGGACGCATTCGGGGTCAGAATCCCCTTGCTGACCTGAATATACTTCATGAAAATTAAGCACACATGAGAGCAATTGCTGAATTACCACATCCAAACTGTAAAATCACCATATTCTCTATGAACCAAAAGTTCATCGTAAAATTGGAGCGTGGTGCCTACGAACAAACCTATAAAGTAAGCGAAATGGATGTAACAGATGGTGTAAATGGAGTTTTCCAATTACTGGATGAAGAGTTTATTGCAAAGGCCATATCCCGTTTTGATGCCATGGATCAAGACTTCAAGGAAAGCTATGCCAGACATGAAATCTAGCCTAAATGAGTCTAAAACGAATTAAAATTTTGCCCGATCAAAAAAAATCTTATTTTTGAAACACAATGAATATTTTAACCACACCTCGATTTTGGGTTTTAAGCCTGATGGTTTTAGCTGCAGCAGCTACACGTGCCCTACCTCTTTTTATACCACATATTTGGAATTTTACAGCTGTAGGCGCACTAGCGGTTTTTGCAGGTGCTCAGTTTACCGATAAAAGACTGGCTTTTATTATGCCAATCGCAGCCATGGCTATTTCTGATTTATTTATCGGAAATGGTTTTGACATTTTAGTGTACAGCGCCTTCCTGGTGATGGTATTTTGTGGTTACTGGGTAAGAAACAAACAAACAATCTCCAACTTAGCTGCAAGTAGCATAATTGGAACTTTAGCTTTCTTCTTGATTACCAATTTTGCTTTCTTTTATCCTATAAGTTTATATCCGCACAATTTGACTGGAGTTTTGGCATCTTACATTGCCGGACTACCTTTCTTGAAGAATATGTTGATTGGTGATGTGATTTACGGAACCTTGCTTTTTGGCGCATTTGGTTTACTCAGCCAGCGCTTTCCTAGCCTAGCAAAATAATATCTCAAGACAAACACAAAAAAAAGCCTCTTTCTAATCGCAAGAGGCTTTTTTTTTACTATCCATCATTACTTAAAATCGACCTTCAGGCCCAAGTTGAAATTGATTCGCTTTGTTGTATAACCCGCAAAATCAACATAATCAACATTCAACAGATTCTTTACATCGGCGAACAAATTCACTTTTGATGTTGGCTGGTATTGGATGTAAAGATCTAGCAAATTATAGGCTGATAATTGCGCATTTACTGTTTGATTTAAAAAACCGTCGTAATAACTATCCTTTCTCGAACCAACCCATTTGTAAATTAAGGATGAGGAAACCTTTGAAGAAATCTGTGCACTCATGTTTAAACCAGCACTGTGCATTGGGCGACGCAACAGGTTGTTTTCAACACTAGTTCCTTTGTAAATCCTTCCGTACACATACGCGTAAAATGCATCAACTTGAATTTTAGTACTTGGTTTGGCATTCAATTCCAGCTCAAAACCGTGGTCTTTTTGTTGATCGCTATTGATGTAGGTAAAGTTTGAACCAAACCCAATCACATCCTGAATGGTTCGGTTGAAATAGGCCCAATTTAATCGAATTTTTTCTGCGATATCCATATCGGCTCCAAATTCAAATGTTCGTGTACTTTCCGGCTTCAGGTTAATATTTCCATACACAGAAAACAACTGGTATAACGAAGGAACTTTATACGCAGAGGAGAAATTAATGAACAGCTTGTATTTATCGGCAATTAAATACGATGGATTGATGGTATACGTCAGGTTGGTGCCGTACACACTGTGATCATTATAACGCCCTCCGAGTTCTGTTCTAAAATTTTTACCCAGCTTGATAAAAAAAGAAGAATACAAACTTTTCAAGTTATTGCTTGATACCAAATCGGGCGAAAATTGACTGGTACTGAACTGCGAAGTAGCAGATCGTTTGTAATTGAAACCGGATATTAAATCTAAATAAGCGGTTATTGGGTAAGTCAAATTCACTTCGGCATTGCTGATCTTACCGGTATTATCGTAGGTATCGCCGAAGCTGGTAAACTCATTGTTTACTTTATTCTCACTCCAATTAAAATCAAGCGTAGCATTACCTAAAATATACTGTCCTCCCAAACCCAGTAAAGAAGATTGTTTGTTGTATGCTTCCTGATCGCTATCAGAAAAAGCACCGGCATCTAAATCTGCTTGATTTCTATTGGCCTGAATATTGGCGTTGAGGCGAAAACGCTCCGAGATTCTGCGTTGGATATTAAAACTAATCCCCTGCTGATCAAAACCGTCTTTTTCGAGTTCTGAAACTGCGTTAGGAGATGCAGCTGTAGAAAATCCCTTAGAGTTTAAATTAGATGCATTAAGGCCAATACGAGTCTTCCCAACCGATCCATTTAGCGATAGAGCCTCTTTAAATGTACCATAAGAACCTCCAGTAGCCAATAAGCTGGCTTTTAATCGATTATCTTGACCCTTTTTAGTAATGATATTGATCACACCAGCTACTGCATCAGAACCATAAAGCGTGGAATTGCCACCTTTTAAAATCTCAATCCGCTCAATTTGATCAATTGAAACTGCAGAAATATCGTATTCGCCTGAAATGGTAGAGGCATCGTTAACGGCCACACCGTCAATTAAAATCAGAGTATTACCTGCAGCGGCACCTCTCAAATAGAGTGCTTTGATATCACCCGGATGATTACCATTACCTCCGATGGTTAAACCGGCAACGTTGTTCAACAATTCTGGCAACGTTCTTCCTTGACTTTGAGCCAATTGTTGAGATGAAATCACCCGCACTACTTTACCAATTTCTGATTGTTTACGCGGAGAGCGACTTGCAGTAACCACCACTTCATCTAAAGAATTTGATTTTTCCTGCGCATTGACTTCCAAAAAAGGAATTGCCAACAATGTGAACCCTAGGCCCACAAACTGTTTAAAGATTTTTTTGTTCATGTTGTTGTGAGTTTTCTCACAGCAAACAGTTAAGAAGGTATTTAAATGAAATACGTAGTGTAAATCATTCAAGCTCCAGTCCCCGAAAGCTATGAATAGTACAATATTTTGGCAGGTCTTCTGACTTACTCCTCGCTTTTCGGTCTTCCCATCTTCAACAGACAGTGACAACTGAGTGAATAGCGAATGCTGGAGCTTACAGCTGCGGGACAGTTCTGGATTTTCACCAGATTCCCTTTTCATCCCAAAACAAATCGGGAACCAAAATCAATTTAAAAGTACTGCTTAATACCGTTAACGAAAATTAAATTTTTCAACAGGCAGGCAAACTTGTTAAAATTGTCAATTCGATGGCTTTTGCGTAAATTTGCACTACCAATGCAAGGAGATCTCAAATTAAGTATCCTGGGTGGCGGTCAATTAGGCCGTATGCTTATTCAGGAAGCCATCAATTTCAACATTTCCTGCCGGGTGCTCGATCCCGATGCTGATGCACCCTGCAAGTCCATTGCTCACGAGTTTATTCAGGGTTCTATTACCGATTTCGATACCGTTTACTCTTTTGGCAAGAATGCCACTCATTTAACCATCGAAATTGAAAAAGTAAATGTTGATGCCCTGGAGAAATTAGAAAAGGAAGGCGTAAACGTTTATCCGCAGTCCAGAGTTATCCGATTAATTCAAGATAAAGGCACTCAAAAACATTTTTTCAAGGAAAACGATATCCCGACTGCTTCTTTTGAACTGATTGGCAACCGCCAAGAGCTCATAAGCAAACAACTCAACTTCCCTTTCATCCAAAAACTAAGGAAAGACGGCTACGACGGAAAAGGTGTTTACAAAGTACGTTCTGAGGCAGATTTAACGGATGCATTTGATGCTCCCAGCTTAATTGAAGAATGGATTGATTTTAAACAAGAAGTTGCCGTAATGGTTGCTCGTAATGAATCGGGAGAAACCAAAGCCTTCCCTTTGGTTGAAATGGACTTCAATCCGCATTTAAACTTAGTTGAGTTTTTAGTTTCTCCATCAGAATTACCGAAAACTATTGAAGAAGAAGCACAAAATCTAGCTGAGAAAATTGCTCAAAAACTGCAAATTGTAGGCATTTTGGCCGTAGAAATGTTTTTAACCAAGGATGGAAAATTACTGGTGAATGAACTTGCTCCACGTCCACATAACAGCGGTCACCACAGTATAGAAGGCAATTATACTTCTCAATTCGAGCAACATTTAAGAGCAATTTTTAATTTACCTTTGGGCGATACCGAATCCATCAATCATGCTGTAATGGTGAATGTACTGGGTGAAGATGGATTTGAAGGCATAGCGGTTTACGAAGGCTTGGAACAAATTTTGAAAATGTCGGGAGTTTACGTTCATCTGTACGGTAAAAAGTTTACCAAACCTGGACGTAAAATGGGACATGTAACGATTTTAGATGAAGAACGGGAGGCTGCGATCGCTAAAGCAAGAAAAGTACAAGAACTGTTAAAAGTAAAAGCATAACAATCATGGCAAAAGTTGGAATCATAATGGGCAGCAAATCAGATCTTCCGGTAATGCAGGATGCAGCTGATATGTTGAAGGAATTGGGTGTAGACTATGAAATTACCGTAGTTTCTGCTCACCGCACCCCAAAACGCATGTTCGACTATGCTGAAAATGCCGCCGCTAGAGGTTTGAAGGTGATTATCGCTGGTGCCGGTGGTGCAGCTCACCTACCCGGTATGGTTGCCTCCATTACGCATTTGCCTGTAATTGGCGTTCCGGTAAAATCGAGCAACTCGATTGATGGCTGGGATTCTATACTTTCTATCTTACAAATGCCTAACGGCATTCCGGTGGCAACAGTTGCCCTAAATGCCGCAAAAAATGCCGGTTTATTGGCCGCTCAAATTTTAGCCACCTCCGACGATTCACTAGCTAAAAAACTACTCAACTATAAAGAGGAATTGAAGCTAAAGATTGAGGAAAGCGCTAAAGAAATAAGTAAAGCTTAGTTCCACATAGGGTTTTCAGGAAAATTAGCCAAATGTGCAAATTTTGGCCCTAAATTGGTCACAACTTTTTTCCAAAGTTCGTCTACCTCGTTTTCAAAAATCAAGTTGTGAGAAAACTGATTCGTAACAATCCACGATTTTTGAGCTATTTCTTCTTCCAATTGACCAGGATCCCATCCAGAATAACCCACAAAAAACTTTATTTGATGAGGCTTTAAGGCAGATTGATTGACCAATAATTTCAAGTTTTCGAAATTACCGCCCCAATACATTTGATCAGTAATTAACTCGCCACCTAGCACATACTCTTCAACAGAATGAATAAAATGAAGTGTATCATTGGCTACTGGTCCACCCAAGTAAATTGGAAAATCAGCTGCCCAACAATCTGGAACAACATCTTTCAGCAACAAATTACTTTTTTGGTTCAGGATATACCCCACACTACCCTCCTCACCATGCTCAGTCAACAATACAACCGATCTTTTAAAATTAGGATCTGGCATAAAGGGTTCAGAAATTAGCAAACTGCCTGCTTTAAGTGTATTTGACTTGGTCATCACTTCAAAACTACGCAAATCAATCATCAAATACAGCGCCAAAAGCCTTAGCTTTTAGTAAGTTTGTAACAAGATATGAAAACAAAGCCCCAAACCTTAGAAAACCTTCGTAAAGAGTACCGAGCAGAGCAACTGTCGGAAAACGATGTAAAATCAAACCCGATAGAACAATTTGACCATTGGTTTGATGAAGCCCTAAAATCGGGCATTTATGAACCCAATGCCATGACTTTAGCTACAGCAAGTCCAGATGGCAAACCTTCTGCACGTATTGTTTTATTGAAAGGGTTCAATCAGGATGGATTTGTGTTTTACACGAACTACTTAAGTCGTAAGGGAAGAGAATTAGCAAAAAACCCAGTGGTTTCTTTGGTATTCTTCTGGCCCGAATTGGAGCGCCAGGTTCGGATAGAAGGCACCATAGAAAAAGTAAGTAAAGAAGAATCTGAAAAATACTTCAGTTCTCGTCCCAAAGAAAGTCAGATTGGTGCATTGGCTTCTCCTCAAAGTCAGGTTATTGAAAAGCGAGAAATGCTGGAGAAAAACCTGAGTGATTTACAAGAAAAATACAAAGACCAGGAAATACCCAAACCATCCTATTGGGGTGGTTATTTAGTAAAACCACAAGTAATTGAATTTTGGCAGGGTCGCCCAAGCCGTTTACACGACAGAATCGTGTACCGCAAGGCGGATAAAACCAATTGGAAAATCGTAAGATTGGCCCCATAAACAAACAAAGCCCATGATTATTAATCATGGGCTTTGATATTTTAAAATCAAGAGTATTAATAAACTCTAACCATAAACACGTAATCCTGCATTTTCTTGATTTGCTCGGTACGGTTAAGCTTGGCTAAGGTATTTTTCTTATTGATGGCTAAATCACGCTCCAACTCTTTTTGTGGAATTTCTTTCAAGGTTTGTAACAAGTAATTCGATTTAACTGCAAAAGCAGCACCATCTGTACGGGTTTGTTTACCACTAATGATACCAATCACATTGCCTTTATTATCTAATAATGGACCACCACTGTTTCCAGGGTTTACCGGAATAGAAACCTGATAGGCAACCGTATCGCCATCAAATCCGGTACGAGAACTCAAATAGCCCTTACCGTAAACTGGCTCATCTCTGGGGTAGCCCAAGGTAAATACATCTTCCCCTAAATCTGAAGTGGATTTTTTGAATGTATAAGGTAGCTTGCCTAAAGAAACGAATTCGGGGTCTACAATTTGAAGAACTGCAATATCGTACTCCGGTTCAACATAAACCGTTTTCACTTTGTACGAATCGCCTGAGGCATTTTGAATGTACAGAGAATCTGCATCTTTAATCACGTGGTAATTGGTAACCATATAACCATTAGACGAAAGCGCAAAGGCAGTTCCACCAAATTCGCCAGGGTTAACCGGTCCTTTTGATTTCTTGGTGATGTTTTTGGCCAAATCACTTTGTGAACGTTTGATGTTATTGATTTCACGACGCAATGCACTGTAACCAGTTAAATTTTCAGCCAAATGACCAGAGAAGATCAATGTGCTTAGAACCGCAATAATAGCTACAGAAGCAGCAACAGCGACCTGTAAACGTACTTTTTTCCAAAGTTGAAATACCTTCACCGACGCAGGCATCAATTCATTTTTCAAGGCATGCACATCAATTTGTTCGTGAATGAGGTCCATGGCATGTTGCAAGCGCTGACGCTCACCATACGCGGCCATTAAATTCATCCATTCTTGGTGTTCAACAACCAACTGATCAACCGCGGCATCCTCACAACGCAGTTTCTCGAAAGCAACACGCTCCTCTTGGCTCAATTCGCCACGGATGTAAGCTTCAATCTGGTTAATCAACTCTAAATTTTTCATATTCTAATTTTCAGACTTAAAAAACAGTTTTTTAAGTCGTTGTAAGCATTTGTATTTCTGTGTTTTCGCGTTATCGGCATTGGTATAGCCAAACTGCTCACAGATCTCCTGCATCGATTTATTGTGTAGGTAAAATTCTTCTATTATGGTTTTGCAGGGTTCACCTAATTCACTCAAGGCAGATCGCATTTGCTGAAATTGCCTGTTTTGTGTTTCATGTGCTTCCACATCCAATTCCACCTCTTCAATGTCTTCAAAAACATGAGCAGTATTGGTAAACCTGCTTTGATGATTCAGCTTTTTTAACCACAATCGCCGACAAACTGCGTAGATATAGGTTTTTAGTTTACTATTCAGCTCAAAATCACCAGCCTTAACCTTATTGTAAAGAACAATAACCGATTCTTGAAAAATATCCTTTGCATCATCCTCATTTCCGTTGTTGCTGATCACTAGTTGAAGGATCATCGGAAAATAAGCACGGTACAGTCGGTCTAAACTAGTTTTAGATCCATTCCGAATACCAAGAATGATTTCATTATCGGCTGGAATTGAACTATTTATCTTATCTTTCAATCTTAATACGCTTTTAAGGGAATAGTAACCCAATGATAGGAAAATATTTTTTTAATTTTTTTCAGGATTTACGGGTTACCTTTTTACTTTTGCAGTATTAACAACAAATTATTAATAATTATTAATTAACCCTTTACAAAACAGAACATGAAAAATTTATTCAAATTCGGTTTCTTAGCTTTAGCTATCTCTTTGTCAGTTGCTGCCTGCTCTTCTAACAAAACTGAAGAAGCTGCTACAGATTCAACTGCTGTTGATTCTGCTGCTGTTGATACAACTGCTGCTGATTCTACTGCTACTGATTCAGCTGCTGCTGATTCAGCTGCTACTAAGTAATCTGATTAACAGAGAAAAAAGAAACCGTCTGGAAATTCCTGACGGTTTTTTTATGTCTTATGGTAAACAAAAAAGCGGCGTAAAGCCGCTTTTTTGTTAGGAATTAGTTGAATACCTTTTTCAGCTTTTCGGATCCTTTTGCTGAGAGCAAATACATACAAGGTACCAACACCAAAGTTAGGAATGTGGCAAAGCTCAATCCGAAAATCATGGTCCAAGATAGTGGGCCCCAGAAGGCAACATTATCTCCCCCAAAATAGATATGCGGATTAAATTCGGAGAACAAGAGTTCAAAGTCAATATTTAAGCCTACAGCCAGAGGAATTAAACCTAACATAGTAGCCGTAGCGGTTAGTAAAACCGGAGTCATACGGGTACGTCCAGCCTCAATTACAGCTTCTTTCACCGGCATGCCCTGCTCGATCAACAAGTCTGTAAATTCAACCAGTAAAATACCATTACGAACCACAATACCGGCTAAAGCAACAATTCCAATACCCGACATTACGATGGACATATCCATACGGAATATGGTAATACCCAAGAATACCCCGATAATACTGAACAAGATTTCGGATAGAATGATGATTGGTTTCGAAATGGAGTTAAACTGTGCAACCAAAATGATCAAGATTAAACCTAGAGAGATCAATAAGGCACTTCCTAAAAATGCAGCTGTTTCTTTCTGCTCTTCTTGCTCACCAGCCATTCTAATGTCTACTCCGTCGGGGCCATTAAACTGATTCAATTCCTCTTGTACTGCAGCCACAACTTCATTCGGATTGTAATCGCCCAATACATTTGAAGAAAGAATAATGATACGTTTTTGCTGCTTACGCTTAACGCTACCATAGGTATTTACGTATTCTACATTGGCAAAAGAAGCCAATGGAACCTGGCGAATCATCCCTCCCATGGCCATATCACGATAGGTAACCTTCATGTTTCTAAGCGCATCCAGATTATTGCGTTGTTCTTCCCTTGAACGAAGATTTATGGGATAATCGTCGTTCAGATCGCGGAATTTAGAAACTTCTTTACCGTAAATAGCGGTACGCAGATCCATACCAATTTGTCCGCTTGATATTCCTTCACGGTTAGCACGCTCACGATCAATGTCAAAAATAATTTCAGGCTTATTGTTTTGGAAGTCTGATTTCAACTCCTCAACCCCGGCAATCTGCTTGGCATCTAGATATTTCTTAAGTTGCTCGGAAGTTGCAACCAATTTATCTAGATCATCTCCAGTTATTTCAATTGAAATTGGCTTAGCAGTTGGTGGGCCGTTTTTTTCCTGTGCAACTGTTATTTCTGCACCCGGAATACCCTTAACAGAGTCGCGAATTTTATCCAAGTAAATGGATGTACTTTCTCCATCGCGTTTTCCGAATTCTACAAATGCTACGGTCACCTTTCCGCGGTTAGGGTAATTCCCCTGATCTTCATCTTGTGGATCTGTAACACCAACAGTAACGTTGGAAATGATGGAAGAAACAATCGGATTATCTTTACCAACCACTTTGGTTACCCGCCCCTCTACATCTTTAACCACTTCATTGGTATAGGCCTGATCCGTTCCAACCGGCATATTTACATATACATACACAAAATTGGGATCGCTGGTTGGGAAGAATACGATTTTTGGAGGAATTATCCCCATCAAAACGATGGAGAAAACTAATAACCCAACTGTTCCCAAAAGCATCTTCTTTGGACGTTCTACTGCCCATTCCAATAACTTAACGTATTTCTCTTGGAAACGAGGCCAGGTATTTTGTTGAAAATTGCTTACGGCTTTCGTTAAGTAAAAGTGATTTAACAGATAAAGCAGTGCCAGAAAAACTACAAAATTACCCAAGCCAAAACTCCACAGATAAGATAATACTGCTAAACCAGCGAATACATAAAGTGTGCGTTTAACTTTCTGATCGAAAGTAGGTTGATGATCTTCTTCGTGTGGTTTCATAAAATCAACCGCAAAAACCGGGTTGATGATGTAGGCTACCAATAAGGAAGCCAATAATGTAATGATGAGGGTAACTGGTAAAAAGAACATGAACTCACCAATTACTCCCGGCCAAAACAACAAAGGCACGAATGGTGCAAGTGTAGTTAGGGTTCCGGAAAGCACCGGTAAGAAAACTTCTCCAGCTGCCATTTTCGCCGCCTTTACAATAGGCACTTTGCCATTATCAAAAATACGGTGGGTATTTTCAATCACTACAATCGCATCATCTACCACAATACCCAAACCTAGCAGGAAGGAGAACAATACAATCATGTTCATGGTAAAGCTAAAACCTAAAGCTCCGCCTAAAGCAGGCATGGCCAAGAAGGCCACAAACATGGAAAGTGGAACCGAAGCCGCTACGAAAAGTGCATTCGTTACGCCCATGAAAAACATCAGAATTAAGGTCACCAATACGAATCCAATAATGATGGTATTGATCAAATCGTGCAGTGTAACTCGTGTTTGGTCTGACTGATCTCCGGTAATGGTGATGTTGAGATTTTTAGGCAAACTGTTTTTCTGCATATCTGCAATCAGGCTATTGATTTTATCAGAAGCCTCGATCAGGTTTTCACCACTACGTTTTTTAACATTAAGGGTAATTACGTTTTTACCGTACAAACGGGCATAACTTTCCTGCTCTTTGAATGCATCCTTTACTTCTGCAATATCTTTTAAATAAACCGAAGCTCCACTTGGTGTTTTGATAATAAGGTTGGCTATTTCATCGGCACTTTTGAATTCTTTCTTTACGTTAAGCGTCCGGCGCATGCCATCCATTTTAACGGTTCCTCCAGAGATGGTTAAATTTTCATAACCCACGGAAGACTCGATGTCACGAAAAGACACCTGAGCTGCTGCCATTTTATTCAAATCGGCATTGATTTGAATTTCAGGGTCAAGCGCACCAACAATATCCACTCCTGAAATCTCTTTTAAGGCTTCGATCTGGTCTTTTAAGCTTTCAGCGTATTCTTTCAACTTTTTCAGATCGTAATCGCCAGAAAGATTTACATACATAATTGGCAAGTCTGCCAAATTGATATCCATTACATTAGGATCTTTTGGCAAATCGTTTGGCAAATCCTGACGAGCCTTATCCACAGCATCCTTAACCCGTTGTTTGGCATCCTTAATATCCACATTGGTATTAAATTCTGCCGTGATTACCGAAACATCCTGGTAAGAGTTTGAAGTGATTTTTTTAAGCCCAGGCGTTGATTTTAGCTGTTTTTCCAACTGCTTGGTCACCAAGTTCTCCATATTCTCTGGAGACGTACCCGGATATATGGTTTGAACGAAAATTTTAGGAATAATAACCTCCGGAAAATTCTCTTTAGGCAAGTTTTGATATGCCGAATAGCCCATGATCACCAAAATAAAGGTGAGCACATAAATGGCCGTTTTATTATCTATAGACCAGCTTGATGGCTTAAATTCTTTGTTAATATCTTTCATCTGTTTGCTTAGCTAATCATTAAAATTTAACTAAAACACCGTCGTTTAACTCGGCTAATCCGGTTGTAATTAATTTATCTCCAGCTTTTAATCCACTAAGAATTTCCGTTTTTCCTCCAGAAGTCTTTCCTGGTTTTACCAGAGTTCTTTTAGCCTTATTTTGAACCGAAATGTACACGTAATCTCCTCTTTCAGATTTTTGGATTGCATTAACCGGAACAGTAATGGCATTTTTATTCTCATAATCCACAATTTTCAATACGGCCACCATGTTCTGGCGGTAGGTTTTGTTAGTTGGCAACTTAACTTCCACGCCAAAACTTCTAGAGCTAGCATCGATAGTTTTAGAGGCAAAAGACAAACGCGATTTTAGCGTATCCTGTAAGTCTGGCAGAATGACCAATACCTCATCCCCTTGATTTACTTTTCCTGAATAAGATTCTGCAACCAGGGCTTTGACTTTTAAATTGGAAGAGTTTACCACCCGAATGCCCGGCATACCCGGCATTACAGCCTGACCGACTTTAATATCTAGTTGATCAACGGTTCCGCTGATAGGCGCTTTAATGCGGTATAAAGCTGCTTGTGATTTTAATGCGGCCATACGGCGGGTTAGTGCATCTCTTTGCGTTTTGGCATTCAGGTATTGTATTTCGGTTCCGATTTTCTGATCCCACAAATTTTTCTGACGTTGAAAAACGGTGTTGGCCAACTCTAACTGAGTTTGCAATTCAGAAATGCTTTCACGTAAAATTTGATCATCGATTTGGGCAATAGTTTGTCCTTTTTGTACATTCTGCCCGGCTTTAACCAAAACAGCGGTTACAATTCCTTGTGCCTCCGGACTAACCTGAACATTTTGATCCGCATCTATTTTACCCTGAATTTCCAGATAATTCTGGAACACTTCCTCCTTCAACTCAACACCATTCACATTTTTAGTATTGGCTACTGCATTTTTAGCACCAATTTCGGTTTCTAACTTGGCAATTTGCTGATCTAGAGCTGCTCTTTCCTTTTTTAATTTGGCTAATTCAGTAGCCTTGTCGGATGAATTAGATCCGCAGGCTGATAAGATAAGTGCAAGGCTGATGTAAAGTAATTTTTTCATTTTTTTATTGTGATAAGGTGTTTTTTAATTGATTTTACCTAAGGCTCTGTCCAGATTTACTTTATTGATGAGCAAATCGTATAAAGCCTTGATGTAGTTATTTTGCGATTCTTTTAGTGATGTTTCTGCTGAAGTAACCTCCAAACTGGAGCCTACCCCTTGTTCGTATTTCACACGTGAAACCCGTAGAATTTCTTGCGATAGCTCCATGTTGCGCTTTTGGCTTTCCAAAGAATTAAGCCCATTGAGGTAATTGGTTTTAGCTTGAGCGATTTCTAGGCTGATTCCGTTTTTCAGATTTTCGAGGTTATTCTCCGATTTGAACACCTCAATCTGTGCATTTTTGATGCGATAGATACGCTGGCCACTGGTAAAAATGGGAAGGCTTAAACGCAAGCCCACCAATTGAGTAGGGAAACTTGTATCGTATAAATTGGAAAAGCTGTTGTTTTGGTAACTTCTTGAAAATGCACCGAAGGCCGCAATTGAAGGCAAAAACTGACTTTTATAGCGCTTCAAATCCAACTGATTAAGCTTTTTTTGCGTTTCCAACAAACTATACTCAATGCGTTTGGTGTAGGCTGCAGAATCGATTTCAGACATTTCCTTATCCACGGTAAATTGTTGGATCGTATCTGTTGTATTCAGGTTTGCCTCTATAGGCATGCCCATCTGAAACTTGAGCAATTGGGTATTTAACTCCAATAAACGAAGAACATTCTGGCGTTCTGTTTCTAAATTATTGGTCAATACCCGCAAACGATCCACATCCACCTTTTCAACAAAACCATTTTTGTAATACGCCTCTGTATCAAATAAAGATTTCTTTAATCGGCTAAGATTAGCATCGAGCAAGTTCAACTGCTCATTACTCACCAAAACGGAGTAATAGGCTTTGGTAACCGCAACAGTAGTTTCAATTTGTGTGCGTTTACTGTTACGAACGGAAAGCTCTTTAAAGGTTTTAGCTGCTTGTAAGCCTACTAGATAAGATCCATCAAAAATCAACTGAGAAACTTCTACTCCGGCAGAAGACTGGTACTTAACTCCAAATTGAACAGGAATAAAAGTGCCCGCTGGCTCTCCAAAAAACTCTCCCGGAATTAAACTGGTAGGTACTTTTAAGAAATCTTGGAAATTAAACGTAGTGTTTACCTGGGGTAACCCCATAGCAGTTGTTTCTCTGACCTTGTTTTTAGCCATTTGAACATCCAACTCTGCATTCAATACCCCTGATTGATGCTTTAGAGCATACTCAATGGCATCTTGCAAACTAAATTGATAGGTACTTAGCTGTTGAGCCGATACCCGATTTGCTCCTATGGTTAATAGGGCAATTAATGAAAGTAATGTATATCTCATGTTCTAATAAAATTCAATGTTCGAGGACGTAACTTTTTGTCAACTCATAGCCTTTTTCAGTCGTAATTCCATAGATAAAATGAAGGGTCATTTCTCTCGAAACTTCCGACATGCTAAAGAGGTGACTGGGGAAAATGTGCGGATTGAATGAGATCAAAATTTGCTCGGCTCTCATCCTACTCACTATTTCAATATTAACATCTGAACGGTAAAGTCCTTCTTTTATTCCTCGTTCTAAATTCTCTCTGATCTTTTGCAGAATAACCTGCTCTCTAAAGGCATTGAAATAAGCCCATGCTTCAGGATAGAACTTTTGCAAATCGTAAAACATCGTCGGATTTGTTCGCGAAAGCATCTCGATCAAGTGAGTGATACCAAAAAAAAGTTCGTGAATAGCGTTATCTGCTCGTTCACAACAATCGTTAATCACACAGGTCTGATCCTCCAACTTCGATTGCATCAATTTCAGCACTAGTTCATTTTTATCTTCAAAATGCTGATAAATCGTTTTTTTAGACATGCCTAAATGCTTGGCAATATCATCCATGGTGATACTTTTGATACCATACTGACTGAAAAGTAAATCAGCCTGTTGCAATATGAAAGCTTGTGGTTCCACCTTTAGATTGGTAATTGAACGCAAAACTATGGAAACTATTTTCAATTCCAAAGTTTCCTGATGAAGAAATTGTCATGTAATTGTTAACAATTTCATCACAAAAATAACTATTTTTAGATTTTACTAATTAAGAATTAAATTATTTTCTATAAAATGACCTGTGAATTAGTGCTAAAATGAGTTAAATTTGCACAAAGCTGATTTTCATGACTTTATCCCCTTTAAGTGCTATTTCACCAGTAGACGGACGCTACCATCAACAAACAGCAGATTTATCGGCCTATTTTTCTGAAGCTGCATTAATTAAATACCGCGTTTTAGTAGAGATTGAGTATTTTATTGCATTGGCAGAATTGCCTTTGCCACAGCTTGAACAATTCCCAAAAGCGAAGTTTACCGAGTTGAGAAAACTGTATCAGCAATTCAGTGAGGCTGATGCACAGGAGTTAAAATCTATTGAGAAAACTACCAATCACGATGTAAAAGCGGTTGAATATTTTATCAAAGCTGCATTCGACAAATTAGCATTGAGTGACTATAAAGAGTTTATCCATTTTGGTTTAACTTCTCAGGATATTAACAATACAGCTATTCCCTATTCATTTAAGCAGGCCTTGGTAGAGGTTTATTATCCTTCGCTAGAAGAATTAATCCAGAAACTGAAAACCTTGGCGCAAGAATGGGAAAAAGTTCCCATGTTGGCTCGTACACACGGACAAGCTGCCTCACCTACCCGATTAGGTAAGGAAATAAACGTTTTTATTGAACGGCTAGAAACTCAGTTAAACCAATTAAAATCAGTACCATCGGGAGCTAAATTTGGAGGAGCCACCGGCAATTTCAATGCTCACCATGCAGCCTATCCTACAACCAATTGGGTAGCATTTGCAAACAAATTTGTGAATGAGCAATTAGGCCTTACCCGCTCTCAGTACACCACGCAGATTGAACATTACGATCATTTTGCAGCACAATGCGATGCCCTTAAACGTATCAATACAATCCTAATAGATTTAAACCGCGATTTTTGGTCTTACATCTCCATGAACTACTTCAAACAGCAAATTAAAGCCGGAGAAGTGGGTTCATCGGCAATGCCGCATAAGGTAAACCCCATCGATTTTGAAAACTCCGAAGGTAATTTAGGCTTGGCTAACGCGATACTTGAACACCTTTCAGCTAAACTTCCCATTTCACGTTTACAGCGTGACCTGACTGATTCAACCGTGCTACGTAACATTGGCGTTCCACTAGCGCATACCCTCATCGGAATTAAATCAAGTTTGAAAGGCTTAAATAAACTGCTACTGAACACCGATGCCATTAACCAAGATCTGGAGGATAATTGGGCTGTAGTGGCGGAAGCCATTCAAACCATTCTTCGTAGAGAAGGCTACCCTAATCCATACGAAGCGCTGAAGGAATTAACCCGAACTAACCAGAAAGTTACGGCAACAACCATTGCTGAATTTGTTTCTAAACTGGACGTATCCGATTCTGTAAAAGAAGAAATCAAGAGAATTACCCCACAGAATTATACCGGGATCTAATCGCCGAGGTCAACAGCTTGTCATAAATTACGGATAAGGTACTTAGCCAATTAAAATGGCTAATTTTGCAATCTAATTACAGCTATGAGTACATCCACTATAAACGTATTTACAGAAAGTACACCAAATCCGGCAACGATGAAGTTCTTGGTGAACAAGTTGTTGGTAAACGGAAGTGTTGATTTTGCCACAAAAGAGAGTGCTGAGAGCTCTCCATTTGCAAAAGAATTATTCAAATTCAATTTTGTAAACGGTGTTTTCTTTGCCAGCAATTTTGTAACCATTACCAAAACCGAAGATGCAGACTGGGCCGATATTGAACCCATTTTGAAGGAATTTGTGAAAGGTGCAGTTGAATCTGAAATTAAAATTCAGGAAAAGGCCGACGAAGAACTTGCTTTTGAAGGCACAGAAGTAGAAAAGAAAATTCAACAAGTTTTATACGATTACGTTCGTCCGGCTGTGGAGCAGGATGGTGGAGCAATTGCTTACCGTTCATTTAATGAAGGCGTAGTAACCGTTGAGTTACGCGGAGCTTGCAGCGGTTGTCCCTCTTCCACCATTACGCTGAAAGCAGGTATCGAAAATCTGCTTAAACGCATGGTTCCGGAAGTAACGGAAGTTGTTTCGGAAGCTTTATAAATCAAAAAAGCCCTGCCAAATCTGGCAGGGCTTTTTAATTAATGCTCTTCGCTTGTTTCTGGTACCGGAATACTCGCTCTGGTACTTTTAGCCCAATCAATCAATAGTTTTTGTTCTTCTGCTGTTAAGCGTGCTTCACTATGTATCCAAGTGTAAGATTCTAGTGGCATTTCATGCTGTTCTACCTGCTCAAAAGTTTCTTCAAGTTTATGGTTAGCCTTTTTCGGCTTATACGTTGCAAATTCTGAAAAATTCAAGTGACGTTTACCGTCCTCAACATGGTCATTAATCCACCAGGCTATTGGCTGTACATTGGCATACCAGGGATAATTGGTATTGTTAGAATGACAATCGAAACAGGCTTTTTTTACTATGGCCTGTACTTGATCTGATGCCGGATAGTGTTCAAAAATAGCGTTAGGCTGAGGGCCAGGATTCACATTTTTTTCGGGCTGGATGAATTGAATAATGACCAATACCGCTAAAACAGCTAAGAGGATTTTATTGATAAATTTCATACGTGAACGGATTTAAAATGATTGGTAATTATACTTAACATTTCTTTAGAAATCAAGCCGTTTGTGGCTACTACTTCCCGGCTACGAATGACTTCATCGCCACCGGAAAAGTTAAACAAATCACCCCCAGCTTCTTTAACCAATACCGCTCCTCCAGCAATGTCCCAAGCATTCAAATTGTATTCGAAATAACCATCAAATCGACCACAGGCCACATAAGCCAAGTCGACTGCGGCAGAGCCAATGCGACGCAGTCCGTGGCATTTCTCCATCATTTCCTGGAAAACCTTCAAATAAGGTTCTTTTTTCTTGAAATCGTAATATGGAAATCCGGTTGCTAATAAAGTGTTTTCCAATTTAGGCGCTTTAGAAACGTAAATTCGCTCTCCATTTAACCAAGCCCCACCGCCTTTCCAGGCGTAAAAACATTCATCCCGATTTACTTCGTAAACTAAACCTAAAACCAGCTCATCATTTTGCTGTAAAGCGATACTGATTGAATAGGTTGGTATTCCGTGAATAAAATTGGTGGTACCATCCAATGGATCAATAATCCAGTGGAAGACTTCGCCAATAGTCTGATTGGTTTTTTCTTCGGTAATGAAACCAGCTTCAGGCAATAGTATTGAAAGTGCCTCTACCAATTGCTTTTCGGCCGTTTTATCTACGTAAGAAACCAGATCGTTAAGCCCTTTGTATTCTATCTGATGATGAGTAAAGGTTAAGCTTTCTTGGCGGATAAATGAACCTGCCTCTTTAGCTATTGGGATAAGTCTAGAACATAAATCAGCTAAATTCATACCTAATTAAATGTTTTTAGACTGTTTTTTGAGCTCGATTTTTAGACCAAACTATTCCAAAAATTCCGAGCAAAATCAATATACAAGAGATCAATTCAGCTTGAGTAAAACTTAATCCACCAACATGATATTTAGAATTAACACGGATGGTTTCAATGAGAAAACGTTCAACACCAGTCATGATCAAATAAATTGAAAATAGCATTCCAGGGGTTGTTATTGACTTACGAATTGACCACAAAATCACGAACAACACTGAAACCATCAAAACTTCGTAAAAAGCAGTTGGATATACCGGGAAAGGCAATTCCGTACAGAAATTCCCTACACAATTTGGAATAGGCACACCCTCATTGATCACATTGTGCGGGTATTTGGTTGCCCATACCCAATCTGGAGCCCAACTCAACCATTCGGGTTTTGGAGCCAAATTGTTGATTCCCCAGTCACCATCGCCGGCTAAATGACAACCAATTCGGCCAACGGCATAAGCCAGCAACATTCCAGGACCGCCCACATCGAGCATGTGTAAAGGTTTGATTCCATTCTTATTTGCGATGTATAAAACTCCCGCTCCGCCACAAATCAAGCCCCCAAAAAACGTTAATCCGCTAAAAGAAAGTAATCCGCCAATCGGATCTTTCATGAAATCATCAATGTATTCCAGGTTATGAAAAATCTTAGCACCTAAAAATCCGGTTACGGCAGCCCAAATTAGTATACTACCCATTAGTTCGTGCGGATGCACAGTAACACTAACCAGTTTTGGTTTGGGAAGCAATTGTTTTTGCCCTTCAGCATAAACCCAGTACGCAAATAAAGCGGCTATTGCTAATCCGCCTAAAAAATTCCCTTGACCAGACAGTATAAAAGACTGAGGATTTGCAGCAAATGCACTGTAATTTAAGATTGCATCAAGCAATTTATAGCCAACCAGAAAACCAAAAATTGCATTTAATGCAATTTCCGAAAAAGCGGTCGGCTCGCCAATTTTAACTGTTTTTGTGCTGGCTTTTAGAATTCCGAGAGCCTCTTTACGTTGAAGTTCTGAACTAAAAGCCCAATAACCTGCGGCGAATGCTATCGCGACAAAAAAACCAAAGGTTTGTATAGGTAACGGGATGTGAATACCAGTTAGGTATTCAATCAAATGAGTTAGCGTAGGAAACATGCTTAAAGATAGTTATTTGGTTTAGAAAACAAGATCTAGTGGCTGAAAACCTCTTGTTTTTCTTGAATCTCAACATCGCCATCGGCTGCAATTTGCAGTAAATCAACGGTTCGGAGTTCATTCACCAAAAGTGGATCGTAAGGTGTTTTTACCTTGACGTAATTACGGGTAAAACCGTGCATATACCCTTCTTTCTGATCGCCTTCAAACAGTACTTCGTACGATTTACCTAATTGGCTTTCGTAAAAAGCACGTCTTTTTTTATCAGATAAAATGTGAAGCATCTTACTCCGATCGGCACGTTGTGCACCGGGAACTGAGCCGTCCATTTCGGCTGCAAGTGTATTTTCACGCTCCGAATAGGTGAACACATGCAGATAAGAAATATCCAATTCGTTCAGAAAATTATAGGTATCGATAAAATCTTCGCGGGTTTCACCTGGAAAACCGACAATCACATCCACACCAATACAGCAGTCGGGCATTACCGATTTTATTTTAGCAACACGTTCGTTATACAAATCGCTTCGATAACGACGACGCATCAGGCCTAATATTTTATCTGAGCCAGATTGCAAAGGGATATGAAAGTGGGGAACAAATCTCTTCGATTGCGCTACAAAATCAATAATGTCATCACTTAATAAATTCGGCTCAATGGAAGAGATTCGGATACGATCGATCCCATCCACTTCATCCAAGGCCTTCACCAAATCAAAAAAACGATCCTCACGTTGTCCGTTTCGAATTCCAAAATCGCCTAAATTAACTCCGGTAAGCACAATCTCTTTAACCCCCGAAGCGGCAATTTCTTTTGCTTGTTCAATTACTTCGGAAATGGTACTGCTTCTACTTGCGCCTCTAGCTAAAGGAATAGTGCAAAACGAACAGGAATAATCGCAACCATCCTGAACTTTCAGAAATGTGCGGGTACGATCGCCGAAAGAATAGGATCCAATAAATGTTTTAGTCTCCTCAATAGGTTGATTGTATACTTCAGCCTTAGACTTCTTAGTCAAATCGGAGATGTATTCAACCAATTGAAATTTTTCAGCAGCACCCAAAACCAAATCTACTCCCGGAATTTCGGCAATTTCTTTTGGTTTTAGTTGCGCATAACAACCAACTATTGCGATGTATGCTTTTGGTGAATATTTTAAAGCTTCTTTAACTACCTTACGACATTTTTTATCGGCATGGTCGGTGACAGAACAAGTATTAATCACGTACACATCGGCCTGATCAGTAAAGTTTACGGTATCAAAACCGGCTTGTGCAAACTGACGGCCAATGGTTGAGGTCTCAGAATAGTTGAGCTTACAACCTAAGGTATAAAAGGCAACCTTTTTGTTCATTATTAGGCCAAAAATACGTAATTAAAGTTTTATTCTTCGCCCCAGCGGTAGGATTCGTTCTCTAAGCCTGCCAAATCAATTATCCGGTTAACTACGGTGGCAGCCACTTCTTCGAGGGTTTTGGGCATACTGTAGAATGAAGGAGTTGCCGGACAGATAATCCCTCCTGCTTCTGTAACCGTTTTCATGTTGTTGATATGAATCAAATTGTAGGGCGTATCACGAACTACTAAAATCAATTTGCGGCGTTCTTTTAAAATCACATCTGCCGCTCTTGTGGTCAAATCGTTAGAAATTCCACTAGCAATTCGGCCTAAAGTACCCATAGAGCACGGACAAACAATGAGCGTATTGTACTTTGCAGACCCTGAGGCAAAAGGTGCCATAAAATCGTGCGTATCGTAAAAAGTGAATCCGTAATCCCGGTAGGAAGTATCTCCCAGCTCCTGTTCCCAAACCAACTTGGCATTAGCCGAAAAAATTACACCTACGTTTTCTATTTGCGCAGATAACTTTTTCAAGGTATCGAACAGCACTTTAGCGTATATAGCTCCACTGGCACCACTTACAGAAACAACAAGTTTATGCTTTTTCATTAGAACGCAAAGATAAGGAGCATTGTTAAAAGCTAGTGTAATACGTAGGCAATAAAAAAGGGCCGAATAACTTGTATTCGACCCTACATCTACCTATGAAAAACATGCCCTTTAGAGGGGCAAAACAAATATACCTAATAAAAAAAATGACTTGCAAGTTTTTAAGTAAAAAAATGTGTTTAAACCAGTAAAAATAAATTACTGATAATCAGATCGTTAAAAAAGAATAAGTGTATTTGGTACAATAAGTTGATTTTAAGCATAAAAATTTTTGATTTTGCTTTCCATTTTATAGAATAACTCTAAAATTTAAACAACTGAAAAAATAAAGAATTTTGAATAATTTGCATTGGCTCAATGAATGAGCAGTTATGCTAAATTTCTACTTAATTCTTATCGGTTTTGTAGCAGGAACCATCGGAACGCTAATCGGAGCTGGAGGAGGATTTATTCTCGTACCAATACTCTTGATGGTATATCCGGATAAAAGTCCGGAACTGATTACTTCCATATCCTTAGCAGTCGTTTGTATAAATGCGATTTCAGGATCTGTGAATTACGCTTTTAAAAAACGAATAGACTACCGCTCAGCACTATTATTTTCAACTACTACCCTACCGGGATCTATTCTGGGTTCGGTATTGGTGGGCTATATTCCCAGGAATGTTTTTGACTTGATATTCGGGATCACCTTATTAGGGCTCTGCATTTATTTGTTGATCAAACCTCTTAAAACAGAAAGTCACCACTCCAACAACCTCACTTGGAATATTTGGCCAATTCGACGTTCCCTCCAAGATCAGCAAGGCAATGCCTATTCGTATGCTTACGATTTGGTTCTGGCTTGTTTGCTTAGTTTTATCATTGGTATTGCCGCTAGTATTTTAGGCATTGGAGGTGGAATTATACACGTACCGGTGATGATCAATCTATTGAATT
This sequence comes from Sphingobacteriaceae bacterium, assembly GCA_947463785.1. Lineage (GTDB taxonomy): Bacteria > Bacteroidota > Bacteroidia > Sphingobacteriales > Sphingobacteriaceae > JAIPAN01. Next base: position 66,436 of record CANHRG010000002.1, on the reverse strand, counting down.
TTCCCGTTCATATAGCTACAGCAACTTCTCATTTTGTATTAGCCCTGATGGGTGCCAGTGCAAGTGCTACGCATTGGGTAAAAGGAGATATAAATGCCGTATTAAGTGAAATTCTTTTTTTAGGCATTGGCGTGGTTGTAGGGGCTCAATTAGGGGCAACACTATCACACAAGCTCAAAGCTGTAGTGATTATTCGGGCACTTGCAGTTGCACTTGGGATTGTTGCCTTACGGGTTTTTTGGATGAGCTTCCGTCACTAGTTCAATCCACCCATAAAATCATTACTCTCATCCCCGAAAATCTACCTTCAGTCAGATTTTGATTGCATAATCAATTGGCAATGCTCAGATTGGATTCTGGATAACTCAAAGCTAAACCGATGGATAATTCAACAGCAGAACCTGCAAATAGCAAATGGTTTGCCAGAATAGACAATCAGGCAAAACCAGTTAATTTGATGCTTTATAACTTCATTGGCGCAAAATTTGAAGCCCACTGTATTCCATTAGATGATTCACAAAAGATTTTGACTTGGCTAGAAAAGATTAATCAAATAGAGGAAATCAGACAAGTATTCGAGAAGATTTTGTTCGATGCTGCTTACCCTGACGAACTTTTTGAAAAATTTTTACCTGAACTGTGCCGATTAAGAAATCAGAGAAATTTTAGCTAATTTTTGTAACCTCAAGCTGGCTTTTTACGTATAAGTCGGCATGAAACACAAAATTTACATCGTGCATGAACAGGTTGATTTTATGGGCGAAATACGAGAAAAGATAGTCAGAGCATTTGCGTGCAAACGAACCGCTAAGAAATTTATTGAGTATAAACTTGGAAAACTTTCCGCGTTGAAAGCAAAAACTGAATTCGCATATACCCAGAGTCCAGTCGTAAACACCAAAAATATAAACCGGATTAACCTCGCCTGTCAAACCAATTACTTCAAATTAAAAGAGTTGGTTTTGTACGCTTGAAAGGCATAAATAAAAAAAACCGTTCCGAAAATCGGAACGGTTTAAATACGGGTGGATGATGGGGCTCGAACCCACGACCCCTAGAACCACAATCTAGTGCTCTAACCAACTGAGCTACAACCACCGTGTTTGAGGCATCAAAAATAGGTATTTAATGCCATTTTGCAAATTTTTTTACACAAACAAAATGGATTTCCTTATCATTGTTTGGCCTATTTAATTATGATCGAACTTTTTACAGACGGAGCATCAAGTGGGAATCCCGGTCCCGGAGGCTTTGGAATTATCCTACGTTCGGGTAATCATTATAAGGAGATCAGTGCTGGTTACCGAAAAACCACCAATAACCGGATGGAATTATTGGCCGTAATTGTTGGTCTAGAAACACTTAAAAAAACCGATATCCCGGTTCGCGTATATTCCGATTCTAAATACGTTATTGACGCTATCGAAAAAAAATGGGTATATGGCTGGTACAGTAAAGGCTTCAAGGACAAAAAAAACAAAGACCTCTGGCTAAGGTTATTACCTCTGCTCAAACGTTACCAAGTCCAATTCACCTGGGTAAAAGGCCATAACGGACATCCGGAAAATGAACGCTGTGACGAGTTAGCCGTGCATGCGAGTAAGCAGAACAATTTATTGATTGATAGCGTTTTCGAAGCAGAAAATCACCCGAATACCTTGCTTTAAGCTACCGATTTTTTGCTAGCCACTACTCCATTTGCTTGGCCTGCAGAATGTGCTTTCATAAATTCCTCAGCCTTCAACACCATATGCTCTGAACCAATAAAAATAGCAGAGCGCTGATGTAAAGAGTCGACCTCCAAATCCAATATGCGATTAAACCCGTCAGAAGCTTTACCACCCGCTTGTTCAATAATAAATGCCATCGGATTGCATTCGTACATTAACCGTAGCTTTCCATTGGGCGCACTCGAAGTGGTAGGATAAATAAACACTCCACCTTTGATAATGCTACGGTGTATATCGGCTACCATTGAACCAATATAACGTGAAGTATAGGGTCTTAAAGTCGCCTTATCTTCTACTTGGCAATATTTGATGTATTGCTTTACACCATCGGGGAAATGGACATAGTTACCTTCATTTATCGAATAGATGGTGCCATCTTCAGGAATTTTTAAATTCGGATGAGACAAACAAAATTCTCCTATTGATGGGTCTAAAGTAAATCCATTAACTCCTTTACCAGTGGTGTAGACCAGCATGGTAGAAGATCCGTAGATGATATAACCTGCGGCAACCTGATTGGTTCCTTTTTGCAATACATCTTCCAAAGTCGGCAATCCATTTTTCGTAATCCTTCTATAAATTGAAAAAATGGTACCTACAGCCACATTACAATCGATATTGGAAGAACCATCTAGGGGATCAATGGCTACAATGTATTTGGCATTTTTTGATACCTCAGAATCGATTCTGACCATGTCGTCATTTTCTTCTGAAGCCACAATACAACACTCTCCACCACTTGAAAGTGCGGCAATAAATTGCTCGTTTGCATAAACATCTAACTTCTTCTGATTTTCACCCTGCACATTGGTTGCACCCTGATCTCCTAGGATGTCTACCAAACCAGCTTTATTGACTTCTCGATTAACTATTTTAGCGGCGATACCGATATCGCGAAGGAGACGCGATAACTCTCCTTTTGCATAGGGAAAATCATTCTGTTTTTCAATAATGAATTGCCCTAAAGTGGTAACTTGTTTCATAGGCTTAGTGTATTTCTTACGCTATCTAGATCCCAACTCTATCGCTTCTAAGTTATGAATTTTTTTGTCAAAAATGTCAAATCGAAGCAATGTACGCACTTTGTGCCAACCCTGCTTTCCGGCAGCACCAGGATTTAAGTGTAAAAAATGCAAATTCTTATCGTAAATCACTTTAAGGATATGTGAATGCCCGCAAATAAACAGATCGGGCTGGTAGTTGAGCAGTGTTTCTTTTACTTTTGCAGGATATTTACCGGGATACCCCCCGATATGCGTCATCCAAATTTTCACCTCTTCGCAAGTAAAAAATTGATGTTCGGGATGAACAATCCGAACATCTTGCCCGTCTATGTTTCCATAAACACCACGCAAAGGCTTAAAGGCTGCCAACTGATCGGCTAATTCAAGCGTTCCGAAATCACCTGCATGCCAAATTTCATCGCAGGCCTCAAAGTAGCGGAATACCGCGTCATCCAAATAACCGTGTGTATCTGAAATTAAGCCTATTCGTTTCACAATCAAAAGATAGTCAAAAAGTTTTGGAGTATATTTTGGTATTGGGGGTGATAAACTTTTTCGGACTGATAAATAATCAATTGATCAATTTTAGTTTCTTGTTGCTGAAACCCAAAACGCAACAAGAAAAGATGAGGTGCAGCATGTTCAAAAGAATGAACACGAGTAACTCGTTCAAGATACAAATCGTATGCCGATGCCCTTTCTTTAACTAATTCGGCCGTTTCTTGTGGCAAAATCAGACAAAAATTTCCTTTAGGATTAAGATGCTGAGCAACCGAAGCGCACAATTCCTCGAAAAAATCTACATTGGTATGTCGAGCTAGTTCCTTAGTTTTTTCTACAGATTTAAGTGAATCCAGAAAAAAAGGCGGATTTGAAACAATCAGATCAAACTTTTTATCTGGATAAACCATCCAATAATGCTCAATAGCCAATGGGAAAGCTGTTAATCTATTGGCAAACGGACTGGCCCGAAAGTTCACCGCTGCGGTTGTAGCCGCCAGTTTATCCAGTTCTACCGCATCAATTTCGGCCTTCGGGAAACGTTGTGCCAGCATCAAGGCGATTACACCCGTTCCGGTACCAATATCTAAAATAGATTGTGGATGTTCAGCATTAGCCCAAGCCCCTAACAATACGCCATCGGTATTTACCTTCATGGCGCAATGGGTTTGATCTACGGTAAACTCCTTAAACTGAAAAATAGATGAATTCAATACGTTTATTTATCGACATAAAGTTAAAAGATTAGGATCAATAGTTAACAAAACAGCCCTAATCTGCTTGAGCAAATTAGGGCTGTTGCACGTTCTATTAAAAATTACGGTTTGAACAAAAAGCCCTTTGTAAGCTGATTGCCGCTTACAAAGAAAATGACTAGTATATTATTAGTAACCCCCCATACAAAATCTGATTTACTTGGATCAGATTGTGAAACCTCGGGCAGTAGAGGATCGTCAAAATCGTAGCCATAGGCCACCTGAGCTGGAATATCATTAAGCACCTTATCCACTATTTTTGTACCATTCGGATCGTAAACCACTACATTTGCTTTAAGCTTATAATCGGACTGTGGGCCAACGTTCAGTATTTCCATTTTACCATAATTTCCAAGGTTCGTTTTAAAAAAGATAATTGAACCTAATTTAAAATTGGTAGTGGGCCCATTATAGGTGATTGGATTAGAGTTGAAATTTGCTTCTTGAGCTTTAATTTCTTGAAAGGTGTAATCTGCAAAAGTTTTTACCGCAGTCGGTTTGTCTTTTTTACAAGCCCCTAAACCAACAAGTGTTAGTGTTAGAATTAAAATTAAATGTTTCATAGATTTTTCTTTTTTCCTTTGTTAACGAAAAAAGAAGAGGGCTTATTGCCCCTGAAACAATTTTTTAGGAAATTTAAGCGCCTAAAATTTCATGAAGTACATTCTGGTATACTGATTTTGAAGCTTTAACCGTACCCAAATGTTCCTCATCCACTTTTAGATCGCCCGAAGTTACAGTACCCAACAAACTGAATTCAGTTTCGGAAGTAGCCATCAGCTCAATAAATGCCTCTTGCTGCTCAGGTTTTACCGAAACCACTACCCTTCCCTGAGCTTCGCCAAACAAGAAGGCATCTTTACGAATACCTTCTTCGCTTTCGATGGCGAAACCCAACTGGTTTGGCATTGCAGATTCTAATAATGCAATGTATAAACCACCATCGGCTACATCATGGGCAGAAACGATTAATTGTTCGCGGATGAGCTGCTTTAACACTTGGTGCATGGCATATTCTTTATCCAGATCAAAATGCGGAGCCGGAGAAGCGCTAATATTATGGTATGAAGCCAAATACTGAGATGAAGCAATATCGTTTACGCTTTCGCCAATGAGGTAGATCAGATCGCCCTCGGCTTTAAAGTCGGCGGTCATGAGGGTTTTGGTATCATCCAATACACCCAGCATACCAATGGTTGGTGTTGGAAAAACCGGACCTTCATCAGATGATTGGTTGTAAAAGCTCACATTTCCGCCGGTAACCGGTGTTTGAAACTTGGTGCAAGCCTCGCTCATCCCTTTAATGGCACCTACAAATTGCCAGTACACTTCGGGCACGTAAGGGTTACCAAAGTTTAAACAATTGGTAATGGCCACGGGCTCGCCACCGGCACAGGTAATGTTACGGGCAGCTTCAGCTACCGCGATCGCACAACCTTTTTGCGGATCGGCATACACATAGCGGGAATTACAATCAACCGTTAGCGCAATGGCTTTATCTGTGCCTTTAACCGAAACTACAGCTGCATCGCAAGGACGGTTTGTAGTCATGGTGGCGGTGCCCACCGTCGAGTCGTATTGATCGGTTACCCAGCGTTTGGAAGCAATATTAGGATGAGCGATCAAATGATCGGCTACGGATTTTAAATCTTTTGGTTCGGCTACCTGATCGATGTTAAATTTCAGATTTTCTTTATAATACGCCGGTTCGCGGTATTCGCGGTGGTAAACCGGTGCTCCGCCGCCCAAAACCAGGTCTTCGGCAGGCACATCGGCTACCAATTGACTATTCATATAATATTCAAGTCGCTTGGTATCGGTTACTTCACCAATAATCGCACAGTTCAGATCCCATTTTTCAAAAACCGCTTCAACCTCTTTTTCTCTACCTTTTTTCACCACAATCAACATACGCTCCTGCGATTCGGACAAAAGAATCTCAAAAGGCTTCATATTTTCTTGGCGCATAGGCACTTTATCCAAATCGATACGCATGCCGTGTTCGCCTTTGGCCGACATTTCTGAATTGGAGCAGATGATTCCAGCTGCGCCCATATCTTGCATTCCCACTACGGCACCGGTTTTAATGACTTCGAGCGTAGCTTCTAATAACAATTTTTCTTGGAAAGGATCGCCTACCTGTACTGCCGGCAGATCGTTCACCGAATCTTCGGTAATATCTTTAGAAGCAAAGGCCGCCCCATGAATTCCATCTTTACCTGTGGCAGAACCTACGATATAAACCGGGTTACCTACGCCGTACGAAGTAGCTGAAACGGTTTCACCTACGTTTACAATTCCGGCAGACATGGCATTGACCAGCGGATTTACATTGTAACATTCGTCGAAAAACAATTCGCCGCCAACCGTTGGAATACCAAATGCATTGCCGTAATCGCCAATACCTTTAACTACACCTTTTAATAACCATTGGTTTCGTGCCTGATGAATATCGCCGAAACGAAGCGAATTCAACTGAGCAATGGGACGTGCTCCCATGGTAAAAATATCGCGATTAATGCCGCCTACACCTGTTGCTGCACCCTGATAAGGCTCTAAGGCTGAGGGGTGATTGTGTGATTCTATTTTGAAACAACAAGCAATTCCATCTCCCAGATCTACTAAACCTGCATTTTCCTCTCCGGCTTTGGCCAGCATTCTCGGTCCCTCTTTGGGCAAAGTTTTAAGCCAAACGATGGAATTTTTGTAGGAGCAATGCTCACTCCACATCACCGAAAAAATAGATAACTCGGTAAAATTGGGTGTTCTTCCTAAAATTTCTTTGATTTTATCAAATTCTTCAGGCAAAAGGCCTAATTCTTTAGCGGTTTCGAGGCTGGCTGGCTGATTTGTTTCCAATTTTTGAGGGATTTTAGAATGCTTAATCAAAAGTAGGAAAAGCGAATGAATTGCAGAAGAAAGCAGGGAAATTCTTGAGCCTTATTTTTACACATGGATATCCACATTTAAAAAATTTCAAAAATTCTTAGTCTATTTTCTAATAAAATTCAAAAATTGATCAATTTTTATCAACAAAATCAGAATTTATCAACTTTTTAATCCTCATTTTTAACAATTATGCTTATTTTTGAGCATTAAAAATCTTAAAAAAGAAAAAAATCATGTCAAATCTCAGATTTCAGGCATTAAATGCTGTTCTAACACGTACAATTCCGGAAGTTAAGACTCCTTCGAGCAAAATTTCGGATTTTTTCGGCTCAAATGTGTTCGATAAAAAGAAAATGAAGGAATTTTTATCGAAAGAAGCCTACCAAAGTATCATCAATTCGATAGAATTGGGTGAAACGGTAAATAGAGAAGTGTCTGAACAGATTGCTTCAGCCATGAAAGCCTGGGCCATGAGCAAAGGAGCCACACATTATACCCATTGGTTCCAGCCATTAACTGGCAGCACTGCTGAGAAACATGATTCTTTCTTCGAGCCAACCAGCGATGGATCGGCTATTGAGAAGTTTTCTGGCGATGCTTTGGTGCAACAAGAACCCGATGCATCCAGTTTCCCGAACGGTGGTATCCGAAATACCTTTGAAGCTCGTGGATATACCGCTTGGGATCCTTCCTCTCCAGCTTTTATTATAGAAAGCGGCAGCGGAAAAACCTTGTGCATTCCAACCGTATTTGTGTCGTACACTGGTGAAGCGCTCGATTATAAAGCACCTTTATTAAAGGCATTATCAGCAATGGACAAAGCCGCTGTTGATGTTTGCCATTATTTTGATAAATCGATAACCAAAGTAAATGCTTCTCTAGGTATCGAACAGGAGTATTTTCTGGTGGATTTAGCCTTGTACAATGCCCGTCCTGATTTATTGTTAACTGGACGCACCTTGTTCGGTCACATGTCTGCCAAAGGGCAGCAATTGGAAGACCATTATTTCGGAACCATTCCGGAGCGTGTATATGCGTACATGCTCGATTTTGAAACCGAGTGTTTAAAACTGGGTATTCCTTTAAAGACTCGTCACAATGAGGTAGCTCCATCGCAATTTGAGTGTGCACCAATTTACGAAGAAATCAACTTGGCCATTGATCATAACCAGCTATTGATGGATGTGATGGACAAAGTGGCTAAGAGACATAATTTCAAGGTTTTATTACACGAAAAACCGTATGCCGGCGTAAACGGATCGGGTAAGCACAATAACTGGAGTTTAATTACCAATACCGGTAAAAACCTGTTGTCACCAGGCAAAACACCTAAAAACAACTTGATGTTCCTGGCCTTCTTTGTGAACACCATCAAAGCAGTTTACGAGCATGCCGATTTATTGAGAGCGTCTATTGCTTCGGTAAACAACGATCACCGTTTAGGCGCAAACGAAGCTCCTCCGGCCATCATTTCAATCTTCTTGGGTAGTCAATTGAATGATGTATTGGATGAATTAGAAAGCTCACGCATCAGCAAAAAAATAAAAGATGACAATGCTTTGTGGCTGGGTATTCCTAAAATTCCTCAAATTCTACTCGATAATACCGATCGTAACCGTACTTCGCCTTTTGCCTTTACCGGCAACAAGTTCGAGTTCCGTGCGGTGGGTTCTTCTGCTAACTCTTCTGCACCAATGACCGTTTTAAACACTATTGTTGCCGATCAATTGGTGAAGTTCAAAGCAGAAGTAGATAAATTGATCAAGAAAGGGGAGAAAAAAGACATCGCTTTATTAACCATCATCAAAAAATACATCAAAGAATCAAATGCGATTCGCTTTGAGGGCAATGGTTACAGTGAAGAATGGGAGAAAGAAGCTGAAAAACGCGGTTTATCTAACATTAAAACCACACCGAAAGCTTTAGATGCGTATGTGAGTGAAAAAACTACGGATTTGTTTACCAAATTGAATGTTTTCAACGACCGTGAAGCACATGCCCGCCACGAAATCTTACTTGAAAGCTTTTATAAAAAATTACAGATTGAAGCCCGTGTGATCGGCGAATTGGTGAACAGTACCATTATTCCGTCTGCTATTGAATACCAAAGCAAACTGATTCAGAATGTTCAGGGTTTGATGGGTATTGGCTTAGATAAAGATCATTTCCAAGCTCAACTGGAACTCATCAAAAAGATCTCTACGCATGTCAACTTTATCAAATCGAATGTTGACAAAATGGTAGAAGAACGCAAGAAAGCCAATGCGATTGAGGATCTCAGAGCACGATCAATTGCTTACGACGAAAAAGTTAAGACCTATTTCGAACCGATTCGTTATCACGTAGATAAGCTGGAGCAATTGGTTGATGACGGTCAGTGGCCACTTCCTAAGTTTAGAGAATTGTTGTTTATTAAATAGAAAACAAAAACCCCGCCCGAGCGGGGTTTTTTATTGGATTCTTTTGCCTAATTCCTAACTTTACAGCATGTCCGACCAAAAATATCAGCAACGCGGCGTTTCGGCCGGCAAGGAAGACGTTCATGCGGCGATCAAAAACATAGATAAGGGTCTTTATCCAAAAGCCTTCTGCAAGATTATCCCTGATATTTTAGGTGGCGATGCCGATTGGTGCAATATTATGCATGCGGATGGTGCAGGCACAAAGTCATCTTTGGCTTATGTGTATTGGAGAGAAACGGGTGATTTGTCGGTTTGGAATGGCATTGCCCAAGATGCCATTATTATGAATCTGGATGATTTGCTTTGTGTTGGTGCGACCGATAACATTCTTTTATCTTCTACCATTGGTCGGAACAAAAACCTAATACCGGGCGAAGTAATTGCCGAAATCATTAATGGAACAGAGGAAATACTAGCTGCGCTCAGAGCCCTGGGTATTGGTATCTATTCTACTGGAGGCGAAACCGCTGACGTGGGCGATTTGGTGCGAACGATTATTGTTGATTCGACCGTAACCTGCCGAATGAAACGCTCTGAGGTGATATCGAATGATCGCATTCAGGCCGGGGATGTTATTGTTGGTCTTGCTTCTTATGGTCAAGCTTCGTATGAGAAGGAGTATAATGGTGGCATGGGCTCAAATGGTTTAACTTCCGCACGCCACGATGTGTTTCATAAATATGTGGCTGAGAAATATCCGGAAAGTTACGACCCGGCAGTCCCATATGAACTCATTTTTGCAGGAAACAAAAGACTGACTGATTTAATAGAAATCTCTGGAGGAAATACGGTTAGCTCAGGGAAATTAGTGCTCTCGCCTACCCGAACCTATGCCCCTGTGATTAAAAAAATACTCGATCAATACCGCTCTGAAATTCACGGGATGGTACATTGCAGCGGCGGCGCTCAAACCAAGGTCTTGCACTTTATAGACAACTTGCACATCATCAAGGATAATTTATTCCCGGTGCCGCCATTGTTTAAATTGATACAGGAGCAATCCACTACCGATTGGCAGGAAATGTATAAGGTATTCAATATGGGACATCGTATGGAGTTGTATGTGCCTGAAACTATTGCAGGTAATTTGATTGCTATTTCAGAATCGTTTGGTATTGATGCGCAAATAATTGGCCGTGTTGAAAATGCCAATCAGAAGCAAGTGACCATTCGTTCTGAGTTTGGAGAGTTTACTTACCATTAAACAACTCATCTAAAAAATCACAGCAATAAAAAAGCCCTTCGAAATTTCGAAGGGCTTTTTTATTGAGTAGATTACTCTGTATTAGTTGAACAAGTATCTTACTCCGAATTGACCTGACCAAGCTGAACCAAAACCAGATACTCCATAACCTAAACCGTTAGCTGGAGGTCTAAATTGGAAACCACCACCTGAACTGGTTGTATAAGTTACTAAGGTATTTGCCTGGTTGCTCACAGTATACTGACGACCCCATTCTTTGTTTAACAAGTTACCTACGTTGATGATATCAAAAGTAAGTTGAAGACGGTTTTTAGTGCCTTTAACTAGACCTCCTATATCCTGAGTAATACGTACATCGAACTGATTTTCCCAAGGAGTTTCAGCACCGTTACGCTCAGTATATTGACCTCTCTTAGTACTCAAGTAAGGATCACTTTCAATGAAGGCATTGAAAGCAGCCCACTGCTGATCAGCAGTCATTGCAGGTAAATTTCCTGAAGCTGACAATGCAACAAACTTCATCTCGCTTTGGAAACGAGGAACATACAATAAGTCATTAGATCTTGCTCCATCACCATTCAAGTCACCATTATACAAATAGGTGAACGGAAGACCTGAACGACCGATGTAGAATAATGAGAAACCGGTTGAGAAGTTTTTACCCTTACCGTAGCTAATTTTATAATCTAATGATCCAATTACACGATTTTTAGTCTGGAAATTAGACGTAGCTAAAGCAGGTGAGTTTGGTGAGTTAACAGTTTGTACGAATTCCCAGTTAGAGAATGCTACACTGCTGGTACCATCGTTAACAGAAGTTGCTCTGTTTCTGGTATAAGCAACCATTGCTGATAAACCAAAATCAAATGCTTTTTGCAACTGACCAGTAATACTGTAGGTATAACCTTTATTCGTGTTGCTTAACAATAACACGTTAGTAAAATTGGTAGAGTTAGCTTTTGCACCGTAAGCAGCACGAGTATCGTTACCGTTGGTTAAAGCAGCGTTAATGCTAGCAGTAGAAGGCAATAAGTTGATATCAGAATAAACAACGTTATTCAAGGTTTTAGAGTAAATACCTTCTAAAGTACCTGTGATACCAAAAGGAAGTTTCAAATCAACAGCCAAGTTGTTTCTGAAGACTTGAGGTACTTTGAAATCTTGCGTAACTAAGTTAATTTGTTTAGTAGCAACTGGAGATATTAAAGCAGCCTTTTGGTTGTTTGGATCTGATACAAAAGTTAGCGGTGATGCAACAGATGTAGTTCTGTTGATATCATTAAATAACATACCACTGTTTGAGTATTGGTTAGACAACCATACAAACGGTACACGTCCACTGAAAATACCAGAACCACCTCTAATTTGGATAGAACGGTCACCTTTAACATCGTAGTTAAATCCTAAACGTGGTGCCCAAAGTGGTTTTTGAGAAGGCGTACGGTCTGTTGCCATGCCAACAAAATTGGTAACCACTAAGTTGTTACGCAAAGGCTTGTCGCCAAATACCGGCAAATCCATTCGTAAACCAGCAGTTAACTTTAAACCTTTGGCAGCTTCGAATTCATCCTGAACATAAAAACCTAACTGAGCAGCAGTAAATTTAGCTTCTGGTCTATCAACACCTGGAATAGCAGAATACGTGGCTTGGATTTGATTTGGCTTTCCAGCCAAGAAATCGGCCATGTTGTTATACGTCCAACGACCATTGTAGTTGTTCATAAACAAGTTGCGGAATTTGAAGAACTCATTATGCGTTCCTAAAGTCAAGTTGTGCTTACCTAAACTCAATTTGAAGTTATCTGTAAGTTCAATTACATCTTGATCTAACTGGTTGGCAACTGAACTTCTTTCAGAACCAATTTGTGCGGTGTTTGAAGCAAATCCGTCAATTGCTCTAATCTCAATGAATGGGAACAATTGACCCGCTGTTGTACGGAAGTCTCTAACGCTGGTGTAGCCTAAAATTAAGTTGTTTGAAGCTCTATCGCTGATTTTAGAACGCAATTCTAAAACACCTACGTTTTGTTTGTTGTTAAATTTATAAGCATTATTTCCGAAACGGAACAAAGTAGCACTTCTTGAAATGTTGTCATCAAATGCTTCGATGTAGTTGTAACGCAATGTCAATTGGTTTTTAGCATTGATGTTCCAATCTAATTTTGCAAATACTTTATCGTTTTCTGTACGAGCATCCTGTACTCCGTAAGAACCTACATCATATCCCCAAGTAGCTAATGCATAATCAGCAATTTGTTTAGCAGTAGCTGAAGAAATGGCAGAACCTGCTTCACCAGCATTGTTGATTAAAGGAGATTTAATGCGTTGCGATTCAGCGTTAACGAAGAAGAACAATTTATCTTTAATGATTGGACCACCTACACGGAAACCATACTGGTTATTGGTATAACCCGGTGTTTTCAAGTTGGTAAGTACGTTAGGACCTAAAGTGCTTTCGTTACGACCAAAGAAATAAGCAGAACCCTCAAATTGGTTTGTACCAGAACGAGTAACCGCATTGATACCACCACCTGTAAAGTTACCTAATGAAACATCGTATGGTGCCAACACTACCTGAATCTCTTGAATCGCATCTAGAGAGATAGGCTGCGTGTTTGCCTGACCACCCGGAGTACCAGATGAAGCTAAACCAAAAACGTCATTGTTTACCGCACCATCCACAGTAATGCTATTGAAACGGTTGTTGTTTCCACCAAATGAATTGGTTCCTGTAGCTTGTGGAGTTAAACGGGTAAAATCTTGCAATGAACGGTTTAAGGTAGGTAGTTTTTCCAACTGATCTTTACTAATGCTTGTTGCAGCACCAGTACGCTTGCTGTTAAATACATTATCCTTAGTACCTACTACCACAATTTCTTGTAGTTGTTGACCGCCAGCTTCCAATACCGGATTCAAAGTAAGTGTTTCACCCAATTTCAGGTAAACATCAGTTACTTTGAAGCTACGGTAACCTAGGTAGCTAACTTCAATAGTGTAAGGTCCACCAACACGTAGGTTAGATAGAGTAAATCTACCGTTTGCATTGGTAGAGCCACCATAAACCGTACCGGTTGGCGTGTGAATAGCTTTAACGGAAGCACCGATCAAAGTTTCATTGGCATCTTTGACCGTACCCGATAAACTACTTGTGGTAACCTGAGCAAACAAGCTTACACTCGTAAACACAAGCACCAATGAGTAAAGTAATTTTTTCATCATAATTTGGTGTTAATAAATGGTTTAATTGATGTATTTTTAATTATACACCGCAAATATAATCAGCTTCCGGCAAAGTTTGGCTGTGCAAACATTAACTATTTGTAAATTATTGCAAACAGATTGAGCATAGTTTTCAACATTTTAGCGGTTTTATACAGTTAAAAACTGTCAAAACTCAAAATTAAAGCCTTTTTAACTGCTAAAGAGATGATTCCAATTTCATGGTGCCAATGCAATTGCTTAGTTTTGACGATCAAATTTTTCAGATTAGCATAAACATGAATTACGATCTAATAGTTATTGGAAGTGGCCCAGGAGGGTATGTTGCAGCTATCCGTGCTGCTCAATTAGGTTTAAAAACTGCAATTATTGAGAAAGAATCATTAGGTGGAATTTGCTTGAATTGGGGCTGTATTCCGACTAAGGCTTTGTTGAAAAGTGCTCAGGTTTTTGAATACATCAATCATGCTGAAGAGTACGGTTTAAAAGTTAACCAAGCTGAAGTTGATTTCAAAACTGTGGTTAAACGTAGCCGTGATGTGGCAGAGGGCATGAGCAAAGGGATACAATTCCTGATGAAAAAGAATAAAATCGATGTCATCATGGGTACCGCGAAGATTAAAACTGGCGGAAAAGTTCAGGTTTTAGGAGCCGATGGTTCTAACCAAGAATTAACTGCAAAGCATACGATTCTAGCCACTGGAGGTCGTTCTAGAGAACTTCCTAATCTGAAACAAGATGGCAAAAAAGTAATTGGCTACCGCCAAGCGATGGTTTTGCCTGAACAACCCAAATCATTGGTTGTAGTGGGATCTGGAGCTATTGGTGTTGAGTTTGCTTATTTCTACAATTCAATTGGCACACAAGTTACCATTGTAGAATACTTGGATAACATTGTTCCGGTAGAAGACGAGGAAATTTCTAAACAACTATTGAGAAGTTTCAAAAAAGCTGGTATAACCATCATGACCGGCGCTAATGTTGAATCGGTAGACACTTCAGGTAAGGGCTGTAAAGTTCAAGTTAAAACTGCTACCGGCGTAGAAACGCTCGAATGCGATATCGTTTTATCTGCAGTAGGCGTAACACCAAATATTGAAAACATTGGCTTAGAAGAAGTAGGTGTAAAAACCGATAAGGGCCGTGTTTTAGTAGATGATTTTTACCAAACCAATATCCCTGGTGTATATGCCATTGGTGATATTGTGAAAGGTCAGGCCTTGGCTCACGTGGCTTCTGCTGAAGGCATTATCTGCGTTGAAAAAATTGCCGGACATCATCCTGAACCATTAAATTACAACAACATTCCTGGATGTACGTACTGCTCTCCAGAAATTGCTTCGGTAGGTTATACTGAAAAAGCCGCTAAAGAAGCAGGATACGAAATCAAAGTAGGAAAATTCCCATTCTCTGCATCAGGTAAAGCAAGTGCTGCTGGCGCTAAAGATGGTTTCGTGAAAGTAATTTTCGACGCTAAATACGGTGAGTTCTTGGGGGCTCACCTAATCGGTGCCAATGTAACTGAAATGATTGCCGAAGTAGTTGTTGCCCGCAAATTGGAAACCACGGGTATGGATATTGTAAAAGCAGTTCACCCTCACCCTACCATGAGTGAGGCGATTATGGAAGCTGCCGCAGATGCTTACGGTGAAGTAATTCACTTGTAATATACCTCAAATATGAAAAAAGGCTCCTCAATTGAGGAGCCTTTTTTGTTTACAATTCTAGTTTACCCTAATGAGCGGTACCGCTTTTTGCGTAATCAACTCGTTTAAGGCTTTTACTTCTTGATCTTTAATCTGCTTGAACTGATTCAATTGTGCATCAATTTGTGCTGCAAGCTCAGCATAAACTTCTTTCACTTGCTTACTTGGTGCAGCATAACCCGAAGCTGCTACATCATATACACCCGAGAGTTTATCGTTTAATCGGATTGGGAAATTAAGCACATCCTGACCACTTTTTGCCTTCGTTTGGTACAACGTTTCCTCAATGGTGGTCAGTTTTTTAACCATCATATCCGCTTTATCTTTTACCTCTTTTGGAGTTTCTTTACCACGGCTCAACACTAAATCGTTGATTTGAGTGCGAATTTTTCGGATCTGTTGAATCGCCTTCTGAGTTTCAGTAAACTTATCTCTAACCTGGATCAGGAAGTTCAGCTGATCTTCGTAATCTTTGGCAGTCATACTATAATTTGGATCAGGCTTAACCGTAAATTCTACAGATGCGGTATCCTTACCTGAAACAATTAAAGCACGGTATTTACCAGGAATTGCTTTCGGACTCCCAACCGCTCCATTCCATAAAATCATACCATCAGCACGTTCAGCAGCCGGATAATCCAGATTCCAAACAAACTGATTCATTCCAGATTTTACTTCAATCTTCTCAACATCTTTACCCTGAGTACTGTAGGTTCTTACCCATTTGTTTTTGCTGTCATACAACGAAATAGAAACTTTTGTACTATCGCTAGCCTGCTTGAGATAATAATTAATAATAGCGCCATTCGGCGGATTTTGACCTACATTCTTGGCATTTGGATTTACAAATCCGGCACGTCTGTAACTTTCGCTTGGAGTAAATACGTGCAAGTTTTTTGCAGCAATACCAGCAGCCAATTGCTGGATAGTAGACAAATCATCCAATACCCAGAAAGCACGACCTTGTGTAGCCACAATCAAATCGTTTTCCTTGATCGTTAAATCGGTAATCGGCACTTCTGGCAAATTCAGTTGGAAAGGCTTCCAATTTGCACCGTCATCGTAAGAAATATACATCCCATACTCGGTTCCTGCATACAATAAGCCCGCACGTTTTTGATCGGCACGAACTACTCTTGCAAAATGATTGAAAGGAATACCATTGGTTATTAATTTCCAAGATTTACCATAATCCTCAGTTTTATAAATGTATGGTCTAAAATCATCAGATTTATAACGAGTACCAACCACATATGCACCACCTTTTCTAAACGGATCAACATCAATACTGTTGAACATCATCCACTCGGGCATTCCTTTTGGAGTTACATTTTGCCAGTTCTTACCACCATCTTTACTTACAAACAGCAAACCATCATCACTTCCTGACCATAACAAATCGGGCTCCTGAGCTGACTCGGTTGCGGTGAAAATCGTGCTGTAATATTCCACGCTGGTATTATCTTTCGTGATCGGACCTCCGCTCGGACCCTGCTTACTCTTATCGTTTCGGGTCAAATCCGGACTAATGGCTTCCCATAACTGACCTTCGTTTTCGGTTTTAAACAACACATTTCCGGCCGCATATAAGCGCTTAGGATTATTTGGTGAAAAGAAAATAGGGAAATTCCATTGGAAACGGTACTTCAACACATCAGCACCTGAACCCATCGGATTATCCGGCCAAACCGAAACTGCTCTGTTTTCGCCAGTGCGGTGATCTAAACGAGACAAATAACCTCCATAATTACCACCATATACAATATCAGAATTTAGCGGATCGGCCACCACATAGCCAGATTCAGCTCCTGCAGTCGATTCCCAATCTTCATTAGTAATTGCACCGCCGTAAGTTCTAGACATAATTCGAATGGTCGAATTATCCTGTTGGGCACCTAAAATGCGATATGGGAAATGATTATCGGTACTTACACGATAAATCTGGGCCGTGGGTTGTGTATTGTAATCGCTCCAATTGGCGCCACCGTCAAAGCTAACTTGAGCTCCACCATCATCAGCCACGATCATTCGGTTCGGATCATTAGGGTCAATCCATAAATCATGGTGATCGCTATGTGGCGTACGAATTGGTTGGAAACTTCTTCCGCCATCTCTCGAACGCAAGAAACTTACATTTAACACGTAAACCTGATTGTCGTTTTTTGGATCTACAAAAACCTTGCTATAATACCAAGCCCGCTGACGAATTTCATTATCGCTATTCATCTTAATCCAAGTCTCGCCGGCATCATCCGAACGGAATAAACCGCCGGTTTTTGATTCAATAATACTATACACCCGATCTGGATTGGATGGGCTTATCGCAACACCCAAAATACCTAAGGTATCTTTAGGCAAACCTTTATTTCGAGAAATATTTCTCCAAGTTTCTCCACCATCGGTACTTTTCCAAAGGCCACTACCCTCACCACCACTTTCCATACTGTGAGGTGTTCTAATCACACGCCAGGTAGTTGCGTAAAGCACCTTCGGATTTCCAGGCTCCATCACCAGATCAACCGCTCCAGCTAAATTGTTCGAGAACAATACCCGTTTCCAGGTTTTACCTCCATCTACAGTTTTATAAACTCCTCGCTCTTCATTTGGGCCAAACAAATGTCCGGTTGCAGCTACCCAAACAATATCCGGGTTTTTCGGATGAATGACTATTCGCACAATATGACGGGTATCTTTCAATCCAATATTTTTCCAGGTTCTACCTCCATCATCACTCTTCCACATGCCATCCAAACCCTCGCTAACATTACCACGCATGGTATTTTCCCCTTGCCCAACATACATAATGGATGGATCGGATGGAGCTAAGGCAAGGGCACCAATAGTACTGCCAAAATACTTATCCGAAATGTTCTTCCAATTGCTGCCACCGTCCGAAGTTTTCCAAACACCACCGCCTGTAGCGCCCATGTAAAACACATTTTTCTGATTCGGATCACCAACTACTGCAGCACTCCTCCCTCCTCTGAATGGACCGATCAAGCGGTATTTTAAATTACTGTAAAGCACACTATCGTAAGCATACTTCGAACTAGACCCAAGGTATGATTTACTGCTTTTCTGAGCAAAAACACCCGCAGAAAAGCCAAAAAGGGCAATTAGGCATAAAATTTTTTTCATCTGAGATTCATTTGGTTAATCTAATTTAAATCTATTTTTCAGAAAATTCGCCCAGTTCAGTTTTCGTAAAGGATAAATTACATCTTATATTTAGCTACTATTATTAACCCTATGAAATTACACACTATAGATACCGGTTTTTTTAAGCTCGACGGCGGCGCCATGTTTGGTGTAGTGCCTAAAACCATTTGGCAAAAATTAGTCCAGCCTGATGTAAACAACTTATGCACCTGGGCCATGCGTTGCCTGCTAATTGAAGACGGCAACCGATTAATTCTGATTGACAATGGCATTGGCGATAAACAAGACGCAAAATTCATGGGGCATTACCATTTACATGGCGATGATTCCTTGGATAAATCGTTAGCCAAGCTCGGCTTTGCCCGAAAAGACATCACCGATGTATTTTTAACACATTTACATTTCGACCATTGTGGAGGCTCTATCATTCGCGAAGGCGAAAAACTGAAACCCGCTTTTGAAAGTGCCACCTACTGGAGCAACGATAAACATTGGGAATGGGCGGTTCATCCGAACGACAGAGAAAAGGCATCTTTTTTGAAAGAAAACATCCTACCTATTCAAGAAAGCGGGCAACTAAAATTTGTAGCTACAGAAGATGGGGTCGATTTTTCAGAACATATGAAAGTACGTTTTGCTTACGGCCATACCGACGCTATGATGCTCCCTCAAATTGAGTACAAAGGCAGAACGATTGTTTACATGGCCGACTTATTACCATCAACGGCCCACATTCCATTGCCCTACGTGATGGCTTACGACATGTTTCCCTTACAAACACTAAAAGAAAAGAAAGCATTTTTAGAGGAAGCCGTAACTAATGACTATGTACTTTACTTTGAGCACGATGCACAAAATGAATGCTGCACCCTTCAGCAAACAGAAAAAGGCATTCGCGTAAGCGAAACGTATAAACTCAGCGAATTATAGAACAACAACATATTGGAAAAAAGCCTACTAAATCTTACTTTAGTAGGCTTTGGTATTTATTAAATGCAGCTCACCCGATTAGAAATAAAAGGCTTTAAAAGCTTCGGCGATAAGATCACCATCAACTTTAATGAGGGCGTAACCGCCATTGTGGGGCCAAATGGTTGCGGAAAATCAAACGTGGTGGATGCCATTCGTTGGGTATTAGGTGAGCAAAGTACCCGCATGCTCCGTTCTGAAAAGATGGAGAACATCATTTTTAACGGAACCAAAACACGTAAACCTTCAAACCTGGCAGAGGTTTCTTTAACCTTCGATAACACCAAAAACATTCTGCCAACCGAGTATTCGCAGGTTACGCTGACTCGTAAATTGTACCGTACCGGGGAGAGCGAATACCGCTTAAACGATGTACAATGCCGATTAAAAGATATTACGGATCTGTTTCTGGATACCGGTATTGGCTCCGACTCCTACTCTATCATCGAGTTAAAAATGATCGATGAGATCATCGCCAATAAAGAAAATTCACGCCGGGCTTTGTTTGAAGAAGCATCGGGTATTTCGAAATACAAACTCCGCAAAAAGCAAACCTTCTCTAAACTAAAAGATACCGAAGCCGACCTGAGTCGTGTAGAAGATATTTTGTTTGAGATCGACAAAAACCTAAAAACACTCGAAAATCAAGCTAAAAAAGCAGAACGTTACTATAAACTCAAAGAGCAATACAAGGCCTTGAGTGTCATGCTGGCTTCCTTTCGTATCATTAGCTTCCGCGATGCGCTTGAAACTTTAGAAAAACAAGAGCAGCAACAAGTCGAAGAACGCTTGGGTATTAGTGCTTCCATTGATACCTTGGAGGCTGCACTTCAACAGCAAAAGCTGGATAGTTTAAGTAAAGAAAAAAATCTAGCCACGCAACAAAAAGCCACTAATGAATTTGTGGCTAAGATTAGGGCTTACGAGAGTGAGAAAAAACTAAAAAACGAGCAATTGCGTTTTTTAGAGGAGAAAGAAACTCGCCTTAAACAGGAATTAGAAACGGACAAAAACCAGTTCAATCACGTTATTTATAACCAAAAACGCTTGCAAGAAGAACTTGCTCAAGAAAATGACCTGTTCAAAACATTGCAAACTGGATTAGAGAAACAAAAAGCCAACCTCGACGCTCAGCGACTAAAACAGCAAGAAGCCAAAACTGAACTTGATCAGTTAACTAAAGCCAATCAAACCTTTCAGAACGAATTGCATCAGCTGGAAAAAGACTTGGCTATTTTACATATACAGCGAGATGCTTTACAACAGGAAAGCACCCGAAATGTTAGTGATGCAGAAAGCAAAGAAGCTGAACTGAATGAATTTAATAAAGTTTTAGCCGAATTGGAACAGCGCTTGCAAACCCAAAATCAGGAATTTGAGCTGGCCAAGAAACTGGAAAATGAGTTGCAAGAGCAAATTCAGCAAACGCAAGAAAACCTAGAAAAACACAAGCAAGATCAAAATAGCGAAAGCCGAAAGCTAGATGCCAAACAAAACGAATACAACCTCACCAAATCCATGGTTGACAGTCTGGAAGGTTTTCCAGAATCTATTCGTTTCTTAAAAAAGAACGCCGATTGGACAAAACAAGCTCCCCTATTTTCAGACATTCTGTTCTGTAAAGAAGAATACCGTATTGCGATAGAGAACTATCTGGAACCGGTAATGAACCATTACGTGGTACAAACACAAGCCGAAGCGGTAAAAGCAATTCAATTACTCAGCGATTCGGCACAAGGTCGTGCTAACTTTTTCATTTTAGATGCGGTAAAACCAGCTAAACCGAAATCGGAAGCCAAAAACAGCAATCTAATAGCCGCCTTAGAAATTATTGAGGTAGACAAACAGTACCTTCCACTTTGCGAAATGCTATTGCACGGGGTTTATTTAATCAAATATGGCGAAGAAGAAGAACTGATCTCTGCCCTTCCGACTGGGGATGAAGTGATTTTGAGCAGCAGCGGCAAATACAGCAAAAACCGTTTGGGGATGGCCGGTGGCTCGGTGGGATTATTTGAAGGAAAACGTATTGGTAGGGCAAAAAACCTAGAAAATCTTGCTAAAGAAATAAAAAAACTTGAAACAGATTTGAGCAAACTGGCTACCGCAATAGCACAAGAAAGCCAGAAATTGGAAGCACTGAAAGCTTCCTCACAAAAAACACAACTACAACAACAGGAGCTGGCACTGAACAGCCTTAACAACGAATACATTTCGGTAAAGACCAAACAGGAACAATATTTGACCTTTATTGAAAACAGCCGCAACCGCAAGCAGGATATTGAAGCCAAATTGGAAAGCATTGCTAACGAAATTGAAAAAACTGAACCTCGATTGGCTGAAATGAAAGCGGAGAAAGAGATCAAACAAGATGCTCTGGCTCAAAAGCAACAAGATTACCAGGTATTAGCCGATGAAGTGAACAACCTATCTACGGCTTACAACCAAGAAAACATCCGTTTTCACCAGCAACAAAACAAAGTTTCGGGACTCGAAAAAGATCTGGAATACCGTAACAGTCAACACGCCAGCTTAAGCAGTCGCATTGAGGCCAACTCAGTCGAATTGGATAAAACCCAAGCGGGCATGAAAGAAACCCTGCAACATGTAGACCATTCTGATGGCGACCTGATTGCCATGTATGAACAAAAAGAAAGTCTGGAAAAAGGATTGCACGACTTGGAGCAGGAATATTATGCTTCTAAAGGTATCATTACCGAAACAGAAAACACCATTAGCGAAAAAAGGCGTACCAAAGAACAGGCCGAATATTTAGCGAACGAGATCAAGGATAAGAAAACCAATCTGAAATTAGAACTGAATGCACTAAAAGAGCGTTTGGCGGTTGAATTCAACATCGATATTAACGACTTGCTGGATGCTGAAATCCCGCAAGGAGAAAACGAAGACGATTTACGCGATAAAACTGAACGCATGAAGCATCAGATTGAAGATTTTGGCGCTATCAATCCGATGGCCATGGAAGCTTATCAGGAAATGAATGAGCGTTACCACTTCATTCAAGCACAGAAAAAAGACCTGATGGATGCCAAGGAATCGCTCTTGGAAACCATCAAAGAAATTGACGATACCGCGAAGGCCAAGTTCATGGAGGCCTTTACCCAAGTTCGTGAACATTTTATTGAAGTATTCCGTTCCTTGTTTAATGAAGAAGATAGCTGCGATTTAGTTCTCTCAGATCCTGAAAATCCCTTAGAATCGGATATCGAGATTTTGGCCCGACCGAAAGGTAAACGCCCTTTATCCATCAACCAATTATCGGGTGGTGAAAAAACCTTAACGGCTACTGCCCTGTTATTCTCACTCTACTTATTAAAACCTGCGCCATTCTGTATTTTCGATGAGGTAGATGCACCTTTGGATGATACCAACATCGATAAATTCAATAACATCATTCGCAAATTCTCTTACCAATCGCAATTCATTATTGTATCACACAACAAGCGCACCATTGCCAGTACCGACATTATTTATGGTGTAACCATGGTTGAACAAGGAGTTTCTAAAGTAGTGGCGGTGGATATGCGTGAAGTCGCCTAGTGCTTCTGCTCGTCCTATCTCAATGCTCAAATTTTTCGTATTTTAGCGCCCTGAATAACAATAACACATGAAAAGAACCAAAATCAAATCGCTGTTAAACGAAACAACATTCCAAAAAGAGGTAACTGTAATGGGTTGGGTTAAAACCTTCCGCAATAATCAGTTTATCGCGATAAATGACGGTTCTTCTATTCAAAATATTCAAGCAGTGGTTGATTTCAATGCTTTTGATGAAGGTTTATTGAAAAGATTAACCACCGGAGCAGCTATTTCCGTAACCGGAACCTTAGTAGAATCTTTAGGAAAAGGCCAAAAAGTAGAAATTAAAGTAAAAGAACTCGAAATATTGGGCGATAGCGATGCAGAAAAATTTCCATTGCAACCTAAAAAACACAGCCTAGAGTTTTTACGTGAAATTGCGCACTTGCGTTTCCGTACCAATACGTTCAATGCCGTTTTTAAAGTGCGTCATGCCTTGGCATTTGCCGTACACCAATTCTTTAACGAGCGTGGTTTTACCTATTTGCATACGCCAATCATTACCGCTTCAGATGCGGAAGGTGCTGGAGAAATGTTCAAGGTAACCACTTTGGACTTCGACAATACCCCACGTAACGAGGATGGATCTGTTAACTTCAAGGAGGATTTTTTTGGCAAGGCGACTAACCTTACCGTTTCTGGTCAGCTGGAGGGCGAATTGGCAGCATTGGCTTTAGGCGATATTTATACTTTCGGCCCTACTTTCCGTGCCGAAAATTCCAACACCACCCGTCACTTGGCGGAATTCTGGATGATTGAGCCTGAAATGGCTTTTTACGATTTACAGGATAACATGGATTTGGCTGAGGATCTGTTGAAGTATGTGATTAACTATGCCTTAACAACTTGTGCCGATGAGCTCGATTTCCTAAAATCACGTCTAGAAGAAGAGGAAAAACAAAAACCTCAGAACGAACGATCTGAACTCGATCTGATTTCGAAACTTAAATTCTGTTTGGAAAACAATTTCGAACGCATCACGTATACCGAAGCTATCGATATCTTAAAGCAATCTAAACCCAACCAGAAAAAACAGTTCAAATACCTGATTGAAAGCTGGGGAGCCGATTTGCAATCGGAACACGAACGTTATTTGGTAGAAAAACACTTCAAAAAGCCAGTCATCTTAACCGATTACCCGAAAGAAATTAAAGCATTCTACATGCGCCAAAACGACGACGGCAAAACCGTACGTGCCATGGACATCCTGTTCCCGGGCATTGGCGAAATTGTTGGTGGATCTCAACGTGAAGAACGCTTAGAAAAAATTGAACAACGCATGACCGAAATGCACATTCCTGCCGAAGAAATGTCATGGTATTTGGATACTCGCCGTTTCGGATCAGCACCGCATGCCGGCTTTGGACTCGGTTTTGAGCGTTTAGTTTTATTTGTAACCGGAATGACCAATATCCGCGACGTAATTCCGTTCCCAAGAACGCCTAAAAACGCAGAGTTTTAAATTTTAGCTAAAATTTTACCGTTTCACCTTTTGGGGCTACAACAATAGCGTATTTCCACCAGGCATCCGTTGCAAGCTCAATTTGATCTGCAGAATAATACCGGTCTTTCCCCCTAGGTTGATGGCTTAACACATGCACCCTACCGTTGGAATTAGGATCGTATACTTCCAAATAAAAGTTTCCATCCACAATCCGATAACCCTTTACCAATAGGAAGTGACTCCAGCCGCTGTGAAAAGTTGGGTAAAACTTATTCGTTTTTTCTATCGCATTAGCATTATACTTGATTTGGTGCATATCCAAACACAAAATCAGCAAATAATTTAGATCAATGTATTTTTTTACATTTTGTTCAACATTCGATAAATAGGCCATTGTACTTTGAATTCCTGCAGCAGCCAAATAATCGATCAGGTCTGAAGTAGACCAATCGCCACCCTGTGGCAGAATGGCTTTACGAGCATCAGAAACCGTTTTATTCATACCAGAATCAGCCCAGTGAATTGCCATTGCCGCAACCGCAGGCCCGCAGTTTTCAACTGCATACAAACCGCTTCCCTTCTGTTCTCGGTAAAACTCGTAATTCCGGTCTAAACTTTTAGATGCAGTTACCATAGTACCTAAACCATAAGCCTCCGACTCGGTTTTTACATGTACAGTCCACTCTTGTTGCATAGAATTTTCAGCAATTAAACTCAATTTTACGGGCATGGAGCAATCCACAACGGTTTGACTATCGATCAGAATAGCATTATTGAGTAGTACCTGAGTTTTTGGAGTGACCCGGCAAAAAGCAGATAAATTAGTCTTGGTCGAATTCTGTGGAAGTATAATTTCTAATGATTTATGGTTTGGATTTTTAATAGCCGGAAACAGCTGACCAACAATACCGAATTCAAATTGCTGTACCGTTGAATCCACGGGTACGTGTTCATCTTTGCTACAAGCTAGGCAAAGACAGAGGTAAGATAAACTGAAGAATAGGCTGTGTTTGAAATACCATTTCATCAGAAAACTCGTTTAAGTTGAACAATCCGACTGGCGACTTGGCGTGTTTAAACATTTAAAATTACAGCAGCAGAAATTGAATTTTAATTATGCTTCAATTAATGTTTTTAAAATAACTAATAGTTATTAAATCAGCCTAATAATAGCTTTTCTGCCTTAACAGGATATGAGCACAGATTTTTCTAACTTAGCAGGAAATGGCCAAAATCATCAACTTGAAACCCTTTCGGGAATTTTTTCAGTCGGGGAAATCGAGCAGCTTGGCATTGTTGGCTTGCGTTATTTCTTCATTGATCATCGCAAACTCTGGCCTGAACTCCTACTTTACCGATTTTTTAACCTACCAATGGGGCTATCAATCCTCCAGCGTTAAACTGTACTACAACAACTTACAATGGATAAATGACGGACTTATGGCCCTGTTCTTTCTATTGGTTGGTTTAGAAATCAAAAGAGAATTAGTAGAAGGGGAATTATCTTCATTTAAAAAAGCTGCAATGCCGGTTTTTGCAGCACTAGGCGGCATGTTGGTACCAGCTGCAATTTATGCATTACTTAATTCTGGAACGCCCAATCAGAACGGCTGGGGTATACCGATGGCGACAGATATTGCCTTTGCTTTAGCTATAATTTCACAATTGAGTAAACGGGTACCGGCCTCGCTAAAAATCTTCTTAGCAGCGCTGGCCATTGTCGACGATTTAGGCGCAATTGTAGTTATTGCCGTATTTTACACCAGCGACTTGCATATAGATTACCTTGCATATGCAGCCGGAATCGTAGTCTTTTTAAGCTTTTTGAATTATTTCGGGGTAAAAAACGTATTAGCTTACCTCATACCCGGACTATTACTTTGGTACTTTGTTCATCATTCAGGTATTCATGCCACCATAGCCGGCGTACTCTTAGCTTTTTGTATCCCCACTAATCCTGTAAAAGAAACTTCACCACTCGAAAAACTGGAGCACCTGCTGCTAAAACCTGTAAATTTTGTCATTATGCCTTTGTTTGCGCTTGCAAACACCAACATCAATTTTGAAAACGAAATGCTTCACGGTATCACCAGTTCGTTGGGCTTGGGAATCATTATTGGCTTGGTGCTTGGAAAACCGATAGGAGTTCTACTTTTTTCCTGGATTTCGGTAAAACTAGGCTTCGGCAGCTTACCATCCAATAGTAATTGGAAGCACATTTTAGGACTAGGCATGTTGGCCGGTATTGGCTTTACCATGTCCATTTTTGTGTCCATTTTATCTTTTGAAGATCCGATTTATCAAACCGAAGCCAAATTTTGTATTCTTATTGCCTCCATTACAGCCGCATTCGCAGGCTATCAATTTCTAAACGCTCTGGGAAAGAACGCTCAGATTTAAGGCAGTAAAACAACGCGAATTTAGTGTGTATTGATAAAATCAATGATGGATTGGTACACCGGATTGGCTCCAAAAACCATTTGACTGATCATTGGAACGTGTTTTTTCTTGGGTAATACTTCGTATTTAATTGGCTTTTTTGCGGCATTCATTTGTTCATAAAAACGTTTAGACTGAATACGAATGGCTTCGTAGGTTTCTCCGCCAACCAACACGTAATACGGATTTTTAACTTGGTCAAAATAGCTTAATGGCGAACCCTTTTTCCAGTTTTCGGGATTCTCAGTGAAGGTTTTCAGGAAACTTGGGTTATGCCCCTCCGTTTTATCAGCAATGCTCAAGTATTCGAACATATCCAATCCAAATCCATCGTTTAAAATCACACCTTTCAAGGGATTATTTAGTTGTTTCGAAGCAAAAAAACGCGGATCTGCATCAATCAACGCAGCTAAATGTCCACCGGCAGAATGGCCCATGGCAAAAATCCGTTCGGAATTACCACCATAATTCCCAATCGAATCTTTCACCCATTTCAAGGCTTCCACACAGCTCTCGGCCATTTCTTCGTAACCGGCCTGCGGGGCAAGTGGATAGTTGATAATGACCGTTACCACCCCCTTGTTCGCCATGTTACGGCCCAACCACCAATACATATCTTTTTTACCGCTATCCCAGGCCCCACCATGTATAAAAACCAATACATTTTTAGGTTTAGAAATATCCTTGGGATAATAAACGTCCAGTTGGTTTCGGCCAACTTTAGAGCTACTTGGATAACTAATGTCTTTCTTTACTTTAATTGAATAGGCTAAAACAGAATTTAGGCTCGAAATGTAAAACAACATCAGCAGGAATAATTTAATTTTCATCGTATTAATGGATCTTTTTCTTTGGTGAAATGATTATAGACCAGTTTATCCAATAAGCCTGGCAGCCATTTACTCAGGAATACGGTCAGTTTACCTTGTCCTGTCATAATTAGGGTCCGTTTTCTCGCTAGTACACCTTGAGTTATGATTTCAGCTACTTCTTCAGAGCTCATCATTTTATCTTCGTCCATGCTGGTTTCTCCTTGCGAAGAACCATCCTTTACCAAGGCAACTTTGCGAATATTAGAAGCCGTAAAACCCGGTGAGGCCAGCATTACGTGCAGACCTGTTTTTAAATTTTCAACTCTTAAGGCCTCTAAAAAGCCGTTCATGGCAAATTTAGAGGAGGAATAACCCGTTCGACCAGGCAGACCCTTGTAACCCGCAATGGAAGATACGCCGACCACCGAACCCTGATTCTTCAACAATTCAGGAAGGGCATATTTTGTGCAGTAAACTGTACCCCAAAAATTAACATCCATCAGGTTACGGATTACCACCAAATCCAGATCCTTAAACAAGGCTCTCATCGAAATACCGGCATTATTAATCAGTACATCAATTCGGCCAAAAGCTGTTGTAGCCTGCTGAATCAATTGCTGGCAATCTTGCTCTTTCGATACGTCACAGGCAACTGCCAAGGCACGAATACCGTAATTACGCTCCAGCTCATCGGTAATTTGGCACAAGGTAACGTACTGGCGAGCGCCCAAAACCACGTTAGCACCTCGTTTAGCAAAAGACTCGGCACAAGCTTTGCCAATTCCTGAAGATGCACCGGTTATGATGACTGTTTTATTCTTTAAATCCATAAACACCGTTAAATTGAACTTTCATAAGGCACCCGGGTGGCAATTGAGCGACCGAGTGTGATTTCATCCACGTATTCCAGCTCTCCACCAAAGGCTATTCCTCTGGCAATGGTAGAAATCTGAACCGGTAAATCCTTCAGTTTTTTATACAAAAAGAAAATGGTCGTATCGCCTTCCATGGTTGCACTGAGGGCTAAAACCACCTCTCTCACCTCTCCTTTTTGAACCCGTTCTACTAAATCATCGATACTTAAATCAGATGGACCAATGCCATCCATAGGAGAAATCAATCCACCCAGTACATGATACAGTCCTTGAAATTGAGCCGTATTCTCAATAGCCATTACATCACGGGTATCTTCTACCACACAAATTAAGCCACGATCTCGTTTATGACTGGAACAAATTTCACATATCGGCTGGTCGGATATGTTGTGACAGGTTTCACAAAAGCGTATTTCCTGCTTCAATCGATTGAGAGAATCTGTAAACTGAGCCACCTCAACATCCGATTGATTAAGCAAGTGTAATACCAAACGCAAGGCTGTACGCTGACCCACACCAGGCAATTTAGCAAACTCATTTACTGCGCTTTCGAGAAGCTTTGAAGAAAAATTCACGATACTAATTTAGCTTTTATCCACATTTTTAGTGGGATTTAAATAATTTATTACATTTATCTGGTTAACCAATTAAATGTATGGCACCTGCCGTTTTACTCAGCTTTGTTATCGGATATTTCGCAGTATTAATCGCGATTTCGTATTTCACCTCGAAAAATGCTTCAGATAACGACTCCTTCTTTATCGCTAACCGGAACTCCAAATGGTATTTAGTGGCTTTTGGCATGATCGGTACTTCACTTTCTGGGGTAACCTTCATCTCAGTTCCTGGTAAAGTTGGTGCAGTTTCTGGAGATCAGTTTCAATACTTTCAATTTGTTTTAGGCAATGCGATTGGTTTTATTCTCATTGCCACCATCCTACTCCCCTTGTATTACCGAATGCAGTTGACCTCAATCTATGGTTATATCGAACAACGACTGGGTTTTTACAGTTATAAGACAGCTGCAGGTATTTTCCTAATCAGCCGAACTATTGGATCTGCATTTAGACTATATTTAGTTGTTATTGTACTCCAGCGCTTCATTTTTGATGCTTATCAAATCCCTTTCTGGCTTACGGTATTGATTTCGTTGGTTTTGATTTGGTCTTACACGTTCAAAGGTGGACTAAAAACGATTATCATTACAGATACACTACAAACCGTTTTTTTGGTTTCTTCTGTTTTCTTAACTATTTATTTTGTTTGCGACAGTTTAGAATTATTTATACCTCAAGCATTCGAAACGGTTAAAAACAGCGCCTATTCCAAGATTTTTTTCGTGGAAGATTTTATTAGCAGCAAGTTTCATATTGGCAAGCAATTACTCGGCGGCATATTTGTAACGCTTGCCATGGTGGGTTTGGATCAGGATTTGATGCAGAAAAATCTAAGCTGTAAAAACATCGGCGAGGCACAAAAGAACATGTTCACCTTTACCGGTATTTTTGTGGTGATCAATATTTTCTTCTTGAGTGTAGGAGCTTTATTGTACATCTACGCGGCTAAAAACGGTATCGCTATGCCAACTGACTCAGCTGGCAATCTCCGTACAGATTTCTTATTTCCGGAAATAGCGCTTAATCATTTAAGTCTACTACCAGGAATTATATTCATGCTCGGCTTAACAGCGGCAACTTTTGCCACCACCGACTCCGCTTTAACCGCTTTAACCACTTCTTTTTGTGTGGACTTTTTAGGGATGGATAAAGCTGAAAATAAGAACAAAGCCGGAGCAGAACGCACCCGCCATCTGGTTCATATTGGTTTTTCGATTGCCTTGTTCCTGGTAATTGTATTGTTCAATGTGGTGAATAACGCCGCAGTAGTAAGTGCTATTTTCACGGTGGCTTCGTACACCTATGGCCCGCTTTTAGGATTGTACAGTTTTGGGTTATTTATGAAAAAACGGGATCTAAGGGATAAATTTGTGCCTTTTATTTGCTTGCTTTCACCGGCCATTTGCTATTTCCTGAACTTGAATTCCAAAACTTTACTGAACGGCTATATTTTTGATACGGAGCTTATAGTAATCAATGGATTACTTACCTTTGCCGGCCTGTGTTTGATCAGCAAACCGGCAACAAAACAAACTCGATTTTAATCAAAAGAGAAATAAATAGATTATGACTAGTGACGATAAAATTAGAAGTGCTTTTGAAAACAAAGATTGGCAAGAAATTAAAGTAACCGACTCTTGGCAGATCTTTAAGATTATGGCCGAATTCGTTGACGGATTCGAAAAATTAGCTAAAATTGGTCCTTGCGTGTCCATATTCGGTTCGGCAAGAACCAAAGAGGCCAACCCCTACTACAAAATGGCAGAAGATTGCGCTCGCTTACTCACTGAACGTGGCTATGGCGTAATTTCTGGTGGTGGCCCAGGTATTATGGAAGCTGCCAACAAAGGCGCTTATGAAGCCGGAGGTAAATCGGTGGGTTTAAATATTGAGCTTCCTTTTGAACAGTTCCACAATAAATTTATTGATCGCGATAAGCTGTTGGAGTTTGATTACTTCTTTGTGCGCAAAGTCATGTTCATGAAATATTCGCAAGGGTTTATCGTGCTACCTGGTGGTTTCGGAACCTTAGATGAAATGTTTGAAGCCTTAACCTTGATTCAAACCGGTAAAATTGCCCGTTTCCCAATTGTATTGGTTGGAACTTCGTATTGGTCTGGATTACTAGATTGGATTAGACAAACCATGTTGTTGAAAGAACACAACATTAATGAAGAAGATTTGAACTTATTCCGTTTGGTAGATACAGCTGAAGATGCGGCTGAACACATTTTCCGTTTCTACGACAAATACGTGTTGAAACCGAATTTCTAAACAGTTTTATCCGAAAAGTCGGGTTTGAATAGCTGTCAAAGAATCGTTTATTCTAAAGTGGAATACTCGAAAATGTGTTTTTAATAATACGTTAAGCGAATTACTCCTGAAATTACCTTAGCTAAACGAACTACCTGACGAGTGTAACCGTATTCGTTATCGTACCAAACGTATACTACCACCGATTTTTTATCGGCAGAAAGAATAGTTGCAGGACCATCTACAATAGAGGCATGACTGTTACCAATTACATCACTAGATACCAACTCGTTGGAAATTGAATATTCGATTTGCTCCACTAAATCGCCATAAAGTGAGGCCTCATTCAACACTTTCGATAATTCTTCCTTGGTGGTTTCACGATTCAAAGTGAGGTTCAGAATGGCTAATGAAACATCTGGCGTAGGTACTCTTACTGCATTACCGGTCAATTTTCCGGCCAAGGGTGGAAGAACTTTTGCTACTGCTTTATCGGCACCGGTTTCAGTAATCACCATATTCAATGCTGCAGAACGTCCACGGCGGTACTTTTTATGGTAATTATCCAGCAAATTTTGATCATTGGTGTACGAATGAACCGTTTCAATGTGGCCTTTCTGAATTCCAAAAACGTCTTCCACAACTTTCAATACCGGTACTATGGCATTGGTAGTGCAAGATGCAGCAGAATAAATAGTTTCACTTGCAGCTGGTTCCAAATGATTGATACCGTGTACAATGTTAGGAATATCCCCTTTGCCCGGAGCAGTTAATAAAACCTTACTGATGCCTTTTGCTTTAAGGTGGATACCCAATCCTTCACGGTCTCTAAAAACCCCGGTATTGTCAATTAGTAAAGCATCTTCAATACCATACGAAGTGTAATCTACTTCTTCCGGATTCTTGGCGGCAATCATGTACACCATTTGGCCATTGATTATCAAGGCTTTGTTCTTGAAATCTTCAATAATCGTTCCGGTAAAAGCTCCATGCACAGAATCGGTTCTTAATAACTCAGCCCTTTTGGTCAATTCTTCGTCGCTATAGCTACGAGTTACGATGGCTCTTAATCGCAATTGTTCTCCTTTACCTGCTTGCAAAATCAGTTCGCGAGCAGCAATACGACCAATTCGACCAAAACCAAATAAAACTACGTCTTTAGCAACTAGTTTCTTTTTGTCTTTGCCTACAAACTTGGCCAGCTTTGCCAATACGAAATCGTGTATAGATGGATATTTCGCTCCTTCTTTCAACCATTCAATTACCAAACGGCCCATATCAATACGCGATGGAGCCAAATTAGAAACCGCAATGGCTTGTGCTAGAGCAAGCGTTTCATGTATGGATACTTCATTACCGGTAATTTGTTTGGCATAATGATGATGCGCCAAAATTTCACTGCTGCTTACATCAAACAGGGGCTTTCTGAATAAAACCAGTTCAATGGAACGATCGAACCACAGTTTGCCAACGACATTGATGAGCTCAATGGCTTTTTTTTCTTTCTCTACCCAGTTTTTAAACTCGGTTTCGTATTGATGATTCATAAGATAGATTAGTGAATAGATGGCGCAAAATTAGCAAAATCATAAATGCATTAAAATCAGAAATAACTTACACGAAATGGTATAAACAAAAAAGATCGGTGCAAGCCCGATCTTTAGTATTATCCTAAGTATGATTTTAAAATTTTGCTCCGTGAGGTATGACGCAAACGTTGCAAGGCCTTGTCCTTAATTTGTCTTACCCGCTCTCGAGTTAGGTTGAATTTCTCGCCGATCTCTTCTAACGATAAAGGCTGGTTGGTACTTAATCCGAAGAATAACACTACAATCTCACGCTCACGATCGGTTAAGGTTGATAAAGATCGTCTGATTTCCTCAGAGAGTGATTCGTTGATCAAGCTACTGTCAGTCTCTGGATCGTTATTTTCCAAAACATCCAATAAGGTATTTTCTTCACCTTGAACAAATGGCGCATCCATAGATACATGGCGACCAGAATTACTTAGGGTATCAGAAATTTTATCAACAGTGGTCTCCAGCATATCTGCCAACTCTTCCGGAGAAGGTTCGCGTTCGTATTCCTGCTCTAGTTTTGAAAACGCTTTGCTGATTTTGCTCAATGAACCTACTTGGTTCAAAGGCAAACGTACAATACGGCTCTGCTCTGCAATAGCCTGCAAAATTGACTGACGAATCCACCAAACCGCGTAAGAAATAAACTTAAAACCTTTGGTTTCATCGAAACGTTTAGCAGCTTTGATCAAGCCTAAATTTCCTTCATTAATTAAATCGCCCAAGGTTAAACCCTGATTTTGATACTGCTTGGCAACAGAAACCACGAAACGTAAATTGGTTTTGGTCAAACGCTCTAAAGCGGCTTGATCACCTTCTCTGATTTTTTGAGCCAGAATTACTTCTTCTTCTGCAGTAATCAAATCTACTTTACCAATTTCGTGCAAATACTTATCTAGCGATTGTGATTCACGATTGGTAATGGATTGGGTAATCTTGAGTTGTCTCATTTAAAAAAGGGTGCTGTATTTTTGAAAAAGCAAAGTTAATATTAAACCCGAAAAAAGCGAGCTTAGTTTGCGGTTTTTGGTAAAAGTTTGGTTATAATTTCGAAGAATTATACTCCACAAAAATCGTTCCAAATCAACGATTTAAGCACATTTACTTTGTAAAAAACTTAAAATAACTAGATCAAGTTTCTGTCCTTAAACCAAACATCGTCAGGTTGGGCATCAAAGCGTTCCATTTTAGTGATAAGTGAAGTAACTTCAACATCACTTAGAACCAAATCTCGGTTAATTGGTTTTAGGAATTTTTGATCCACCATCACATCCAGTTGTTTCAGTAAAAAATCGTAAAAACCACCTACATTCAACAAGCCAATTGGCTTATGATGCAAACCCAATTGCAACCAGGTTAACACCTCAAAAAATTCCTCCATGGTACCA
The DNA here is from genome assembly GCA_947463785.1 of Sphingobacteriaceae bacterium. Classification (GTDB taxonomy): domain Bacteria; phylum Bacteroidota; class Bacteroidia; order Sphingobacteriales; family Sphingobacteriaceae; genus JAIPAN01. The sequence goes on along the minus strand of CANHRG010000002.1, from coordinate 31,833 downwards.
TAACCACCAGGCAGGGTGATTACTCCTTCACTCAAATCGGCCATTTTTTGCTTGCGCTGATGCATATTTTTGGTAATGATCAATTCCGTGAGTCCGTGATGCCCCACTTCCTTATTCATTAAAAATTCGGGGATGATGCCAATTACCTTTCCTCCTTTAGCAAGCATTTTGTCAGCTATTAATCCCATTACGCCCACTCTACCTCCGCCATACACCAGGGTAATGTCTTTTTCTACCAAGATTGCCGACAAGTCTTCAACAGCTTTCGACAAATGGGGATCTCCATTGAAATTCGATCCGCAAAAAACGCAAACACTTTTCATCTATCGGGTATAATTTGGTGCTTCTTTCGTGATGGTTATGTCGTGCGGATGGCTTTCGCGAATACCTGAAGCAGTAATGCGTACAAATTGCGCTTCTTGCAATTTTTCTATAGTAGCGGCGCCGCAATAACCCATACTGGCTTTCAAGCCGCCAATGTATTGGTAAGTCACTTCGGCTAAGGTCCCTTTGTATGGCACTCGACCAACAATCCCCTCTGGAACTAGTTTTTTAATATCGTCTTCCACATCTTGGAAATAACGGTCCTTAGACCCTTGCTCCATCGCCTCAACCGAACCCATACCCCGATACGATTTAAACTTACGTCCCTCGTAAATAATGGTTTCACCCGGCGATTCTTCTACGCCGGCAAATAAAGAACCGGCCATGATGGAACTTGCCCCAGCAGCAATGGCTTTGGCAATATCGCCAGTATGCTTAATACCCCCATCTGCGATAACGGGCACTCCTGTTCCCTTCAAGGCTTTTGCACACTCGTAAACGGCATACAACTGGGGAACCCCCACACCAGCAATAATTCGGGTGGTACAAATTGACCCCGGACCAATTCCAACTTTCACCGCGTCAGCACCGGCCTCGGCCAAAGCTTTAGCGGCTTCTCCGGTAGCTATATTGCCAGCAATAACCTGCAAATTCGGGTATTTAGCTTTTACTTCACGCAATTGATTGATTACACCTTTAGAATGACCATGGGCGGTATCAATCGCAACCACATCAACCCCTGCTTTTACTAAAGCTGCTACGCGATCCATGGTATCAGGCGTAACCCCAACCGCTGCACCTACACGCAAACGACCATGTTCATCTTTACAAGCCTTCGGATAATTCTTAAATTTTTGAATGTCTTTAAACGTGATTAAACCTACCAAACAGCCCTGTTTATTTACAATTGGGAGTTTTTCAATTTTATAATTTTGGAGGATTTCTTCGGCTTTTAATAAATCTGTTCCCTCAGGCGCAGTTACCAAATCCTGTTGTGTCATTACTTCCTTAACTGGACGATTCATGTCTTTCTGGAAGCGCAAATCGCGGTTGGTAATAATTCCCTTGAGCTTGTTTTCTGCATCAATTACCGGTATACCACCAATTTTAAACTCCCTCATGATCTGAAAAGCATCTTTTACCAAGGAGTTTTCATGCAAGGTAACCGGATCTTGGATCATACCGCTCTCCGAACGTTTTACCTTACGCACTTCCTCTGCTTGTGTCTGAATACTCATATTTTTATGCAACATACCCAAACCACCGGCTTGTGCGATGGCAATGGCCAACTCAGCTTCGGTTACGGTATCCATAGCTGCAGAAACCAAGGGAATATTTAAACGGATTTTGCGGGTTAACCAGGTACTGGTATCCACATCACGAGGCAAAACTTCAGAATAAGCAGGGATTAAAAGTACGTCGTCGTAAGTGAGTCCTTCGGCAACAAATTTTTTAGAATCGAGCTCCATAGCAAATAATGTTTAGAATTATTATTTGCCAGGCAAAGCTATCGCTTTTTTCTGATAATCACGAATTTATTGCTTTCCAACAATCACTTTTTCAAACTGATCAAAGTTCAAGTACTGATTGGCTAAGTTCAAAATATCTTCAGACTGAACGTTTTTAAGGGTATGCACATACCGATCGTAGTAATCGTAACCCAAGCCAAAAAAGTGAATGTTCTTAAACTTATCGGCATGTGAAAATGCATTCTCCAAACTACCCAACATGGAACCCATCATGTAGTTCTTTACCAGTTTCAGCTCTTCTTGGTCAACCAATTCCGTTTGCAAGCGTTTTACTTCTTTTTCGATCTCCTGAATAGCTGAACCGCAAACATCTGCACCAACCTCAGAAGCAATAAAGAAATAGCCAGTACTTTGCAGCGAAACCAAAGCAGATCCAATTCCGTAAGTGTAGCCCTTATCTTCCCGGATATTAGCCATTAATCGGGAACCGAAATATCCTCCTAAAATGGCATTTAAAACCTGTAAAGCCGGGAAATCGGGATGTGTTCTATTGATCATGATTTGACCAATACGAATAGCCGACTGTAGTGCTTCGGACTTTTCAATCACATGAAATTTACCCTTACCGGGTAGAAAACTGAATTCATTTTTATGTGGATTTGAAGCCGAATCCCAATTTGCTCCAAAATATTGATTTAGCAACTGATGAGTTTGCTCGTTGATTTTGCCGGCTACAACAATGGTGCAGTTAGCAGGTTGATAAGCCAGTTTGTAGTAAGTCAACAAGTCTTCTCTGTTCAGTTTTATATAGTCTGCAGGTTCAACAGCATAACCATAGAGGGTTTCTTTAAAAAGTACCTGGTTGAATAAACGTCGGCTCAAAAAATCATTTTTTTCAAGATTTACTACCAAACGCTGCTGCTGATTCCGGATAAACGTATCCAATTCATTTTGAGGAAAAGTGGCGTCAGCAAGCATGGCTTTAACCAATGGCAACACATGCACCAAATGTTTATTAAGCGAGTATAACACCAGGCTGGAGTTATCAAATGTGAATTCTTTTTGTAAAAAAGCTCCGTAATAGTCTAATTTTTCAGCTAGTTCGGCTGATGTAAGTTCAGAAGTACCCTCTTGGAGCAAAGCGTTTACCGCAAAGGCCTGCAGAGGTTTAGAAGGATCCCAGGCGGTATTTTCGAATATAAATTCAATCCGTACCAAATCCTGTTCGCCAGCGTTTACCTGAAAAACCGGCAAACCGTTATCTAACTTTACCGGATTGGCCCGTATAAGTGCGATTTCCTCTACTTCTCTGAATGACGGTGCGGTATGTCTGTTGATCATGATTGCTTTGCTAAATAGTACAAGGTAGACGAATTCTCGGGGCAAAATATTTTTCGGGCAACTTGTCTGATCTCTTCAGCGGTAACTGCCAAATAGTTTTCTACTTCCAGATTTAAATCCTGAGCATCACCTAGCAGCTCAAAATAGGCCAAATTCATTGCTTTATCCAACAAACTCATTTCGGCAAAAACCAGAGTAGATTCGAGCTTATTCTTTACCTTATTCAATTCTTCTTCACCTACCAAATGGGTTTTAATTAAATCCAACTCCGCCCAAATTGCTTCGTCAGCATCCTCCATACTCACTTTGGGCGAGGGTTTACCTTCCACCACCATCAAACCCGGATCAATACTTCCTAAATGGTAAGCATTAACTTCTGAAAATACCTGCTGCTCTTTCAACAGTTTTCGGTACAAGCGAGACGAATTCCCCCCAGATAAAATATCCGACAATAAATCAGCGGCATAATACGATTTGTCTGTACGTGCTGGCATGTGGAAAGCCTTATACATGGCATTCAAAGGCACATTGGCCTCCACGGTTTCTTGTCTGGCTTCTTGCTGTTCGGGTTCTACCGGTAATTCTCGTTTTGGTTTTACACCTCCAGGTATTGGACCGAACCAGCGCTCTGCTAATTGCTTTACCTCGGGTAATTTAACCGCTCCGGCAACTACCATAATGGCATTTGAAGGCACATAATAACGGTGAAAGAAGGTCTTAACATCTTCCATCCGGGCCTCCTCAATGTGTGCTAATTCTTTACCAATGGTAGCCCAACGATAGGGATGTTTTTGATAAGCCAGAGGGCGTAACTTTAACCAAACATCGCCGTAAGGTTGATTTAAATAGCGTTGTTTAAACTCTTCGCAAACCACATTGCGTTGCACATCCAAACTTTTTTCAGAAAAAGCCAAGCTTAGCATACGATCACTCTCTAACCAAAAGGCAGTTTCCAGATTAACAGCCGGTAAGGTGATGTAATAGTTGGTGATATCGTTACTTGTAAAGGCGTTGTTTTCACCACCAACCCGTTGTAGGGGTTCGTCGTAAGAAGGAATATTCACAGAACCGCCGAACATGAGGTGCTCAAACAAATGGGCAAATCCGGTTTGTTTTGGATTTTCATCTCGAGCACCAACATCGTATAAAATATTTAAAACGGCCATGGGTGTGGTTGGGTCTTCATGTACCAAAACCGTTAAACCATTAGCCAGTGTGAAACGTTCAAAAGGAACCATAGTAGGAATTGAGAGCGCAAATTTAATGATTTAAGAAGCGAATACGCTTCAAGAAGTTTGATCAATGTAAATATTTTCAATTCGGAAGTGCTATTCTTGTTTTTGGCTAATGCCTTTAACTATCTTTGCCCTTCATGAATGTTTCAGATTTATTAAACCGGGCCGCAAACTTTGATTTTTTGACTGCCGAAGAAGGACTTTTTTTATTTAAAGAGGCTCCTACGGCAGACTTGATGTTTGTTGCGAATGAACTGCGCAAAAAGCAAGTTCCACATAACAAAGTAACCTGGATCATCGATCGGAATCTGAATACTACGAACGTATGTATTGCGAATTGCAAATTTTGCAATTTTTTCCGCCGCCCTGGTCATGAAGAAAGTTACATTACAGACATTGAAACCTATAAGGTAAAGATTGAGGAAACTTTTCGTTATGGAGGTGATCAATTGCTACTGCAAGGTGGCCACCATCCAGATTTAGGTCTGAAATACTATGTCGACTTGTTCAAACAACTTAAAGAACTCTACCCGACTCTTAAATTACACTCTTTAGGCCCCCCAGAGATTGCCCATATCGCCAAATTAGAAGGCCTAAGCCATACCGAAGTATTGAAAGCACTCATCGAGGCGGGTTTAGATTCTTTACCGGGAGCTGGTGCCGAAATTTTGAACGATCGGGTTCGTCGCTTAATTTCTAAAGGAAAATGTGGCGGACAAGAGTGGTTAGATGTCATGCGGGCAGCACATCAGTTGAATTTAACTACTTCAGCAACCATGATGTTCGGGCACATAGAAACCTTGGAGGAACGTTTCGAACACCTGGTTTGGCTACGTGAAGTACAATCCGAAAAGCCAGCCCATGCCAAAGGCTTTATTGCCTTCATTCCTTGGCCTTTCCAAGATGACGGTACATTATTAAAACGAGTACGTGGAATTACCAACCAGGTTACCGGAGATGAATACATTCGTATGATTGCATTGAGTCGGATCATGCTACCTAATATCAAAAACATTCAGGCTTCGTGGTTAACGGTTGGTAAACAAGTTGCACAAACATGCTTGCATGCCGGAGCCAATGATTTTGGATCGATCATGATTGAAGAGAACGTGGTTTCTGCAGCCGGTGCACCCCACCGATTTACAGCTAAAGGAATCCAAGAAGCCATTCGCGAAGCAGGTTTTGAGCCGCAATTACGTACCCAGCAGTATGAATTCCGCGATTTGCCTACACAAATTGAAGAACAAGTTATCAATTATTAAATTACACTACATTGAATAACCTGTCGCAACATATCGAAGCACTTATATTTTCGGCTGAACAAAGCATCAGCCTGGAAGAGATCAAAGCAGTGGTTGAAGCTTCGCTAGAAATACAGCTTAACCCAGTAGATATAACCGAAGCCATTGAGAACATACGTACAAAATACGCAGATCCGGGTATTGCCATTGAATTAGTAGAACTTGCAAATGGATTCATCTTTTTAACTAAAAAGGAGTTCCACGCAACCATCAATCAACTACAGATTCATCGTTCAAAGAAAAAACTCAGCCAGGCTGCCCTAGAAACCTTGGCTATTATTGCCTACAGACAACCCATTACCAAACTGGAAATTGAACAAATTCGTGGAGTAAATTGCGATTATACCATTCAAAAACTCCTGGAAAAGGAATTAATTGCCATCTCAGGAAAAGCAGATTCGGTGGGAAAACCACTTTTATACACCACCAGTAATTTGTTTATGGATTATTTTGGCTTAAAGAGTTTAGCTGATTTACCCCAACTGAAAGACTTGGTTGCGGAGAGCAATGAAATTGGGGAGCAAAGCGAGTAAAAAAATTTACAAAAATTAGTTTTGGCGAGTTGGAGATTCTAAAAACTTCTTAATTTTAAGCTAACAATTTGATTCTGATTTCTGATGAAAACGCCCAAAAAGAGTACCAGTAAGAAAAACGCACCTAAAGCGCCTAACAAATCAGTTGCAAAAACAAACTCAGCAAACCCCGATCCATTATTTATTGCGGATGAAGAAGATGAGTTTGATTTACCCATTAATGATCTGGATATAGCTGATCTTGACGACCTGGATGACGATGACTTTTAATTAACATACACAATTCAAAGAAAAGCATTCGAGCACACTCGGATGCTTTTTTATATCAAACACATGACCATTACCGAAGTTAAAAACGCACTAGACCAAAAGGATTTTCTGGATACAGCCCGGATAATTTATAAAGATGATCCAAATTGGATTTGCCCGCTCGACCAGGATATTGAAGCTGTTTTTGACCCGAATAGCAATAGTTTTCACCAACACGGTGTATGCACTCGTTGGATACTCAAATCGGAAGATGGCCAATTGATTGGCCGAGTGGCTGCATTTATCAATGAAAAAAAGGCCTATCAATACGAAGTTCCAACCGGAGGTATGGGCTTTTTTGAATGCATAGACGATCAGAAAGCAGCAAATTTATTATTTGATACGGCTAAAAATTGGCTTTCGGAGAAGGGGATGAAGGCCATGGAAGGGCCTATCAATTTTGGTGAAAATGATACGTTTTGGGGCTTATTGGCCGAAGGCTTTACCCCTCCTTCGTATGGCATGAATTACCACGGGCCATACTACCAAAAATTATTTAAACACTACGGTTTCAGTACACAATACGAACAAATCACCAATCATCTTGATTTAACAAAACCCTTTCCTGAACGCTTCACTAAAATTGCCGAATGGGTAGCCAATAAACCCGGCTATCGGTTTGAATGTTTAAAAGCCAGCGAAATCGATCGATTTGCACAGGATTTCATGGAAATCTACAACGATGCCTGGAGAGATTTCAAAAACTTCGTACCGCTCGAAAAGCAGGTAGTGATGGAAAGTTTCGAGAAAATGAAAGCTATCATGGATGAAAAACTCATTCGCTTTGCCTATGTTGATGATGAACCTGCATCATTCGTAGTTATATTACCCGATGCTAATCAGTTTATAAAATCCTTCAACGGAAAACTGGGTTTATGGCAAAAACTACAATTTGCATATCAACGTTGGAGAGGTGTTTCACGGATGCGTGCCATTGTGATGGGAACCAAAAAGGCATTTCAAAAACATGGATTGGAGTCGGCATTATTCATCGAATTGAAAAAGTATGTCATGCCTAAAAAACAATACCAAGAGCTTGAACTTTCTTGGGTTGGTGATTTCAATGATAAAATGATTGCCATTCACCAAGCAACCGGAGCAACCTTTGGCAAACGCCACCTAACCATGCTCAAGGTTTTTTAATGGAAATTTTGCAATAAAAAAGCCCTTCTGGATTTCAGAAGGGCTTTTTTATATATCAATGAAAAAATTAAGCCATCACCTTTGCACGACGCAATTCTTCATACAGATCAATTACTTTTTTCTGTAGATCGATCACATCTGCTTCGCGTTCTTGTAATTTTTTAGTTAAGGTTTCTACCTCATTATTGTATTTTTCTTGCTCTTCAGTATCGTTGTAGGTTAACAACTGAACCACACTTAACCCAAAAAGTGTAGCAATTTGCTGCAAACGGGATAAGTTCACATCGGTAATACCGGTTTCAATTTTAGAAAATGCAGGAATAGAAATGTCCAATTGTTTGGCCACATCTTCCTGGCTCCACGAACGCTGGTGTCTCAGCAGTCTGATTTTTTTGCCTAATGTTTTCATTTTATTCAGTGATAATGGTGTGGTAAAATTAATTAATGGTTTATAATTTTAATATATGGTTTTTCAATTTCTCCAAATCAATTCCCCCAAAATTGCCAGAACTCATCAATAAGAGTGTCTTGTTAGTAAAAGAAATTGTATTCAAATATGTTTGAAATATTTCAAAATTATCAAAGAATTTTAATTTGTCGTTATTAAATGACTTTTTTACGACATTTTCTTCATAGGGCTCCAGTTGTTTTTGCCTAAAAGTTTCAGCATCAATAATCACAATTGGCAGATCTGCCTCATCCATTGTACCAGCATATTCTTTTAAAAATTCTGCGTTCAAACTACTAAAAGTGTGTAATTCTATCGCCGCAATTAAATCTCTTTCCGGAAACTGTTGCTTAACTGCATGAATAGTTGCTTTTAATTTGGATGGAGAATGGGCGAAATCTTTAAATATTGTACAATTTTCGGTCTTCCCAACCAATTCTAAGCGACGTGCCGCACCTTTAAATGTGGCAATAGCCTCGTAAAAAACAGCAGCACCTATGCCAAGTTTTTCGCATACTTTTTGAGCTGCAGTTAAATTAAGCAGATTATGTTCTCCGAACACCTCTAAACCCACCTTACCGTTATCGGTGTTTAAATAAGTAGTCCCATTTTCTATTTGATGAGGAGGCAAGTGGTAGGGTATCTTTTCAATTGCTGTTTGTTTTTGTTCAACCAAGTGTTTTAATTCCGAATCCTGTTCGCAATAAATCAACGAACCACCGGGCTGAAGGGTATCTATAAACAGCTCAAATTGCTGAATGTAGGAGTCCCAAGTTGGGAATACGTTAATATGATCCCAGGCTATACCACTAATTACAGCAATGTGCCCTTGATACAAATGAAATTTCGGACGTCTATCAATTGGCGAAGCTAAATACTCATCTCCTTCAATTACAATAATTGGAGCATCTTCTGTAATCTTAACCATGGTATCAAAGCCCTCCAGCTGGGCCCCTACCAAATAATCGAAATCTTTGCCTGCATACTGAAGAACGTGCAAAATCATGGAAGTGATGGTGGTCTTACCATGACTTCCCCCAATTACAACACGTGTTTTTTGTTTCGACTGTTCGTAAATGTATTCCGGGTACGAATAAATGGGTAAGCCCAATTCTTGTGCTCTAAGTAGTTCTGGATTGTCTACACGGGCATGCATACCCAAAATCACCGCGTCTAAATCATGCGTGATCTTCTCAGGAAACCAACCAGTTTGGGCAGGCAAAATGTTATATCGGGCCAACCGCGATTTGGAAGGCTCGTTAATGATGTCATCAGAACCTGTAACGTGGTAGCCTTTTTTTGCAAGTGCAATAGCCAGATTGTGCATTGCACTCCCACCAATTGCGATAAAATGTACTTTCATGTTATTTTTTGATGAATTTAGCTGCTGTCCAGTCTTTATTTACCCGGTGTTCCTGATAAATCAAGACTAGAGATGCTGCTTTTTCTTTCAAGATCTCCAGATCAGGATGCTCATAAAAGCCGCTGAGGTACAATTTACCTCCCTGGATGAGTACGTCCGAATAACGATCTAGCTGATCAAGCAAAATGTTTCGGTTAATATTAGCCACAATAATATCGTAAACCTGATTCGGAATAACTTCTTTCGAACCGCATAATGCCTGAATACAACTACACCCATTTAAGGTCGAATTTTCCAATGTACTCTCGTAGCACAGCGGATCGTAATCTATGGCATCTAGTTTTGTAGCCCCCATTTTCTCAGCCAGAATAGCTAAAATACCTGTTCCACAACCCATGTCTAATACTATTTTACCTTCAAAATCTTCCTCCAACATCATCTCCATCATTAAAGCAGTAGTTTGATGATGCCCGGTTCCGAAAGCCATTTTGGGGTCAATCACAATTTCATAAGGAAAATCAGGTTTAGGCTGGTGAAAAGTAGCACGCACATAGATCTGATCGGCAATAGTTAGGGGTTCAAAATTGCTTTCCCAAACCGAATTCCAGTTTTGCTGAGCAATTTCCTGTTGCGAATATGCAAAGGCACAATCATCGGCCATAGCAGCCAAACACGTCTCTAAAAGCTGTTGATTAAATGTATTTTTTGGAATAAATGCCTTGAAGCCCTCCTCGGTTTCTTCAAATGTATCGAAACCCAGCTCAGCCAGTTCGGACATCAGAATGTCGCAGTAAAAGCGATCTCCTTTAGTTTGAACAAATAGCAGTTCGAGATAGCTCATCGACCGTTGAAGGTTTTCACAATGTCCACAAAATCACGCGATTTCAATGATGCTCCGCCAATTAGGCCTCCATCAATATCTGGTTGTGCAAATAATTCTGAAGCATTTTTAGGATTACAACTTCCACCGTACAAAATAGTGCAATTATCGGCGGTAGCGGCATTGTACTGTCTGGCAATTTCCTGGCGAATGAACGCATGCACTTCTTGCGCTTGCTCTGGCGTAGCGGTTAGTCCGGTACCGATGGCCCAAACCGGCTCGTAAGCCAACACTACTTCTGCAAACTGATCAGCATTTAAATGAAAAATGCCGTTTTTAAGTTGACTGGCAATGATTTCCAAAAAATTACCTGATTCGCGTTCTTGTAAGGTTTCGCCAATACAAAAAATCGGATTTAAACCATTTGCCAGTACGGTATTCGTCTTTTCTGCCAGCAAAGCATCAGTCTCGCCAAAATATTGACGACGTTCTGAATGGCCAAGAATTACATACTTGGCACCTACCGATTGAATCATAGCTACTGATACCTCTCCGGTATACGCTCCGGCCTCTGCCTGATGGCAATTCTGAGCACCTAATGAAACTTTAGAACTTGTTTTAGCCAATTGGCTGAGTGTACTTAAATGGATATATGGTGGACAAACTACGACCTCTTGGTTCCCAAGCACTTCATCCTGTACCATTGTTAAAATTTCAGAAAATAAGGCTGTACCCGAGGTATAGTCTTGATTCATTTTCCAATTACCGGCAACTAACTTCTTTCTCATGTATGTATTTAATGGAGTATTAAAATCTCCGATGTTGTTCTGTTAATTCAAATACTTTGGATAAGATATCCTTTTCAATTTGATCAAATTCACGGTTACGGCGCTGGTAAACCAATTCGGCAGTTTCAAAAACTTTTGCAAGCGCATACACTTCAAAGCCCTGAGCCCCGCCCCAGGCAAAATCTGGAATGAAATTACGTGGATAGCCCGAACCAAACACATTGGCGCTTACACCAACCACCGTACCGGTGTTGAACATGGTATTGATACCGCATTTGGCGTGGTCGGCCATGATCAGACCGCAAAATTGAAGACCGGTTTTCCGGAAACTCTGCTTTTTATAGTCCCATAAACGAACCTCGGCATAATTGTTTTTTAGGTTAGAATTATTAGTATCGGCACCAATATTGCACCATTCACCTAAAACTGAGTTTCCTAAAAAGCCTTCGTGTCCTTTTGAAGAATAGGCTTGTAGAACGGAATTACTTACCTCACCTCCCACCCGACAATGTGGACCAACAGTAGTTGCTCCGTAAATTTTGGCACCCATTTTAACCTGTGAATGCTCACACAAGGCGAATGAACCGCGAATATGGCTGCCTTCCCAAACCTGGGTGTTTTTAGCCAAATAAATGGGGCCTTCGATGGTGTTAAAAGTGCTACACTCCGCAGTAGCTCCTTCTTCAGCAAAAAAATCAGTACCTAAAATGGTATTGGTTGAGCTGATTTTCGCCGATTGACGACCAGCGGTAACCAACTTGAAGTCTTTTCGTAATTCCGTATCATTATGTTTGAAAATATCTTCCGGGTAAACTAAACGAAGAATTTCGTGTGGATAGTTTAAAATCTTGTAGGCTGAAAAATCAGTAAAATCGAATGTTTTGCCAGCTGCTTCACCCAAACGAACGGCAAGCAACAAATCATCTTTTGCCAGAGCTTCTCCAGTGCCAAGCGTACCAATAGCCGCTACCAAATTCTCATCCGGACAAAGTGACCCATTGATAAACACGTTGTCTGAATCGGTTTTTAAGCTGAATTTGGTCTGTAGATAATCGGCCGTTAGGAAAGAATAGCTAGGGTTATCTAACCGTTTAGACCATTTTTCGGCAATGGTCAGAATCCCGATACGCAAATCGGCTACTGGCCGCGTATAGGTTAAAGGCAGAAGACTTTCTCGTGCTTGATCGTCAAAAAGGATGATGCGCATTTAACAAAAATAAAAAAAGTCCCGACTGTTAGGCCGGGACTTCGGTATATTTTGCGATTGATTACTTTTTGTTTGCGTAACGATTTTTGAATTTATCGATACGACCAGCAGTATCTACCAGTTTCATCTTACCGGTAAAGAATGGATGTGAGGTATGAGAAATCTCTAATTTCACCAATGGATATTCATTTCCATCTTCCCATTTAACGGTTTCTTTGGTTTCAATGCATGATTTGGTTAAAAAAGCATAGTCGTTAGACATGTCTTTGAAAACCACTAATCTATAGTTTTTTGGATGTAAATCAGCTTTCATCGTCTTTCAATATCTTTTTGAGAGGGGCAAATATAGCGTTAAAAGTCAAAACAAAAAATTCAAAACGTAAAAATATTACGATTTAATCTCCTGACAGAGTTCTATCAAAACCCCATTGGCATCTTTCGGATGCACAAAACAAATCAATTTATTATCGGCACCATTTTTGGGTTGCTCGTTTAACAAGGTAAATCCCTCATTTCTCAAGCGATCCATTTCCGCATAAATATCATCCACAGCAAAAGCAATGTGATGAATTCCTTCACCACGCTTCTGAATGAATTGATGAATCGCACTCTGCTCAGATGTAGCTTCAAGCAGCTCAACCTTGTTCTCACCTACTTGAAAAAAAGCTGTTGAAACATTTTCTGAAGCTACAAGCTCAACTTTGTAGTGTTTTACACCAAGCAATTGTTCGTAGGTTTTACAGCTACTCGTCAAATCTTTAACCGCAATACCAATATGTTCGATCTTTTTCATTTTGTGACCTTTGTAACAAAAATGACGATTTTATGGCGAATTTACTACGTTAACCTACTTTTTCTTTTACGTATTTTTCTATCTTTGTATCTGAATTTAAACTGATTCTAAATAAACCAGATGAAACTACCTGTATACTTAGATAACAATGCAACTACCCCCATGGACCCGCGTGTTCTTGAAGCCATGTTGCCTTACTTTACCGAAAAATTTGGTAACGCAGCAAGTCGTAACCACGCTTTTGGCTGGGCTGCTGAGGAAGGTGTAGATTATGCTCGTGAACAAGTGGCTCAATTAATTGGAGCTAGCGAAAAAGAAATTATTTTCACATCAGGAGCTACCGAAGGCGATAACCTAGGTATTAAAGGTGTTTTTGAAATGTATCAAGACAAGGGTAATCACATCATTACCACTGTTACTGAACACAAAGCGGTTTTAGATACCTGCAAACATCTGGAAAAACAAGGTGCAAAGGTTACTTATCTTCCTGTTAAAGAAGACGGTTTAATCGACCTGAAAGAACTAGAAGCTGCCATGACTCCACAAACCATTTTGGTTTGTATCATGTATGGCAATAACGAAATCGGTGTTATTCAGCCAGTAAAAGAAATTTCTGCCATTGCACACAAACACGGTGCTTTATTTATGACCGATGGCACTCAAGCTGTTGGTAAAATACCTGTAAATGTAGATGCAGACGGAATTGACCTGATGGCATTTACTGGTCACAAAATGTATGGACCTAAAGGTGTGGGTGCATTGTATGTTCGCCGCAAAAATCCGAGAGTGAAAGTTACTGCACAAATGGATGGTGGTGGTCATGAGCGTGGCATGCGCTCAGGTACGCTTAACGTAGCCGGAATTGTAGGCTTTGGTAAAGCTGCTGAATTGTGTCGCTTAGAGATGGATACTGAAGCAAAACGTTTGGCTGCATTCCGCGATAAATTACAATCATCCCTACTCGAACTAGAAGAAAGTTATGTAAACGGAAATGTAGAACATCGCTTACCGCATGTTGCTAATATTTCTTTCAAATATGTTGAAGGCGAAGGCTTGATGATGGCCATGAAAGATTTAGCGGTATCTTCGGGTTCTGCTTGTACATCTGCTTCATTAGAACCATCATACGTATTAAAGAGTTTAGGCCTGTCGGATGATTTGGCTCATTCTTCAATCCGCTACGGTTTAGGTAGATTTACTACCGAAGAAGAAGTAGATTACGCTATTGAAGTCACCAAAAAAGCGGTAAATCACTTACGCGATCTTTCTCCACTTTGGGAGATGTTTAAAGAAGGTATCGACCTTGATAAAGTAGAGTGGGTTGAACATTAATCAATTTGTCGATTTGACGATTTGTCAATTCGGCAATTAAAATAAAATTAAAGAAAAAATAATCGGCTAATTAGCTAATTGACTAATTAACAAATTGAAAAATTATGGCATATTCAGATAAAGTAATCGATCACTACACCAATCCACGTAATGTGGGTACGCTTGATAAAAGCAAAAACAATGTGGGCACTGGTTTAGTGGGTGCACCAGAATGTGGTGACGTAATGCGTTTGCAAATTGAAGTAGATGGCAACAATGTAATTACCGACGCCAAATTCAAAACTTTTGGCTGTGGTTCTGCTATTGCATCGTCTTCTTTAGCTACAGAGTGGTTAAAAGGAAAATCTATTGACGACGCAATGACCATCGACAACATGGATATTGTAGAAGAATTGGCTTTGCCTCCGGTTAAAATCCACTGTTCTGTATTGGCTGAGGATGCGATTAAGGCTGCCATCAACGATTACCGTGTAAAAAATGGCTTGGCTCCTATTGAGTCTGAAAAAAGCCACCACTAAAAAAACTATGGTTACCGTAACCGATAAAGCCAAAGAGAAAGTTTTAAGCCTGATGCAAGAAGCAGGCCTAGACTCATCTTACTTCCTGCGGGTTTCTGTTAAGGGGGGAGGTTGTTCGGGGCTGAGCTACAATTTAGACTTTGATAACGAAGAAAAAACCGGTGATCAGTTTTTTGAAGATAAAGGCATCCGTATAACCTTAGATATGAAATCGTTTCTTTACCTAGCAGGTACCGAATTAGATTTTTCAGATGGCTTAAACGGTAAAGGATTTAATTTTAACAACCCCAATGCCAGTAGAACCTGTGGTTGTGGGGAAAGTTTTTCTGTTTAATTAAGGTTTAATTTTTTCAATAGATAAAAGGGCAAATGAAATTGCCCTTTTGTTTTTTAAAGCTTATCCCGTATAATTGTTAACTAACCAATTTTCCTTAATCCTAATAGCGTATGAGTTTGATTAACGAGCATACTACTATTCCACGACTACTTAGAAATGTAGTCCAACATATACATCCCGAAAATCACCCTTTTTTAAGTCATAAAGTTGGCCAAAATTGGGAAGATATTAGTTTTAAGCAGGTCTTAGACAAAGCAGATGCCATCTCCAGTTATTTATTGGATATAGGTATTAAAAAAGGAGATCGTTTAGCACTAATCATCGAAAATTGTCCGGATTACATTTATTACGACCAGGCACTACAGCAAATTGGCGCCGTAAACGTTTCGGTGTATCCTACCCTCAGCGAATCGGAGATTGAATATATCTTGAAAGATTGCGGAGCTAAAACAATTTTGGTAGGCAATCCATTCCTCTTGCGTAAAATCATCAAATTAGCTAATAATTGCAGCGATTTAATTCGCATAATTCCAGTTTTTGACGATTATTCCAAGTACACCGAGAAAGAAAAACTAAATGCCGGGGTTATCTCACTTGCAAACGTTATTAAAGAAGGTGTGCTTACCTTAGATGTGCATCGTAAAGAAATAGATATCCTGCGTAATGATGTGTTGCCTAGTGACCTTTCTTCCTTAATCTATACCTCAGGAACTACAGGAACACCAAAGGGTGTAATGTTAACCCATGCCAATTTTGTTGAAAATGTGAGGGTATGTTTGCAGCAAATACCGGTAATAGACCATAAAGAAACGTTTTTATCGTTCTTGCCGCTTTCACACGTATTTGAACGTACGGCAACTTACCATATTTGCTGTGCAATGGGTTGTAAAATAGCCTTTGCGCAAAGTTTGGAATTATTGGCCAAGAATATGGCCGATGTAAGGCCGAGCATCATGGCTTGTGTGCCTCGGTTATTAGAACGCATTCACGACAAAGCAATGAAGAACGGTACGGCTGCTGGAGGTGCCAAAGCTCACATATTCCTTTGGGCTTTAAAAACCGGACAGCAGTACCGCGAAGTTCTAGAGTCTGGAAATAAACCAAGTTTTTTACTTAGCCTGCAACAAAAATTGGCTGAAAAATTGGTTTTCAGCAAGATCAAAGAAAAAACTGGCGGACGTTTGAAATTTATGATTTCTGGCGGCGCAGCCTTACCTAAAAATATTGGTGAGTTTTTCGGTAATCTAGGTATCAAAATCCTGGAAGGCTTTGGGTTAACCGAAACTTCTCCGGTAATGGCAGTAACCGAATACCATCGACAGGTTTACGGAACTGTAG
This sequence comes from Sphingobacteriaceae bacterium, assembly GCA_947463785.1. Classification (GTDB taxonomy): domain Bacteria; phylum Bacteroidota; class Bacteroidia; order Sphingobacteriales; family Sphingobacteriaceae; genus JAIPAN01. The sequence continues at coordinate 15,234 of CANHRG010000002.1, read as the reverse complement.
GTCGTGTAATTCCAGGTATTGAGGTTGGAATTCAAGATGTAGAAACCAAAGAATTTATCACGGTTCAAAACCACGACAGCTTTAATGAAAGCTTTGAATGTGGTGAAGGCGAAGTAGTAGTTCGCGGCCATTGTGTAATGAAAGGCTACTGGAATAAACCCGAAGAAACTGCTCAAGTAATTGATAAAGAGGGCTGGTTCCATACCGGAGATGTGGGCCGATTCTTCAAGGGTAATTTGCAAATCACCGACCGTATCAAAAACATGTTGGTAAACGCCTACGGAAAGAATATTTATCCTACCCCGGTAGAAAATACCTATCTCAAAAGCCCAAAAATTGAGCAAATATTCTTAATTGGCGATAAACGCGAATACGTAACGGCTATTGTTGTACCTTCAAGAGAAACGCTGCAAGAAACGTTCAATTTAAATGATGCATTCTTTAATGAATCGGATGCTTTTATTCGAGATGAAACTATTGTTAACTGGGTGGATGATGACATCAAGCACCTTTCGAATGAACTCGCAAAATTCGAACGGATCAAACACTTTATGGTGAAACGTAATCCATTCACCATCGAAGACGGGGAAATTACGCCAACCCTCAAAGCCAAGCGCAAAGTAATTGAGAAAAAATATGCCGATGCGATTGAGGAATTGTATGCTGAAGAATTAGCCTGACCGGATAGCAGAATTTACGCTTAAAACGCTATTTTTGCACAAATTAAACGTGCACATGAGTATAGGTTTATCTGAACAGGAGATTTTACGCCGGGAGGCGATGGCAGAACTGCGGAATTTGGGCATCAACCCCTATCCTGCTGAAGCATTTGAGATCAATGCCAATGCCAAGGACATCAAGGAAAATTACGAACGCGACAAAACTTCCTATAAAAACATAAGCATAGCCGGGCGAATCATGACCCGACGCATTATGGGCAGTGCTTCCTTCGCCGAAATTCAGGATGCCACCGGTCGCATTCAGGTGTATATCAACCGCGATGAAATTTGTCCTACCGAGGATAAAACCTTATACAATACCGTTTTCAAGAAATTATTAGATATCGGTGATTTTATTGGTATTACAGGCCATGTTTTCACCACACAAACGGGAGAAATATCCATCCACGTGATTGGCTTAACGGTTTTATCTAAATCGTTAAAACCACTCCCTATCGTTAAACGCGACGAAGAAGGTAATGTGTATGATGGATTTACCGATCCGGAACTGCGCTACCGCCAACGTTATGTGGACTTGACCGTTAATCCGGAATTCAAACATATTTTCATGAACCGCTCCAAGGTGATCAACACCATGCGGAGCTATTTCGATAGTCAGGGTTGGATGGAAGTGGAAACTCCTATCCTGCAGCCGGTTCATGGCGGTGCGGCAGCTCGTCCGTTTAAAACCCACCATAATACGCTAGACATGCCCTTGTACCTGCGTATTGCCAACGAATTGTATCTGAAACGCTTAATCGTAGCCGGTTTTGATGGTGTTTACGAGTTCGGCAAAATGTTCCGCAATGAGGGCATGGACCGTACACACAATCCCGAGTTTACCTCCATGGAAATTTATGTGGCCTACAAAGATTATATCTGGATGATGGCCATGGTAGAAGAATGTTTAGAAAAAGTGGCTACCGCGATACATGGTAGCTCTAAAGTAAAAGTTGGGGAACATATCATCGATTTCGCCGGTCCATATGAGAAGTTATCGATGTACGATTCGATTAAAAAATACACCGGAATAGATGTTTCTGCGATGGATGAAACCGACTTGCGCAAAACCTGTAAAGAATTGGAGATTACCGTGGATGACACCATGGGTCGCGGTAAACTGATTGACGAAATTTTTGGTGAAAAAGTAGAAGCGAATTTAATTCAGCCCACCTACATTACCGATTACCCGATCGAGATGACGCCGTTGGCGAAAAAACACCGCAGCAAAGAAGGCTTGGTAGAGCGTTTTGAGCTGTTTGTAATGGGTAAAGAAATTGCAAATGCGTATTCAGAATTGAACGACCCAATCGATCAGCGAGAGCGCTTTGAAGATCAGCTAAAACTGGCCGATCGAGGTGACGAAGAGGCTATGGCTATGGATGAAGACTTTTTACGTGCCCTAGAATACGGCATGCCACCTACTTCGGGCTTAGGTATTGGTATAGACCGCTTGGTCATGCTGATGACTAACCAGAGCACCATTCAGGAAGTATTGTTCTTCCCGCAGATGCGCCCTGAAAAAAAGATTAAAGTAGCTTCTGTTGAAGATTTCGTCGCTATCGGAGTTCCTGAAGAATGGTTCCCCGTAATTCAAAAAATGGGCTTTTTAACGGTTGAAGAATTGAAAGCAGCTAACCCGAACAAAGTTTTTAACGATCTAGGCGGCATACGCAAAAAACTAAAATTAGATATAGCCATGCCTGAGAAGGATGTGGTGATGAGCTGGTTTGCCTAAGTAATTATCATCAATTCGACTAGCGAATGCGAGGAGAAAACTCTCGTTGCTATTTGGCTTAAGATATCTCCCCCCTACTGCAGACAAGACGAACTAAGAATAAAAAAGCCCTCCGAAATTCGAAGGGCTTTTTTATATGGACTGTTTATCTATCTGTAACTTCTTACCTGCTGGGCTTTATCCAGTTGGCCCATTTGCGCCTGCATCATCTTGATCTGGTCTGCTAACAACTTATTTTTATCCGCTTTTTTAGCTTCCTGAAGGAGCATGGTAGCCTCACGCTTGTTGCGTTTAGCCATGGCAATACCAGCAAGGCTTAGTTTTGCCAAAGCGATGTTATGATCCATCGTCATACCTAAAGATAAGGCACGTTTAAAAAATTTTTCAGACTGCATAGGAGCTTTCCGACTCTCGATTAGGCCAAGCAGCAAATGGTAGTAGCCATATTGCACACTGATCAGTTCACGCTCATAGTTTTTGATCTTATTCAGCCAGGCTTCGGCTTTATCCATATTCTCTTTACGCAAGTAATATTGCGCAATCAGCATTTTCTCATTGAAGAAAAAAGTAACGAAAATGAGGATGGCAACTAAAATGCCAACAATACCCCATTCCCAAAACCCGAAAACAATTCCGGCAGTAGAACCACCCAAAAGGGCAATTGCAGCAATCAATCTGATAATATTTGGCATGATATGTGGTTTTTAGTGGAGCAAATATCCGATAAATCTGTCAAATTAAACGCATCAAAAAGTATATTTGACTCATGGCTGCAAATCTACACCCTTCCTGGCAAGCTGTGCTGGCACCTGAATTCGAAAAGGAGTATATGCAGCATCTCAAAGCATTTTTACTTCAGGAAAAGCAACAGGGATATACCATCTTCCCGAAAAACGAAGAAGTTTTCAATGCCTTCAACCATACTCCGTTTGATCAGGTTAAAATTGTAATCATCGGTCAAGATCCCTATCATGGAACCGGACAGGCACACGGTTTATCGTTCTCTGTAAAAAAAGGCGTTCCTATTCCTCCATCTTTGCAAAACATTTACAAGGAACTGCAAACAGATATTCCAGGTTTTACCTATCCAAGTCACGGAGAATTAACCTATTGGGCCGATCAGGGTGTTTTATTGCTAAACGCAACCCTTACGGTTAGAGCTAATCAAGCTGGATCACACCAACATAAAGGCTGGGAACAATTCACCGATCAGGCTATTTCTAGCTTAAGTTCAAAACGTGAAGGACTCGTATTTATGCTTTGGGGTCGATATGCTCAACAAAAAGAAAGTTTAATTGATACCAACAAACATTTTGTTCTAAAAGCTGCTCACCCCTCCCCATTTTCAGCTTATAACGGTTTTTTTGGCTGTAAACATTTCTCCCAAGCCAACGTCATATTAGCAAAAGAAGGTAAACAGAGCATTAATTGGCAGATAAGCTAAACTATTTGATCGATTTATTGTTGGATAATTTTTAATACGGCTGCACTCAATTAAATTTGCAGATTGACGTTTACAGTACATGAACCAACAACCTGAAAGCTCGCTAAGTGAGGTATTTGCCTCGGTGAAAACCACTAACAAAACGGGCTGGCGCAAACTATTTGCTTTTTTAGGCCCTGCTTATTTAATTAGTGTAGGCTATATGGATCCGGGAAACTGGGCTACAGATATTGCCGGAGGAAGTCAGTTTGGATACAAGCTGATTTGGGTCTTGCTCATGTCTAACCTGATTGCCGTGCTGCTGCAAACCATGAGTGCCCGTTTAGGCATTGTAAGTGGTATGGATCTGGCTCAAGCTTCTCGAAACGCCTACCCAAGATGGGCAAATATTCCACTTTACATCATGGCACAAATCGCCATTGTTGCTTGCGATTTAGCAGAAATAATTGGAATGGCAATTGGCTTAAATCTACTATTCGGACTACCATTAATTTGGGGTATCTCCATTACCATCCTCGATACATTTTTATTGCTGTTCTTACTTCATAGAGGTATGCGGATTATGGAATTGTTCATTATCTCCATGGTTTTTGTGGTTGGGGCTTCGTTTTTGGCAGAAATGTTTATTGTGCAACCCTCAAGTATGGATATTGCTTCAGGATTTAAGCCTTCCTTACTAGCTGGAGAAGCCCTTTATATTGCTATCGGTATCATAGGCGCCACAGTAATGCCACATAATTTGTACCTGCATTCTTCGCTGGTACAAACTCGCCATATTGAACGTTCTGATCGGGGAATTAAGGAAGCCATAAAATTCAACCTAATCGACACTACAATTGCGCTGAACGTCGCATTTCTAGTCAATTCTGCCATTTTAATTTTAGCCGCAGCCGCATTTTATAAAAACGGACTATTCGAAGTGGCAGAAATACAGGATGCCCATAAATTATTGGCTCATATATTTGGATCGCTGGCGCCAACCCTATTTGCCATTGCGCTAATTGCATCTGGACAAAGTTCGACCATTACAGGAACGCTGGCTGGGCAAATTGTGATGGAAGGGCATTTAAACTTACGCATTCAGCCTTGGATCAGGAGATTAATTACTCGCTTACTGGCAATTATTCCGGCATTTTTCACCATTATTTATTTCGGTGAAGACGCTCTTGGTGAACTGTTGGTATTGAGTCAGGTTGTGCTGAGCCTCCAATTGGGATTTGCCATTGTTCCGCTTATCCATTTTAATTCGGATGCCAAACTGATGAAAAGCTTTAGCATCAAACCTTGGGTAAAGGTATTGGCATGGACTAGTGCTATCATCATTATTGGCTTAAATATTAAACTGGTAACCGAAGAAATTATAAAATGGGCAAGTTCAGAGACTGGAAACTGGTGGGTGTATCTGCTCGTTATTCCGCTGGCCTTGGGGATTTTGATTTTACTGGGTTATATTCTGATACATCCGCTATTGCACAAACATGCTGAGGTAGAAAGCCATATCCCTCATGGAAAAGCCTTAGAAATTGAAAAAATAAAACCTGCAAATTATAACCACATAGGCATTACCATTGATTTTTCGGAACATGACCAAAAAACCATCCAACATGCCATGCTGCAGGGTGGCAAAACAGCTAAATACACCCTAATACATGTGGTAGAAACGGCAGGTGCTCGCTATCATGGTGAAGAAGTTATGGATTTGGAAACCGGATTAGATCAGGAGAATTTGAAGAAATATCAGCAAAATTTTAAGGAATTGGGTTTTAAAGCGGAAGCAAAAATTGGGTTTGGGAATCGGGCAAAAGCCATCAGTACAATCGTAAATAATGAGGAGATTGACTTATTGGTGATGGGTGCACATGGACATAGAAATCTAAAGGATGTCATATTTGGAACCACTGTAAATAAAGTAAGGCACCGGGTCAACATTCCGGTCTTAATCGTAAATTAAACATAATGAGAAAAATTATACTGATTGCCTTTGTAATTTCACTGGTTCAGCAGTTGAGCCTAGCTCAAAGTAACACAAAGAAATACACCATTTTTAATCCTACACCACGCAACCAGATGCGGGATATGGAAACAGACCGACCAGATATTACAGAAAGTGCTTATTCAGTTGATGCAGGTCATTTTCAATTGGAAACCGACTTGTTTAAGCAAGTCCGAAATCGACAAGAAACCGGTAAAAGCATCCAAAACTACTTTAACCTGATCAACTTGAAAATTGGCTTGACTCATTCGGCCGATTTCCAAGTAGTAGTTGAAAACTATGTAGTAGATAAGTTTACGGACAATTTAGGCACAAGCATCAAAAAAAGCGGATTTGGATCCATTAGTCTCCGGTATAAACAAAATCTTTGGGGAAACGATGCTGGGAAAACGGCTTTAGCGGCAATGCCTTACATCAAGCTCCCAACTGGAAGGTTTGTTGAACACCAAAGTATTGAGGGAGGAATCATTTTTCCATTCGCCATGGATTTAAACAACGGCTGGGGTATGGGGGCGCAAGGACAATTTGAATTGCAGAAAAGCGAATCGGGCTACCAAACCTTATGGCTCAATTCGATCACGTTTGCTAAAGACCTGAGTGAAAAATGGAATGGATTTGTAGAGGGGTATTATACCTACCTACACGACGAGAAAGCATTTGATGCCCATTTTAATGGCGGAATTTCGTATCAGGCAAATGAAGACCTCAAATTTGACCTGGGTTTCAATTACGGGCTCACTAAAAACACTGATAAAGTTTATTTCGCCGGCATTTCTTTCCGATATTAAACGGATATTTGCACCATGGCCAGCGATTTGAACATCAAAAACAAAAAAGCTTACTTCGAGTACCATATTCTCGAAGAGTTTGTTGCTGGAATCAAGTTGCTGGGAACCGAAATCAAATCGATTCGTGAGGGTAAAGCGAACATTAACGATGCGTTTTGTGCATTTTTGAACAATCAGCTGTATGTACGAAACATGCACATTGCCGAATATTCACACGGTTCATTTTACAACCACGAAGCCAAACGCGACCGCGTACTGCTACTCAACAAAAAAGAGTTAGGCAAACTCAAGGCTAAAAGTGAAGAAAAAGGCTTTACAATCATTCCCTTAAAAATCTTTATTAGCGATCGTGGTTTTGCCAAACTGGTAATCGGCCTAGCTCAAGGTAAAAAGCTTTTCGACAAACGCGAAAGCATTAAAGAACGTGACACTAAGATTGAGCTGCAGCGGGTATTGAAACGCTAAATTACCAGGCTTGGTCACCCACCAGCGGTACAAAGCGAAAGGTGTCTAAAACTATTTTCTCGTATTCAGTTTCAGAAACACGAAGTACCGTAACCATTTTTTGCTCTTTGGTATCTCCTACCGGGATCACCAAGATTCCACCAATTTTTAATTGCTTTAGCAATGCCTCAGGCACAATTGGAGCTCCGGCAGTTACAATAATTTGATCGTAGGGCGCATGTTCAGGTATACCCATGGAACCATCACCTAGAAAAAACTCAGGGTTATAGCCCATTTTAGGCAAGGTTTCTTTAGTTCGTTTATAGAGATTTTCCTGACGCTCAATCGTATACACTTTAGCCCCAAGCTCTAATAAAATACAAGTTTGGTAACCCGATCCGGTGCCAATTTCCAAAACCTTATTCCCTTTTCGAACATGCAATAATTCCGTTTGATAGGCTACCGTGTAGGGTTGTGAAATGGTTTGGCCGTCACCAATAGGGAAAGCGATATCTTTATAAGCCTGATTCCAGAAAGTTTCATCAAAGAAAAAGTGTCGGGGCACTTTGGCCATAGCAGCCAAAACCCGCTCGTCGGCAATACCCCGCTCACGCATCAAGGCCACCAATTTTTTACGTGCTCCCTGTTCCCTGTAATTATCTATCAACTTATAAGCCATCTCTAAACTATCTCTTGGGGCAAAAATAAAAAGGGTTTAATAAGGATCAACATCTATTTGAATAATACTTCCCTTGGCCAAGCTTTCTGCTTCAAATTTTTTAAGAATTTCCTGAAGGTTGGTTTTTACTTTCTGTACCGAAACGCCTTTCTTCTCCACTTTCAGCAATAAGGTTTGGATGTAATAATTACGAATTCGGCTTACTAAAGGTGCCTCCGGACCTAAAACCCGATCGCCAAACTGCTGGCGCAATACTTTTGCCAAATAATCGGCAATTTGATACAGTTTACCCTGATCTTTATGTTTAATATCGAGATTAATTAAACGATACAGGGGCGGATAATGGTAATTACAACGCTCCATGAGCTCAGTTTCAAATAAGCCCTGATAATCATGCTCAATAACCTGTTGTAATACCCGATGATGCGTATCGTAAGCCTGAATAATAACTTTTCCGCGTTTATTTCGTCTTCCTGCCCTACCGGCTACTTGAGCCATTAATTGAAAACTACGTTCAAAAGCTCTGAAATCAGGGTAATTGAGCATCGCGTCGGCATTGATAATACCAATGGTACTTACTTTCTCAAAATCCAGTCCCTTGGCTACCATTTGCGTTCCTACCAAAATATCAATACGGCTATCCTCAAAATCGTTGAGTAATTGTTGAAAGCCATTTTTGCTCCGTGTAGAGTCTAAATCCATACGAGCAATTCGGGCTTCGGGAAAAATCAAACTCAATTCATCTTCCACTTTCTCGGTTCCAAAGCCTTTCTGCTCAATCTTTGCCGATCCACAAGCCGGGCAAGCCGCCACCAACTCTTGTCGATAGCCACAATAGTGACAATGCAATTGTCCGCTGCTTTTATGGTAGGTTAAACTAACATCACAGTGCATGCATTTGGGGCTAAACCCACACGTATGGCATACCAGAACAGGTGCATAACCCCTACGGTTCTGGAACAATATAATTTGTTCCTTGCGGGATAAGGCAGCCTTCATCTCCTCGAGCAAAACGCTGGTGAAATGGGATTGCATGGTTCTGCGTTTCGTCTCCTCCGCGATGGATACAACTTGAATGTCGGGCAGCTGAACGCCACCATAGCGCTCGGTTAAAGTCACTAAGCCATACTTGCCGATTTTGGCATTGTAAAAACTCTCCAAACTGGGAGTAGCAGATCCTAATACAACCTTGCATTGGTGTTGAGCCGCTAAAGCGATAGCGGTGTCTCTGGCATGATAACGCGGTGCAGGGTCAAATTGTTTATACGAATTTTCATGCTCCTCATCTACCACAATTAAGCCTAAATCCTGGAAAGGTAGAAAAACCGATGATCGGGCACCGAGTATAATCCGATACTCTCCAGACAACACTTTTTGCCAAATCTCTGCACGCTCCTGATCGCTAAATTTGGAGTGGTAAACGCCAATCTGATTCCCAAAATACTGCTTTAAGCGCTGGATGATTTGGGTAGTTAAGCCAATTTCGGGCAATAAATAGAGTACTTGTTTCTGTTGGGCTAGGTATTGTTCGATTAAACGAATGTAAATGGCCGTTTTACCCGAAGCGGTTACTCCGTATAGCAAAGAAACGTCATTATACTGATGTTGCTCATTAATAAGACTTAACGCATCTTCCTGTACTTCATTTAAATTCAAATCCGCGTTAAGATCCTCCTCATGGCTTTGCAAACGGCTTACTTCTTTCTCATAAGCTATCAGTACCTCTTTTTCAATAAGTGCTTTAACGGCTGCAGCACTTGAACCGCTCGTTTCTAACAAATCTGCCTTACTAATTTCGGCTTGATTTTTACGTAGTTGGATATACGAAAGCACGAGATCCAATTGCTTAGGTGCTCGTTCTAAGATCTCGAAAAGCTGTTTTCTATTTTCAGGGTCGTCGTAGAAAGCACTCAGTTTAATGTATGTTTTTTTTCGAGCTTGGTATTTCTCTACAATCTCTTCCGAAACCAAAATTATTCCTTGAGCCAATAATCCCCTCAAAACTGGAAAAACCGTCTTTTGGCCAAGGATTTTACTAATATCTCCCACACTCAATTCGGGTTGAATGTCCAGCGCATCTAAAATCAAAAACTCCTTGTCATTCAGCTCCGATTTATCGAAAGTGGTATCGGTATTTTTTACAATTTTAGTTTCAGAGGCCAGTTTTAAGGCTGAAGGCAATGCTGCTTGCATTACCTCGCCTAAGGTGCAGAGGTAATAGTTAGCCATCCACTCCCATAAACGCAATTGATTAGCAGTAACAATGGGTTTTTCATCCAATACATCGATCAAATATTTGGCATCGTAACCTTGCGGTGGTTGTTCTGAAATTTGATAAATAACTGCGGTGTATATTTTGCTTTTACCAAATTGAACTACTACGCGTTTTCCAATTTCAATTTGTTGATTAAGCTCAAAAGGTACCCGATACGTATAAGCTTTGGAAATGGCCAACGGCAAAATCACCTCAACAAATAAGGTACGTCGCTCTACTGTATCGGCATTAAAGGATAACATTTAGCTCTTTTTCAATCCGGAAAAAAACAAAATCAGCCACCCAGCAGTAAAAAACAAACCTCCAATGGGTGTGATGGGGCCAAGAAATGAGAGCGGAAGAGCAAGAATATCTCGCAGCGATAATAGATACAACGACCCGCTGAAGAGTAGAATACCAAAGACAAAAAACCAGGAAGCCATTCTAATTTGCTTGGTTTCAGGTTGGGCCGACAAGAATAAAAGTGCCAAGCTATGGATGAACTGATACTGTACGGCCGTTTGCCAATTGGCTAGAGCTTGTTCGGTAAGGATTGCTTTTAAGGCATGAGCACCAAAAGCACCAAAAATTACACCTAATGAACCAAAAAGACCAGCAAAAAAGAGTAGTTTATTCTTCATGTATCGCAACGGCTAAGACGTACTAAATTACGCATTCTTAGGCTGTGTTGCGATAAAATCTTTCAGATAAAAAGGCTCAAAATAGGCTAAATCGACAAAATTTTGAGCTTGATAAGCCTGGTAAGCCAAAGGTGTCATATCGGCAGCGGAGTTTACATGCTCGTTAAAATGAAATTCTGGAGCAGTAAATAAGCCCTTGCACTTATCGGCACCGTCACCAAAAATGAGAATTTGATGGTCGTTTAAAAATTCGTCAAAGGTTTGTTCATCTAAAATTTGCGCTTTAACAGGCACTTTTAAATTTAAATTTTGATCAAATAAGGCCATGTACACCTCCATGCGTCGGGCATCAATCATCGGGCAAAGTAAGGTGTTAAACTGCGTTTGATTTTGCTTTGCCGATGCCATGGAAGCCAAAGTAGATACCGCAATAAGCGGGATATCTAAGGCGTAGCACAAGCCTTTAGCCGCTGAAACACCAATTCGCAAACCGGTATATGATCCCGGACCCATACTCACCGCCACGGCACTCAAATCAGTAAATGCTTTGCCACAGCTTTGCATCAATTCTTCGATAAACAAAGTGATGCTTTGCGCATGGATATTGGCCTCATTTTTTTCTTTTTTAGCCAATAAAACACCATTCTCGGCCAAGGCGACCGAACAAGAGCGGGTAGCAGTTTCTAGTTGAAGTATCAGCGACATGTGTTTCTATCAGGGAATTGGATCATGACCATGCCCACCCCAGGGGTGACAACGGCCTATACGTTTCAAAGTTAACCATCCTCCTTTAAATGGACCATGTTTTTGAATGGCTTCTACCCCATATTGTGAACAGGTAGGTGTATAGCGGCAAGAGGCCCCAAGTAATGGCGATAATAAGTATTGGTATAACTTGATGAAAAACAAGAAAATGTACGTAAAGAAACGCATCAGCTCGGTTCTCCTTCCTGCTTCAAGGCTATTTCTTTCACTAATTTTTTGAACACTTCTTTCAGCTTCGAGTCCATAAAAGCGTATTCGGGTAACTCTTTACCTATGTAGCTAATACCCAGCAAAAGTGTTTGATCTGATTTCAGAAACGGATACAGCAATTCGGATTTGTGTAAACGGTAAATTTCACGCATCCGGCGACGGATGTAATTTCGATCTACGGCGTGCTTGAATCTTCGTTTAGGAACTTGCAATACGACTTGAACTGGCTTGGCTACTGGCTCTTGAGGCAACCAGATTACCGAAAATGGGTATAACAAAAAAGAAGAACCTTTATGGTAAAGCTCATCTAAAAGCTTTTGACTACATAAACGTTCTTCTTTAGTAAAGGTATACATCTTGATTGCCTGAGCTGGTTCAGAATGAATTTCTGATCTGCTATCCCGCGAAAGCGGCAAGCAATCAAAAATTATGCTTTGTGACGACGCTCGTCAGATACGGTCAGTCTTTTTCTTCCTTTAGCCCTTCTAGAAGCCAAAACCCGTCTTCCGTTTGCAGTTGACATACGCTCTCTGAAACCGTGTTTGTTTCTTCTTTTTCTTTGGGATGGCTGAAATGTTCTTTTCATGACTTCTTATACTTATGGCTCTTGAAAAACAAGAGTGCAAATATAGCGTAGTTTTTTTTTAATTCAAATTTTAGAAAAAATTAGTTTTTCTGCTTTTTAAGTAGATCTCTGATTTCAGTCAACAGCTTTTCTTCCTTGCTTAGCGGTGCTTTTTCGTCACTTTCACCCAATTTACGTTGCAAGGTATTGATAAATTTAATTAGTAAAAACACACAAAATGCAATAATAGTGAACTGAATTACTGAATTTACAAAACTGCCGTACTTAATAGCTACTTCTGAGATCTTTCTCGACTCATTTGCCGCTTGCAGCACAATCTTTTTGTTTGCAAAATCAATTCCACCCAATAAATAGCCAATTGGCGGCATAATTACATCGTCAACCAAGGAATTCACAATCTTTCCGAATGAGGCACCCACAATTACCCCGACGGCCAGATCGATAACGTTGCCACGCATGGCAAACTCCTTAAATTCTTTTATAAATCCCATATTGTATTGCGATTTGATGCAAAACTACAATTTATTGCACTCAAATCGGTATAATAATTCAACGCGATTATGAGTTTAAATTCTGCTATTTAATGTAATTTTGCACAATACGCTTCTATGTTAAAACAACATCTCCAACAAAAACTCCTTCAAAAGCTATCTCCCCAGCAAATTCAATTTATCAAATTGCTGCAGATTCCTACGGTTGCATTAGACACCCGTATTAAGGAGGAATTGGAGGAGAATCCTGCCCTGGAAGATCTAAGTTTAACCAATATGAATGAGGTAGCTGAAGAATATCCGGATCATGATGAAGACGATTTCAACTCCTCAGAGCAGCAGGAAGAATTTGAGGAATTTAACGTAGACGATTACCTGCAGGAAGATAATATCAACGATTATGGTTCCAAATACGATCAAAATGGAGAAGAGGAAGATGAACGAAGGGAAATACCCTTTGCCGTACAACGCTCTTTTTTTGAAAACCTGCAGGCCCAGCTGGATTTAGTTCCCCTAGCTGAAAAAGATTTTCTAATTGGCAAGCAAATTATTGGCAGTTTAGACGACGATGGTTATTTACGACGTCCGATTTTATCCTTAATTGACGATTTAGCCTTTTCGCAGAATGTGTTTGCGGATGAAGACGAAGTTGAAGAAGTCCTCAAAGTGATTCAGTCCTTTGATCCGGCTGGTGTTGCTGCCCGCGATTTGCAGGAGTGTCTGTTAATTCAATTACGCAAAAAAGAACCTAGCCGGAGTATTCAAAAAGCCATCGGAATTGTAGAACAACATTTAGATGAGTTTACCCGTAAACATTACGATAAACTCGAAAAATCGCTAAACATGAGCTCTGGCGAGCTAAAGGAAGTCATTCAGGAAATTCTGAAATTAAATCCTAAACCAGGAGACAGCTCTGAAGCAAACACCAAGGAATTGCAAATTATTCCTGATTTCCACATTTACAACAATGATGGGGTGCTGATTTTAACGCTGAATGCCAGAAATGCCCCTGAATTGAGAGTGAGTCGTTCGTACCAGGAAATGTTCCAGCATTACGATAAAGCAGCCAAAACGGATAAAAAAATGCGTGAGGCGGTACAGTTTGTAAAACAAAAATTGGATTCGGCCAAATGGTTTATTGATGCGATTAAACAACGCCAGCAGACCTTGCTAAAGACAATGAATGCCATTATGCATTTTCAATACGAGTATTTTTTGACCGGCGATGAACGCAACCTGAAACCCATGATTTTGAAAGATATTGCCGAGCAAATTGGCATGGATATTTCTACGGTTTCAAGAGTGGCTAATTCCAAGTACGTGCAAACCGAATTTGGCACTTTTCTGCTCAAGTCCTTCTTCTCTGAAGGTATTCAGCTAGAAAGCGGAGAAGAGGTTTCGAACAAAGAAGTGAAAAAGATTCTGGAAGAATGCATTGGCAACGAGGATAAACGAAATCCGCTAGCCGATGAGCGCCTTACTGAAATTTTGAAAGAAAAAGGCTACAACATTGCCCGCCGCACCGTGGCTAAATACCGCGAAGCGATGAATATTCCGGTGGCGAGGTTGAGGAAGGAGTTGTAAACAAAGTCCCAGTGAATTTATGCTAGCAGAAGCATATTGATCTTTATTTATTATTTTTTTGTTCGAATAGTTTTTCTAGTTTTTCAATTCTCCCAGTAAGTTCTTCTATTTTATTATCTTGTTTTAGAATCAATTCTTGCTGTTCCTGAATCGCTTTGGTCAACAACGGTATTAAAGCAGTATAGTTAAGTGAAAGGGTTTTATATTGATCATTTCTCTCATAAACTAAGACAGGCAATATTTTCCTCACCTCCTGAGCAATGAATCCTATTTCTTTAGACTTATAATCATCCGAATCAATACTACTTTTTTTCTCATAGCTTACCGGAACCAACTGCTCAATCGTTTGGATTGCACCACTAACAGGAACTACCTTTCTTTTTAAGCGTATGTCTGAAGCAATAAAAGCACCATTAGTGCTTATATCACCCGTAGCAGTTATTGCACCACCAACAACTAAATCACCACCGGCATTAATATTTCCAGTAGCAATAATACTTGGTGAAGTAATACTTGTGGTAGCAATTATACTTGAAGAAGTAAAACTTGTAGCAGCAGTAATAATGTTTGCACTAATATTTCCACTGGCAGTTATATTACCTGTAGAACTAATATTTCCGGCGACTTGCAATTTAGCTGTTGGTGTAATTGTTCCTATTCCAACATTTGTACCATTATCAAAAATTTGGCTATTCCCTAAATTAGAGCCGTTAGTGAATTTAGGCAAATAATTGACTGTTCCTATTCCAGCTAGTTTCTTCGTATCCAATTCGTTCAGCGCTCCTTGTACCGTGGTTGCAGTGATGTTCCCTGAGGCTGCATTCGAAATGTCTGTTGCTGTTGCTTGTGCACCTCCTGTAATCAGTCCGTTTGCATCGTAGGTGATTTTTGTATTCGT
>CANHRG010000001.1 GCA_947463785.1 Sphingobacteriaceae bacterium | reverse complement strand
GCCAGACTCGAACTGACGACCTTCGGGTTATGAGCCCGACGAGCTACCAACTGCTCCACCCCGCACTCTCTACAATTTATGGGCTTTGGCCACACGTGGCTTGCTTTTAAATTGGACTGCAAAGATATATTTCGTTTCTTTGCAGTCCAAATCTTTTTCAAAAAAAATTCCATGTCGCATAAAGCCGGTTTTGTGAGTCTTATCGGGAAACCGAATGCGGGTAAATCTACCCTCATGAACGCTTTGGTAGGCGAAAAAATGTCTATCGTTACTTCCAAGGCTCAAACCACACGTCACCGTATTTTAGGAATTGTGAACGAGCCGGAATACCAAATCATTTTCTCAGACACTCCGGGGGTCATTAAACCGCATTACGGACTGCAGGAATCGATGATGAGTTTTGTGAACGGCTCACTGGTTGATGCCGATCTGATTCTGTTTGTAACCGACATTAATGAACGGTACGACGAAAATGACGTGTTGGAACGTCTGCAAAAAACACAATCGCCGGTAGCCGTAATTATCAATAAAATCGATAAATCTGACGAGGATAAGGTAAAAGAGAAAATCCATTATTGGCAGGAAACGTTAAATCCGGAGGCTATTTTTGCGGTTTCGGCTCTACACGAACACAATGTGGCAGCCGTAATGCAATTCATTTTAGACCGCCTCCCCGAACATCCGGCTTATTACGAAAAAGATACCCTAACCGACCGCAATGAGCGTTTTTTTGTATCGGAAATGGTGAGGGAAAAAATATTCAAACTCTACGATAAAGAAATTCCGTACAGCACAGAAGTGATTGTGACCTCCTTCAAGGAAGAAGGAAAATTGATTCGGATTGCAGCAGAAATTATCGTTGAACGCGATTCGCAAAAAAACATCCTGATAGGCAAAGGTGGAGAAATGATTAAAAAGGTAGGCACGTATGCCCGTCAGGATATTGAAGAATTTTTACAGAAAAAAGTATTTCTAGAGTTATTTGTGAAGGTAATTGCCGATTGGCGAAACCGGAAAAATTACCTGAAAACCTTTGGATACGAACAATAGTAAATTACGGGTAAAGAGTTGACTATTAACTCGTAATAAATAACCCGAAATAAGAAATAAAACACCATGAGCAATTTAGTAGCCATCGTAGGACGCCCGAATGTGGGTAAATCAACCCTCTACAATCGTTTAACAGAAAGTCGTAAGGCCATTGTTGACGATATGAGCGGCGTTACCCGAGACCGCCATTACGGAATGGCTGAATGGGTGGGCAAGCCTTTTACCGTGGTGGATACCGGCGGTTACGTGGCCCACTCGGAAGATGTGTTTGAAACTGCCATTCGCGAACAAGTAAGTATTGCCATTGAAGAAGCCACTGTAATTCTTTTTATGGTAGATGTAACCACGGGCATTACCGATCTGGACGATGAAATTGCCAACATTCTCCGCCGGAGTAAAAAACCTGTTTTTGTAGTAGCCAATAAAGTCGACAATAATAATTTACGTAACGATGCAGCCGTTTTCTACAGCTTCGGCTTAGGCGAGATTCACCTCATCTCTTCCATGACCGGCTCCGGAACTGGTGAACTATTGGATGAGGTGGTAACCCACTTCAGCGAAGAAGTAGAAACCGAAAATACACTACCAAAGTACGCCATTGTAGGTCGCCCGAATGTAGGAAAGTCATCCCTCATCAACGCATTAATTGGTAAAGAACGAAACATTGTAACCCCAATTGCCGGTACCACCCGCGATTCTATCCACATCCACTACAACCAGTTCGGTCACGAATTCATGCTGATAGATACTGCCGGACTTCGTAAAAAAGCGAAGGTGAAAGAAAACATCGAATTCTATTCGGTGATGCGTACCATCAAGGCTTTAGAAGAAGCCGATGTGATTATCTTGATGATCGATGCCGTTGAAGGAATCGAATCGCAAGACATCAATATCTTCCACCTGGCTGAGAAGAATAAAAAAGGTGTGGTCATCCTCGTAAATAAATGGGATTTGATCGAAAAAGATCATAAGACCACTAAAGTTTTTGAGGAACAAATCCGACAAAAAATAGCACCGTTTACGGATGTGCCTATTATTTTCACCTCAGTAGTCGAAAAACAACGAATTTTCAGAGCCATTGAAGCTGCTTCAAAAGTCTATGAAAATAAATTCAAGAAGATCCCAACATCTAAATTAAACGACGTGATGTTGCCGATCATCGAGAATTATCCGCCGCCGGCTACCAAAGGCAAATACATCAAAATCAAGTATGCTACTCAGATTAACGGCAGCTCTCCCATGTTTGCCTTTTTCTGTAATCTGCCGCAATACATTAAAGATCCCTACAAACGCTTTGTAGAAAATAAACTGAGGGAAAACTTTGATTTCAGCGGAGTACCCGTGCAAATCTATTTCCGCCAGAAATAAATGTGTAAATTTCGGGGATGAAAAACACCACCGAGCAGGATTCTAATTTTCAGCACCTCGACCAAATGAGCGTGTCGGAAATTCTTCATGGCATTAATCAAGAAGACAAGACCGTAGCTTATGCCGTAGAGCAAGCCATTCCTCAGATTGAGGTTTTGGTAGAGCAAATTGTGTCTAAAATGAAAATCGGTGGCCGATTGTTCTACATTGGAGCGGGTACTAGCGGACGCTTGGGTATTGTAGATGCCTCCGAATGTCCGCCCACCTACGGCGTTCCCTTCGATTGGGTAATCGGCATCATTGCCGGAGGCGATAGTGCCATTCGCAAGGCTGTAGAGTTTGCCGAAGACGACGAAAATCAGGCATGGAAAGATTTACAAGCCTATCAGATTAATCAGAATGATGTGTTAGTCGGAATTGCCGCATCGGGCCGTACACCGTATGTAATTGGTGGCTTAAAACAAGCCAAATTAGCCGGACTTGTAACCGGTTGTATCGTGTGCAACGAAGGTAGTCCGGTAGCTGCAGCTGCAGATTACCCCATTGAAGTTGTGGTTGGACCGGAGTTCGTAACGGGTTCTACCCGCATGAAATCTGGAACAGCTCAAAAATTAGTCCTCAACATGATCAGTACCTCCGTTATGATCAAATTGGGCCGCGTTAAGGGCAATAAAATGGTCGACATGCAGTTGAGTAATCACAAATTGGTGAATAGGGCAATTAATATGCTAATGCAAGAAACTGGCCTCAACCAAGCCGAGGCCGAAAAATACATTGAGCAGTACGGCAATGTACGCAAAGCCATTGAAGCATACCGAAAGGAGGGTTAAACATGCACACCATCGAACCTTTTTACCGTTGGCGGGATGATTACATAGCTGCCGAAGATGAGCGCTCACCCTTCTACCAAACCGAATACAGCGAATTTGTATTCGACAAACAAATCTACAACT
Organism: Sphingobacteriaceae bacterium; assembly: GCA_947463785.1. GTDB lineage: Bacteria > Bacteroidota > Bacteroidia > Sphingobacteriales > Sphingobacteriaceae > JAIPAN01. Next base: position 422,103 of record CANHRG010000001.1, on the reverse strand, counting down.
ACCTCATACATCCCCAATGGGATGATTTTGGTTCGCAAACCTTATACCTTAAAGTCTTATTTGCCGATTACGATCGCGGCTACGCAATTATCGAGTTTATTGGCGAATGGAACGATGCCATTCATAACGACATCATGACACTCAAGCGGGAAATCTTAGAACTGATGATGGATGAAGGAATTAATAAATTCTTGTTGATTGGTGAAAATGTACTCAATTTCCACTCCTCAGACGATTTGTATTACGAAGAGTGGTTTCAAGATGTAGAAGATGGCTGGATTGCAGGTATCAATTTCCGTGAGCACGTCATCGAAGAATTTAAACGCAACAACATCGATTACTACATCAATTTCGGGGGTCAGCTCGACGAACTAACCTGGCGTAATTTAAAGCCTATCCAACTTTTCAAAAAAGTAGAGGAGCAATTAACCAAGCGTCTTAATTAAGTATTTCCCAAGCTTTAGCATTTAGCTCTTGCAAAACAGCAATAAAAATGGCATTTTTGTGGTGCTTATAGAGAAAGACGGAGGGAATAGACCCTGCGAAGTCTTAGCAACCTGTGCCAACAAGGTGCTACATTCTATCCCAAAAGGGAAAAGATAAGCGACAGTCCGTTTCACCGGCTTCTCGTAACATAAGCACCCATATTGATGAGTTTACGAGAAGAATTACAATACCGAATTTTAGTAATTGATGGTGCCATGGGTACCATGATTCAGCGCTACCAGTTAACGGAAGCCGATTTCCGTGGCGAACGTTTCAAAGACCACCCCTGCGACGTAAAAGGGAATAACGACTTATTAAACCTAACCCGTCCTGACGTGGTGAAAGCCATTCATGCCGAATATTTGAAAGCTGGAGCGGACATTATAGAAACCAATACCTTCAGCACACAACGCATTTCGCTAGCCGATTACCAAATGGAGCCTCTGGCTTACGAATTGAGTTTAGAAGGCGCCCGCCTGGCTCGAGAAGTTGCCGATGAGTTTACCAAACAAGATACGAGCAAACCGCGTTTCGTGGCGGGTGCAATAGGCCCCACCAACCGTACGGCCTCCATTTCGCCTGATGTAAACGATCCCGGTTACCGTGCCGTTAGCTTCGATGATTTAGTAGATGCCTATTACGAACAGGTGAAAGGCTTGGTAGATGGTGGTGTGGATGCCTTATTGATCGAAACTATTTTCGATACTCTAAATGCCAAAGCGGCCATTTTTGCCATTAAGAAATACGAAGATGAATTAAAAAAGGCTGGAAATTTAAAAGGAAAGCGCCTGGAAATCATGATTTCGGGCACCATTACCGATGCCAGCGGCCGTACCTTATCCGGGCAAACCGTAGAAGCCTTTTTAAATTCCTTAAATCATGCCGATTTATTGAGCATCGGTTTAAACTGTGCTTTGGGCGCCAAAGAAATGCGTCCACACATTGCAGAACTTTCTGAAAAAGCTTCGTGTTTCATATCTGCCTACCCTAATGCCGGCTTACCCAATGAGTTTGGCGCTTACGATGAGCAAGCGCATGAAACCGCCCATTTGGTAGAAGATTTCATGAAAGCCGGATTGGTGAATATTGTGGGGGGCTGTTGTGGAACCACGCCAGATCACATTCGCTGCATCGCCGAAAAGGCAAGCAAGTATCCAGCCAGAAAACCGGCAGAACCGGCAAAGCAATTACGCCTCAGCGGACTCGAGTCGCTGACACTTACTCCCGAAACCAATTTTGTGAACATTGGTGAGCGGACCAATATTACCGGCTCCCCAAAATTTGCCAAACTGATTTTAGGTGGCGATTACGAAGGCGCCCTCACGGTAGCCCGACAACAAGTAGATGGTGGTGCGCAAATCATTGACGTAAACATGGACGAGGGCATGCTGGATTCTGAAGCAGCCATGACCAAGTTTCTAAACCTATTGGCCTCAGAACCCGATATTGCCAAACTGCCAATCATGATTGACTCCTCGAAGTGGAGCGTGATTGAAGCCGGTTTGAAATGTCTGCAAGGTAAGGGAGTAGTCAATTCGATTTCGCTGAAAGAAGGAGAAGAAAAATTTAAGCAACATGCTCGTAAAATTTTAAGTTACGGGGCAGCCGTCGTGGTCATGGCTTTTGATGAAGCTGGTCAAGCAGATTCTTTAGATCGTCGAATTGAGATTTGTAAAAGATCATACGATATTCTGGTCAATGAAGTTGGCTTCCCGGCTCAGGATATCATTTTCGATCCGAATATTTTAACCGTTGCCACCGGATTAGAAGAACACAATAACTATGCGGTAGACTTTATCGAAGCTACCCGATGGATTAAACAAAACCTGCCATTAGCTAAAGTAAGCGGCGGAGTTTCAAATATTTCATTCTCCTTCCGCGGAAATAATGTGGTTCGCGAAGCCATGCACTCCGCCTTCTTATACCATGCCATTAAAGCAGGCTTGGATATGGGAATTGTAAACGCCGGTATGCTGGAAGTGTACGAAGAGATACCTAAAGATCTTCTGGAGTTAGTTGAAGATGTCTTGCTCAACCGCAGACCCGATGCTACCGAAAGATTGGTCGAATTTGCCGAAACCATAAAATCCAGTGGCAAGGTATTGGTAAAAGACGAAGCTTGGCGAAACGCTCCGGTAGAAGAGCGTTTATCTCATGCCTTGATCAAAGGAATTATCGATTATTTAGATGAAGATGTAGAAGAGGCCCGACAAAAATACCCCAAACCACTCGATGTGATTGAAGGCCCTTTGATGGCCGGCATGAATATCGTGGGGGATTTGTTTGGAGAAGGAAAAATGTTCCTGCCCCAAGTCGTAAAGTCGGCCCGTGTAATGAAAAAGGCGGTGGCCTACCTGCAACCATTTATCGAAGCAGAGAAAAACGGACAGCAGCAAACTGCAGGCAAAATTTTATTGGCCACCGTTAAGGGAGATGTGCACGATATTGGCAAAAACATTGTCGGGGTGGTGCTGGCCTGCAATAATTTCGAAATTGTGGATTTGGGCGTTATGGTTCCGGCACAAGAAATTATCCGCCGGGCAAAAGAAGAAAACGTAGATATCATCGGTTTGAGCGGACTCATCACTCCCTCTTTAGATGAGATGGTACATCTGGCCAAAGAGCTGGAACGCGAAGATTTCGAAATCCCGCTAATTATCGGCGGCGCAACCACATCCCGAATTCATGCGGCAGTTAAAATCGCCCCGCAATATTCAGGTCCAACCGTTCACGTATTGGATGCATCGCGAAGTGTGACCGTTTGTAGCAATTTACTAAATGAAAAAAATCGCAACAGCTATATCAAAGAAATTCGGGAAGAATACCGCACCAGCAGAGAATCTCATTTGCAAAAACAAAGTCAAAAGCCTTACCTGAGTTTAGATGAGGCCCGTGCTCAGCGCATGGCGATTGAGTGGTCGAATTATGAAGCTCAGCAACCTCAATTTTTGGGCACCAAGGTTTTTGAAGATTTTCCGCTGGAAGAATTGGTACCCTACATCGACTGGACCCCATTTTTCCATACCTGGGAATTACGGGGCAGCTATCCAAAAATTTTGAAAGATGAAGTGGTAGGTCAAGAGGCTACTAAACTTTTTGAAGATGCTCAAGTATTGCTAAAGCCAATCATCGGCGAAAAACTATTAAAAGCTAAAGGTGTAATTGGTTTCTGGCCAGCGAACGCGGTAAATGATGACTTAGAACTGATGACTGAAGACGCTGGACTTAAGACTCTCCATTTCCTCCGTCAGCAAGCCGAAAAATCAGCCGGAGAACACTACTACAATTTGGCAGATTTTGTAGCTCCAAAAAGTACTGGAAAATCAGATTACATCGGTGCGTTTGCCGTAACTACCGGTATTGGCTGCGATGAACTGGTTGCCGAATTTGAAGCGCAAAACGACGATTACAATAGCATCCTAATAAAAGCCCTCGCCGATCGCTTGGCAGAAGCCTTTGCCGAAAAAATGCATGAACTAGTGCGCAAAGAATATTGGGGATATGCCGCTGCCGAAAATTTGGATAATGAGGAACTGATTAAAGAGAAATACCAGGGAATTCGTCCTGCACCTGGTTACCCGGCTTGCCCCGACCATACCGAGAAGAGAACTCTATTTGATTTATTGGATGCAGAAAAAGCCATTGGACTTTCATTAACAGAGAACTTTGCTATGCATCCTGCGGCAGCCGTTAGCGGTTATTACTTTGCACATCCAGAAGCTCGTTATTTTGGTTTAGGTAAAATAACCCGAGATCAAGTAGCAGATTACGCAAAACGAAAGAATATAACGCTGGAAGAAGCCGAAAAGTGGCTCAGTCCGAACCTTGCTTATTAATATGAAGATCACCGAACATATCCAGAACGCCAAAGGCAAAACTCTGTTCTCCTTTGAATTACTGCCGCCAGTAAAAGGGCATAGCATTAATGGGATTTACGATGCTATTGACCCGCTAATGGAATTCAATCCACCTTTTATCGATGTTACTTACCATCGCGAAGACTACATATACAAAGAGCGTGAAGATGGTTTACTGGAAAAAGTGTCGTACCGGAAGCGTCCGGGGACGGTTGCCATTTGTGCCGCCATCATGAACCGCTACAAGGTCGACGCGGTGCCTCACCTCATTTGTGGTGGCTTTACAAAAGAAGAAACTGAAAATGCCTTAATCGATTTGCAATTTTTAGGTATAGATAACATCCTGGCTTTGAGAGGCGATGCCCGCAAGGCAGATGCCACTTTTGTACCTACACCCGGCGGACATACGCATGCTACTGGATTATTAAAGCAAGTGATGGATATGAATCGGGGTAAATACTTGCATGAAGACCACGACGATACCTACAAAACCGATTTTTGTATCGGCGTAGCCGGATATCCAGAAAAGCATTTTGAATCGCCTAACCTGAAAACCGATTTCAAGTACCTGAAAAAGAAAGTAGAATTGGGTGCCGGATTCATCGTTACCCAAATGTTTTACGATGTACAGAAATACAAAGATTTTGTGGCGATGTGTCGAGCAAACGATATTAACGTACCTATCATTCCTGGACTAAAACCAATCACTTCTTCAAAGCAGTTGGTAAGTTTACCAAAGATGTTCCACATCGATATTCCAGAAGCTTTAAGCGAAGCGGTAAGCAAATGCAAGAGCGAAGCAGAAGTTAAAGAGGTTGGTATTGAATGGATGGTTGCCCAATGTAAGGAACTCATCAGTATTGGCGCTCCGGTACTCCATTTTTACACCATGAGTAACCCCGGACCAACCAAACGGATCGCGGAAGCTATTTTTTAAGCCTTTGGTATTAGTTTTTGTATTTTAGAGCTCGCATGAAAGGGCTTGTCATCAAATCAACTGGAAGCTGGTATCAGATATTAAGTGATACCGGAAAGCAGGTGGATTGTCGAATCCAGGGGAAATTCCGGATGAAAGACATCAAAACGACCAATCCTATTGCTGTTGGCGACCGTGTTGAATTTGAACTAGAGCCCGAATTGGAAACCGGAGTAATTACTCATCTCGAAGATCGAAAAAACTACATCATTCGTAAATCGGTTAACCTGAGCAAACAAGCCCAAATCATTGCTGCCAACCTGGATCAAGCATTTTTAATCGTGACTTTGGCTTCGCCAAGAACGTCTTTAGGATTCATCGATCGCTTTTTAGTTACCGCCGAAGCCTACGATATTCCGGCTAGTATCATTTTCAATAAATTGGATTTATTTAGTGAAGAGGGTCTAGAAATTTTGGCATCGTACGAAAAAATTTATACCGATCTGGGTTATCCCTGCTACCACGTTTCTGCAAAAGAAGGAACCCATATTGAGCAAATTCAGGCATTACTCCAAAATAAGGTTACCCTTATCAGCGGACATTCGGGTGTAGGTAAATCTACGCTCATCAATGCTATCCTTCCGGAGGCAAAGGTGAGAACCGGTGCCGTTTCCGACTGGAGCGATAAAGGCCAGCATACCACTACGTTTGCCGAAATGTATACTTTGCCTTTCGGCGGATATTTGATCGATACGCCGGGCATTCGCGAACTCGGTATCATTGACATTGAGCAACAAGAACTCGGGCACTTTTTTCCTGAAATTCGTAACCGAATGAACTATTGCCGTTTTCACAATTGCCGGCACATCAATGAACCAGGCTGTGCAGTTTTAGAAGCAGTAGAAAACGGAGAAATTGAACCCAGCCGCTACGACAGCTACCTGAGTATTTATCATGGTAATGATACCCGATCTTAAACAATGAGAGCAGTTATACAACGTGTAAGTCGTGCTTCGTGTACAGTAGAAGGGAAAATAACCGGTGAGATAGAAACCGGATTTTTAGTACTGCTTGGCGTAGAAGAAAATGATACTACCGAAGACGCCGTTTGGCTGGCTCAGAAAATAGCAAACATGCGCATATTTTCTGATGAAGCCGGACAAATGAACAAGGCTTTGGCCGATGTAAAGGGCCGAATTTTACTGATTTCGCAGTTTACCTTATTTGCCCAAACCAAAAAAGGCAACCGCCCGGGTTTTATCAGGGCTGCCAAGCCGGAAAAAGCCATTCCACTGTATGAGTTTATGCAGGTAGAACTGGAAAAACTGACTGAGACTAAAGTAGAAACTGGAATTTTTGGTGCCGATATGAAGATTGATTTGTTGAATGATGGACCGGTGACCATACTAATAGATACCCAAAACAAGGAATAAAATGACCATTGCCGAAGCACAAAAAACCGTAGACGAGTGGATCAAAACCACCGGCATCCGCTATTTCAATGAGCTTACCAATACAGCCATACTTATGGAAGAGGTTGGTGAAGTTGCCCGGATAATGGCCCGAAAGTACGGCGAGCAATCATTCAAAAAATCGGATGAGCAAGTCAACCTGGCCGATGAAATGGCAGACGTGCTGTTTGTATTGATCTGTCTGGCCAACCAAACCGGCATTGATTTAACTCAAGCTTTGCAGCAAAATCTCGAGAAGAAAAACATACGCGATGCGGAACGACATCAAAACAACGAAAAGTTACGCTAGTTTCACCAATCGATCTCCATCCAATACCGGAATGGCATCAATCAAATCTACTTGCAGGCAGAAGGCAATGTCGGCTTCAATTTTCAACTCCTTCAGGCGTTCGCTATGGGAAGTCTTTTTAAGAAAGCCATCTAAATCATATTGAGCCGTGTGGTACAAGTCGGCAGCTAAAATAGCCGAATCGTCGAATTTATAGCCTTCATTTTGCAATTGATAGGCTAGTGCCCCGGCGAACAGACTATCCTCCAGATTAACCTTATTTTTCCAACCGGCACATAAAAGCAACACATCATTCGGTTGGTTTTTCAACCAAGTGCTCAAGGCGCTTAGGTTCAAAAAAGAACCTATTAGAACTTTTTGGGCCTCACGACTCTCGTTTATAGCATGTGTTCCGTTGGTGGTTGTAAGTACTATGGTTCTACCCGAAACTTTTTCGGCGGTATAGGAGAACGGGGAATTCCCAAAATCAAAACCCTCCACAACTTCTCCATTACGCTCAGCAGCCAATAAATAATCGGTATCCCGATAGGAGTGACAAGCCTCTACACTGGCTACCGGGATAATTGCTTCTGCCCCATTGGCTATGCCATAGCACATGGATGAGGTGGCTCGAAAAATATCGATTACCACCACAATACTATCCTTAATATCGTAGAGGTGTAGTAGAGCAGGACTGAGGCAAACCTCCAGGTTTTTTTGTTGCATGCTTGAACTAGCCTTTATAGAAAGGGAATTTAACAATTTGAGCTTTTACCAATTGCTCACGAATTTTGATAAAAATCTCGGTAGTTTCTTTGGCAAAATCGGTGTGTACATAACCCAGACCAATGGCCTTTTGCAAAGATGGCGATTGGGTACCTGAAGTAACTTTACCAATGGTATTTCCAACAGCATCGCAAATTTCATAATCGTGACGTGGAATACCACGATCAATCATTTCAAAACCAACCAACTTGCGCTTTACCCCTTCTTGCTTTTGAGCAGCTAAATTAGCCGAGTTCACAAAATCTTTAGTGAATTTGGTAATCCAACCTAAACCAGCTTCTAGGGGCGAGGTAGTATCGTCGATATCGTTTCCGTATAAGCAGAATCCCATTTCTAAGCGCAAAGTATCACGAGCACCCAGTCCAATTGGCTGAATACCAAAAGGTGCACCTGCTTCAAAAATGGCTTTCCAAATAGCATCGGCGTGTTCGTTATCAAAATAAATCTCAAAACCGCCAGCTCCGGTATAACCGGTAGCTGAAATCAATACATTATCAATTCCGGCAAATTTGCCTTTTACAAAGGTGTAATATTCCATAGCCGATAAATCGACTTCGGTTAAGCTTTGTAATGCCTGTGCAGCTTTAGGACCTTGAACGGCTAATAGAGACGTTCGATCAGAAATATCTTTCATATCTACACCGTAGGTGTTGTATTTAGAAATCCAGTCCCAATCTTTTTGAATGTTTGAAGCGTTTACCACCAACATGTAGGTCTTTTCGTCGATGCGGTAGACCAATAAATCGTCTACAATTCCACCCTGCTCATTAGGTAGGCAAGAGTATTGCACCTTTCCATCGTATAACTTTGAAGCATCATTAGATGTTACTTTTTGTATCAGGCCTAATGCTCCCTCTCCCTTTAAAATAAACTCACCCATGTGGCTCACATCAAATACGCCAACCGATTTGCGTACGGTTTCGTGTTCAACATTGATGCCGGCGTATTGTACAGGCATGTTGTATCCGGCAAAAGGAACCATTTTGGCACCTAAAGCGATATGAGTTTGGGTTAAGGCGGTGTTTTTCATCTTGCTTTATTTGAGGCGAAATTAAGAAAAAAGCACTTAGCGATTTATTGAAATAATGTCAACTGTGGATCGCTTACTTTAAACGAACGACGGTGGTAGGGTGAAAAGCCGTGTTGAAGTACCGCTTCGCGATGTTTTAGCGTTGGATATCCCTTATTGCTAGCCCAATCGTATTGCGGAAATTCGCTTGCAATTTTTTCCATAAAATCATCCCGGTAGGTTTTAGCTAAGATGGAGGCTGCCGCGATGGAAAAGTATTTTCCGTCACCTTTAACCACACATTGATGAGGCAATTTTTGGTATTTTTTAAACCGGTTCCCATCTACCAAAACGAGTTCGGGCCTTAAGCTTAATTGATCCAGTGCAAGGTGCATAGCCAGGAAAGAAGCTTGCAAAATATTGATCCGATCAATTTCATCGTGATCTACCTGTGCAACAGCAAAAGCCAAAGCTTGCGCTTCAATTTCTATTCGTAAACTTTTACGTTGTACTTCATTTAGCTGCTTCGAATCGTTGAGCAAATCGTGCTTAAAATTTTTAGGCAAAATAACCGCAGCTGCAAACACCGGACCGGCTAAACATCCACGACCGGCTTCATCACATCCGGCTTCAATTAATTGATCTTGAAAAAAGGGTAAAAGCATTGCAATGAAGATAGAAAATAATTGGGAACTGGTTTCATTTGATCCTGACGGAAAGCAGAGTGAGGTCATCTGAAAGATGTTTTTGTTGGTCATTCCCAGAAATCTGGTTTAATAGACCTTGGTGCAGTTCCTGAAGAGGTAGGTGAAGTTGTGGTCGCAATAAATCCGCCAATTGATGTTCATTCAACAACTCATCCGGAGAATTCCGTTCTGTTAAACCGTCGGTATAACTAAAAATCAAGTCATCCGATGCTAATTCTTCTTCTCCCATTTCAATAAAGGGAAGTTCATCAAAAGCACCCAACATCACAGTGCCACGTTTTAAAATTTGATGCTCATTTTTTCGGAACAACAAAGCAGGCTGATGTCCGGCATTTACATAATACAAACGCTTTCTTTTGGTATGGTAAACGCCTAAAAATAAGGTAACGTAACGTTCTCCTCGTGTATTCATCCAGATCAATTCATTCAATTGCCGAATTACTTGTTTCGGATTTTGGGTCATTGAAAAGCAGGCCCTCAAACTGGCTTGCAAATTGGCCATCAGCAAAGCGGCAGGTATGCCCTTACCCGACACATCTGCTATACACCACATCAATTCATCCTGATTGAGTTTTAAAAAATCAAAATAATCGCCCCCAAGCTGATCGTGGGGTTGGTACGATGCAGCAATGCTCAAGTGCTCATCGTGCATGGCTAATTGTGGAATAAGCATTTGCTGCACTTCGCGACCCAATTGAATTTCGTGCTCCAAGCGCTCCCTTTCTACTTTGTGCTGCTGTAATTGCTGGTGTGCTAAAACACCAACAATTTGACTGAGCAGGGTATGCAGAAAATTCAAATCATGTTGAATAACCGCCGGTTTTACTCCACCATGATTCAGCACGGCAAATGCCTGTAAATAATTGTTTTGAATAATCGGAACATAATAATCATATTCCTGAAAACGAGCTGATTCGGTTAATTCCAGTTCGGAAACTTTGCAAATCAGATGGGCAAATTGCAAATCGTGTTCAATTGCAATTTCCGAATGTTGATGAATGCCAAAACCATAAAGCCGAGCAAAAGATTTCCCCTTTTTATAGAAGAACTCAAACGCTGGTATTTGCAAGTGTACTTCTAAAATTACACGAAGCATTTCCAGCAAATCTTCTAAAGGAGCATTCGAATGAATTAATCTACTGAGCTCCAGTAAGGAATTCAATTCTGCTTGCCTTTTGAATAGCAATGCAATGAGCTCACCTTCTTGATCTGCTAGACGTATATTTTTTCTCACAATAAAAACTGTGTGAGGCTAAAAATACTGATAAATGTGTTTATTTTTTACTAATTATGAATTATTTATAATTATAAAGCAAATGTTGTAACTTACAATTGCATTCACCGGTTTTTAAATCGTTGACTCTGAAAGCGAAAAGGTGTATAATTGTATAGCGATGGAAAGCGAACAAAAAAAGGAGCGGATTATCTTGGGTATCGATCCCGGTACTGCCATTATGGGTTATGGCTTGATCAAAGAGCAGGGCTCTAAAATGGAGTTGATCAGTTTGGGGGTAATCAAACTGGACCATTTGGATGACCATCCGCTTAAACTGCAACGCATTTTCGAAAAAACCACGGCACTCATTGATGAGCACCATCCCGATTGCATGGCTTTAGAAGCACCTTTTTACGGCAAAAATATTCAGGTAATGCTTAAACTTGGCCGGGCACAAGGTGTTGCCATGGCTGCCGGATTAGCACGGAACTTACCCATTACAGAGTATTCGCCACGTAAAATCAAACAAGCCATTACAGGAAACGGGAATGCAGGCAAAGAACAGGTTGCCGCTATGTTGCAAAACTTACTCTCTTTTAAGGAAACACCTGAATTTTTAGACGCAACCGACGGTTTAGCCGTTGCAGTGTGTCATTCGTTTCAGCGTATCGGTACGGGTGGAAACAAAAAAAGCTACTCCGGTTGGGCAGCTTTTGTAAAAGATAATCAGAAGCGCATTAAATAAGTGCTTCCCGAATTTTCTGGGCGGTTGCCGCCAATTCTTCCTGACTCGGTTTTAGTTTTTCTTTCGCGAAATTCATATCGCTCACCGAATTCATCGGGATCAAATGCACATGCGCATGTGGCACTTCTAAACCAATAACCGATACACCAACCTTTTTACACGTAATGGCTTTTTTAACACCTTCGGCAACAATTTTGGCGAAAAGCATTAAACCGGCATAAGCCTCGTCATCGATATCGAAAATATAATCCACTTCTTTTTTAGGAATAACCAAAACATGACCTTCGGTTAATGGGCTGATGTCTAAAAACGCCAGATAATCGTTGGTTTCGGCAACTTTATGTGCCGGTAGTTCTCCGGAAATAATTTTGGCAAAGATGCTCATGTTAGCGACTAATTTCTACGATTTCGAATTCGATTTTACCTGCCGGAACAGTAATCTCTACTTTATCTCCCACCGATTTGCCCAATAAACCCTGTGCAATTGGCGATTTTACAGAAATCTTACCTGATTTTAAATCGGCTTCACTTTCTGAAACCAATTGGTAGGTCATCTCTGCTCCGTTTTTAGTGTTTTTGATTTTTACTTTAGATAAGGCCAACACTTTAGAGGTATCCAATTTCGATTCATCAATTAAACGAGCATTGGCCAATACTTCTTCCAGTTTGGCAATCTTAGCTTCGTGATGACCTTGTGCTTCTTTTGCGGCATCGTACTCGGCATTTTCAGATAGGTCTCCTTTGTCTCTTGCTTCTGCAATGGCCTTGGCAATTTGAGCACGACCCTCGGTACGCAAGTGCTGTAATTCTTGTTTCAGTTTCTCTAATCCTTCTTTGGTATAATAGGTTACATCTGCCATAATTCTCTGTTTATTGGTACTGCATAAAAAACAAACAAGACTATGTCGACGAGGCCGAAATAGTCTTGCTTGGTGTAGTACGAAGATAAAAGTACCCTTTTAGATTTCCAAATTTTTCAATTTCTCGGCCAAAACCTCCGAAATTTTTCGGTAAGACTCAAACGTCCAGCCAGCTACGTGCGGACTCAATACTACCTTATCGTTTTTGGCCAATTCGGCATACCAATTTTGCTCGGCCAAAGCCGGAAATTTCTCCACCTCCAACACATCCAGTCCGGCACCTAAAATTTTACCATTAGCTATGGCATTTAATACGGCACTTGTATTTACTATTTCGCCTCTAGAAGTATTTAAAAAGAAAATAGGTTTGCGGAAATGGAACAAATATTCTGTATCAACCAAATTTCGGGTTTCTCGAGTGAGCGGTAGATGTAAACTCAGCACATCGCTGAATTTCACAATTTCTTCCATACTCACCTCTCGGGCATATGCATCGCTAAATCCGGTCTTGTATTTATCATAGGCGATTACGTCCACGCCAAAGCCTTGTAGTTTTTGCGCAAAAGACTGGCCCATGTATCCATATCCAATAATTCCGACCGTTTTACCTTTTAATTCCCAACCACGGTTCTCTTCACGATCCCAAATACCAGTACGTACTTGCTGATCGGCTTGGCGTAACTTGTTCATCAGCGATAACAACATACCCATAGCATGTTCAGCCACCGCATCGGCATTACCTTCTGGCGCATTGATGCAAGCGATGCCTTTTGACTGGGCATAAGCTTCATCCACATTGTCCATGCCGGCACCGGCACGGGCTATAAATTTCAATTTCGGTGCAGCATCAATCATTTCGCGGTCTACCTGAAATTTAGTACGAACAGCCAAGCCCTCGTAATCTTTAATTGCAGCCAGCGTTTGCTCACGAGTAAAAAGCGGCTCATCGCTTACCACATAACCCAAAGCTTCGGCTTCCTGTTTAAAGGCTGGATGCAAATCGTCAACAATTAAAATTGATTTATTGGCCATTGGCTTGTTGAATGAGTTGAGTCAATTTTACAAAATCTGCCACACTTAAACGCTCTGCTCGTAGTTCGAGCATGGCTTCGCCGCTTAATTTATCTTTGGATAAAATCCCCGAAAGGGCGTTTCTTAACGTTTTTCTTCGTTGATTAAAGGCCGCTTTGACCACCTGCCAGAATAATTTCTCATCACACGGCAATGCCTCCACTTCATTCCGGGTTAAACGAATAACTGCCGAAAGTACTTTAGGAGGTGGGTTAAACACCCCTGCTTTCACAGTAAACAAATACTCTACCTGGTAATAGGCCTGCAGAAAAACACTTAAAATGCCATACACTTTACTGCCAGGTTTGGCCGTACAGCGTTCGGCAACTTCTTTCTGAAACATACCCACTACCTCAAGCACCTGCTGTCTGTTATCTAATAGTTTAAATAAAATTTGAGAGGAGATGTTGTACGGAAAGTTCCCGATGACGGCCATTGGGCCTTGGAAATGCTTGCTAAAATCAAGTTCCAAAAAATCACCGTGGATGAGCCGATTTTGCAGTTGCGGGTATTTCTTACCCAAGAAATCAAACGATTCGGTATCAATATCGATTAGCCAGGTTTCAAACTCACTTCTTTGCAGCAAAAAATCAGATAGAATGCCCATTCCCGGACCAACTTCGAGCACCTGCTGGTATTCAGCTTGGCGCTGAAGACTAGACACAATTTTGCCGGCAATATTCTTGTCGGTTAAAAAGTGTTGACCTAAATGTTTTTTTGCTCTAACCAAACTCATCTTAATCGAGAATTTCATGGCAAATTAAGGAAAGTTTAAGCAGTATTTGGCGCATTGCCGTCGCTTTTGCTTATTTTGCAACGAATTATGAGTGAAAAAGTCAAAATTGGGATTTCTATTGGCGATGTAAATGGCATTGGGCTCGAGGTGATTATCAAAACCTTATTGGATAAGCGCATTCTGGACTATTGCACGCCAATTGTGTATGGCCAAACCAAAGTGGCCTCTTTTCACCGTAAAACCTTAGCCATTGATGATTTTAGTTTCAATGTAATTGCTAAAGCTGCTGAGGCGCACCCTAAACGGCCCAATATGATCAATTGTTGGGAGGAAGATGTGAAGATTGAATTGGGGCAATCGACCGAAATTGGTGGTAAATACGCTTTCCTATCGCTCGAAAGAGCTACTCAAGATTTGATAAGTGGAGAAATTGATGCCTTAGTGACCGCTCCTATCAATAAGCAAAATATCCAAAACGAAAAATTTCAATTTGCCGGACATACCGAATACATTCAGGCCAAAGCCGGAGCAGATGAATCCTTGATGTTGCTCATGGGTGAAGACTTACGAGTTGGTTTGGTAACTGGACACATTCCGGTGGCGGAAGTGAGTAAAAAAGTTACCAAAGAAAAAATCATCAAAAAACTGGAGCTCATTAACCAGTCACTCAAAACTGATTTTTGGGTTGAAAAACCTAAAATTGCCGTATTGGGCTTAAATCCGCATGCGGGCGACGAGGGCTTGATTGGTGAAGAAGAACAAAAAATCATTAGCCCTGCAGTTGAAGAAGCCAATAAACTAGGCATTTTGGCTTTCGGGCCCTATCCGGCCGATGGTTTCTTTGCAAAGCACAGCTGGCAACAATTTGACGCTGTTTTAGCCATGTACCACGACCAAGGCTTGATTCCATTTAAACAGCTTGCCTTTCATAATGGTGTAAATTATACTGCCGGATTGTCGGTAGTGCGTACTTCACCTGATCATGGAACGGCTTACGACATTGCGGGTAAAAACGAGGCAGATGCCGGATCTTTCCGCGAAGCGGTATTCGCAGCAGTGAATATTGTAAAACGCCGTCGCGAAACAGCAGAATTAACGGCCAATCCTCTGAAATTTAGCAAACTGTCTAGAGACCGGGATTAAACAGCAATTTCAAAAAAACTTCCCGCTTAAATAAATTTTTCCCTACATTTGCAGGCTTAATTGTCGTGCTTTGAAATCTTTGCAACACTACCGAATTCCTTTTACCGGGCTAAAACTTGGTAAACATCAATTCGATTTCGACATTGACGAATCGTTTTTCAAGGAATTTGAGTACTCGCTGGTTCAAAATGGAAAACTGAGAGTTTCACTAGAGCTGGATAAACAGGAGACCATGTTGCTCCTGAATTTCCGAATCAATGGTGAAATTTTTCAGTCGTGCGATTGGTGTTTGGCCGATTATCCCACGAAAGTGGAACTCGAAGAACACGAGATTGTGAAATTCAGTAACGATGAGTTGCTGGAAGACAACACGGAGGAGATTATCCTCTTGAACCGCAATGAACACGAGCTGGATGTATCGGGCTTAATTTACGAATACATCATGCTGGCAGTTCCATTGTTTAAGCGATGCGAAGATGAGGGTAATACCCAATGGTGCGACCAGGAGATGATCGAAAAGCTGAAAAGTTTATCGGCTCCTGCTGAAGAAGAAAATGTGGCCGACCCGCGGTGGGAAGCCTTAAAGAATATTAAAAACAAGAATTAACAAATAGGAAGCTATGGCACATCCAAAACGGAAGATCTCTAAATCGAGAAGAGATAAAAGAAGAACTCACTACAAAGCTGAGGCTCCAACTTTATTCACCTGCAAAACTACAGGTGCAATCCACTTACCTCACCGTGCATACAACGTTGATGGCAACTTGTACTACAGAGGTAAATTGGTTATTGAAAATACCAGCATCGCTTAAGTTTAATTTTCTACAATGAAAATTGGCTTAGATTTTATGGGCGGAGATTACGCTCCCAAAGCAGCTGTTTTGGGAGCTATTGCAGCCCAGCAAGTCTTATCCCCTGATCAAAAAATTGTGTTGTTCGGCGACAAGGATCAGGCATTGCCTTTCTTGGCCGAACAGCAAATTGACCCTTCATGCTTTGAATTTGTACACTGTACCGAAGTTATCGGTATGGGCGAACATCCAACCAAAGCCATAACCCAAAAACCAGATTCCAGTATCAGTGTTGGTTTTCAGTACCTGAAAGAAGGAAAGATAGATTCTTTTGCTTCTGCCGGAAATACTGGTGCCATGTTGGTGGGTTCCATGTTTAGTGTTCGACCTATTGAAGGTGTACTTCGCCCGGCAATTGCTACCAATGTACCCAAACTGAAAAGTGGCTTCGGCATTCTACTGGATGTGGGTGCTAATGCCGATTGCAAACCAGAAATGCTGGCTCAATTTGGCGTTTTAGGAAGCATTTTCGCCGAAAGCGTTTACGGAATTAATCATCCGAAAGTTGCCTTGATGAATATTGGCGAAGAAGAAGAGAAAGGCAATATCGCAAGTTTGGGCGCTTATGCGCTAATGAAAGAACAACAGCATTTTAATTTCGTAGGTAACGTAGAAGGCCGCGACCTGTTCAACGAGAAAGCCGATGTGATTGTTTGCGATGGCTTTACCGGGAACGTGATGCTGAAATTAGCCGAAACTTTTTACGTTTTAACTCTTAAAAAGGGCTTTAAAGACGAATTTTTTGATCGTTTTAACTACGAACAATACGGTGGAAGCCCAATTTTGGGCGTGAATGCCCCGGTAATTATCGGACACGGCATTTCAAGCCCCGAAGCAATAAAAAATATGGTACTGCTTTCCAGAACCATGATTGAATCTAAGCTGGTTGACAAGATCAAAACCGCTTTAAATTCATAACCGAACCTGATCATGCAAAAAATACGTGCTGCTATAACTGCAGTAAACTCCTATGTTCCTGAATATATTCTTACCAATCAGGAATTAGAAACCATGGTTGATACCAACGACGAATGGATTACCAGTCGTACCGGCATTAAAGAACGTCACATTTTAAAAGGCGAAGGATTAGGCACCTCAGACATGGCCGTTCCGGCGGTTGAAGGACTGTTAAAGAAACGAGGTATTTCTGCTGAAGAAATTGATCTGATTATTTTTTGTACAACTACCCCCGATATGCCTTTTCCGGCTACCGCGAATATTTTAGCCGATAAAATTGGAGCGAAAAATGCTTGGGGATTCGATCTTAATGCCGCTTGTTCCGGTTTTATTTACGGATTATCTACCGGATCTCAATTTATCGAGTCGGGTAAACATCAAAAAGTATTGGTAATAGGTGGCGATAAAATGTCATCTATCATCGATTACGAAGACCGCCAAACCTGCATCATTTTTGGTGATGGTTGTGGTGCTGTGTTGCTTGAACCTACTACAGAGGACTTGGGCGTTATGGATTCCATCTTGAAAAGCGACGGTTCAGGCAGGGTGTACTTGCACCAAAAAGCGGGTGGATCTGCTAAACCAGCAAGTCATGCAACCGTAGATGCCAGAGAGCATTATGCCTATCAGGAAGGACAAGCCGTTTTTAAATTTGCTGTAACCAATATGGCCGATGTTGCTGCAGAAATTATGGAACGCAATCAGCTTACCGCCAATGACGTTGCCTGGCTAGTACCGCATCAAGCCAATAAACGCATTATCGATGCAACCGCCAACCGTATGGGCGTTGGGCCTGAAAAGGTGATGGTTAATATTGAGAAATACGGCAACACTACCAATGGAACTATTCCTTTGTGTTTAGCCGAGTGGGAAAGCCAATTGAAAAAAGGCGATACTCTGATTTTAGCGGCATTTGGCGGTGGTTTCACCTGGGGTTCTGTATACCTTAAATGGGCCTACTAAGATTAGTAAAATATTTATTCTAAATTTGAACTCAATTAGTAAGATCACTGATCAAAATCTTTGAAAATGGACATTAAACAAATTCAGGAACTCATCAAATTTGTACACAAATCAGGTGTAAATGAGGTTTCTATTGAAGAGAAAGATTTCAAAATCACGATAAAAACCAATCAGGCGCCAACTGTGGTTAATGCTACCATTCCTGCAGCAGCACCCGTGGCAGCACCAGCTCCACAAGTTTCAGCTCCGGCAGCTACTCCGGCAGCACCAGCAGCCGACGATAGCAAACTGATTACCATTAAATCACCCATGATTGGTACGTTTTACCGTTCTTCAAGTCCGGATAAACCCGTATTTGTAAACGTAGGCGACGAAATCAAACCGGGTCAGGTGCTTTGTATTGTTGAAGCGATGAAGCTATTCAATGAAATTGAAGCTGAAGTTTCAGGTCGTATTGTGAAGGTATTGATAGACAATGCTAGCCCGATTGAGTACGATCAGCCTTTATTCTTGGTAGAACCAGCCTAATTTTATTTGTCTGTTTGTCCATTTTTTGATTTGTCCATTTACCTGGCAAATTATCAAATCGACAAATTGACTAATCGACAAATCGATTAATCGAATATCATGTTCAAGAAAATATTAATTGCCAACCGCGGAGAGATTGCTTTACGTATTATCCGTACCTGTAAAGAGATGGGCATCAAAACCGTAGCAGTGTATTCAACTGCCGATCGTGAAAGCTTACACGTTCGTTTTGCAGATGAAGCCGTTTGTATTGGCCCCCCACCCAGCAAGGATTCGTATTTAAGTATTCCGAATATTATTGCTGCTGCAGAGTTAACCAATGCCGATGCGATACATCCAGGATACGGCTTCTTGTCTGAAAACGCTAAATTTTCAGCCATTTGCCGCGATTACGGTATTAAATTCATTGGTGCTACTCCTGAGCAAATCAATGCCATGGGCGATAAAGCTTCAGCCAAGGATACCATGAAAAAAGCCGGAGTTCCAACCATTCCAGGTTCAGATGGCTTGGTTGCCGATGTAAAAGAAGGTATCAAAATCGCCAATGAAATAGGCTACCCAATTATTCTGAAAGCAACTGCCGGTGGTGGTGGACGAGGTATGCGTATTGTATGGAAGGATGAAGAATTTGAACCAGCTTGGGATTCTGCCCGTCAGGAAGCTGGAGCAGCGTTTGGCAATGACGGTATTTACCTGGAGAAATTTGTAGAAGACCCACGTCACATTGAAATTCAAATCGTGGGCGACCAGTTTGGTAAAGCTTGTCACCTTTCAGAAAGAGATTGCTCCATACAGCGTCGTCACCAAAAACTGGTTGAAGAATCACCATCGCCCTTCATGACCCCAGAATTGCGCAAAAAAATGGGTGAAGCGGCCATAAAAGGTGCTCAGGCTGTGAATTATGAAGGTGCCGGAACCATTGAATTTTTAGTGGATAAACACCGTAACTTCTACTTTATGGAAATGAACACCCGTATTCAGGTGGAGCATCCGGTTACCGAAGAAGTAATCAATTACGATTTAATTAAAGAACAGATCAAAGTTGCAGCCGGCGAGCCCATCAGCGGTAAAAACTACGAGCCAGAAATGTTTGCCATTGAGTGCCGTATCAATGCCGAAGATCCTTTCAACGGGTTCAGACCAGCTCCAGGAATAATTAAAAATTTCCATTCACCTGGTGGCCATGGTGTACGTGTAGATACCCACGTTTATGCCGGCTACCAAATTCCGCCCAATTACGACTCCATGATTGCCAAACTGATTTGCGTGGCTCAAACCCGCGAAGAAGCAATAAATAAAATGGAAAGAGCGTTGAGCGAATTCGTTATTGAAGGCATCAAAACAACCATTCCTTTCCACCAACGTTTAATGAAGGATCCGAATTTCCGTAAAGGTGAATTTACCACCAAGTTTATGGATACGTTTGAGATCAAGGAATAAGGAAGCATGAGCGAAGAGCGGGAAAACCAAAAGCGCAAAAAAGGCAGGGCAAACCTCGAAGAGGAAATGTCCTTTTTTGGACACTTGGCTACCCTCAGAATGCACTTGGTGCGCTCAGCTTTGGTCATTGTATCCGTTACAGCTTTGGCTTTTGCCTATTACGACCTCATCTTCAATAGCATAGTAATGGGGCCAAAGAATCCATCTTTCTGGACTTACAGAATGATGTGCATCTTGGGTGAAAAGTTTAATCTGGGTCCAGATTTCTGTATCAAAGAGATACCATTTCAAATCATCAACACCGAAATGGCAGGGCAATTTACCCTGCAAATGAACTCTTCACTTATTATCGGTATCGTGTTAGGCTTTCCGTATTTGCTTTGGGAATTGTGGCGATTCGTAAAACCAGCCTTGCACGAAAATGAACGCAAATCTGCAAGTGGCTTTGTACTGTATGCCACCTTTTTATTCGTGCTCGGAATTTTATTCGGCTACTACATCATTTCTCCGCTATCAGTCAACTTTTTAGCAAACTACACCGTTAGTGAATACATTGTCAATACCATTACCATTGATTCTTACCTATCCACGGTAGCCACCCTCACTTTGGGCACCGGAATTGTGTTCGAGCTCCCCATCGTGATCTACATCTTATCCAAACTCGGCATCATGACGCCTAAGTTCATGCGTAACAGCAGAAGATACGCAACCGTCTTTATCCTGATTATTGCGGCAGTAGTAACACCTACTCCCGATTTGTTCACCATGTTCACGGTGAGTGTACCTCTTTTCCTCCTGTACGAAATCAGCATTATTGTTTCAAGTAAGGTGGAGAAGAGGCGCAAGGAAAAAGAACTTGAGTTTTACCGCGATTAATAGCTTTTTATCATCAAAATTTTACGATGATGTTTCCACGAAAATCCTACATTTGATGTATGTCGAACTGGAAACAAAAAATTGCGATTGGCGCAGATCATGCAGGCTTTGATTACAAAGAGCTGCTGATTAAACACCTGCATCATTTTGAGGTAAAAGACTTTGGCACCTACAGCACCGACTCCGTAGATTACCCTGATTTTTCCCATCCGGTAGCAACAGCTGTTGAGAACGGAGAATTCGATTTGGGAATTTTAATTTGCGGCAGTGCCAATGGTGTGGCCATGGCTGCCAACAAACATCAGGGCATACGAGCTGCTATCTGCTGGACCGAAGAACTGGCCAGTTTAGCTCGTTCACACAACGATGCCAACGTGCTTTGTATCCCGGCCCGGTTTATTACTCCTGAACTTGCCATCCAAATTACCGACAAATTTTTGTCTACCAGCTTTGAAGGTGGACGCCACGCCAAGCGTGTCAACAAAATATCGTGCTAATCAATTATCAATCTTAATAAATCACATGAAACAAAATCGTTCAATTTTACTCCTCTCGGCTGCGCTACTTTTTAGCAGTGCAAGCTGGGCTCAGGATAAAAACGCTGTCAAATTTGGCAGTAGCATTACCAAAGAAGATGCCTACAAACACTTGTCGGTATTGGCTTCTGATGAATACGAAGGTCGCGAAACCGGAAAACCGGGTGCATGGAAAGCTGCAGACTACATTGCTGCACATTTCAAAAGTCTGGGATTAAAAGCCCCTGTAAACGGCAGCTATTTCCAAAAAGTTCCTTTGTTTGAAATTGCTCCCGGAAATTCAAGCCTTAAAGTAGGCAAACAAAACTTCGAGGCTTTCAAAGATTTCTATACCGCAGCCTCAAAAAACAATTTCAGTCAAGCCATTAAAGAAGTAGTATTTGTGGGCTACGGCATCGAAGATGAAAAATTCAACGAACTAGCTGGCTTAGACCTGAAAGGCAAGGTGGTTATCTACTCTACAGAGAAAGAACCGTTCGTGAATGGCAAATCTATCATTACCGGAACCGATAAAGTTTCTAGCTGGAACGCTAACAAACGTTTACGCAACCTGCAGAGCAAAAATCCGGCCTTGATTATTGTGTTCAACCCAGATATCGAAGCCGCCTTAAAACGTATGGGCAACAACCTTAAAAACCCACGTTTAATTTTAGACAAACCTAATCAGCCTACACAGGCACCGGTAATTACCGTTTCGGCAGCAGTGGCAAATGCCATCCTGGCAAAAACCAAAGCGAGCATTACCGACTTAACCGCTAAAATTGCCGGCGCTACCAAGCCAGACTCTAAAACCGTTAAAACCAGCATGCAGGCTAATCTGGTTTCTACAGCAAATCCGGTACGTGCAGAAAATGTATTGGGATTTATGGAAGGAACAGACCTTAAAGACGAAGTTGTGGTAATTAGCGGTCATTACGATCATATTGGTTTGACTAAAGAAGGTACCGATAAAGTAAACAACGGTGCCGACGATGACGGATCAGGAACTACTGGTGTATTGGAAATTGCCGAAGCCTTTACCAAAGCCAAAGCAGAAGGTCACGGACCACGTCGCAGTATCTTGTTCTTAACGGTGGTAGGTGAAGAAAAAGGTCTTTTAGGTTCAGATTGGTACTCAGAAAGCCCTATTTTCCCATTAAACAAAACCGTAACCAACCTCAACATCGACATGATTGGTCGTGTAGATCCTGCTCACAAAGACAATCCAGATTACGTTTATGTAATCGGATCTGACAAACTAAGTACCGATTTACACAAGATCAGCGAATACGTAAACGCCACCTACTCTCGTTTAACATTCGATTACAAATACAATGATCCGAACGATCCAGAGCGTATTTATTACCGTTCAGATCACTACAATTTTGCGAAACACGGTATTCCAATTGTATTCTATTTCAATGGTGTACACGAAGATTACCACAAACCAAGCGACGAGATTGGCAAAATCAATTTCGATGTATTGGCTAAACGTGCCCGACTGGTATTCTTTACCGCATGGGATGTAGCCAACCGCGATAAAGCACCGGTAGTAGACGTGAAAAACGACTTCCCTGCCGATCGTTAATCATCAAAATTTCAAAAAAGCCCTTCGGTCAAAATCGAGGGGCTTTTTTTATAACTTATTGCCAAGGCTTTTTCCTAAATTCGCTCAATGACAAATTTGGCCGGAACATTTGTTGAAAAAAGTGGCGAAAAAGCCTTCGATTTAGCACACCGCAAAATCATCAATTACAACATCGGGAAATACGATGCGGCCGTAACCCGAGGTTTGTCTAAACTCAATAACCTCGAGAACTCCAAGAAGAAAGCACACGCCATTAAATGGAAAGTGATGGAGAACCTCGACAAATTATTGCCCGAGTTCGAAGCCAATTTTCAGCGCAAGGGTGGTAAGGTGATCTGGGCCAATAACGCCGAAGAAGCCAGAAAAGAAATTCTGCAGATCATCCAAAAATCCGGATCCAAATCCGTCATTAAATCCAAATCAATGGCTACCGAAGAAATTCACCTCAACGAATTTCTTGAAAAAAATGGCGTAGAAACTTTAGAGAGCGATTTGGGCGAGTACATTGTACAATTGCTCGGCCAGAAGCCCTACCACATTGTTACGCCCGCCATGCACCTCAGCAAGGAAGATATTGCCCAACTATTCCACGAAAAGTTTGGCACCCCGCTAGAATCTAGCCCGGAAGAACTGACACAAAAAGCCCGCGAACTCTTACGTGAAAAATACACCACTGCCGATGTGGGCATTACCGGAGCCAACTTTTTAATTGCCGATTCTGGAAGTATTGCCATCACCGAAAATGAGGGCAATGCCCGCTTAACCACCACCTTCCCAAAAATTCACATCGCTATTGTAGGTATCGAAAAACTGATTCCATCCATCAGCGACCTGGATTTATTCTGGCCCCTGCTTTCCAGTCATGGAACAGGCCAAAACTTAACCGTTTACAATACCATTTTGGGTGGACCCAAACAAGCCAACGAGTCAGACGGACCCGAAGAAATGTATGTGGTATTGCTCGATAATGGCCGTACCGATTTATTGGCGCACAAAGATCAACGTCAGGGCTTGTACTGCATTCGTTGCGGGGCTTGCCTCAATGCCTGCCCCATTTACAAAAACATTGGCGGCCATACGTATGAAACCACCTATAGCGGACCCATCGGTTCGGTTATCACGCCACACATGGAAGGTATGCAAACCTTCAAACACCTGAGCTACGCCTCCAGCTTGTGCGGAAAATGTACCGAAGTGTGTCCCGTTAAAATTGATATCCACAAAATGCTGCTCCTTAACCGCAGAGATGCCGTTAAAGAAGGTCTAAGTAATAAGATCGAGTCATGGGGATGGTTTGCTTGGAAAAAAGGAATGGAGAAACGCAAATTCATGGAATTCTTGAGCAGCAAATGGAAAAATAACCTGATGAAACGGTTCTTTAGCAAATCGTGGGGGAAACACCGCGAATTGCCTGAAGTGGCCCCTCAATCCTTCAGTAAGCAGTGGATAGCTGAACATACCGAAGAGAAATCCTAATTGTAACAAGAAATCCGATACCATGCATTTCGATCGTCGAAACCTAGATGATAACACGCTAATACAATTTTACCAGCGTTTACTCAAACCGAGAATGATCGAAGAGAAAATGTTGATTCTGCTGCGTCAGGGCAGAATTGGCAAATGGTTTTCAGGCATAGGGCAAGAAGCCATAGCCGTAGGCAGCACAATGGCTATGCAAACCGACGAATACATTTTGCCCATGCACCGAAATTTAGGTGTATTTACCTCCCGGGATATTCCATTAACCCGTTTAATGGCCCAATGGCAGGGCAAGGCGGCAGGTTTTACCAAAGGCCGCGACCGTTCTTTCCATTTCGGCACACAGGATTACCGCATTATTGGGATGATTTCTCACCTAGGGCCCCAAATGGCCCTGGCAGATGGCATTGCACTGGCGCATAAACTCAGAAAAGAACAGAAAGTAACCCTGGCTTACACCGGCGAAGGAGCCACCAGCGAGGGCGATTTTCACGAGGCGCTCAATGTAGCTGCCGTATGGGATTTGCCCGTCATTTTCATTATTGAAAATAACGGCTACGGCCTTTCTACCCCAACCAATGAACAATACCGCTGCGAAAACCTGGTAGACCGGGCAAAAGGCTACGGCATGGAAGGGCGACTGATTGACGGCAACAACATCCTGGAAGTTTACCATACCATCCACGAACTGGCAACAGACCTGCGCAACAATCCTCGACCCGTATTGGTAGAGTGCAAAACCTTCCGCATGCGTGGACACGAAGAAGCATCCGGCACGAAGTATGTGCCGCAAGAATTATTTGATACCTGGCAAGAAAAAGATCCGATTCAAAATTTTGAAGATTTTCTATTGGAAGAATGCATTTTGGATGAGGCTCAAATCGAAGCCATTAAAGTGCAGTTTAAACACGAAATTGAACAAGACGTAGAAGCCGTATTTGCCATGCCGGATATGGAACCCGATGCTCAGCAAGAACTGCAAGACATGTATGCGCCAGGCTACGTACCGCTCATTCAGGCAAGCGGAGCCCAAACTGAAAAACGCTACATCGATGCCATAAGTGATGGCCTTCGTTCAGGCATGCAGAAGTTCTCCAATTTGGTAATCATGGGGCAAGACATTGCCGAATACGGCGGTGCTTTCAAAATTACCCAGGGTTTTGTAGAAGAATTTGGCAAAGACCGGGTGCGCAATACCCCCATTTGCGAATCGGCCATCGTAGGTGCCGCACTGGGTTTATCCATCAATGGCTACAAAGCCGTAATGGAAATGCAATTTGCCGACTTTGTAACTTGCGGATTTAATCAGATCATCAACAATTTGGCCAAAACCCATTACCGTTGGGGCGAAAAAGCCGATGTGGTAGTTCGCATGCCTACCGGAGCAGGCACCGGTGCAGGTCCGTTCCATTCGCAAAGCAACGAAGCCTGGTTTACCAAAACCCCCGGACTGAAAGTGGTCTATCCGGCATTCCCTTCAGACGCCAAAGGGCTCTTACTTTCCGCCATCGAAGACCCAAATCCGGTTTTGTATTTTGAGCACAAGTATTTATACCGCGGTATTGCAGAGCCCATTTTCGACGATTATTACACCACCGAAATCGGCAAAGCATGTCGTATTAGGAGTGGCGAACAATTGAGCATCATCACCTATGGTTTAGGTGTACATTGGGCATTGGAGTATCTGGATAAGCATCCGGAACTAGAAGCAGATCTGCTCGACCTACGCAGCCTACAACCTTGGGATACCGAAGCCGTGTTAGAAACCGTCCGCAAAACTGGTCGAGTACTTATTTTACATGAAGATACACTCACCAACGGTTTTGGTGCAGAACTGAGCGCCTACATTGCCGAACACGCCTTCGAAAGTTTGGATGCGCCCGTAATGCGTTGCGCCAGCTTAGATACGGCTATACCGATGAGCAAAGCCCTCGAAGATCAGTTTTTGGCTAAAGCCAGACTAGAAGAAACTATAAATAAGCTACTGCGGTATTAAGCCCAGTAGCTTGTATGCAGGCCACAGTAGCCAGCATCTAGGGCCAAGTAAGACTTATCCCGCACACAGTTAGACTTCACCACGACACAGTAGCTTGTATCCAAGGCCAAATAAGACTTAGCCAAGGCAAAGTAGCTCTTATCCCACGATACAGTTTGACTTTTCCATCGCCAAGTAAGACTTATCCGTCTCCCAGTAGCACTTCTCCATCACAAAGTAGGACTTTACCTAGGCCATCAGCCCTATATCAACGTTAAAAATCCAAATGCTTTAGAAAAAGAAAGCTAGACAGCAGCAGATAACTCTACCTCAGCCAGCGGATTAAACAAGTATAACCTTCCGCTGGCCAGCTCTGTGCAGCGAAACCGCTTCCTGATTTTGGCATCTTTACGAAACACCCGGCCATCTTTGAGCTTAAACACCGATCCCAGAGGCAGCGATTCAAGTAATACCAAGTGCTCGGGGGTTTGATCGTACTTTTTTAGGGCTTTAAACAGCTGATGATCCGTACAACTGGAAGCCGCAGGATTTTCCAGATAACGCACAATAGCCTGACGGATATCTGCCGGAAAGATTTCCTGCTCAAAAAACGGACGCATCATTCGCTTAAAATTGGCCTTCCACTCCGCTCCATGAGGCTTGGCTTTTCGCTGATGCTCATTCCAGGTGAGCAAATGGGCAAACTCATGCACAGTGGTTACCAAAAAAGCATAAGGATTTAAATCGTAATTGATGGATATACGGTGGCCTTGGCCGGCATACGGTGGGCGGTAATCGCCATATTTCGTATTCCGGGCACGTGAAATCTTGAAATCGCATTGAAAATGATCGATCCAGCGGGCAATAGTAGGTGCCGAATCTGGCGGAAGATAATTGGCGAGTACTTTGATTTTATCCACGACTGAATATCGGGATTATTTCAGAATTTGATACACTACTAAACTAGCCACATAGGCCATGGCCGTCATGTACACAAACTGCGTAATAGGCCATTTCCAGCTTTTTGTTTCGCGATACACCACCGCCAGCGTACTCATGCATTGCATGGCATACGCATAAAAAATCATCAAAGAAAAAGCCACAGGGAGTGTAAAAACTAAATTACCCGTTTCCGGATTACGTACTTCGGCCATGCGTTCTTTCACCGATTCCATCCGCGAGGCATCGCCATCAACACTGTACAGCGTAGCCATGGTACCCACAAAAACTTCGCGGGCAGCAAAAGAAGTAATTAGCGCAATACCAATTTTCCAATCGAAACCCAGCGGTTTAATGGCGGGCTCAATGCTTTTACCCAACATACCGGCAAAAGAGTTTTCGAGTTTTTCCGAGGCTTTAAGCTGATCTATCTTCTCCGGACTATACTGTGTAGTATACGCTGCAGAATCAAATTTTTCATCAATGGCTTTGAATTTGGCAGGCGGACCATACGAAGCCAGTACCCACAAAATAACCGAAATGGCAATGATCACCTTTCCAGCTTCTAGTACAAAGGCCTTTACTTTCTCGTACATGGTTAGTGCCACATTATCCCAACGAGGCATGCGGTAAACGGGGAGTTCCATGATAAAATAGCCGCGTTCGCGAGCTTTGATCAGGTATTTCATTACCCAGGCAACCAATACGGCAGAAAGCATGCTCAACAGGTACATCGACATGAGTGCCAAACCCTGCAAATTAAACAAACCCCAAACCCGGTAGTCGGGAACTACTAGAGCGATTAATAAAGTATAAATAGGCAAACGGGCAGAGCAGCTTACCAAAGGCGTAACCATGATGGTAATGATGCGGTCTTTCCAGTTCTCAATGTTTCGGGTACTCATAATGGAAGGAACGGCACAGGCCAAACCACCAATCATCGGCACCACCGATTTACCGTTCAAGCCCACCTTGCGCATAATGCGGTCCATCATAAACGTAACCCTGGCCATATAACCGGTATCTTCCAAAACCGCAATAAATGCAAAGAGAATAGCTATTTGAGGGATGAAAACCAGTACGCCACTCAATCCGGCCAATACCCCATCAACCAGTAAATTGGTCAATGCCCCGGCAGGTAAGAATTGGTGTGCGGTATCGCCCATCCAAATAAATAGCGATTCAATGAGACTCATCGGATATTCGGACCAGGCAAAAATAGATTGGAATATGGTGAACAAGACCCCCATAAAAATCACGAATCCCCAAACCCGATGCGTTAAGATATGATCAATACGATTGCTATACGTTTCCTGATCAATTTGTAAAGGGATAATCAGCGTATCAAATAAAACCTCATTGATAAAACTATAGCGGGCAAGTGTTTCCTGAGCCTGTAAACCCTTCGATTCAAAAGCTGTTTCAGCAAGTAATTGCTGAATGTATTCCTGTTGTTCGGGCTTTAGAAAATTTAATTGACGGTAATTATGAGCTACCTGCAAGGCCACATAAGGCTGAGCAATAGCGAGCTTTTGCTGAATGGCTGTGAGCGTATTTTGAATACCCAGTTCATCAAAATCTAGGGTATCTACCTGCAGAGCGAACTCGCCCGATTCTGCAATGGCTTGCTTCAATTCGGCTATCCCCTCATCTTTACGAGCCGAAATGGGTACCACCCGAACGCCCAGTTTAGCTGCCAGCTCATCCACTTTAATTTTGATGTGCGACCTTTTGGCCAAATCCATAATATTTAGTGCAACAATAACCGGAATTTTCAAATCGGCTACTTGTGTGTACAAAAGTAGATTGCGTTTCAGATTGGTGGCATCCGCAATAAAAACCACTACATCCGGGTGCCATTCATTTGCTGGATTGGCGAGAACATCCAATACGATGCCCTCATCTTTACTTTTTGGATAGAGGCTATAGGTTCCGGGCAAGTCGATGATGGTAGCCTGCTGTTCAGAATTGAGGGTACATGCTCCGGTTTTTTTATCAACCGTTACTCCCGGAAAATTACCTACTTTTTGATTTAGACCTGTTAATGCATTGAAAAGTGTTGACTTTCCTGTGTTGGGATTACCAACAAGTGCCACTTTCAGGTGCTTTTTCACGGAATATTACTGTAAAATAATGGTAGATGCTTCTTGCTTACGCAAACTCAATTGATAGCCCGATACGGTAACCGCAATGGGATCGCCCAATGGGGCAATACGCTCAACCTGAATAGACTCGCCTGGCAAACAACCCATCTCCATCAGTTTAACCGACATTTCTAAATCGGTAAATTCCTTGATGATTCCAGATTCACCCGGCGCTAATTGTGATAGTTTGGTTTTCACGTTCTTCAATTGTTTTCAAAAATAGAGCTTATTTAAATTAAATCCAAATAAGGATGTGCGTTCAGACACCCTTTTGCACGGTTTGGTAGCGAACTTTAGGGCATTTACAGCCTTTTTTAAAGATGTTGCAGCCAGCCAGCGCAAAAAGAGCGAATAACACGAAAATGTAAAAACTACTTTTTCTCATAAACGCCAATTCGATGAAGTAAAATATAACTGAAAATACCCATACCTACGCCAATCAAATCACAGGTAAAATCCCACCATTCTGCGGCACGGTAGGTAAACCAGTAGAACTGCAAATATTCAATGAAAGCGCCTAAGGCTACGCTGATGGCCAAGATCTTTACGATAGTGAGTATGCGGTATTCATAACTGCCCTGCTGGCGAATCTTGCCGAAAAAAAGCAAAACAGAAAGTACAAAGAAAAACCCGGTATGGGCAAGTTTATCAAAACCTTCAAAAAACAGTCGGCTGTCTGGAAGGTCGTTGGCGGGCAAGTTACACAGGACCAATATAATTACCGACCACAGTATGGCCGGTAATTGATATCGTATAGTTTTAAGCATTAAGCGCCTACTTGTGATGCGTATTCATCAGCAGACATCAATTGCGCTACCTGAGCAGCATCTGCCAATTCGATTTTAACCATCCAACCATCACCGTAAGGATCTTGGTTTACCAGTTCTGGATTGGTATCTAATTTTTTATTGAACTCCACAACAGTACCGCTAACCGGCATAAACAGGTCAGACACGGTTTTCACAGCCTCAACGGTACCGAAAACCTCTTCTTTAGTTACCGATTTGCCAACCGAATTGATGTCGATATATACAATATCGCCTAACTCTCTTTGTGCAAAATCAGTAATGCCTACATACGCCTGATTGCCTTCTACGCGAATCCACTCGTGATCGCTGGTATACTTAAGTTCAGATGGGAAGTTCATATCTTTTTTTGTTTGTTCAAAAATAGCTTAATCAAGCCTAATTCACAAGGCGAAAACTCGGCTTTATTGAATGGTAAAGCGCAAGGTAGCTCCAAAATTACTGAAGGCTGTATTAAAGCTTTGTGATGTGTACGGTTTGGTGATGTTGCCGTCGTAGAATATTCGAATATTTAAGCGCTGATTCAATACATAATCTACAGAAGGTCGGTAAGTGATGTTTTTAGCTCCTGATGATACTTCGGGGTCTGCCACATCAGCACGGTTAATGAGCGTTTTACGATCGTTAATTGCAAAATCCAGTTTGAAGTTTAAGTCGTTATTCATTTTAACCGCTCTAAACAAGCCAAATGGGAAACGGAAATTGGTAGTGCGGTATCCCAGTCCAAATACAATGGCCTCATCCGTTTGCAAAGCCAATTGGCTGTTCGCTAAACTCAAGCTCAGGGTTCTCGATTTGCGGTATTCAAAATTGGTAGTCATGTTGTTTTTCAAGCGCATATCAATTCCTAATAGCGGTACAAACTGTTCGAATATGGTAACCTGACTAAACTGATAACGTGGCAAGAAATTATTCTGAACATCGCGTGAGAAAACCGAACCATTTGCCTCTTCGTAGCGTACCAAAGAGCCGAAACCGTTTACATTGTAGGTTGAGCGATAGCCATGGTTAATGTCTATAGAGCTGAAAATCTCACTTAGGAATGGAATCTTGCTAAGTCCGTTGTAATTGAGTCGCCAGTTCGGTACCGGAATAGATGGAAAATCACCAAGACTTATCTTTCCGGGATCTTTACCGCCGTAAGTGGCTAAGAAAGCTGCAACCACCACATCCTGCGAATTTTTACCATAACCATCCGCAAATCCAGCGTTCTGTACAGCAGGATCAGAGTTCGGATTTTGATTACCCAATCGCTGCGAAACAACTTGTCTGTTTGCCAGGAACTGGTTGAACAAGTCAGTCTGATTATTTTTGAATGCGGTACGGAAACTGAAGAACGATACACTGTAGTCTCCTGTGGTAATGGGGTTCAAATTATCAAAAGTTCCAGCATCAAATTTGAATAAGGTAGCGTAGTTGAAATTTCTACTCCGCAGAGCGGTAAGCTCGATACGCATATCTTTAATAAGCTCTACCGATCCTCTCAAATTCAAATCTTCCTTAAAACCGGTTACGTATTGTTGATTGAGCAAAGGATCATTACTAATCCAATTATTGGCTAGCGCTCTTGGACGAATATCCCGTTGACTACCGAAAAGGAAATCCCAGCCCGGTGCATCAGCAGAAAAATCCTGACCAAAAGCATTGGTTTTAGGCAAATAACCAGGCAAAAAGATACCTTCCGTTCGGGTATAGGCACCGCTTAAGTTCTTTACACTGGTTAAAACATTAATCAAAACAGATTTCCAACCTGAACCACCCGAAGTAGTGGTTGATCTCCGAATAAACCCAAATTTATTGTACAATGCACTCAGGTTTAGCGTTGGATTAAGCTGAACCACCCGGGTATTTTGGATACTATTACCCAAATTAATGGTAGGATCGTTCAAGGTAGCTAAGGGCTCTGTTTTCCAGTTAAAGGTTGTTCCGTAGCGGGTGCTTAAATTAATCCAGTCGAGTCCGGGTAGTTTATTAAGTGGCACATTGTAAGTCAAATTTAGGGTATGACCGTAATCTGTTGTTCTACCCAAACGCATCAGATTTTGCCACAAAGTATCGCGTTTTAAGCCATTAATTCGGCCATCGGGCTCGTCAACTATAGAGTAATTGGTTGCATTGAAATCCAATTGCAAAGATTTGCTCAGGTTCCAGCTGATTCCGTATATACGGGTCATTTGGAAATTTTTATTGAAAGTAGTTCCTACCGGGATGGCATTCAAGGGGTCGTTATTGCGAAGGGTGTTTTCAGAATATAGGCGATCTACATCAATACGGAAATTCAATACCGAAGGCAGCAAACTGAAATTAAAGTCTTTCAGTACCGCCAGCGTATTTTTCTTAATGATTTTTGCAAATGGGGTGTAGTTTTTAGCCGGTTTAGAAAAATTATAAGCTAAAGCTGCTTTGTACGTTTTCTGGATCGCACTTTGATTGATAAAATCGCGATGATTGTATTCGGTATACGCATACGTGGCACTCCAGTTTTCCAGATCCCACAAATGACTCTTGCTCTCCGGATCTGTTCTTTCTTTACGAACATTGGTGAAATTGATACTTTTCCGGGTGGTGTAGTCTTGTACTACATTTAAAATATTTTTTTGTTCTTCTTTTGAAGAAACGTCTAAAGCGGTTTTCAACTCCACATCCGGCGAACGCGGGTCAAACATGGGTGTACTAATTTGCTGAGAAACGCTCACAAACATCGGGATTTTAACCCCTGAGCGCTCAGGCAACAACTTGCCTGCTTCAATACTGGAAGAAATATCGAACAGGGTATTTTCAGCCCTGTTCCGCTCACTTACCCGGCGGTCAAGCGAACCAAAGCCGTTTGTGCTCCTGCTTCCCGATACATTTACATCGGCAAAATCAGCCAGTTTTGCATTCATTCTTGCTGTAGCAGCCCAGCCACCACGTTGATCAAAATCAGTTAACCGCAACTCGTTAAACCACACTTCTGCAGATTTGTCTAAACCATCATCAAGTGCATTTTGGTTTTTAAGCGGGTTTCTAACTCCCAGCATCAATACCCTAACTTTACTTAGGTCGGGGTTACCCACAACCGTAATTTTATTTTGAGTGCCCGGAACGGTATACGTATACGGAAGGTTCGGTTGCCAATTTAAACCCCGCATTACTTTTACCTGTTGCAATTGGCTAATGCTTACATCCAGCTTATTTTGATCAGGCCAGATCAAGGCCGGATCGGAAGTATTGGGTGAAGTAATTTTCAGAGGAATTTCGTATTCGTAATAATTCTCCTGATTGTCGCTTCCAATACGAATAAATGCAGCGATATCTTTATCGTTTAACGGATTGAGTGTGCCGTTATTCTCGGCATGAATAAACATTTCCAAACGGCGGTAAGAGCGGAAATCGTTGAAGGTAGTTTTAAATGCAGCACGTCCGTATCCATCTTTCAGGTTCTTCACTTTAACAGAAAGTGACTGTTCATTCTGACGGGTATTGGCATTAAATCCGCTGAAATCTAACTCCCTGGCAATTCCTGGTGGCGTAACATACGGGATAGGACTACGTTTACCGTTCTCCTCAATGTTTACCGTATTCACTTCGAGTATAGATTGATCAGGCATCTGATTACCCTGAGGTTCTGCTATAACTTTACCCGCTTCATTGCCTGGGTTAAACCTGCGCCATTCGCCACGCACCAATTGGAATTTGGCTAAACGAAGTACAACTGGTTCGGCGAAACCGGTCATAAAAGCACGGATAAAACGTACCGAGCGTAGATCTTGAATGTTTCCAAAGGCTGTTCTATCTGGGTCCGACAGCGGAATACGCAATTGAATCCAGCGTACCGTTT
Organism: Sphingobacteriaceae bacterium; assembly: GCA_947463785.1. Classification (GTDB taxonomy): domain Bacteria; phylum Bacteroidota; class Bacteroidia; order Sphingobacteriales; family Sphingobacteriaceae; genus JAIPAN01. The sequence continues at coordinate 387,950 of CANHRG010000001.1, read as the reverse complement.
CTTGATTGCCATTTGCCAATTTCACCGTCGATTTAACTTCATCAGTCACGTATTTCCCACCCAAACTCAGGTCGGTGACACTGATTGGAACTTTGTATTCGTAATAATCATCCGATTGCGAAGTATTGTTATCACGGTTCACGTCTTCACCGTCGGGCAGAGCGGTTGAAGCGGTATTTTCTAATCCCGTTTCTGCCAAAGATTGTGCCGGCGTTTTCGAGTTGCCCTCGGTACCGTTATACCACTGATAACGCTTCAAGATACCGTCATTAATGCTGTACTGATTGCCCCGGAAATACTGAAAATTATCTGATGAAGGGTCTTTGGTGAGCGTGGTAAGCACTTGCGGACTTACTTTGGGTGCTATATTGCTTAAAAAGGAATTGTATTTCTGTTGCTCTTCGGTATCATTTAATCCGTCTAAGCCCACATCTTGTAGTTTTCTGGCATCTGGGTTATTATCAAAAGCCTGAATTACGGGCTGCAATTTAGGGACCTTTCCCCATGGGGTATTGGTATCCACTTTGTCTGGATTACCATCCGTAGGCAAGCCATTCTCTAATGATTTCTTACCATCTTTCAGTATATCTTCTGAAAGGTTTCCAAAATCAAAGTACAAGAATCCCTTATCCTGAGAATTGGGCTTATAAATGAATGGATCCATGACCCATAATTCAATGAATTCAATATTTAGAGATTCAAAGTCGTTACTCTCAATTTTTCGGAACATCCCTCCCCATCTCTCCTTCGGTTTCAACAAATTGCCTTCGTTATCAATATCGGTAGTTGTGAAATTGTAGGGCCCGCGTATGGATGGGTAATAAGCCATATTGAGCGTATTCAAAAACAAAGGCTGGCCAGTTGGTGAATCTTTGAAAGGGAAAACCTCTCGCTCCAATATTTCTCTGGAGTAATGGTTCGACAATTCATCCGTACTCAATTTTACATCAGAAGGTGTGGCTCCGGCAAAACGATTGTAAAAAATCGGATCAATATTGTACCAGGCTAAACGGGCTCTGTTATAGCCATAATCCAGCCCAGGGCTAGTATAATCGCTGGCAAAAAGTCTTGGGGTACCCGAAATTTGCCAGGTAATGGCACTCTTTAAATCGATTACCGAGCGGCTGGCTTCAAAATCATCAAGGTAACTGGAGCCGTTTTTACTGCCGGCAAAATTGAGGGCCCGAGGATGGCCAGGGACAAAATTGGCAAACTCGCCACTAAACGTAATACTGGATTTTTCTTTGGTATTAATTAAAGGCAATTTATCTACCATTCGGGTTAACCAACGAGAATCTGAATTGTAATTCAGATCTAAGCCCCAAATGGTGTTCGAAATTGGTTCTTCGCCAATATTTACCTTCTGCGTAAGCGGACGTTCGGTAAGGTTTAAGAGTGTTGCTCCTAAATTCAAATTTGGATTTGCCCGATAATCGAAACGCGTTCCTAATAAGGAACGTTGTTGGATACCAAACAATTCGTTGTTCTCCAGTTTGATCCGAATGGGTTGACCAGAGTTCAGCAGCGCCTGATTGAGGATGCGTACCCGACCAATATTGTAGTCGATGGTAAAATCTGCACCTTCTTGCAAAGGCTGGGTGCCGGCGATTACCTGTACAGAGCCTTCAGGAATATTGATGGCGTTAAGCTGAAACTCTGAACTGACTTGTGACTGGTAGGTTCCTTTGATGAAATACCGATTCAATTCCGGATACAATTGCTGTGCTTCGGGTTTGGTGGTTCTGTATAAAGGATTAAAAACGTACTTTTTAATCAGCGCCTGCTCGGATTGGGTATTAAATTGTGCTTCTAAATCTTTACCAAAAGGTTCAATAACCGTGAAGGTGATTCTACCGTTCAAGGGATCAATGGTTAGACCCTCCAAAAAGTCGAAAAAGCCATCTGGTTTACGGTCATTCTGCTGATTTAATTGATCGATCTTAGTTATCTGCAACCAGAGTTTACCGTTGGTATTCTGCCCTTCGGTCATTTGGGGTTTCTCAACACCCGTAGCTTCATCTACCCGAAATACATTCAATCTGAAATCATTTCTACCCACTTGATAAGCACCAATCGAGTAGATGTTTTTCATCATCAAATCCCAAATTGGCAGATTGGTTTTAAGAGTTTCGTTTTTTAACAATTTCACAAACAACATTTCGGGAGTTTGATTATTTACCGGGCGGTCTGTTGAAAATTCCCCTACCTGATACTCCACTCCGTTAACCGTATACCGATAGGCAACAGCCAGAACTTCATCGGCATTTAACGCACTATTCAAGGAAATGTAACCCAATTGCGGGTGCAGCGTAAATTCTTTTTCGGTGAGTTTGCGGGCATAAGTGAGTTTTACAAAATTATCTGATGCTCCGTTGGCCGAAAAAAACTGATTGATGTCGTTAGAATTGGTTAATCGGGCACCGGCAGGAAGTATATCCAAGAGATTATTCGACTTCTGTGGGAATCCTGGACCGTTGAATGCAGCTGGAAAAGCACTCATCCCTCCTTGAAACATGGGATTGTATGGCGTGTTCTCTCCCATATCCAGAAAACCTAGCACATCTCTGGAGTCGGTCGTATTATTAGAGCGATTGGTTATCCAAACCTCAATCTTCGTGATATTGACATTCGTTTTGAGGATTGGGATGCTGGATAGTGCAAGGTTATAGTTGTTGCGGAAATACTGCGCTAAGAAAAAGTGCTTATTGGTTTCGTAACTATCGGCAGAAATTCTGAATTCGTTTTGCTGTGAACCGTTAGTAATGGTGATTTCTTTAGATTGCGATTTTTGCTGCGAAAAAACACTGGTTACGTTCAGTTTCCCAAACTGCAATTGAGTTTTTAGACCGAACAAAGCCTGACTGCCGGTAATTAGCGAAGAGCTGAGCGGTAGCGATACGTTACCGGCTTCAATTTTTTTAATAATCTCATCGTCTTTACCGGTATAATCTAATTTAACCTGGTTTTCAAAGTCGAATTGTGCTTCGGTATTGTAATTGGTACTGATTTTCAATTTAGACCCCACCTGCCCGACCAAGTTCATTTGAATACGCTGATTGAAGTCGAAATTACCCTGCACCCGTTGACGCTCGTTGAACAATGGATTTTCGTTGCGATTGATACGTCCGGCAAAGGTTAATTCGGCAGATCCTTGCGGACGAATTTCGATGGTTGAGCCTCCAAACAAACGATCAAACGATTTACTGTTGATCTTTACTGCAGGGATAAAGCCGGGCTGACGGGCTTCCTCTAGCGGAGCATTGGATAATTCACGCCAGTAGGATTTTTTAATTTGTTGGCTCTCTAAACGCTGGTATTCAGATATTGACAGGTATTGCGGACTACGATAGAGCTGGTTACCTATTTTATCTTGAATGATGTATTTCCGATTGAGCGGATCAAACTCCACCGTACGTTTCAAATTGGCCGGATTGGGTAAGGAAACGCCACTTAGTTTCCTCAAACTTAAGACTTTAGAATCTACAAGCGGGTAAATGAGCTTTAAACTATCCTTTTTTTCTGCATTTTGTTGCGCAAACACCGACTGAATGCCCAATGCAAAGAAAAAAATGAGGTAAAAAAAGAAAGCGCCAGATAACTTTTTCAACAAGATTACTAAGGGATAGATTAAGTAATTATAAGCTTTTTAAAGCAATTTTAATTAAAGCCTCTACACTTAAACTGCCATTTTCGGCATTTATTGCGTTATCAAGGGCCTTTTCTGCAGCATTTTTCGCAAAGCCGAGCATAGTTAACGCTGCCAGAGCTTCATCACGTACTGTGTGCATCTCAGGAACAGTAATTAATGAATCTGGACCTTCTTTCTTCAGTTTATCTTGCAATTCTAAAATCAAGCGTTGAGCAGATTTAGGGCCAATGCCCTTTATGCGTTGAATTAATGGAACGTCACCTTTAATGATGGCTGTCTGAATCTCCTGGGGAGTAATGGACGACAAAATCATTCGCCCGGTATTTGGCCCGATACCGGAAACTGAGATCAGATGTAAGAACAAGCGGCGCTCACCTTCCTCGGCAAAACCGTACAACGTATGTGCATCTTCTTTTACGTGAAGCCAGGTATACAGTTTGCATCGCTCTTGATTAGGCAACTGAGCGTAGGTATGTAAAGAAATGTGTATTTGGTAACCTATACCGCCGGCTTCAAGAACTACATAAGTTGGGCACTTGAAAGCTAGTTTACCATCAATGTATGCGTACATAATTATTTAGCAGATTTACGAACTCTACTAAAGATACTATTTCTCAGTTTTTTTACAACACTACCTTCTGCCTTAGACTGAGCATCTACAACCGCAATGGTAATCATGTTCACAATCTCTCTTACCGAGCTACCCAACTGCAAAATGTGCACCGGCTTATTTAATCCCAATAAAATCGGACCAATAGCTTCTGCATCACCTAATTCCTGTATGAGCTTGTAGGCGATATTACCCGATTCTAACGTAGGGAAAACAAGTGTATTGGCAGGCTGACCATTTAAAGTGCTAAATGAGAAATTGTCTTTCAATAATGCCGGATTCATGGCAAAATTAGCTTGCATCTCTCCATCTACAACGATATCTGGATATTTTTCGTGCAAAATTTGAACCGCCTGACGGGTCTTCTCTGGTATTGGCCCTTCGTTTGAACCAAAATTTGAGTAAGAAAGCATGGCGATACGTGGCTGAATATTGAATTTCTTAACAGATCGGTCTATTAATACGGTAATATCTACTAACTCTTCCACGCTTGGATTCACATTTACAGTAGTGTCTCCAAAGAAAACAGGGCCCTTGCTGGTTAACATCATGTACATACCGGCCACTTTGTTTACTCCGGGTTCTGTACCGATAAGTTGCAATGCAGGACGAATGGTTTGTACGTAATTTTTGGTTAAACCAGATATCAAGGCATCGGCTTCGCCAAACTGCACCATGCAAGCTCCGAAATAATTACGGTCACGCATGAGTTTTTTGGCCTCGTACAAGGTAACACCTCTACGTTGACGTTTTTGGAAAAGGTATTCTGCGTATTGATTCGTTTTTTCTTTTTCTTCTAACGGATCTAAGATGGTTACTTCTCCAAGATCCAATTCATTCTCAGCTATAATTTCCTGAATACGTTCGCGGTTACCCAATAGTATTGGCGTTGCAATACCGTCATCTTTTACAATTTGAGCAGCTTTCAGAATTTTATAGTTATCTGCTTCGGCAAATACCACTTTCTTCGGATCCAGTTTTGCTTTGTTGGTAATGGCACGCATCAATGCGTCATCCATACCTAAACGCAATTTCAATTCTTCCTTGTAGGCATCCCAGTCGGTAATTGGATAACGTGCAACACCGGAGTCCATAGCCGCTTTGGCAACCGCAGGAGAAACCGCAGTAATTAATCGAAAATCCAATGGCTTCGGAATGATGTAATCTTTACCAAATTTTAGGTTTTTGGTATTGTAAGCCAGGTTAACTGCTTCAGGAACCGGCTTTTTAGCTAATTCGGCAATAGCCTTAACTGCAGCAATTTTCATGGCTTCGTTAATGGTTGTTGCACGCACGTCTAAAGCCCCTCTGAAAATGTAAGGGAACCCCAATACGTTATTCACCTGGTTCGGGAAGTCTGAACGGCCCGTTGCCATCAATACATCTTTACGCGTTTTGATAGCCAGGTTGTAATCAATTTCTGGATCGGGGTTGGCCATGGCAAACACGATGGGGTTCTTGGCCATCGTCTTCAGCATAGCTGGTGATAGTACATCTGCTGAAGACAAACCAATAAACACATCTGCATCTTTAATGGCTTCTTCAAGTGTATTTATTTTGCGACTTGTGGCAAACTCGGCTTTAGTCGGATCCAGATTTTCTCTGCTCTGATTAATTACGCCGGTTCTGTCGATCATCACAATATTTTCTTTCTTCGCCCCAACACTCATGTATAAACGAGAACAAGAAATAGCAGCGGCACCAGCTCCGTTTACCACAATCTTCACTTTATCAATCTTTTTCTTCTGTATTTCGCAGGCATTGAGCAAAGCTGCAGATGAAATAATTGCAGTCCCGTGTTGGTCGTCGTGCATGATTGGGATTTGCAATTCCTCTTTCAAGCGACGCTCTATTTCGAAACATTCTGGAGCTTTAATATCTTCTAAATTCACCCCGCCGAATGTAGGCTCGAGTGCTTTCACAATTTTTACGAAATCGTCAACATTTTTGGTGTCCAACTCCAAATCGAACACATCGATATCGGCAAAAATCTTGAATAAAATTCCTTTTCCTTCCATAACTGGCTTACCGGCTTCCGGACCAATATCGCCTAAACCTAAAACTGCCGTTCCATTACTAATTACCGCAACCAAGTTTCCTTTGGCGGTATATTTGTATACATCTTCTTTATTTTCTGCAATTTTCAGACAGGGCTCCGCAACACCAGGCGAATAGGCCAAAGTGAGGTCACGCTGTGAATTGGTTGGCTTTGTAGAAACAACTTCAATCTTACCAGGACGACCTAATGCGTGGTAATCCAATGCGTCTTGTTTTCGGTTAGTTTTACTCATGTAGGATATAATTGGAGAATGGATTCAAAAATACTATTCTTTTTACGGAAACCGATTTAGTTTGTTGCATTCTAAATCAGGATTTGCGGATTTTTAAGCGCATGCCTACGCTCAGGCTGCTGCTTTTCAATCCGTTCCAAACTTTCAGCTGATTTACAGTAACACCAGGAAATTTTTTGGCAATTGTGCTTAAATTTTCGCCTTTTTTTACCGTATGGTAAAGTGTATTTGTTGCAGCGGCTTGTGTTTTGGGTTCGATTTTGTTCTGATTAACAGGACCACCGTTTAGCACCTGATAGAGTGCAAAGTAATCTGGATTATTGTTGGTAGGAATAACCAATGGCTTTGGTGCATCTTTAGAACCGTTGATAATTAATTTTTTATAGGCTGGATTTAACAGAATGAGCTGCTGCAAATCTATTCCTGTAGCTTTTGCCACAGCGGTCAGAGATACCGGTTTGATCACATCAACCACGTCGGTCATGGTATTGAAAGCCGGGGCCAAAGGATTAATTCCAAACTCCCGGTAATTACTCATGATATAAGCTGTAGCCAAGAATTTAGGCACGTAATTACGAGTTTCAGCCGGTAGGTATCTACTAATTTCCCAGAAATCTGCTTTCCCGCCAGCTTTGATAATTGCTCTTGAAACCGCCCCCATGCCACAATTGTAGGATGCTATAGCCAAAAGCCAATCGCCAAACTGATTAAATGCATCTTTTAGGTAAGCAGCCGCCGCCTTGCTAGCCTGAACCGGATCTTTACGTTCGTCAATCTCTTGGTTAATTTTTAGTCCGTAAGACTTGGCTGTAGGAGCCATGAACTGCCAGGGACCTGTGGCACCAACCCGCGATACAGCATGCGGATTTAATGCCGATTCGATCACAGAAAGAAATTTAAGTTCTTCGGGTAAGCCATACTCTTTGAGTACTTTTTCGTAAACCGGGAAGTAATAATTGGATAAGCCTAGCATTTTGCCCACCTGTTCTTTACGTTTTCCAATCGCATCAATATTGCTTTGTACCGACTGATTAAAAATGGTCGGAATTGACTGCTTAATGGTGTCTGTTCGAAATTTTGATGGGCTGTTAGCTGATGAAGAATTCAAGTACTGTTCATGTACAAACCTCGAAGAATCGGGCAATGCAGCAGCCATTGACTCCAGAGAGAAAGTGTAAAAAAACAACAGCACGATGAGTTTTTTCATCATACACTAGTGTTACGATAAAATTCGTTTAATTAATTGAAGAACGATTATTTAGTTTGTTCTTCGCCAGCTTTGCCGTCTTTTGCGTCTTTGAATTCTTTAACGCCTTTTCCTAAACCTCTCATTAGTTCAGGGATTTTTTTGCCACCAAATAATAGTAAAACGACTAATAAAATCCCGATTAATTCAGGAGTACCGATTGCGGCTAATACTACAGTATTTAACATAGCTTTCTAGTTTGATTTATGATCTTGTTTATCAATAGATGCATCTTCTACCGGACTTTTTACAGATTCTTCCACACCTTGCTGCACTTCATTGATATTACGATGTATTTCTCGTTTAACATTTTCAGAGGCATCCTTAAATTCACGAATACCTTTACCCAAACCACGAGCCAATTCGGGCAATTTATTTCCGCCAAACAACAGCAATGCAATCAGCAGAATAAACATCAATTCTGGTGTACCTATGTTCAAAAACAAAAGCGGATACATTTGCATTAGCTATTAATTGCTGCACAAATATACGAGAATTTACAGGGAAAGGTTCAAATTAATTTGCCAGCCAGCCTGCTGGGTTCTGTGCAACGGCACCTTTCCAAAGTTCAAAGTGAACTTTAGTGCTATCGTCTGTCGGATCTGTTGCTACTGTACCGATGGCCTGCTTCACACTCACTTTCTGACCCTCAGAAACATTTACCGATCTCAAATTGGAATAAGCGGTAAAGTATTCTCCATGACGAATAAGTACGACATATCTACCAGCCTGGTTAAATACTTTTCTGACTTCGCCGGCAAACACCGCTCTTACTGTAGAGCCCGGTGCGGTAGCAATATCAACACCTTTGTTCTCCACAATAACATTCTCACCATAGTTATGGGTTCCGAAGCCTTCGGCAATATTTCCACTGGCTACCGGCCAAGGTAATCGACCGCGGTTACCTAAGAAATCTGAAGATAATTTGGCAGATTCTGGCGTAGCAGATAAAACTCCTGATCCTTTGGCAACAGGTTTGGCGGCAACACCGGTTTTGGCTTCCTGTTTATCGGCTGCAGCTTCTGCTTTTTTACGCTCCGCCTCAATCTCCCGGGCAATTGCCGCTTGTAGGGCACGGTTCAGTTGAGCAGACTCTCGTTGCTTTTTGCTCAACTCTTGTTTGAGTTGTTTTTCCTGTTTATTCAGTCCGCTTAGCACCTGTGTTTGCTTGCTCTTTTCTTTGCCCAGGGTTTGTTTCTCCTTCTGCTGATCTTTTAACAGGTAGGTTTTTTCCTTCTTATTTTGATCCAGCTGAACAATTTTTACATTTAAATCTCTTTGAGTACCCTGAATATAACGGGCTTGTTTCTGGCGATATTCAGTAAACTGCTGTAAATATTTGAGCCGTTTGTAGGCTTGATTGAAATTGTCGGCCGCAAAAATGAACATGAGTTTACTGTATGCGTTTTGATTTCTCTGTGCAAACCTTACCATTTCAGCATATTCCTTTTTCAACTGGTTGAGTTGCGATTGCAAGGACCTTACCGTGTTGGTATTTTCGGTAATTGCATCGTCTAATAATCGGATTTCAGAGTTGATCGTATTGATTTTCTGCTCACGTAATCTGATTTTGGCATTTAGTGCCTTAATTTGTGTGAGCGATAATTTTTTACTTGAAGATGTTTTATTCAGCGTTCGGTTAAGCTCTTCAATTTCGCGGGTAAGGGCCTCTCTACGTCGTTTTAGCTCTGCACTACTTTGGCCAAAGGTGTTAAGGCCAAGGGTTAAAAAAAATAAAAAGAACAGATACTTAACCCATTTCATGGCGCAAATCTATCTAAAATTAATTTTTTACTGAAAATCTTTTAGGAACGCTAAACGGAAAATCGAGCGCCAAGTCTTTTTCAATCTTGGTATACTTGATATCGGCACTAATCGATTTGGCTCCAGCAACTGACTTGAAATTCAGATGATGTGCAAGCATTAGATCCGATTCCATAGAAAAATCAGCATAATTAACCTTAAGTGATTGGGAAGCATTCGTGTCGGTAATGGATAAATCAGTCAACTTAAAAAGTGTGTTGAAAGCCAAATTATAAGCTAAAGTTCCATTGGTGCCATCTAAAAATAAGGAGCCATCGGTAAGGTCGAATTGATAGGCTTGCGCATAGGCCTCTTCAATTACATTGCCTACCAAAATGGCCTGTACGGTTTTGAAATTGATCTGCGGATTGGTGAAACTATGAATATAATTGAATGACTTTTTGAGGTAAATGCTTTCCAAACGATTTAAGATTAAAATACTATCCGGAGTAATTACGGCCCTTGCAACTTCCAAGCCTGCAACTGCAGTAACCGAGATCCATATTTTCTGATCTCTCAACATTCTAAAATTAATGGTTACCTCATTCTCGTTTCCATCCAAACTCAAATTTGCCTTAGCCTTGATAGCTAAACTGTTAAAATTAACTTGCGCCTGCTGAATGGAATTCAGTTTTTCGGCATTGCTTTTTTGCAAAGCACTGATATCAACTTTTGGAACCATAGTCTTCCTGGATTTACAAGCACTCAATGCTATTGTAAACAACAAGAAACTATATATGACCAATTTTTGTGTATTCATATTGCTCTTTTAATTAGACGACACGCCCGTATGCCCATAACCTCCAGAGCCTCTAAGCGTATCGTTCAGCACCTCTACCTGCTCCCAGTTTACGGTCTCATGCTTAGCTACAATCATCTGTGCAATGCGGTCGCCATTTTGAATCGGAAAATCTGTCGTGGAGAAATTAATAAGTAGAATTTTGACTTCTCCTCGGTAATCGGCATCGATGGTTCCAGGTGAATTTAACACGGTAACGCCATGTTTTAATGCCAATCCACTTCTCGGACGAATTTGACCTTCATACCCTTTAGGTAACTCGATAAAAATCCCGGTAGGTACTAAAAGGCGCTCCATCGGTTTCAACACCATCGGTTCGTCCAAAAAAGCTTTTAAATCCATACCGGCAGAAGCTTCCGTTTCATAGGCAGGTAAACTATTCGTACTCCGATTGATAATTTTAACCTTCATTAGCTCTTTTTGAATAATGCTTTTAATTCTTTCCGCTCGACTAGCGCAGCAGTGCATACAAAGAGAAGAAATAAAACGTTTCCTACGATCAGGTTTTTGTTAAAAAGTTTAAACGAAAGCCATACCAAAACTGCTGTTAAGAAAATATAACCGAGGTTTTTGCCCAATTGATAGGGTATCGGGTAATTTTTTTGGCCCAAAATGTAGGAAAGTAACATCATGGTTACGTAAGCAATTAAGGTAATCCAGGCAGAGGCAACATAGCTGTATTGTGGAATGAGCCAAATGTTAAGGGCGATAGTCAACACGGCACCAACTCCCGAAATAAACAGTCCATAACGGGTCTGGTCAGATAGTTTATACCAGATGGACAAGTTCATGTAAATGCCTAAACTGATATAGGCAAACAACAGAACTGGCACAATTTGTAAGCCCGACCAGTACAATTCTTGCTGCTCGGCATTACCTCTGATAAAATATTTTAAAATCTCCAGATTGGCTACCAAACCCAAACAAATGGCACAAACCGTAATCACAAAAAAAGTCATGATACGGGCATACGTTTTTGGGGCATGTTCATGTTTAGCATGACTAAAGAAAAAAGGTTCGGCCCCCAATCGGAATGCTTGAATAAAGATGCTTAGGAAAATTGCCAATTTACAAGCTGCCCCGTAAATACCTACTTCTTGCTGACTAATTTCGGCAGGCAAAAGCCTTCCTAACATCACCTTATCTATATTTTCATTGATGATGAATGAAATGTTGGCTACCAATATTGGCCAGCTATAGCTTAACATTTCACGAATCATTTTAACGTCAAAGCGCAGTTTGAGTTGACTGAGCTCCGGAATCAGCAATACCAGTGTAAGTGCACTGGCTATCAAATTGGAGATAAATACGTATCCTACCCAACCCGGCCTAAACCAACTAGAAAAAAAATCGGCACCCAATAGCTGCTCTTTTAGAATTAGTGGGATGCCAAAAATGAAAAACAAGTTGAGGCTAATGAAAACCAATACATTGATAAACTTCAGGAATCCGTAACGCAGCGGCCGGCCATCGGCTCTTATTTTGGCAAATGGAATAACCGCCAAAGCATCCACTACGAGAATGAAAATGAAATATTTAACATACGAGCCGTAATCAGGGTTGATAAGTGCTGATCCTCGCTGCATCCAGGCAGAAATATCGTCTACAAACAGCAAGGCAAACAGACCAAAAATTCCGGCAAGTGTGGCAATGCTGAAGAACGTATTTTGGTAAACCTGATCTTTATTTTTTTCGTATTTCTGAAGATACCGAAAAAAGGTAGTCTCCATCCCAAACGAGAGTATGGCATTGAGCATAGACGCCCAACTGTACATAGTGGTAAAAATTCCGTAGGCTTTCGCCGGATAAACCCTGACGTAAACTGGGGTAAGAAAGAAATTGAGCACCCGGGAAACCACGGTGCTTATTCCGTAAATGGCCGTTTGGCCGGCGAATTTCTTAGCTGTCGACAAGGTGTCTAGGTTCGGGTAATCTTTTTAATTATTTCAAAATTACGATAGTTTTTGAGTTCGCCATCCTGAACCACAACTTTTTCTACTACCGCCTTCTCTGGCCCTACGCGGCAAAAATCCAAAAACTCTTCGAGAGAAAATTCATCGCCTTCGGCCTGTATGTAAACCGTGCCATCCTGCTGATTCATAACCACCCCTTTCACCCCAAGTGCATCGGCTACAGCTTTGGTACTTGCCCTAAAGAAAACACCTTGCACTTTACCGCTAATCGTAATTTGTAAGTGTTTCATCCCAATTAGAAGCTTAAACCCGCAATACGTTGTTTTTCAGCAAGAAATTCAGTCCAAATTTCCTGCAGAATTTCGGCAGCAGGTTGTACGCTATCTAACATGGCCGAAACCTGACCGATTTCCAATTCGCCTTCAACAAGATCGCCCTCAAACATGCCTTTTTTGGCTCTTGATCGGCCCAGCAATTCGGCTAGCGCTTCTTTGCTAGCTCCTTTTTGCTCAGCTTCAGCCACTTTTAAAGCAAATTCATTTTTTAACAAACGTACCGGTGTAAGCGATTTCAAACTCAGCTTGGTATCTCCTTCGTGTGCCTGAATTATGGCGTTTTTAAAGTTTTCGTGTGCCGAAGATTCTTCAGCTACAGCGAAACGAGAACCAATTTGAACGCCATCTGCTCCTAAAGCAAACGCAGCAAGCATCGCCTTACCCGAGGCAATGCCTCCGGCGGCAATCAAGGGCACTTCAACGGCTTCTCGAATCATCGGAATCAGACATAGCGTCGTAGTTTCTTCACGTCCATTGTGCCCACCTGCTTCAAAACCTTCAGCCACAATGGCATCTACTCCACTCTCTACAGCCTTAAGTGCAAATTTGGTATTGGCAATCACATGCACTACCGTGATGCCTTTTTCTTTCAAAAAGGGTGTCCAGGTAGCCGGATTGCCCGCGGAAGTAAAAACGATTTTAACCCCCTCTTCAACCACAATGTTCATTAAATCCTGTATGTCTGGATACAACAAGGGAATATTCACCCCAAACGGAAGTTGTGTAGCCTGCTTGCACTTGCGAATTTGTTCACGCAAAACATCGGGATACATGGATCCAGCACCAATAATACCTAAACCACCCGCATTAGACACAGCAGAGGCCAATTCCCAGCCACTACACCAAACCATGCCGGCCTGAATTATGGGGTATTGTATTTTAAAAAGCTGTTGAATCGGATTCATCTGGCTAAATTGAAGCTTTGGCTGCAAAAGCACAAACATTTGGACAATTAAATTATCCGCTTCAAACCAGATTCTGTACTCAGGTTAAGTTGATCGGTATAGGTAATTAAGTTTAGACCCGGTTTCTTACCTTTTTCCAGAGAACCAAAAGTTTTGTCGATTCCTAAAAAGCGTGCCCCGTTTAGCGTAGCCCAGCGGATGGTTTCGGTTAATTGCAGGTGTGGAAATTGTTGGTGTAAATTCTTTAACTCAGAAAGTATGCAGAGTTTATCGTTTGATGCATAGCTATCTGTGCCCAAGGTTATGGTGAGCTCCTGCTGCAGAAAGAGATCTACTTTCGGTAAGCGATTTTCAATGTACAAATTTGCCTTTGGACAAAAACACCAGTACACATCTCGATTAAAGCGCTTCACAAAATAAATATCCTTAATGCTCGTGTAGGTATTGTGCACCAACAAGATTCGCTGGTTTTCTGGGAATGTAGGTGTAAACGTTTGTAAAGAATTTCGTGCTTGGGGCTTAAAAAAGCTGATATCTTGCTTTAAAAATTCGTATAAATCCAAAAATTTTCCAGTTCGATAACGATAAAACTTGTTCTCTTCCTCCGTTTCTTGGTTATGAATGCTGATTAAATTCTCATGCTTTTTACAATAGGCATCAATCTCCCTCATCAATTCTTTACTTACTGAATACGGGGCATGCGGACTCAAGGAATTGGGTAGCGGCGCAAACTCATCTTTCAATTCTAAGCCTTTTTGAAATATTTCTTTGGCCTTAGCCGGATTAATACCGATTAATTCGATAAAAGTATGGTAATAGAGCTTGCTTTGCTGTTTTACTTTTTTAGAAACAATCCGATTGGAAATATCGCCCACTGCAACAATACCATTGTCATACATTTCCTGATCAGCAGCCTTCATAGCAGCAGCTATTTCGGCCTCGTCAAATTGACGCAAACCGATAACGCGTTTGACGAACTCAATCAAACCCTCGTGTTGAGGAACCTGGTCTCGCAAATGTGCTAATTCAAGGTGAGAATGAGTATTAATAAAGCCCGGCACAAGAATTCCTCTATGCTGCTCAATAGCTTTTCCGGATAGCTCCTCACTATCTTTGGAATAAATTCCGATGACTTCACCTGCTTCGCTAAAAGCTACAACGCCGTTGGGAATAGGTTTACTGCTAACTGGCAAGACATAATCTGCGGTGAAATACTTTGGCATTTTCTAAAGTCTATCACATCATTCATACATGGAGTCGCAGCCAATTGGTGATTGAGGTGTGGTTGAATAACTACAAGCAAAAATAAAATAAAATTGTTTCGTTCTAGCTACAAAAATTATTTTAAAGAGTTAATTTTTTAAAAATCGGTAAGTTTGCAAAGGCATGTCACAAAATACCCTCATCGATATTCGAAACCTCTCTCTGGATGCGTTGAAAGTGCATTTTCAGGCCATGGGTGAGCCTGTATTTCGAGCTAAACAAGTCTATGAATGGCTATGGGAAAAAGCGTGCACCAATTTTGACGAGATGAGTAACCTCTCCAAACCTTTGCGGGAGAAACTCAAAGAACAATTCGTCATTAAATATGTAAGCA
Source organism: Sphingobacteriaceae bacterium (assembly GCA_947463785.1). Classification (GTDB taxonomy): domain Bacteria; phylum Bacteroidota; class Bacteroidia; order Sphingobacteriales; family Sphingobacteriaceae; genus JAIPAN01. The sequence continues at coordinate 372,802 of CANHRG010000001.1, read as the reverse complement.
TCCATCAGTCGCAGTTTAGCACCGATAAAACGATCAAGAATACTTTCCGTTTACACGATAATCACATTATTGAAGGAGTCTTGATTCCTACTCCAGAAAGAATGACTGCCTGTGTGAGTTCACAAGTGGGCTGCAGCCTAACCTGTAAATTTTGTGCCACCGGCTACATGGAACGCAAGCGCAACCTCAACGCCGATGAAATTTTTGATCAAGTAGTCCTGATTTCCAAACAAGCAGAAGAAAATTACAACTTGCCGCTTACCAACATTGTGTATATGGGCATGGGCGAACCGCTGCTCAATTACGCAAATGTATTGAAATCGATTGGGCGGATTACTGCCGAAGATGGCCTGAACATGTCGTACAAACGGATTACCGTGTCTACTGCCGGTATTGCCAAAATGATCAAAAAATTGGGTGATGATGGCGTAAAATTCAACTTGGCACTTTCATTACATGCCGCTAATGATCAGAAGCGCAATGAAATTATGCCGATCAATGAACAAAACAGTTTAAAGGCATTAGCCGAAGCCTTAAAGTATTATTTCGCCAAAACCAAAAACCCGGTTACCTACGAATACATTGTATTTAACGATTTTAACGATGGGTTGGAAGATGCTCAGGAGCTGGCGAAATTCTGCAAACATGTACCCTGTAAAGTCAACATCATTGAATACAACCCCATTTCTATGGCGAGTTTCCTAAACGCTGAAGTCGATAAGATTGAGGCTTTCGCCGATTATTTGAAAAAGCAGGGAATCGTAACCAATATCAGACGCAGCCGCGGAAAAGATATTGATGCCGCCTGTGGCCAACTGGCAGTGAAAGAACAGTAAAATCCAATTTTTCGAAAATTTTTTCGTTTAATTGGGATGACTATCCTAGTTAGTTTTCTGCATGATTTTCTGTCATTAATTTTTCCTGAGCTTTGCGGAGCATGCAGCAGAAACTTAATTAAAGGAGAAGATCAAATCTGCGTTTCCTGTTTGTATAAACTTCCTTACACCAATTTTCACCAAGATCGCGATAACCGATTGGCCCGACAGTTTTGGGGAAGGGTTGAACTCGTTCAAGCGGGAGCTTTTTTGCATTTTAAAAAGGGAGGCCGAACGCAGCGCTTACTCCACGAAATCAAGTACAAAAAGCGACAAGAACTAGGTAAGCGCATGGGGGAATTGTACGGCCAACAATTAGCTGAATCCTCGATTTTTATCAAACCCGACCTGATCATTCCAGTGCCTTTACATCCAAAAAAGTTGAAATTAAGAGGTTACAACCAAAGTGCCTGTATTGCTGAAGGCTTGAGCCTGGCTCTGGATATCCCCGTATCGATCAATACCTTGTGTCGCAATTTGAATACCCAAACTCAAACCCGTAAGTCTAGATTTGCTCGGTTCGAAAACATGCAAGAGGCGTTTGTGTTGACAGATGGGGATTGTCTCCGGCAAAAACACATACTGTTGGTTGATGACGTAGTAACTACGGGTTCGACACTCGAGGCCTGTGCCTTGTGCTTACAAGAGGCAAACGTACGCATCAGCTTGGCTTGCCTAGCTTATGCAGAATAAAAATTGAAAATAAATGTAACCTCATATACGCGATTTACGTATAAAGACCTGCGTTAATTTTCAATTAGTGAAAGGGTCGGGATTGTATTCGCTCGGCTCTTTCCTATTTTTAGGCCTTATACAAGGGATGCTTACCCATCATTTCGGCTACTTTTTGATGAATTTTCCGCAAATGAGCAGCATTATCCGGTTTCTGAATAACTTCATCAATCAAACCTACTATCGTTTCCATGTGCTTTTCTTTCAAGCCACGGGTAGTAATTGCCGGCGTTCCTAAACGAATACCGGAAGTTACAAACGGTGATTTATCATCGTAAGGCACCATATTTTTATTCACGGTAATCCCTGCTTCGCCCAAAGCTGCTTCAGCAGCCTTACCGGTAATGTTTTTATTTCTAAGGTCGAGCAACATCAAGTGGTTATCTGTACCGCCAGAAATAATTTGATAACCTCTTTCAACTAGCGCATTTGCCATTGCAGCAGCATTTTTCTTCACCTGAATAATGTATTTCATGTAGCTTTCGCTCAAGGCTTCTCCGTAGGCAATCGCTTTGGCAGCAATTATATGTTCTAAAGGTCCACCTTGGGTTCCAGGGAAAACTGCTCCGTCTAATACTGAAGACATCATCCGGATTTCGCCTTTAGGTGTTTTCAATCCGAAGGGATTTTCAAAATCTTTACCCATCATGATCATCCCGCCACGTGGACCACGTAAAGTTTTGTGGGTGGTAGTAGTTACCACATGGCAATGCGGTAGCGGATCATCTAGCAAACCACGAGCAATCAAGCCTGATGGGTGAGAAATATCAGCCAAAACCAAGGCGCCAATCTGATCGGCAACCTTACGAATAAAGGCATAATCCCATTCTCTGGAGTATGCAGAAGCACCGCAAATAATCAGTTTTGGTTTTTCTTTTAGCGCTACTTTTTCAAGTTGAGCATAATCAATTAAACCTGTTTCTTTATCAACGCCATAAAAGAAAGGCTGATACAGTTTACCAGAGAAATTAACTGGAGAACCGTGGGTCAAATGTCCGCCATGAGAGAGGTCAAACCCTAAAATTTTATCACCCGGATTTAACAATGCAAGAAAAACCGCCGCATTAGCCTGAGCCCCAGAATGCGGTTGCACGTTAGCCCAAGCTGCATTGAACAATTGTTTTGCACGGTCAATGGCTATATTTTCAATTTCATCAACCACTTCACATCCGCCGTAATAGCGTTTTCCGGGTAGGCCTTCGGCATATTTATTGGTCAATACCGAACCTGCAGCCTCCATTACCTGAGGGCTAACAAAGTTTTCTGAAGCAATTAGTTCAATTCCGTTTTCCTGACGTTCTAATTCTTCCTGAATAAGGCTAAAAATGAGTTTATCTCTCTTCATGAAACAAAAATATAGGTGGTTAAAAATACGGATTTAATCCTATCTGCGAAGCGAAATCTCAGAAAATTGAGACTTAGTTCGTTTTAGCTTCCAACCAAAAATTGTTGAAGCCCAAGCCCAACTGAATATCGACCATCTGTTGCTGCAACATCTCAAGCATTGCCAGAAAATTATACACAAATTGAACCTTGTTCTCCGACTGTTTCAGCAAGTAATTAAAATCTAACTTTTTATTAATTGCCAATAAATCAAGAATGATTTGTTTTTGCTTTTCGATAGTGTAGGGGTATTGAACAACGGTATGCTTTACCTCTCGGCTTCGCAAATCGTATTTACCCATTACCCGTTCATAGGTCATCATCAATTTATACAAATCAAAAGAAGCTAGTTCTTCACCCGGGCTGGCAGACTGGCTCACAATTTGCTCTAGATCCAGGGCAATATGACCCCTTTTTTCGTGCAAAAAGCGTTGGTCTTCCAGTGTTTTAAAGTGTTCCGAAACTTCTTTAAATCGTTTGTATTCGAGCAGTTTTTGCACCAGATCGCGGCGGTGATCGATCTCATTTCCTTCCTCATCCAATTCCTGACGTGGCAAGAGCATTTTGGCTTTGATACGCATTAAGGTTGCAGCAACGTAAATAAATTCACTGGCCACTTCCATATTGAGTGCGTTCAACTGGTGAATGTAATTCAGGAAATCGTCGGTAATTTTGGCAATCGGAATATCGTGAATATCCAATTCGTCCCGTTCAATAAAGAACAGCAACAAGTCGAAAGGACCTTCAAACTTGGGTAATTTTATCTCGAAATGATCGCTATTCTCCATCAGTAAACATCAAAAATAAATCATTTAGGAAGTTTTACATTCAAAAAATATAAATTGTGGTTATTATTAGGCACAAAATTGCGTAATTTGTGTCCTCACATCTATTTGGGAACAACATCAGCTATGGACATTAAAGCAGGAGAGCTTTTAGAACAGATCATCACCCCGGCCGACTTGAAAAAATTCAAGGAGAGCGAGCTGGAGCAGATTTGTGCTGAATTGCGTCAATATATTATCGATATTGTTTCGGTTAATGGCGGGCATTTCGGGGCAAGTTTGGGTGTGGTTGAACTGAGTGTGGCCTTGCATTATGTACTCAATACCCCCGATGATTTATTGGTTTGGGATGTAGGCCATCAGGCTTACGGACACAAGATTTTAACCGGAAGACGGGAGAAATTTCATACAAACCGGGTTTATAAAGGCATTAGCGGTTTCCCAAAACGATCTGAAAGTGAATACGACACTTTTGGCGTAGGCCACTCTTCTACCTCTATTTCTGCAGCATTGGGAATGGCCGTGGCTTCGCAGTATCAGGGTAATACCGAGAAACAACACGTGGCTGTAATTGGCGATGGTGCTATGACCGCTGGTTTGGCTTTTGAGGCATTGAACCATGCCGGTATTGAAAATTCTAACCTATTGGTTATTCTGAACGATAACTGTATGTCTATCGACCCTAATGTTGGGGCCTTGAAAGAATACCTAACCGATATTACAACTTCTAAATCCTATAACCGCTTCCGCGATGACGTTTCTCAGGTTCTGAGTAAACTGTCTTCACTTGGACCTAATGCCCACGAACTGGTTAAAAAGATTGAAAAAAGCATTAAAGGAACCCTGCTTAAAAAGAGCAATTTCTTTGAAGCACTTAATTTCAGGTATTTCGGACCAATTGATGGTCACGATGTAGAACACCTGGTTAAAGTGCTTCGCGATCTCAAAAATATTCCAGGTCCGAAGTTATTGCATTGCGTTACCGTAAAAGGTAAAGGCTATGCTTTGGCCGAACAAGACCAAACCAAATGGCATGCGCCGGGTTTATTCGACAAAATAACCGGCGAAATCAAGAAATCCGTTTCAGATAAGCCACAGCCACCAAAATACCAAGATGTTTTCGGGCATAGTATTGTAGAACTGGCCGAGCAAAACCCTAAAATTATGGGAATAACACCGGCTATGCCTTCCGGATGTTCTTTAAACATCATGATGAAAGCCATGCCGAATCGGGCTTTCGACGTAGGTATTGCCGAGCAGCATGCCGTTACGTTTTCAGCCGGATTGGCTACACAAGGTCTGGTGCCGTTTTGTAACATCTACTCCAGCTTTATGCAGCGTGCTTACGATCAGGTGATCCACGACGTAGCTATCCAGAAACTAAATGTGGTTTTTTGTTTAGACCGAGGCGGAGTTGCCGGTGCCGACGGACCAACGCACCACGGAGCGTACGATTTGGCTTACATGCGTTGCATTCCGAATATGGTGGTTTCTGCACCGATGAATGAGGAAGAACTACGCAACCTCATGTTTACTGCTCAGCAGGAAAATATGGGGCCATTCTCTATTCGTTACCCAAGAGGTAACGGAGTGATGCCCGACTGGAAACGTCCGTTTAAGGCTATCCCGGTAGGAAAAGGCCGTAAAATTTGCGATGGTGAAGATGTAGCCATTCTAACCATTGGACACATTGGTAACGAAGCAGTTAAAGCCTGCCAGGAATTGAATGCAGAAGGCATTCATCCGGCACATTACGATTTGCGTTTTGTGAAACCGCTTGACGAAGCACTTTTACATGAAGTGTTCTCCAAATTTAAAAACATCATTACGGTGGAGGACGGCTGTTTACAAGGTGGTATGGGTTCGGCAGTGGCCGAGTTCATGGCCGATCATGGTTATGCCGCCAAATTGGTTCGCTTAGGTATTCCTGACCAAGTTATTGAACACGGCGAACAGCCTGAATTGTGGGCGGAATGCCAATACGATGCAGCTGCCATTCAACAAGCGGTTAAGAGTTTTGCCGTAGCACGTACTACCAAAACGATGGCTTCTTAACTAGTTAAGAAAACCAAATACAGCTCAACAATCTTTTTCTTTCCCATTTCCCCAGTCTTGGCCTGTGTTGATATGCACAACAAAACAGTTTAGCAAACACTTTTTTAGTTTTGTGATTAAAATAACTATTTATAGGTAGTTATTTATAGTTATTTTTATAAAAATTGATATATAAAAAATCCTGCTAGCGGAATAGTTAGCAGGATTACTTCGTTAAAAACGATCGCAATTACTCGAAGTAGTTATGGGTATTAAAGCCCCCATTCTTTAAATACTCGTCTTTTTTCATCAATTGGAGGTCAGAAAGCACCATATCTTGTACCAATGCCGGCAAATCGTATTTCGGTTTCCAGCCCAACTGGTTGTTGGCTTTGCTTGGATCTCCCAATAACAGATCTACTTCGGTTGGGCGGTAGTATTTAGGATCCACTTTAACAACCGTGGTTCCTAATTTTAATTTATCTGCATCAATACCCAATTCTTTGCAGCGTTTCTCGTCCACATTGATGATGACTCCTTTTTCGTTCTCTGCTTTTCCGCTGAACTCGATCTCCATACCCAATTCTTCAAAAGCCAATTTCACAAAATCACGCACAGTGGTGGTCACTCCCGTAGCAATGACGTAATCTTCGGGTTTTTGTTGTTGCAAAATGAGCCACATGGCTTCTACATAATCTTTGGCATGACCCCAATCGCGTTGGGCAGAAAGATTACCTAAATACAAGGTGTTTTGCAAACCAAGTGCAATTTTAGCTGCTGCTCGGGTAATTTTACGTGTTACAAAGGTTTCACCACGAACCGGACTTTCGTGGTTGAACAGAATACCGTTGCAGGCGTACATGTCGTACGCTTCACGGTAGTTCACAGTTATCCAATAGGCATATAATTTAGCGACTGCATACGGTGAGCGTGGATAAAAGGGTGTGGTTTCGCTTTGTGGGACGGCCTGCACCAATCCGTAAAGCTCAGAAGTAGAAGCTTGGTAAACTTTAGTCTTTTTAGTCAAGCCCAACAAGCGAACAGCTTCTAAAATACGGAGTGTGCCAATTCCATCGGCATTGGCGGTATATTCCGGAGTTTCGAAACTCACGTGTACGTGGCTCATCGCAGCCAAGTTGTAAATTTCGTCGGGTTGTGTTTCTTGTATAATGCGAATCAGGTTGGTAGAATCGGTTAGATCTCCATAATGCAACTTCAGATTCAAATTGTCTTCGTGCGGATCTTGGTACAAGTGATCAATACGGTCGGTATTGAATAGCGAACTTCTTCTTTTAATACCATGAACAAAATACCCCTTCTTCAATAAAAATTCGGCTAAATAAGCCCCGTCCTGACCGGTTATACCTGTAATTAATGCAACCTTCATGTATCGATTCTTCTTATTGATTTATAATTCGCAATAAATATTGTCCATAACCACTTTTGGTTAGCGGCTCTGCAATTTCTTTCAATTGATGCTTGGTAATAAAGCCCATGCGGTAGGCGATCTCCTCCACACAACCAATTTTCAAACCTTGACGCTCTTCAATTACCTGAACAAACTGACCGGCTTGCATTAAAGAGTTAAAGGTTCCGGTATCTAACCAGGCTGTTCCTCTGCTCAAGACCGCAACTTTCAATTTGCCTTGTTCTAAATACGTTTTGTTGACATCGGTTATTTCGTATTCACCGCGGGCAGAAGGCTGTATGTTTTTAGCAATTTGCACCACCGAATTGTCGTAGAAGTACAAACCCGGAACTGCATAATTTGATTTAGGCTGCTTGGGTTTCTCTTCGATGGAGATGGCTTTATTATTCGCATCAAACTCCACCACACCATAGCGCTCAGGGTCGGCTACCGGGTACGCAAAAACCACCCCTCCATTAGGCCGGGTACTTTCTTGCATCAGGCGGTCCATCCCGTCTCCATAAAAAATATTATCACCTAATATCAATGCCACATCATCCGATCCGATAAAATCGGCACCAATTACAAAGGCTTGTGCCAATCCGTTTGGCACTTCCTGTGCGGCATACGAAAATTTACAACCCAAACGCTGTCCATCACCCAGCAATTTCTCAAAATGAGGTAAATCGTGTGGCGTAGAGATGATTAGAATTTCATTAATTCCCGCCTGCATTAGGGTAGAAAGCGGATAGTATATCATAGGCTTATCGTAAACAGGCATTAACTGCTTGCTTACTGCCAATGTTAGCGGGTGTAATCTGGTGCCGGATCCGCCGGCAAGTATGATTCCTTTCATGGATCTTAGGTTGATGTTAAAAATAAGAATTTCTAGATAGATGTGTTTACTTTTTCCTGTAAGTCGTCAAACCATTGCTGCCCATATTTTCTGATCAATGGCTCTTTGAGAAACTGATATACCGGTACTTTCAATTCTTGTCCTAGCGAACAAGCCGAATGGCAGATGTGCCAGCGGTCGTAATGTAAAACCTCAAATTCGGGGTAAGCGGTAATGCGAATGGGGTATAAATGACAGGAAATAGGCTTTTTCCAGTTTATTTTGCCGTCTTCATAGGCTTTTTCAATGGCGCACTTGGTAATTCCGTTTTCCCAAGTTACATAGGCACATTCCTTATTTTGATCAACACAAGGTGTAGTGTAATCGCCTTCGAAATCTTTGACAGAAGTACCATAGGATTCAACCGCTTCAATACCTTTGGCGGTCATGTACGGTTTCACCTGTGGATAGATTTCATCAAGGATATTGAGTTCGCTCTCCAGTAGCGGAGCCCCCGAATCTCCTTCAATACAACAGGCTCCCTTACAATGGTTTAAATTGCAAACGAATTGTTGGGAGGCAATATCTTCATGAACCAGGGTTTGGCCTACCTCAATCATGGTTCAGTTTTCTTTGCCGTTAACGGGAATTTCAAACCTTTAGCATTTGTCAATTCCATGGTAATGGAGCCAACTAAAACCTCTACATGTGCTTTAACTGGAATACGGTTGCCATCATCGGTAACCCATAAATACAAACGACTATCTTTTCTAAAAATTCGGCCTGGCTGAATAGATGGGCTAAATTTTAAGCAATTGAATTTACCTAGTGCTGTTTTAACCACTTCCTTACCCACATATTCAATTTCTAGCTGGGCCAATTCGTCATTCAGAAAATACGTCATGCTGAATTTATCACCTTTGGTAATTTTAGAAACGTCTAAGCTTCTGGCAAAATAATAAGCGGAGATCACATCAAAAGTTTGGTTATCGCCTTTAAAGGTGCCTTTATTCGATACAATTTTTCGTTGATCCTGATAAAAACGAGCCTTATCGTTTCTACGATAGCTAGACTCATGAATATTTTCGGTGTACAGGTAGGGGGTTAATTCTTTTCGATCGATGTAAGATTCGTAACGGTTTCTGACCCGATGAAAGAAATCAAAGGTGCCCGACGTACGTCCCTCTGCTACCAGATGAAATACAGATTTATCGTCGAATTTAAGATCGGTATCGTTGATCTTTAATTTTGCTTCGGCGGCAGTAAAAATGCCGTATTTAAGCTTATAGTTAAGCTCCTCGCCTACCTGAAAGGCAGGCTGACTAATGCTTTTCAGTTCCTGTGCTGTCAGGAATTTTATTCCGAAAAACAGCGTAAAAACAAGTAGTTTTTTCATGATAGATTTTTAAACTTCTTTTCTTTTGAAAACAGGTACGGTAGAACAAGGTTCACCATACATTACGCTTTTGGCTACCGCCGTAAGTTTTTGGGTCAGACTTACAAAAGCTGAGGTTGGAACCGGGATTTCGCCGCATCCTTTTACCACCACACGTTGATCCTGAAATTCTTCCCAATTTGTGGCAGTTAGTGCTCTGTCGAACAAAACCGTTTCTAAATCGGATAAATCGCCAAAAACTACGGTTTTAGCGAATGGCGCCAGTTTGCTGGCTACCAACATATAAGCCCAGGTAGGCACAATTGCATCCACAGAGCAGGTAATAGCCACGTGTTTATCAGTGTAAGCAGACCAATCGTGTGATTTCACAAATTCACGGAAATCCTTCTCTCTCAAAATTAATCCTTGAAAAAGGTTATCCTTAATATCGTAAACTATGCGTTCTCCAGACGGATACAGCTTAGCCAAATCAAAACTGATGAGCGCACTTTCGGCCACTTTATTTCTGAAATTGACTTGAATATCCATAGCTATAAATAAAAAATCCGGAAGCGCAAAGCACCTCCGGATACAAAGTTAAGAAATAAGCTTCTTAAAAGAATCTTACTCTATTGTCTTTAATGTTTGCTAAATCACGTAAAGCAGTAAATGCTGCATTTGGACCTCTTTGACCCAGCATTTGTGCGATTTGCTGTTTTTGTTTAAATGTGTTTACCAATGGAGCAGGTTTGCTGAACTGGTTCACTACGAAGGCATACACACCGGCTTCACCTTGAACAGCTTTAGAAACTTTTCCTGGTTGTGACCCGAAAATAGCTCCTACTAATTTGTTTTCCTGACCTAAGCCTGGTAAAACCGGGTTAGCAAATACCACGTTCTCAACTGGAACGGCTACTTTCCCTAATTTTTGAGCAACCTGATCGATGCTGGTAGCACCTGCTAAAGCTTGGTTCAATTTTTCTAGTAATCGTTTGGCTTTTACTTCACGGATAACTTGTGTTTCAATTTGTTTCTTAACCTGCGCTAAGGGAAGGATGCCTTTAGCCTTAATTTCGGTCAATTTTGCCACAACAAATTTATCTCCAATTTCAAATACCTGATCTGAAACATCGCCCTGATCGGCACGATAAGCCCAACGAATTAGTTCTCTTGGATTATCTAATCCGGCAAGGTCTGCTTGGGTTGGGTAAATATCTTGGGCTACTAGTTTTTTATAATTTGACTTTTTAGTCAATTCATCGAATGACTCTGAATCATTTGCTCCACTTAAGAATGAAGTAGCTTGGGTATAGGCCAATTGCTGGGTTTTACTACCGGTAGCTAGGGCTTTATCCACTACGGCTACCTTAACCACTTTAGAAGAACCTTTTTGAGCGTTGATTTTGATTACGTGTACTCCGAATTGAGTAGTAATAACTTTCAAATCGCCGGTTTTGCCATTAAACACGGCATCTTCAAATGCTGGAACCATGGCACCACGACCGAAAGTTCCTAAATCTCCGCCTTTATCTTTTGAAGCATCTGTACCAAACTTAGCAGCTAATTCTGCAAAACTAGCGCCTTTCTGGATTAAATTCTTGATAGAATCTGCTTTTGCTTTTGCCTTATCAGCACCACCTTCGGTAGCTGGGTTAATTAAAATGTGGCTTGCCGAAACTGAATCGGGACCTACTTTAACAGCTAGTACTTTAGCTAGTTTGTAAGAACCATTAGAAAATACCGGACCAACCAAGGTTCCAGGCTCTGCGCTGAATACTGCATTATCTAAAGCCGGATCCAATTGTCCTTTACGAATAAATGCAATTGGCGATTTGGTATCTGAATTGATGCTTACGAAAAGTGAATCGTTGGCACTTACTCTGAAATCGTTCGCAATTTTGGCAATTTTAGCACTTACTTCAGCTGAATCTGCTTTTGATGGGCTCGCATTAAAAACCACATATTCAAAAGAGCGGGTTTCTTGTTTGTTATCGAAACGGTACTTGTTATTGCTGTAATAGGTTTCGAAATCTTCATCGCTTGGTTTTGCCTGCTGATCTGGGATACTGCTGTAATCCAGATTAACATATTTGAAATTAACCAGTTTGTTACGATCGGTATAATCGTGACGAGCTTCCAAAGAGGTTACGTAAAGACTGCTCTTTACTAAATTGAAGTATTTCTGACTCAAACGATTTTGGGTAACCGATACTAGGAAATTTCCCCATTGCTCACGAAGTGGACTACCGGCTTCTTGTTTATCCAAATTAGTAAGGAAATTATTTAACTGATCACGATTGATCTGTCCGGTTTGCGGATCACCAAAAGCTTGAACTACTTGAGGATCGGGGTTTTTACCGCTGATCATATCGTTCAATTCGTTTTTACTCACTTCAAGACCTAAACGCTTAACTTCTTTATCCAATAAAATCTGTGAAACGGTTTGGTTCCACGTATTTTCTACCACATAAGCCATCATTTGGGCGTTCAATGAACCTTGACCCATTTGTTGCTTGAAGTTATTGGCATTTTGGTCTACTTTGTTGTTGAATTCCTGAATAGAAATGCTTTCTCCGGCAACTTCACCAACTTCATTAGTACTTGCATTCCAGAAAGGACTACCTAAACGAACAGCATCGCTAACTAAGAAAGCAACGATTGAAAGTCCAATTAATCCGACAATGATAACACCTGCTTTGTGACGCAGGAAACCCATTATTCCCATATATACACTAGTTTAATTTTTCTAAAAGAGGTGGCAAGATACAATTTTTAGGAAAAAATACGATGAAAAATATGCGCTTCTACGCTACTGCCCCACGTTAAAGTTTCCGGTTGATTGTTCAATTTCATACAAACTAAAATCTTCATTGGCCCAAAAACGCGTACCGTAAATTGTTTGGGACGGGGTGGAAACGGCAACCGTTTTGTTGGAGTAAAATCTTCTGGAGTTTTCATCCCAAATTAGCTCTTCGGATTTAAAGGTTTTTCCATCACGAGTTGTAACCACCACATTATGCCTCAATTCCATAGTTTTTTGATTTTCGTACCGAATAGCATAATCGGCAACTACCCGGCTACTTTCTTGTTGATTGAGATCGATAAAAATAATGGTAACCCCTTTTTTCATCTCGTAGTAGGGATTTTGGGTCTTAAAGTGAAGTAATTCTGGTGTGAGGAGTTTTCCTTTAACCACTGCACCATCGCTGTAAATCATCTCTACACCGGTTGAACGATCGAGAGGAATGGTACTTTTTTGAGCGGACAACCGTTCAATTTCTTCCATACTGTTCTCACAAGAACTTAAAAGCCCAAGGATAATTAGGCAAAGAAAAGTTAATCGAGAATGAAGCATTTTGAAACGAATTAATCGTACTTAGCTTTGATAAACCACTTATCGTTCAAAGTAAATCCAAGACGTAAATTGATGTAATTTTCACGAACGAGGTTGCTGGATAAGGTACCGCGTTTACCAAGTTCAGCAGATAAATTTACTTTGTAAAAGCTGAAACGGTTGGATGGTAAAGGCAGCCCAAAGCCCAAACAAAGTGCATATTGGTTAATTTCTCTGCCACTCAGGTTAATATAAGTACGGTCGTATTTGAACCCCAAAGCGTAATCAATTAGTTTAAAGTAATTGGAAACTGCTGTATAATCAGGAGTATATCGGCCACCAACATTAAAGGTATAGCTATCTTTTAACCCTGGATTATTGCCCGAATCCACAAATTTTGACCAATTGGTGTAGGTGAAATCAGCACCAAAAACCCATTGATTAGGACTTTCTAACGAAAAGCCAATGCCATGCGAAGATGGAAGCGTTAGCCTCGATTCAACAGATGGATTGTAGAAGATGGTATCGATGGGTGCCGATTCGGTTAATGTAAGGGAGTTGTAAGCATATCGGAACGAGGTCTCTGAACCCGATGTTTTTAAGGTAGACGAAACTGTACCGGAGTAGCCAAAAGTTAGAATACGTTTAGCATCTGGATTAACCACGTATTGCACACCATACTGGTAGTTTAAGCCCCCCACATTTTTATCTGATTGATTTCTGGAGCTTAATGCATAGGCATCTTCAGGCAACTCGGTAGATTTCTGAAGTTTGAGATCGCCGAAAATGTACGCAAAATTAAAACCTAAACTCAGATGCTTGCCAAACTGATAGGCATAGCCCAAGTGGGCACGGGCTAAACCACCTTCACCACTGTAAATTTGATCGACCTTGATTGTGTCGAGAAGAATTTGACTGCGGTAGCGGTATCCCAAATCGCTGTAAGGCATTAATCCAAAACTCATAGCTGATTTTGAACTAACCGGTACTGCAAAAAGCAAATGGCTCAACGCACCGTTAGTTGTTTTCTGAGAGCTTGTAGCTTTAGTCATTTTACGTACATCCACTGTTGCCCCGATATCAAAACTGCTCAGGTTAATTGCACTATAGGAAGCCGGATTGGCAACATTGATATTGTTGTAGCCCCCCGGTTTGCGAATACCTATGGCAAGTCCACCCATACTGATGTTCTGTGGTAATAGAAAAGGTTTAATATCACCCAAGCCGAATTGGCTGTAGGGAGAGTTGGTTGTATTTTGAGCATTTAGCTGAAGCGAAAAACTTACAGCCAAAGCGAAAAGAACGATTTTAAGTTTATTCATCATATTGATGGTGGATAATTTCGTTTAACCCAATTAAAACCAAATCGGGTTCAGTCGAAACGATGTGAGCAAAGATGCTATTTTTAAGACGAGTATCAAAAAAAACAGCGTCTCCGCCGCAAAGCAATACCCTCAAATCAGGATATTTTTGTTGATAATCTTCGATAAATCCCATTATTTCATAAATCACTCCATTTACAACACCAGAAAGGATGGAATCTTTTGTGTTTTTACCAATAAGCTGATCAAAATTGGGCTCAAAGGGTACAAATGGCAATTTCCCGGTAAATGTTTCTAAAGCTTTAAACCTCATTTGAATGCCTGGGCTAATGCTTCCGCCAGTGTAATTGGCATCCCGATCTAATAAGTCACAGGTGATACAGGTACCGGCATCGATAACTAAAACATCGGTTTGAGGAAACCGTTTTTTGGCTCCCATTAAAGCCGATAAACGATCTAGACCAAGTGTTTCCGGACTTTGATAGTGATTACGAATAGGTAAACCAGTTTGGTGCGAAAAACGAATGAACTGCGTGTTTTGCTGTAGAAAGCTGGAGATATCGGCTTGTTCTTGTTTTACTGTAGATACAATACTGTTGGCAATCTGAAACCTCTGAATTAACTCCTGAAGTTTTGCTTCGTTTACTGCTGGGCTGGTTTCTTGATATATGATTTCCTTTTCCTCAAATACGGCTAACTTAACGGATGTATTTCCGATATCAAGGACCAGGTTAGTCATTGTTAAGCCAGGGCGGTTTTAAGTATAGATTCGAATATGCCCAATCCATCTTCATTTGCAAGAATCGGATCGGCTGCACGTTCTGGGTGTGGCATCATGCCAAACACATTTCGCCCTGCATTGCACACTCCGGCAATATTAGCTAATGAGCCGTTAGGATTAGATTCGGCAGTAACATTCCCGTGCTCATCGCAATAGCGGAATAAAATCTGGTCGCGATCTTCCATTTCTTTAACAACATCTGGACGGGCAAAATAATTTCCCTCACCATGAGCAATCGGGATTTTGAGTGCTTTATTCAGGTCTAAATCTGAAGTGATTAATGAATGACTGGTAGCCGGCTTCAGATACACATTTCGGCAAATGAATTTTCGGTTTGCATTGTGCAACAAAGCTCCAGGTACCAGTCCGGCTTCGGTTAAAATCTGAAAGCCATTGCAAATTCCCATTACGTAACCACCTTTGCTTGCAAACTGGATAACTTCTTGCATTACCGGCGAAAAGCGGGCAATAGCACCCGAACGCAAATAATCTCCGTAAGAAAATCCACCGGGAAGAATTACCATATCCACCCCTTTTAAATCGTGGTTTTTATGCCAGAGGTTTTCTACCTGTTGGCCCATGATCTTGCTTAATACATCAATTATGTCTTGATCACAATTTGATCCTGGAAAGGTTACAACGCCGAATTTCATATTACAAATCTATTGATTTTCGGCAATTTGACACTGCCTGTTCTGTTAAAAAAAGTTAAAGCCGGCAGCCATTTGCCCGTAGATAATACAGGCGATTAATACCAAAAACAAGCCTTCATAAATCCAACGGCGTGTGGCATGCATGAAATAATAAGCCAACAAAACCGAAAGTGGGGCAACAGCCAATAAAAAATGATTTTCATCGGCTCCAAAACTCGGACTAGATGAAAGTATCGCCGCCAGAAAAAAGGCGGATAACAACTGAAATGATTTTCTGATGTGCACCACGCTCCGGAAAAAATTTTGTCGTAATTGAACCAATCCGAGTATACCAATGATAACTAGCGGTAACAAAGTCCAATAATTCAGTTTGGAATACAGATTACTTGTTCGGACAGGGCGCCATGAATTTATAAAATTGCCGAGGGCATCATTCCAGTAGTAATAGAAAATCAAAAAGAAAACGATGGTCAAAAATCCCAATAGGGCAATGAACCACTCTCTGGCATTGAAGGGCCGGAAAATCATCAGACTAATCCAAATAATCGGGAAAAGAACCAAAAAGGGCGTGTATAAAATTGCCCCCACAGCAACCGCCATTCCTAAATCGTAAACCATTCGTTTTACATCAGATTGGCGGTACATGTTTAGGTAGCGGTTCAGCATCCAGATGATTAGAAAGTTACAAATCTGGACCGGGCCAAAACTGGCAAATGATTCAAAAAAGCTGCCGCATACAATGAATAAAAGAGCAGGCATAAAACTGGCTTTACCCAGCAAGTTATGTGTATTTACTACCGTATTAAATAATAGCGCCTGAGCCACCAAACAAACGAAACCCAAAGCCAGTTGCGTTGCGTTATCAAACAATGGCGAGTTGGGATAAGGCCATAATAAATGCCGGTAAAGTTCACTAAAATCAGCTGCTTGCTGTGTATGGGCATACCCCCATACCGGAAAACGCAATAAAAAAGTAGCTAAAATGAGTAGTCCAATATTAATTGGGGTTAAACTTCTAAACTGTTTGATCATACCTAAAACTCATTTATGAGCAATATTACGGTTTTTTTAGGGCAGCCTCAATGCGATACAATTGTTTCTCATGATGCCTAGTATGGATTTCGATAAAGCGTAGCCATTGCTTGGCATTGAACAAACCCATGCGTGGATGTTTGGCTTTTTGGCTAGAGGATGCGGTTGTTATTTCGGGCAAAAGTTTGCTTAAGTTTTCTTTAAATTTTTCCATTTCTTGTTTTGCTTGGGCCTTGTTGATCTTTTTCACCATGGCGGCTATCCGTTCTGGAGCTTTGATTTTAACCGGAGGGAACACCCCAAGAAACAGAATTATACGACCGGCCAGACTGGCCTGCTCTTTAGATTCAATACCCTTGCCTTGCACACAATTTTGTATGGCAATTAAACAAGCGTAATTGGCAGAGAATATATGTGAATAAACCTCGGCATACGACCAAACCCCGGGTTCAGGGTTAACCTGAAATTCCGTTTCATCAACTTTGTCTAAAAAAAGTTGATAGCGATCTAACATTTTTTCAATATTCCTATAGGATTTGTGGATACTCATAGCAACTCTTTCAATTCGTTCAGATGGTGGATTTGATGAGGAATATCGGCAGGTTTTTCTTTCCGCTCGGGATTAAAATAAATTGCGTCCATGCCAAAGGCCAGAGCTCCCCGAACATCGGCTTCCAAACTATCCCCAATCATTAAACTGTGTTCTAGTACGGCCTGAGCTTCATCCAGCGCATGCCGAAAAATGGTACTATCGGGTTTATTGTACCCTACCACTTCAGAAATGATGATGTTTTGAAAATACTTGGCCAAATCGGTCAGCTCAATTTTTAGCTCGGTTGACTCTTTAAATCCGTTAGAAATGATGTGCAGCACATATTTTTCCTGCAAGTAGGACAACGTTTCATGCGCTTCAGGAAATAAATTGGTTTTGGTTGGACAAATGCGCACATAATCGTCTTCAAAACCCTGTGGAATAACATCCGGATGCATGCCCAAATCCAAAAATGTTTTACTAAAACGGGTTTGCCTCAATTCTTCCTTTGAAATTTTACCCAAATGGTAATCGGCCCAAAGGCGATGGTTATTTTCGGTGTAGGTTTCAATAAACACATCGGGCGAAAGCAGCCCGAGGTTTTTCAATTGGTAGGAATGGTAAAGTTCATACAGGGTTTCTTCCGCATTACGGTCAAAATCCCAAATGGTATGGTCGAGGTCGAAGAAAATATGTTTGTACTTCATCTGCTGATGCAAAGCTGCACAATTAAACCTTTTCTCCAAAGGCCAAATCGCCGGCATCACCGAGTCCAGGAACAATGTACGATTTTGAAGTAAGCTCCTCGTCTACATCACCTATCCAAAGTTTAGCTTGTGGTAGATGGGCCTGAACATGGGCCAAGCCTTCTTTACTAGCAATAACAGAAACAATATGAAGCTCCTTAATTTTATAGTGCGCCAACAATTCTTTACACGCCAACACAATACTCTGACCGGTGGCTAACATGGGGTCGGCTAAAATTAAGATCCGATTATCTAAACTCGGGGAAGTAAAATACTTCAGTTCGATGGTAAATTTTCCGGTTTTGTGCGTCTTCCGAAAGGCCCCAATAAATGCCGAATCTGCCTGATCAAAAAAATTGAGCATTCCTTCATGGAGCGGGAGTCCGGCTCTCAAAATTGTAGCTAAAACCGGTTGTTCGTTCATTAAAAGAGTTTCAGCAGTGCCCAATGGTGTATCAATTTCGCTATCGCGATAGCTGAATGTCTTACTAATTTCGTAAGCGAAAATTTCGCCTAATCGTTGTAGGTTTTTACGAAATCGCATGCGGTCTTGCTGTACGTCTACATTACGCAATTCGGCCAAAAAATGATTGCCTAAAGAAGGCGTTTGAGCTAAAATAAAGGGCATAGCTAAATTTACAATTTTATTGGATTTAATCTGTCTTTTCAGATCGTATCTTTATGCCACCATGGAATTTAAGCTCAGTTCAGAATATGTACCTACCGGCGACCAGCCACAAGCCATTCAACAATTGGTGGACGGGGTGCATAATCAAGAGCATTACCAAACCTTGCTGGGGGTTACAGGATCAGGAAAAACATTTACCATTGCCAATGTCATTCAGCAAACTCAAAAACCTACGTTGATTTTGAGTCATAATAAAACGCTGGCCGCTCAGCTTTATGGTGAGTTCAAGCAGTTTTTTCCGGAAAATGCCGTCAATTATTTTGTTTCCTATTACGATTATTACCAGCCAGAAGCCTATATCGCGACCAGCAATACCTACATCGAAAAAGATCTTTCGATTAATGAAGAGATTGAAAAACTTCGACTCAGAACCACTTCGGCGCTCATGTCGGGCCGGCGAGATTTGATTGTGGTTTCCTCCGTTTCCTGTATTTACGGTATGGGTAATCCGGAAGATTTTTCAAATTCCATTTTCCGCTTTGCCGTAGGCACCACCATTAGCCGAAATGCCTTCTTACACCGATTGGTGGAGATTTTATATTCCCGGACCACCGGAGATTTTCAACGAGGAACATTCCGCGTAAAAGGCGATACCGTAGATATTTATCCGGCTTACCTGGATTTCGCTTACCGGGTTTCTTTTTTTGGAGACGATATTGAGGAGCTGAGTAGCATCGATCCGGTTTCGGGAAAAACCTTGGAAAAGATGACGCATATGGTCGTATTCCCGGCCAATTTATTCGTAACACCCAAAGACCGAATGACTCAAATTATGTGGGAAATTGGTGAAGAAATGGAGGTACGCAAGGCTCAATTGATTGGCGATGGGCGGCATTTAGAAGCCAAACGTTTGGAAGAGCGGGTAAACTACGATTTAGAAATGATGCGTGAATTGGGTTATTGCAGCGGTATTGAAAACTATTCACGCTTTTTTGATGGCCGGAAGCCCGGTATGCGCCCCTTCTGTTTGTTGGATTATTTTCCTGACGATTACCTAATGGTTATTGATGAAAGCCATGTTACGGTTCCACAAATTAGAGCCATGTATGGTGGAGACCGCTCCCGTAAACTCTCACTGGTAGAATACGGCTTCCGACTACCGGCAGCTTTGGATAACCGACCGCTTAATTTTAACGAATTTGAAAGTCTGGCTCCTCAAACCATTTACGTGAGTGCCACCCCGGGAGATTACGAACTTGAAAAATCGGAAGGTGTAGTGGTTGAACAAGTAATTCGTCCGACGGGTTTAATTGACCCTACTATTGAAATCAGACCGGTAATTAACCAAGTGGACGATTTATTGGACGAGGTAGACAAAACCGTAAAAATGGGCGACCGGGTTTTGGTAACTACCTTAACCAAACGCATGGCCGAGGAGCTTACCAAATACATGACAAAAATCGGCATCAAAGTGCGGTATATCCACTCTGAGGTAAAAACCTTGGATCGTGTAGAGATTTTAAGAGGTTTACGTTTGGGTGAGTTTGATGTTTTGGTCGGGATCAATTTATTGCGTGAAGGTTTGGATTTACCCGAAGTTTCATTGGTAGCCATTTTAGATGCCGATAAAGAAGGTTTTTTACGTTCTGAACGATCACTCATACAAACCATAGGCCGGGCTGCACGTAACGATCGCGGTCGGGTAATCATGTATGCCGATACCATTACCAAAAGCATGCGCATCACCATTGATGAAACCAATCGTCGCCGGGATAAACAGATTGCCTACAATCTGGAACACGGAATTACCCCAAAAACGGTGGGTAAATCTAGAGAAGCCATTTTGGAACAAACCTCAGTGCTTGATTTCAAAGGTGGCGTGCCGAAGGCTTATATCGAAAAAGATTTTGGTGCAAGCATTGCGGCCGACCCGATTGTGCAATACATGAGCAAAGCTGAACTGCAAAAAGCCATTGATAAAACAAAAAAAGAGATGAACGCCGCCGCCAAAGAGCTGGATTTCTTACTGGCAGCTAAACTTCGGGATGAAATGTTTGCCCTGGAAAATATGTTAAAAGAGAAAGAGGTTTAAGATGAGCGGACAGAACCGAAAAGACGTTTATCCAGGAGCGGTGGTAGACATTATCCTAAAGAAAGATCAACGCAGTGGTCGCCGCACCCGGGGCGTAGTTAAAGATCTGCTCACCAGTGCCGCTTTCCACTCCAGAGGCATAAAAGTACGTTTGGAGGATGGACAAATTGGAAGGGTAATTGAGATCATTGAGGACGATTTTTAACGGAATTGAAACATCCTAGCCAAAAAAACGTCTAAATTTGTAACACGTATTCCAAGCATGGGACTTTTAAAATTCATATTTTACTTCTTTCTGGTAGTTTGGGCTCTCCGAATTCTGGTCCAATTATTACTCCCTGTACTTTTTAAACGCCTCATCAAAAAAGCCCAGCAACAGGCGCAGCAAGCCTACAGCCAGCCAAATCAAAACCGCCAAGAAGGTAGCATACACATTGACCACATGCCGCCGAAACGAAAAAAAGGGAAAGCAGATGCTGCAGGTGAATTTGTAGATTTCGAAGAGATCAAATAATCTTCTTTTAACCAAGTGTAATTGACGCTTTTTTCTATTTTTGAAATTCATTAAATAGAAAAGCATGAACAATTGGTTTCAGCGTAACGCTACCCACCTCATTATCATCGGGATTTTCATCACCCTTTGTCTGGTTTATTTTAGTCCGGCTTTACAAGGTAAAGGCCTATTTCAGAATGATGTTTTGCAAGCGAAAGCGATGCAAAAAGAGATCATGGACTACAAAGCAGTTGATGGTAAAGGTCCCCTATGGACCAATTCCATGTTTGGAGGAATGCCGGCGTATCAAATTTGGGTACAGTACCCATTAAACGTCACTACGTACATCATCTCTTTCTTTAAAACCATATTCCCAAATCCAATAGACACCGTTTTGTTGTATTTATTGGGCGCTTACCTGCTTTTCTGCGTACTTAGAGTGAACCCTTGGCTGGCTGCTGCGGGCGCCATCGCATTTGCCTTTTCGTCGTATAATTTTATCATTATTGAAGCAGGCCACAGCAACAAAGCCTTGGCTATTGCCTTCTTTGCCCCTATACTGGCAGGTATTTTACTTACACTTCGTGGTAAATACTGGATGGGTTCAGCCTTAACGGCCCTGGCTTTGGCACTCGAAATCCGCTCGAATCACATCCAGATGACGTATTACCTGTTCATCGCCTTATTGATCTTCATCGGTATAGAAATTTATCATGCTTTTAAAAATGGAAGCCTGAAAGCCCTGCTTCAACCCGCTAAATTCTTAGCAGGAGCCTTAATTATTGCGGTTGCAGTAAATGCCAGTATGCTGTGGACTACCTACGAATATGGCCAGGAATCTATTCGTGGAAAATCAAATTTAACCTACAGCAAGGCTCAACCAACTAATGGTTTGGATAAAGAATACGCCTACCAATGGAGCCAGGGTGTGGCAGAAAATCTGACCTTTTTGATTCCTAATTTTTACGGAGGAGGCGGCTCAACCCTTTTGGATGAAAATTCTGAAGTGGCTAAAACGCTTTCTCAAAAAGGTGTACCAACAGACCAAGCGGTAAGTTTTGCGCAACAATTGCCTACTTACTGGGGCGAAAAGCCTTTTACATCCGGTCCGTTCTATTTTGGAGCAATAGTATTTTTCTTATTTGTGTTGGGCTTATTTGTGGTAAAAGGACGATTCAAATGGTGGATCCTATCCGCTACACTGCTGAGCCTGCTGTTATCTTTCGGCAAAAACTGGCCGCTAGTTTCCAACTTGTTCTTTGATTATTTCCCAATGTACAATAAGTTCCGTGCGGTAGAATCCATTTTGGTTATTGCTGGTTTCTTATTCCCGGTTTTAGCCATCCTGACTGTTAAAGAAATTACAGAGGGTACAAGCGACAAAAAAGAGCTTTTCAAAAAATTCCAATATGCACTTTACTTTACTGCCGGCATACTGATCTTGCTGATTGCTGTTCCAAGTTTGTTTTTCAGTTTCAAAACCAGTACCCATGCCGGTTTAATTGATCAATTGGCTCAGGTAACCGGTGGCGACCGCAACTTTGCCGAAGCCATTGCACAAAGTCTGGTGAACGACCGCATCAGTTTAGCTCGTACCGATGCCTTCCGATCGCTAATTTTTGTATTGATTGGAGCCGGATTAGTTTGGGGGCTATTGAAAAATAAAATCAACAGCACTTTGGCTTCTATCTTATTTGCTGCCGCGATTCTTGTTGACCTTTGGAGTGTTGATCGCCGGTATTTGAATAACGACAATTTCGTAGAAGAATCTGCTTTAACACAACAATTTCAAGCCCGTGAAGTAGATCAATTCATTTTAAAAGATACCAGCCCAGATTACCGGGTATTGGATTTAACCATCCCTACATTCTCTAGCGCTACCGCATCTAATTTCCATAAAACCGTGGGCGGTTACCACGCAGCAAAACTGAAGCGTTTTCAGGAAGTTTTAGACAAACAGTTCAACAACGCCATCAATGAAGATGTATTGGACATGTTGAATACCAAATACGTGATTCTAAACGATCCACAAACGCAATCGCAAAAAATGCAAGCGAGAGCATCTGCTTGTGGCAATGTTTGGTTCGTACCTAAAGTTACTTTTGTGAAAGATGCAGATGAAGAGATGACAGCCATCAGTAGCTTCGATCCAAGGATTGAGGCTTTCGTTGGA
Source organism: Sphingobacteriaceae bacterium (assembly GCA_947463785.1). Taxonomy (GTDB): domain Bacteria; phylum Bacteroidota; class Bacteroidia; order Sphingobacteriales; family Sphingobacteriaceae; genus JAIPAN01. The sequence goes on along the minus strand of CANHRG010000001.1, from coordinate 349,589 downwards.
AATGAGTTCAAATCGCTGATCGATGCAAAAAAAGTAGGATTTGATCCAAACGGAACCATCAAGCTAACCAATTATCGCCCTGACCACCTTACTTACGAATACTCTACCGGAAAAGATATGGTTGCCGTATTCTCTGAAATATGGTACGATAAAGGCTGGAAAGCGTTTGTTGATGGTGAAGAAATTCCACATTTTAGAGCCAACTATATTTTACGGGCAGCTACGCTACCTGGCGGTAACCACAAACTGGAATTTAAATTTGAACCGGCATCGTATTACACTGGTGAGAAAATTTCGCTCTTAGCGTCTATTTTATTGGTAGCCGGATTGGGTTTTGCGGTGTACAGAGAACGCAAGCAAGAAGCGTAGTTGCTTTTAAAGCAGTTCTGCAATGCAAAAAATTCTGCTCATAGCGATAGCCTTTGCAGTACTGCTTTCCTGCAAGAAAGAGAATAAAGCAACCTATGGGCCCAGTATAGGAGCTGAAGTAAAACAAACCGTAAAGGATAGTATTAGTCCGATTTTTACGAACAACCAACTTGACTCGGTTTCTGCTATTAACAAAACTACCTCTTGGTTTACTACCAATAAGTCTTTCGATCGGATTTTTCAGGTTAACGCCTCCTTATACTGGGGTTTTGAACTCAAACCCACGGGCGAACTAATGCCCTACAATATTTCGGTAAGCAATACCTTCTCCTCATCTAAATCATACTACTGGAACGATTTGGGTACGTATATCTATACCGATTTAACCGGTGACGGGCTAAAAGATCTATGGGCTTATTACTGGAAAAACCCCTGGCCAACCAATGCTCCCGGATTGCATTTGTTTTCTGAATATGAGAAAGATCCCAAAACCTACGACCTCCAAATAGGTCTAGTTCAGGTAAGAAAAAATGTGGTAACCGATCTGAATAACGATAAAATACCCGAATTGGTTCTTTTTTCATCCGGGTACGATGGTCCTCCTTTTCCTGGAGATGCCATTGGAATTTTTTATGTGAAGGAGAGAAGCTATCAATACCTTAAACAAGATATCGGCTATTTTCATGGTGGCGCAACAGGAGACATCAATAACGATGGCTTAATTGATATTGTAGCTTATTCGGGAGGTAGTATGGTTATACCAGTACACCCAACGGCTTATATAAACCAGGGCAACAAACAATTGGTATTATCCAATCAGATTTTTAAGAATTTTAGTGGCGGGAACAATAATTACTACACGGTTGAGCTGTTTGATATAACTAAAGATGGAAAATTAGACCTACTCTTAGGAGGTGTAAACAAGTTGCTACTCATCCCCCAAGAAAATGGAGAGTACAACAGAAATAATGCTATCTCCCTACCTCTTGAATTCGATTTAGAAGTAATGGATATTGCCTTCTTTGATTTCAATAAGGATGGACAAACCGACATACTCACCATGAGCAATAAATCAGGGTACAACGGCTATGGCTTGCGTCTTTTTCTGAATAACAAAAATGCATTCATTGATGTAACTGCCAGTTATTTTGATATTGCAAGTGGCACAGGCACCAATGCCTGGATTAAGTGGATTCACTTGTTTGACTACGATAAGGATGGAGATTTTGATGTAGTTGGTGACGGTTTATTTGGAGATTTAAATGGCAATAAGGGGCGGAAAATTTGGTGGAACAATAAGGGTGGGAAATTCTACCAAACCTTGGAGTAGCTGTTAATCGTTGGTTCTACCGGTTTTTAGGTAATAGAACGCAAGCTTAGCCGCGATGATTAGATGGTTCACCAAATTAGGCACAAGGCCATAATGTTTGCTTAAAATCTGGAAACGTTCTTTTAAACTCTGCCGATGTCTTTTCTTAGACATGCCACCCACTAAATATTTAGCCACATAAGCCTCCACATTCGTAATTTTTTTGGCTTTTTTGCCACATTTAATTACCCAATCAATATCTGAACTCAGCTGGTACTGTAAATCGTAAGGCTCAGTTAAACTTCGTTTAATGTAAATGGCCTGATGGCTCACCGACATGCCAAAACGAAAACTTTTCCAAGTAAAGTGTTCTGGAGCCTGATGCCTGCGGCGACCCAGACTTTGCCAGTGCTCATCAAACATTTCCGTTTCCCCATAATAAATATCTGAATCGGGTTCCGTTGCAAATATCCTTTCGACCGTATCTGGAGCGTAAATTTCATCTCCCGAATTCATGAACAATACATAATCTCCAGTAGCCAAAGCCAGACTCTTATTCATCGCATCGTAAATCCCCTGGTCTTTTTCGGTTATCAGTTTAGATAACTTAGATTCATACTTCTTCAGTAGTTTCAGTGTGCCATCTGTAGAGGCACCATCCACCACGATGTATTCGATATTCGGATAAGTCTGATTAACAACCGAAAGTAAAGTCCGCTCGATATCCCGAACATTATTATAGACGATGGTAATGACACTTAATTTCGGCTGAAACATCTTAGTTCATTAAAGATTGATACAATTCAATATGTTTTTGGGCAATCACTGCTTCAGAAAACCGAGTTTCTACTGTTTTTCTGGCATTCAAAGTCAAATTTTCTCTATCGGGATGCTGCATGACCCATTGAATACCTACTGCCAAATCAGCTGCCGATTGGTATTCGGCCAAATAACCGTTGTGCTGGTGTTTCACCATGTCTGGAATTCCACCCGTGGTAAATGCAACCACCGGGGTGCCGCAAGCCAAGCTTTCTAAAACCGTATTGGGTAAATTATCCTCAAGTGAAGGGCTAATGAACACATCGGCAGCGCTATAAGCCAAGGCTAGTCGTTCATCCTCAGATATAGTTCCCAAAAAGGTAGCCTGAATAGGAAAAGCTGGAAGATTTTCTGCGTCTCGGTTTCCAAAAATGAGTAATTCAACCTGCTCTTTGCCTGGCAGCTGTTGCAAGGCTTCCAATAAATACGGAGTTCCCTTATGCTTATCATTTTTAGAGGGCATAAATCCACTCAGCATGATAAATCGATCGGCAGGTAAGCCTAATAGTTTTCTGGCCTGTAGCTTATCAATAGGTTTAAACGTTTCTGTATTTAAGGTATTCGGCACCACCTGAATTTTTCGATTTCCGAGTAATTTGCTTTGCTTCACCGACTCCGCCATCCAATTACTGGGAGCTATCACACTAAATTCTAAATCAGCATAGGCTTCGGCTTTAGCTTGCCAAATGCGATGAGAAAGGTCATTCGGCCCTGATGCTTTCAAAAGCGGGCAATTTCCGCACTCTTGCTCAAAATGCTTACAACTGTAACGCACATGGCAACCTCCGGTAAATGCATTACTGTCGTGAAATGTCCATACGATGGGCTTGTTTAATTTTTTTAGTTGAGCCAAATCCTGCGGACGCATAAAAGCATGATTGATCCAGTGTAGGTGTAAAATATCAGCCGCCTTTACTGCCGGATGAGTTGTAATATCTCTGCCGAAATACGGAATACTAAATGGAGTTTGCTCGGGCTTTAAGGATAATTTGGTCAACAAGCGCTCCGCAACAATTTGAAAAGCCGTGAAATATTTTGCTAAAAAACCCTTGGAAAAATTCTGCGCTTTAGGCTTTCGCTCAAAAGAATAGTTAACCCAAGATGAAGCCTCAACACCCTGCTGCTGCAAGGCATCTACCAAACGGGCACAGGCACGCCCGGCACCGCCATTATTTTCGTACGTATTGAGATGGACAACTTTCAAATCGAATCAAAAATACATATTTATCATTTTCATATTGTTATTTTAGCTACATGACTAATGAACTAACCGACCGGGCCTTTTGGACCAATTACTGGGAATCGAAAAAGGGTTTGGCTGTGCCTATTCCATCAAACTATTTATTTCACAAACAGCTTAGTCAACTTGTAAAGCTAGGAAAAGTGAAAACAGCGATCGAGCTGGGCGGTTTTCCGGGTTATTACACCATCTTTTTAAAAAAGTATCTGGGTGTTAAGGCTTGCTTATTAGATTATTTTATCCATCCGGGAATTATCGGGGAGCTTTGTCGAGCAAACGGTATGGATGAAAAAGATATTCAGATTATTGAAACCGATTTATTTAGCTACCAAGCCCAAGAAAAATACGATTTGGTCTTATCGTGTGGATTAATTGAACATTTTAAAGATACCCGGGATATCATTAGCAGGCATATAAATTTTCTGAAACCGGGAGGAAGCCTATTCATCACCTTGCCCAATTTTAGAGGCTTTAACGGCTGGATTCAACAAACTTTTGATCGTAGTAACTACGAGAAGCATGAAATTGCCTGCATGGATCCGGAATTGTTGAAAAAGATTGTTCAAGACCTAGGGCTGGAAGTAAAACAAGCAGGTTATTATGGCAAATTCAGCACTTGGTTAGAGAATTGGAATGAACAAAATGTGTTCGTGAAAGGATTTTTTAAAGCAGCCTGGTTCGCCGGAAAGGTATTCACCAAAATCATTCCATTCGAATCTAAAGCCTTATCGCCTTATATCCTGATTGAAGCAAAAATGCCTTAAGATTTTAAGCGCTGATTAAGGAAACGTAGCAAACGTTGCCAAAAACTTCCTTTACGGTTTTTCAAGAACTGTTTAATCGCTGCGTAAGCTTCTTTATTCTCTGCTAGAACTTCTGGGAAAAAGGTAATCGGCTTGGGATGAATACTTACATTGTAAATTTCATTAATGCCCGAATGAACGCCACTTCCATCGTGGCCGATATTACTCACTAAAGATTGAGCAGGATTGAGCGTAAGCCCCCCTTTTAAAAAGATTGAAGCATACCAACGGATGGCCCAAGAATTATTTTTACCCCATTTGAGCTCTTTCATCTGTTTCCAAAAGTTCATGGTACCCTCTATGGCAAATTGGTGTTTCATTTCCGAATCGAACTTTGCCATCAAATCGTTTACATCCGGATTAAACTCTTGCCAGGCTCTGGCCCAGGTAGCCCAACCCCAACTGGTAGCGGCTCGATAAAAGAAGGTCTCGGGCAAAGACTCGGCTTGCTCCTGAGCTAAGGGATACATGTACGCACCAATATGCATTATTTTCTCCTGCTTTTCGTAATAATCGAGGGCTTCGTTGAAGTATTGAAGTGTATACGGAGAGGTTATTAAATCGTCTTCAAAAACAATAATTCGTCCGTACTCTGCTAACAGCTGACTTACCCCGCTGATTACGGAGTTTGCCAAGCCCATATTTTGCTCACGCTCTATAATCTCTACGGATTTAAACCCCTGCACTTCTTGAATCAAGGCCCGAACTTCAGCAACCTTGCTAGCCTGGCTAGCATTCTTCGGTCCATCTGAAAAGATGAACAAACGAGACTCTGCCGCCAGTTGATTTTGCTCAAGAAATTTAAGCGTTCGGCGGGTATGCTCCGGACGATTGTAGACAAATAAGGCAATGGGTGCAAATTTTTGCATGTTATTGAGCTAAACGTAAATTACAGAAATGTATTAACACGCTGATTTCTTTTTTGCTTGATTAAATGCCTAAGCAGTTTTGGCTGCGGTAAAAAACCGAAGTGCTTTTGTAATAAAATAGTCCCGGAGAAATTCCACTAAAGCTCAATTCTTTGAATCCTAATTTTTTCAGGTACTTGACTGCGGGCTGGTAAAAATCACGTTCCGAATCATCTAAAACCAAAACACCCGTTTGGCTAAGTGCAGGCAGGGCATTTTTACAACAGTTTACCCTATCACGGCCATCCACAATAATAATATCGTAGCGCTTACCCGTTGTAACCGGCATTTTACTGTAAGCGCCATTGGATTTAAGTTCAGCAAAAATGAGTTCTGAATTTTGTGGTTTCGATGTGTTAATTTTTTGAAACCACGCTTGATCATGCTCTACCGATACCACCTGCTTAGCTCGTTGCGCATAAAATAGTGTTGAATTTCCCGAACCAAATTCAAAAACCACGTGTTTTTTAGTGATTCTATCCTTAATAAAATCGATAAAAGCATACGTAACCCAAGGTAAGGGCTGGCCCTGTGCATCTACGGGCGAATGGCGATCAAAAGAATCTATCCAGCCAATATCTGCCAAATACCCTTTGGTACCGAAGGATAGTAAGGACTTTAGCTTTTTCCAATTGATTAGGCTTAGTTTTGAGAATCTGGCTTTCAATTTTTAGTAATTTTTTGGATGATGGATATCAGAAACAAGGATTTCAGCATCAAAATACCCTGTTCCTTCGTTTTTGGAATAAATACCAGGAAGAACGTAGCCGATGCATACGCAATTAAGGTAGCCATAGATGCACCCCAGCCTCCATACAAAGGGATTAACCACAGATTTAGTAGCACGTTGATGAGGGCACCAAAAGCAGTTCTGGAAAACGAAACCATGGTAAAGCCTTCGGCCAATAAATATTGACTGCTGGCACTACCTAAAAACACAAAAATACCAGACCAAATATGTATGGATAACATGGCTCCGGCACCATCATACTGATTTCCGTACAATATGCTAATGATAGAATTGGCAAATATGCTCACCAAAACGGCCACCGGGAGACTGATCAATACCAGTAAATCGTATAGGTTTTGTAAACGGGTTTTATACCGGTCGATATCTGTTTTACGAGCTTGAATGATGGCCGGAAAAACAGAAGTTACAATTGCTACCGGAATGAAATACCAAGATTCGCTGATACGTGACGCAGCACTGTAAATACCCACCTGCTTGCTTCCCAATGATTTCAGCATCACCTGATCGATTTTCATGTATATTGAAATCATTACGGCAGTCAAGATCAAGGGCCAAGATTGATTGATTAAGTGTTTAGCACGCTCCCAGCTGAAAGTCCAGGTATGGATATGCAGGTGTTGTTGTTTATAAATCAAAACTAAACCTATGGCTATAATGGCGCTATCAAAACACAAGGCCCAAGCAAAATAAAGAGCTGGCGATTTGAAATAGACCAAAGCAATTTTCAAAGCCGCTGATAGCATTAAGCATACATTTTGAATCTTAACTACAAATTTGGAAGCTACCCGCGATTGAAAATAGGAATCAATGATGTTGAACGATTTGAATAAAGAAGCCGAAGCACAAAGCGTAACAAATATGACCAAATTTTGGCCCGGACTGTCGCTGAAGTAGCGAAAAGCCAAATAAGTAAGTACTGCAAGTGGAATCAAGAGTAAATTTGCTGCTAAGCGCATGCCCAGGGAAGTGCCCAAGATTTCATCGCGTTTCTCCGGATTTTGAATGAGTTCGCGGATGATAAAACTATCCAAACCTAGTGTTCCTACAGCAGCAAATAAAGCAGCAAATGCATCGGCAAAACTTAAATCGCCAAAAGCATAAGGGCCTAAGTAGCGGGCAATTAAAAATCCGACTGCCAGACTTAAAATCTTACCAAACATGAGCCAACCGGTATTTTTAAAATACTTTTCGAAGGCTTGTTCGTCAAAACCGGGTAGCGCTGGAATTTTCATTGAAAACAAATGTATAAAAAAACAGCGCTCCCGGATTAACCGAAAGCGCTGTTTTTATCCGATCGCGTATCGTTTAGTTTGCGAATTTCTTCGCATTGATTTTACGCTCATTCTCGGTTAAGTAGATTTTACGCAGGCGCATGCTGGCAGGCGTTACTTCAATGTACTCATCGGCCTGGATATATTCCATGGCCTCTTCCAAGGAGAATTTGATTGCTGGAGCAATACGAACATTATCGTCACTTCCGGAAGCACGCATATTCGTCAACGCTTTACCTTTAACCACATTCACCACCAAATCGTTATCGCGGATGTGTTCACCCATGATTTGGCCTTCGTAAACTTCCACTCCCGGATCAACAAAGAAGCGTCCGCGATCTTGCAACTTATCAATAGAATACGCCGTACTCTGACCTTTTTCCATCGATACTAAAACCCCGTTCAAACGACCTGGAATTGTCCCTTTCCAAGGTTCGTAAGCCTTGAAACGGTGCGCCATGATGGCTTCTCCGGCAGTAGCAGTTAACACGTTATTACGCAAACCGATAATTCCACGTGAAGGAATTTCAAACTCCAAATGCTGTAAATCACCTTTAGGCTCCATTACCAAAAGTTCGCCCTTACGCTGGGTTACCAGTTCGATAACCTTACCGGCCACATCACCAGGGACATCTACAATCAGCGTTTCAACCGGTTCGCATTTTACGCCATCAATCTCTTTCACAATTACCTGAGGCTGGCCAACCTGTAATTCGTAACCTTCGCGACGCATGGTCTCAATCAATACCGACAAATGGAGAATACCACGTCCGTAAACCAGATAGGCATCAGGTGATGGGGTTTCCACCACTTTTAAGGCCAAGTTTTTCTCCATCTCTTTGTACAAACGATCACGCAGGTGGCGTGAGGTTACAAATTTTCCTTCTTTACCAAAGAATGGCGAATTATTGATGGTAAACAACATGTTCATCGTAGGCTCATCAATCTTGATAACTTCCAGTTGTTCCGGATTTTCAAAATCGGCAATGGTATCGCCAATTTCAAAGCCATCAATACCTACTACGGCACAAATATCTCCAGCCTTTACTTCCGAAACCTTGATTTTACCCAAGCCTTCGAAGGTATACAATTCTTTAATTCGTGATTTTTGGATAGTTCCATCGCGTTTAACCAAAGAAACCGGTTGGTTTTCTTTAATTACGCCACGAGCTACACGCCCAATTGCAATACGACCTACGAACGAAGAATAATCTAAAGAAGTAATTTGCAGTTGCAGCGTGCCTTCGTTGTAAGGCGCTGATGGGATGTGCTCTAAAATAGCATCCAGCAAAGGCGTAATATCTGATGTTGGCTGTTTCCAGTCGGTACTCATCCATCCGTTTTTAGATGAACCGTAAATAACCGGGAAATCCAATTGATCTTCGGTTGCCTCCAAGTTGAAGAACAACTCAAAAATTGATTCGTAAACCTCTTCCGGACGGCAATTTTCTTTATCTACTTTGTTTACTACCACAATTGGCTTTAAACCTAAAGACAGGGCCTTTTGGGTTACGAAACGAGTTTGTGGCATGGCACCTTCAAAAGCGTCTACCAGAAGTAAAACGCCATCGGCCATTTTCAATACCCGCTCTACCTCACCGCCAAAGTCGGCGTGACCCGGGGTATCGATGATATTAATTTTAACGTCTTTATAATTTACCGATACGTTTTTTGAAACAATGGTAATACCGCGTTCCCGCTCCAGATCGTTGTTATCTAGAATGAGTTCGCCGGTTTGCTGATTATCGCGAAACAGATTGGTTTGATGTAAAATCTTGTCAACCAAGGTAGTTTTTCCGTGGTCAACGTGAGCAATGATCGCGATATTCCTAATTTTTTGCATGAAAAAGTCTAATAAAAATTTGTGCAAAGGTAGGCTTTTCAAACCGTAATCGGATGCTTTGACCTAATATGAACTGATTTTGACTGATTAGGAGTCCAAAATCGCTAACTTTGTTCCATGATCGGAATCCAGGAAATCGTTGTCACTGCCTTATTTATTGCGGCATTGGTGTATGTGGGCCGGATCATTTACCGCAGTTTTCAGGCTAAAAGTGCTTGTGGAACGAACTGTAAGTGTAGCGTGGATTTTTCTGATGTAGAACTGAAAAGAGAAAATTAATTTTTCTCTATTAAGCAAACTGCATAGGCCACTACGCCCTCTTCACGGCCAATAAAACCCATTTTCTCGTTTGTAGTGGCTTTAATAGAAATGTCGTCTTCAGCAATACCCATAGCTTGAGCAATATTCTGTTTCATGGCCGGTACGTGCGGGTTGATTTTAGGGGCTTCCAAACAAATCATAGCATCCACATTGCCCACCTGCCATCCTTTTTCAGCTAATAAACGAACGCATTCTGTTAATAAAATTAAACTGCTTATCCCTTTCCAGCGCTCATCCGTATTGGAAAAGTGGTAACCGATATCCCTAAGATTGGCCGCACCTAACAACGCATCGCAAATGGCGTGTACCAGTACGTCAGCATCCGAATGGCCAAAAGCTCCGGAATGGTGCTCCAATTGCACTCCACCCATCACAAAAGGATGGTTACTAGCTAACTGATGTACATCAAATCCGAAACCTACTCGTATTTTCATGGGATTTAATTTGATGGAGTTTTTCCTAGCTGATAGGAAAGTGAAAATCTCAGGGTATTTGAGAGAGGACTTTGCGTTTGATTGGCTAATATGTAGCCTAAATCCAACTCAAATTTATCGTAACGAAAGCCTGCTCCAAGTGTGAAAAATTGGCGATTTCCTTTTACCGGACTTTCGTGAAAATACCCAGCCCTAACCGGAAATTTTTGCTTAAAATTATACTCAGCTCCAATTGAATAGCTAATCTCTTGCAATTCTTCTGAAAAACCTCCAGGCGCATCCGAAAACGACTTGAAAATACTTGATACAAGCGACATGTTAGTTGTTGTGGCCTGACTTAGTGGCACCAATAGTTTGTTGAAGTCAACAGCTAGTGTAAATAAATCGTCGTTTGTTTGATGGAAAACCATAGCAGTTCCAAGCCTCAAATTAGCCGGCAAAAATTGCGGACCAATAACACTTAACGGTAGCTTTCTCGCTATGGCAATGTTTGACACATTTACACCGAGATTCCAGTCCACGTCAGTACCAAATACTTGCGTTTTTTGCGTGTAAAAGGCAGACAAATCTGTAGACAAGGCGGAGCTATGGCTTGCATTCGATTGAATAAACTGAGCATTATCTAACCTTGATCGTACATAACGCACCGCAGTTCCTAAGGAAAAAGATTCTCCGAATTTTCTTGAAAAAGCAAGATCTATGGCAAATTCATTCGGATTGATTGCTCCCAATGAGTTTTGGTAATCATCGGCCAATTGAAACTCGCCAAATGAAAAATAGCGAAGGGAACCGGCCATAACTGTTCGCTCACTTATTCTTTTGTAGGCACTTAAATAAGCAAAATCAATATCAGGAGCTAAATTCTTGAGCCATGGTGAATACGATAGCGATACCGCACTATTGGTCTTAATTAAAGCGAATTTAGCCGGATTCCAGTGAATGGAATAGGCGTCGGGCTGAGTGGCCACGCCCAGATCACCCATTGCACCTGCTCGGGCGTCGGGCGCAATCATTAAAAATGACATGGCCGTATAAATACGATTTGAACTACGACCATCGGCTGAAACAGTATTGTCAGACTGTGCGTGTAATTGACTTGTACTGAAAAACAGAGCAAATCCCGTGACTAGAGTGATCTTGAAATTGTTTCGGCTCATCTTCAATCGTAAAAAATTCAATCAAAGCTAAAATAAATAATTAAAATCGGTGTTAAACTATTTTTGGATGCAATACTCCTTAGGAACTGAAAAGGACCTGCGCTTGTCAAGGCCCTTATTTTGGTGGTTTAGCTTAAATAAACTAATTTAGCTTAATTCAATAGCGCTCAGAAAGCATGAAAAAAGGAATAATTTACGTTGGTTTTGCTGTATTCACCTTGTTCTTTACCATAAGTTTAAGCTCTTGTTTTAACAGTAAAAGTGGAACCTCGTCTAAAACCGGTGTTTCGTACAATAACCAATTTAATGGCGGATTTGAAGTTCCATCTAAATACGACAAAAACCCGGGTCCAGGCTTAATTGCTGTGGAGGGTGGAACTTTTGTGATGGGAGGAAGTTTAGATCAGGATCTGACTTATGAGAATGACAATACGAAAAGAAGGGTGACTGTTGCCTCGTTCTACATGGATGAAACTGAAGTATCGAATCTCGATTGGTTGGAATACTTGTACTGGATTAGAAGAAATTTCCCAAATGAGCCTGAATACTATTACAATGCGCTTCCAGATACCCTGGTATGGAGAAGACCGCTATCTTATAACGAACCTTATGTAAACAATTACCTCCGACACCCAGCTTTCAGTTCGTATCCGGTTGTTGGTGTAACCTGGGAGCAAGCCAACGAGTACAGTGCTTGGAGAACCGATCGGGTAAATGAGGATATTCTACGAAAAAAAGGCTACTTAGCAGACTACAAAACCGCTAGCGGTAAAACCGATTCTCTACTTCCATTCAATACGCAAATCTACCTTAACGGCCAATACCGTGGAGAAGGGATTGATGGGAATAGAATTAAGAAAGATCTGAATGCGAATTCAAAAAATAGTACTGATTCAAGAGGCATTGCTGTACGCCCTATTCGCCTTGAAGATGGCATATTGAAAGAGCCTTACCGTTTACCAACCGAAGCGGAATGGGAATACGCAGCTTTGGCCCTAGCAGGCAATACCACGAGGGGAAATATCAAGTCGGGAAAGGTGTATCCTTGGAATGGCTTGGGTGTACGATCTGCTAAAAAGAAGACAATGGGTTTGATGATGGCCAATTTTAAACAGAGCGAAGGAAACAATATGGGCGTTAGCGGTTATTTGAACGACAACGCTGCGCTGACAGCTCCCGTTAAAAGTTATGCTCCAAATGATTTTGGCTTGTACAACATGGCCGGTAATGTGAACGAGTGGACCGGAGATGTTTACCGCAAGCTCTCTTACGAAGAATTTGAAGACTTTAATCCATTTAGAGGAAACGTTTACGTGGATAAAGAGTTGACAGACCGCCAGAAAGGGCTGTATGCCAAAGATAAATTTGGTAGGGCAGTAACTAAACAAGCGGCATCGGCTAAGAAACAAACCTGGAAAGAATACCAAGATGGCGTTACCGACTCTACCTTTAATGCGGATAAACGAGGCGTTGACCAAACCGGTAGTAATGACCGTGCAGAAGAGCTTTACGGAAAAACCACGCTGGTAAACAATAAATCAAGAGTGTATAAAGGAGGCTCTTGGAACGACCGTGCTTACTGGTTAAACCCTGCCACACGTAGATACTTACAGCAAGATGAGGCAAGTGCTGAAATCGGATTCCGTTGTGCCATGACTTTAGTTGGTAGCCAACAAATCATTTCTAACACTGAAAAATTGCAACGCAAATTGAAATAAGAAATTACAACACTTTGCTTAATACAGAAGGATGACCCACGAGTCATCCTTTTTTGTTTGTACTAAGTAAGCGAACTCTTTTACAAGCAATAAGCTACATACGAGCTGCATGCTGCAGTAGCCAATCAAGACTAGTAGAACAACTACTGATTCCGCCAGGTAGAATTTGCCTCAATTAAAATGGTATTAAAACAGCGAGGCCCCGAAAATTTCGGGGCCTCGCTGTTAAATAAATATGGATATTGATTAAAAATACCCAGGGTTTTGAAAACCAGTCAAAGCTGAGTTGGCTCTCATTTCACGCTCTGGAATTGGGTAAACCAATTTCGGATCGTTGTACGGGAATGTACCTGTTGAAGTTTGCGTACGTTTGAAATCGTGCATACGAGATCCTTCAAAACACAACTCGAAAATACGTTCCTGCAAAATATTAGCTACAGTAGGATTTGCAATTACTGAAGCCCCTGCACGGTTACGTACGGTAGCCAAATCGGCAGCCGGAGTTGCACCTACAGTGGTATTCTCACGTAAGTTACACTCGGCACGAGTTAAGTACATTTCTGCTAAACGAACTACCGGGATGTTTTGTGAAAACGAAGTCCACTTACCGGTATATCTGCGAGGATTAGCCAAGTTTGGAGCAGAATTGGACGCTCTTGCGCCAGTACCTAAATAAATTAGGTCGCGACGACGCAAATCGTTTGCTTCAAAACTGTTGTAAAACGTGTTATTTGTGTACACATCGGCACGTCCGATACCTGGAATGCTGGCACAGAAGGTTGCCAATCCATCGTTAGAGGTACCGGCATTATTCTGATCGTTTTGCTGAATCTCAAACAAAGACTCCGGTGAATTACGGTTGGTGAAAGGAACTGTTACAGTAGCTGCCATAGCTGCACCACTGTTTGCAATTACATCATTTGCCGCATCACGTGCCGCCGGATAGTTGGCCATTTGCAAATACACTCTTGATAAAAAGGCCTTTGCAGCGTACTTATCTGCTCGTGTACCATTTGTTGCAGGTAAGGCTGCATAAGCAGCATTCAAATCTGAAATAACCTGAGTATACACTTCTCCAACCGTTTTACGGGCGCCTAAACTTGCAGCCTCATCAGGTGTATCTACAGCAACCAAGTTGATAGGCACACCTAAATTGTTCGCACCGGCTGAATACGGCAAGCCATACATTCTTACCAATTCAAAATGCATAATACCACGGATGAAGTAAGCTTCACCCTCTAACTGGGTTTTTAAAGCTGCATCAGAAATTTTACTAGATTGCGCCAATACCGTATTCGCAATATTGATGGCACGGTAAGCAGCAATCCAGGTACGTGTAGCTTCAGCATTAGAAGCTACCATGGTTTTAGTAGCCACCTGGCGGTACGATTGAAAAGTACCAGCCCATGCGATATAGCTATTACTAGCCAATAAATCTGGCAAAATGATCAAGTTAGTGCCGTATAAAGAACCTTCTCCCAAAATGGAGTAAGCTCCCACCACCGCACTCTGAAAATCCTGATCAGTTTCTAGTGCAGTAAGTGCATCTACACTCTGCATCGGCTCAATGTCTAACTTTTTATCGCAAGAAGTAAAGGTACTTGCAAACAAAGTCACCAACATCAAACCTGAAATTAATTTTATTTTCATAACAATTCGATTTAAAAGATTAGAAACCAATGTTTATACCAAAGCTGAAGGTTTTAGCTTGTGGTGGCGTGTAAAAATCGTGACCCAAGTTTACTCCTCCGGTATAGGTAGCATTTACCTCCGGATCGTAACCTTCGTAGTTCGTAATGGTGAACAAGTTTTGAGCAGCTACGTAAATACGGGCATTGTCAATTTTATACTTGCTCAAGAACGATTTAGGTATGGTATAACCCAATACCACGTTCTTCACACGGAAATACGAACCATCTTGTACCCAACGAGACGATTTAATCGCTCCATTACCGTCGTATAAACGAGGTTGAGGAACTGATGTAATCTGGCCAGGTGTTTTCCAATAGTTCATCTGATCTTTTGATTGGTTATCAAAATAATCACCATTTACTGACTGGAAGAAACCAGCGATGTTGTACAAATCGTTACCGTATACAAATTGAGTTTGGATATCCAAATCAAAGTTTTTATACGAGAATTTATTGTTCATACCACCATAAAAATCAGGGTTAGGATCACCTACTTGTTGCTCATAACCATCGTAATCTGCTTGGTCTACTGCAACACCGTCTGCATTGTAATACATGGCATTACCATTGGCCGGGTTAACACCAGCATACTTAGGACCGTAGAAATAACCATAAGGCTGACCTTCGGCGATTCTACCCAATTGACGTGAACCACCTGAAATATTAGAACCACCCAAACCTACGATCTTGTTTTTATAGGTAGAGATGTTGAAGCTGGTATTCCATTTGAATTTACCTACCAAATTGTTGGTATTCAATACAAACTCCCATCCTTTATTCTCCAAAGTACCTACGTTACGTACAATGCTGGTGAAACCATTGCTGGCTGGCAATGGGAAACTCAATAATAAATCTTTGGTTTTGCTCTCGAAATAGTCGATTTCACCACTAATGCGGTTATTGAAGAAACCGAAATCTAAACCTAAATCTAATTTGTTAGATTTTTCCCATCTCAAATCTTGTACCCCAATTTGTGAAGGCACAATACCCGATTGATCGGCATAAGGAGATGAAGAATATAAAGTTAACGAAGAGAAGTTACCAATCTCCGAGTTACCGGTAGTACCGTAGCTGGCACGCAGTTTCAAGAAACTGATTTTATCAAACTTCTTGATAAAGCTTTCTTCTGATAAAATCCATCCTGCAGATACAGCTGGGAATACACCGTAACGGTTGCTATCACCAAAACGAGATGAACCGTCAATACGGGCAGAAGCTCCAAACAAGTACTTGTCGTTTAACTTGTAATTGGCTCTTGCGAAATACGACAAGAAACTGTATCCGGTTTCGCTTGAGTTACCACCAGCGATGATGGCTGCAGAAGCAATTTTAGTGAATTTATCGTTCGGGAAACTCTGACCAGTTGAAGATGTAGTCTTCAAGGTGCTTTCTTGATACGAAAAGCCTGAAGTAGCCTGCAAGCTGCTTTTTCCGAATACTTTATTGTAATTCAAGAATACGTTTGAGTTGTATGAATTAGACAATACCTGACGGCTAAAGCCAACACCATTTGGTGCACCATCCAAAGTCTCACGACCATTGTAATTGTCTTCTTCTAACTGCGTTACGTCCATACCAAATTCACCATTTAATGATAAATTTTTGGTCAGGTTATATTGTGCAGTAAAGGTATTGATAGAGCGTAATTGAGTAGCTACTGCTCTTGCCTGATCTTGCTCAATCAATACGTTGTAGTATAAGGTATTTGCATTTAACTTTCCTGTAGTAGGATCGTATTTAGGTTGGATCGGAGGCAATGCATTCAACTGTAAAGGGTTGGTAAACGCATTATCACTCGATACACGATTGTTTACCAATTGGCTTAATGAAATATTCGCACCAATTTTAAACTTATCGCTTACTTGATGGCTCAAGTTGATACGGCCATTGCTTCTATTCAAGGAGTTCATTAAAACGATACCTTTTTGATCGTTATAACCACCACTGATGAAGAAGTTAGTTTTAGCATCACCACCAGTTACCGATACATTGTAATTGGTAATTCCGCCTTTTTGGAATGCTTCACTAGCCCAATCTTGGTCTACGTTACCCGTCCATTCGTCTGTTCCAACACCATCTAGCCAACCTTCCTCACCGTCGGTGTAGCCAATGTTTACCGCAGCTGCACCAAATAATTCACGGTATTCTGCAGCATTTAACCATTCGCGTTTACGAGTTGGGTTACTTACACCAGTATTGTAGCTCAGGTTAACTTTGGTTTTACCAACTTTACCTGATTTGGTGGTTACCAAAATAACCCCGTTGGTAGCACGAGAACCGTAAATAGCGGCTGCTGATGCGTCTTTCAACACCTCAATAGACTCAATGTCTTCTGGTGCAATTGAAGCCAAAGGGTTATCCGGTTCAGTTGAACTACCCAATGATTGAGAAACTACCGGCTGACCGTCGATTACGAATAAAGGATCTTTACCCGCTGAAACCGAAGAAATACCACGAATACGGATATTTAAACCCTGACCCAGTTTACCAGAACCAGAATTGATAAATACCCCAGCAGCACGACCTTGTAAAGCCGATTCGAAAGTAGAAAGAGGTTGGTTTTCAAATTCTTTAGAACTTACACGAGCAATAGACCCGGTTAAGTCTTGTTTAATTTGCGTACCGAAACCTACAACTACCACTTCAGATAATTGCTTAGAATCTTCAGTCAGTTTAACATTTACTGAAGTTCCGTTGATTGCAGCCTCTGCATACTTAAAACCGATGTATTTAAACACCAGCGTAGTTGCATTAGCCGGAACGCTTAATTGGAAGCTACCGTTTGCATCGGTCTGTGTACCGACACCGCTAACTCCTTTAACGGTTACACTCACCCCAGGTAAGGGTAATCCATCACTTGATGATGTCACCTTTCCGTTAACGGTTTTGTTTTGGGCAAAAACCGATACCACAGAAAATAAGAACACCATACAGAAAAGTAAAGTTTTTCTCATAATGATTGTTTTGAATAAGGTTTAATTATTCTAAGTTATAGAAAAAATTAAACATTAATCAATTATTAGAGAAATTAATTATAAGAAAAGAAATGAGATTAATGGTCAAACAGGATGAGTGTCTGGTTCTTTTCGACCTTATCGCCGGCTTTAATTTTGATAGATTTGATGGAAACATCCGCTGGAGCTTTGATGATATTTTCCATTTTCATGGCTTCTAAAACGAATAAATTATCGCCTTTTTTTAATTGATCGCCTTCTTTAACCAAAACATTTAAAACCAAGCCTGGCATTGGGGCTTTTAGCTCAGCTATCTTATTGGCTTGTAAATTATCCAAACCCAACGCCTGTAATAAATCGTCAAACTGATCTTTAATAAGTAAATTGTAGGTATTGCCATTTACTTTAAGTGTAGCTGTTTTATCTGCTTTTGCAAAAGCAACTACTTCTACCTGATACGACTTTTGATCGTGAATGATGTGAAAAACCTTGTCCTTGATCAGTAACTGATCTAATTCTATGGTTTTACCATTCACCTGCCAATTACCCTTAGATAGCTCTAAGTTATAATCAAACGTTCCGTTAACTTTTATACGATACATAAGAGGGGCATTTGGGCAAACGAAGTTAACGATTCAAAAAATTAATCTCAAAACATGCAGCCAAAGCTGCGGTCTCCGTACGTAAGCGACTTTTGCCTAAGCTAATCGGAAAAATTGCATTGGCTGCGGCTAAAGCCAATTCTGCGGATGTGAAATCTCCCTCCGGGCCAATTAAAACCAAGTATTTTGATTTCGGTTTGATCATTTCCTGAATTGAAGACTTATCACCTTCCATACAGTGTGCAATAAATTTCTGCCCATCAAAAGGCAATTCTACAAACTTTTTAAACCCAATTGGCTCATTTAAAACCGGATGATAGGCCTTAATGGACTGCTTAACTGCCGAGCTAATGATTTTATTCAAGCGTTCAGTTTTTACTTCCTTACGCTCCGAACGTTCGCAAATGAGCGGGGTAATTTCATCAATACCCAATTCTGTAGCTTTTTCTAGAAACCACTCCAAGCGCTCTATATTTTTGGTAGGTGCTACCGCGATGTGTAAATAATGATTTCGTTTTCCGAATTCCTGTTGTGTTTGAAAAACCTGCAAATGTGTTCGTTTAGGATTGGCCTCCAGGATACGGGCTTGGTAATAACCGCCTTTCCCGTCAACCAACACCACCTCATCACCGGCTTGCAAACGTAAAACCCTTACCGCATGTTTGCTTTCTTCCTCACTCAGGGTATAAACTTCGGCTATAAGATCGGGGGTATAAAAAATATGCATGATTTTCAGAGTGGCTTATCGCATATCCACAGCATCGTCGTGATTGATGACCAATTCCAACTTTAAGGATTCGACGTTCTGATCCGTTTTCTTCATAATCGTGAACGTGTAGCCGTTAAATTCCATGCGTTCGCCCACTTCAGGAATTTTTCCAAAAATATGTCCGGCTAAACCAGCCATCGTATCGTAATCCCCATCTTCGGGTAAATCGTGAGGTAAAAATTCATTCACGTCATAAACACTGGCGGTTGCGTTTACAATAAACTCTGTTTCCGAAACCTTATCCACAATTGGTTTTTCTTCATCGTACTCGTCTTGGATTTCGCCTACCAGTTCTTCAACAATATCTTCCAGAGTCACCATACCGGCAGTCCCGCCAAATTCGTCAAGTACAACGGCAATTTGAATCCGTTTTTGCTGAAACTCACTCATTAAATCGTTGATTTTTTTTGTTTCAGGAATAAAGTACGGCTTCCGGATCAGGTCTTTCAGTACCAAAGCTTCTTTATTGGCCAATAAAGGCAAAATATCTTTGGCATGAATAATCCCAACTATTTTATCGATGGTATCTTCAAAAACAGGAATACGTGAATAACCTTCTTTAATTACATATTCCAAAACTTCCTCGGCCGGCGTTTCTAAATCAATAGCCGAGATCTTGGTACGTGGCACCATGATATTTTTTACCACACGTTCGTTAAAATCAAATACGTTTTTAATCAGTTCGTGCTCAGAGGTATCTAAGGCACCACTTTCCTTACCTTGATCCAATAAATACTGCAACTCTTCCGAACTGTGGTGTGCCTCGTGTCCTCCGGCCGGATGGATACCGAATAGCTTTAAAATCAAGTTTGCAAAACCATTCAATAGCCAGATAAACGGACGGAAAACAAGGTAAAAAATGTGTAATGGTGCCGAAACTGCCAGCGTAGTGTTTACCGGGAGCTGAATAGCGAAGGATTTTGGAGCCAATTCACCAAACACAATGTGCATAATGGTAATGAGAATAAATGCGATTACCGGAGCTGCAGTACCTGAAAAAGATTCGATCATGGCTGCACTTGCACCGGTAGCCGTTAACAAATTTCTCAATAAGTGCTCCATTACTTCTTCACCTACCCAACCCAAACCCAAAGAGGCAAGGGTAATACCCAACTGAGTTGCGGCCAAATAACCGTCTAGGTGCTGGGTAATGTGCTTGGCAATTTTAGCAACTCGATGGCCTGTTTTAGCTTTAATTTCTATTTGAGATGCCCGAACCTTTACGATGGCAAATTCAGCTGCAACGAAAAAACCGTTTAGAAAAACCAGGAAAAAGGTTAGAAATAGTTGAAATCCCATTCGATTAATGCTGTTTAAATGTGGATTGGTATAAAGCTACACTCTCTTCAATTACTTTCAAAGCGTAGCGTTTACCCAATAAATGTTCAATATTCACTTTTTTATTTTCCAGTGCCTTGTAATCTTGGAAAAAACGAACTATTTCAGTCATGGTGTGCGGTGGTAATTCAGATAGATCATCAATGTAATTAACCGACATGTCGTTTTTAGCTACCGCAATAATCTTATCATCCTGTTCACCCTGATCTACCATGTGCATTACCCCGATCACTTTAGCTTCGATCAAGGTTAAGGGATAAACATCTACAGAGCACAAAACCAAAATATCTAAGGGGTCTTTATCGTCGCAATAGGTTTGTGGAATAAATCCGTAATGAGCCGGATACATCACCGAGGAAAATAAAACACGATCCAATTTGATAAGACCCGATGCTTTGTCTATTTCGTATTTGGCTTTTGAACCTTTCGGGATTTCAATAATGGCATTAACAACGGAAGGCAAATCTTCGCCGGGGTTTACTTGATGCCAGGGGTGGTCACTACTCATGTGTGTTCTTCTAATTCGCTTTTGTTTTATTCGGGCAAATATTTTTTTAGCATTGTCCAAATAAGGGGTAAAGCTGTAACGACTACAAACCCGATTATGATATACAGGAGGTAATCGTTTATTTCCTGTGCAAATTTACGGCCCAGAAAATAACCTAGCAAAGTTAAGGATGTAATCCAGAGAATTGCACCGGTAATATTATAAAAAGAGAATTTCTTATAATCTAAACGCACAACTCCAGCAAAAATAGGCGCAAAAGTGCGCACAATCGGGATAAAGCGACCCATAATTAAGGCAAAAGCTCCTTGTTTATTGTAGTATGCTTCAGCCGCTCTGAGGTAACGTTGCTTAAAGAAAAAAGAATCTTTTCGCTGATAGAGCAAAGGGCCCGTTTTACGTCCAAACCAATAACCTACATAGTTTCCCAGTACCGCAGCTACAATTAAGCCTAGAATTAATAGAAAGATGGAAACATCCAAGCGATCGGTAGCTACAAACATCCCCGCTAAAAACAACAAATAATCTCCTGGAAGGAAAAAACCGAAAAAAAGACCTGTTTCTGCAAAAATCACAAAAAGCAAGAGATAAAAACCACCTTCCCTCAGTAATTGTACCGGGTCAACGAGGCTTTGCAGATAGTCCCAGAATTGGTGCATAGGTTTCTTATCCGTAAAGCTACAATTTAATTCTAAATGAATTAAAACAGATTAGCGATCAGATTTGGGTAGACACCTAGGATAAGGGTAAGGACAACAGATAGCGTAATTACCCACTTGAAACTAGCGGCAACAGGTATTTCCTGCCGCTCTGCAGGTTTGAAATACATGGCTACCACCACACGCAAATAATAGAAAATGCCGACAACAGCATTCATCACCGCCAAAATAACGAGCCAAATACGGTATTCACCCAGCGCATTCGTAAACATCATAAACTTACCGATAAAACCGGCCGTAAGCGGAATACCACCTAAGGATAACATGGCAACGGTTAGGGCAAAGGCCAAAAATGGATTGCTTTTACCCAAGCCATTAAAGGCATCGAACTCTTCCGATTGTGTTTGGCGTTTCACCAAAATCAATATCGCAAAAGCGATGATGGTAGCAATGGAATAAGCCGTAGCATACACAAATACCGAATTGGTAGAAGAAGCGCCCAAAGCTACGATGGCAAATAGCAAATAACCCACATGCGATATACCCGAATAGGCCAGCATACGTTTAAAGCTATGCTGATACAAAGCGGTGATATTACCCACTAATAAGGTCAATACGGTAATGACCAGAATGGCTGGCATCCAGAAATCGTGCAATGGGGCAAAGCAGAACTGAAACAAACGCAAAAAAGCGGCAAAACCAGCAGTTTTGGCTACCGTGCTCATAAAAGCAGTTACTAAAGCTGGTGATCCTTCGTACACATCTGGTGACCAGAAATGGAAAGGTGCGGCACCCACTTTAAAGCTTAAGCCTACCAACATCAACAGCAAACCGGCATAAAATAAAGGAGAAATACCTTGTTTAGCTCCCGCGATGACGTAATTGCTGATGGCCGCTAGATCAAATGAACCAGTAGCACCATAAACAAGTGCTATCCCGAATAACAGGAAACCGGTAGAGAAGGCCCCCATCAAGAAGTATTTTAAAGCGGCTTCGTTTGAAGCTACATCTTTCTTTTTAATACCCGCCAAAATGTATAGACTCACTGACATGATCTCGATACCGATGAAC
Source organism: Sphingobacteriaceae bacterium (assembly GCA_947463785.1). Taxonomy (GTDB): domain Bacteria; phylum Bacteroidota; class Bacteroidia; order Sphingobacteriales; family Sphingobacteriaceae; genus JAIPAN01. The sequence continues at coordinate 327,057 of CANHRG010000001.1, read as the reverse complement.
AACATCGACAGGTTATGGTACGAAAGCATGACCAAAATCCCCGCAAGGGCAAATAAGATCACCGCATAATATTCTGCTACATGCTCGCTAATGCGTTCGAACGATTGCTTGGAAATGGCAAGAATCAGAAAAGTAGATAGGATGCAGATACCGCTGAATGCTACCGCGAAATTATCGAACAGCATCATACCGCTGAAAATAGGAGCCGTATTCTGGTTCCACTCGGCCACACTCAAACCCAAAGCAGCCAGCAAACCGATCAAGGTAACCGGCAATAGCGCTTTTGAAGCCTTAAATAAACCCAAGTACAATACCACAAGGGCTAAAATGGATAAGGTGATAATAGCGTTCATCTGATTATTTTACTACTAATTTAGCGTTCACCACTTCTAACAGTTGGCTCACGGCAGGTTCAGAAATTTTTAAGATCGGTTGCGGGTATACCCCGATGATAATTACCAGAGCACAAATGGTGTACAATACCCATTTCTCGGCACAATCGATATCGGCAAATTTTTCAGTGGCTTTGTTGGCCTCACCCAACATGACCTGTTGGTACATGCGCAACATGTAAACCGCACCAAAAATGATGGTCAATCCGGCAACAACCGATAACCAAATATTATACTGATAGATACCCATCAGTAATAAAAACTCACCAATGAATCCATTGGTCAATGGCAAAGCTACGGTTCCTAATAAAATAATTAAGAAGGTGATGGCCAATTGCGGAGCAGCTTTGGCAATACCGCCCATCGAAGCGATTTCTCTGGTGCCTAAACGGCGGATGATGATATCCAGTACAAAGAACATCCCCACTACATTGATACCGTGGTTCAGCATCTGGATCATGGCACCTTGCAAACCTTGTACATTCCAAACAAAAATGCCGGCAGCAATTAAGCCCACGTGGCTGATGGATGAATACGCCACCAGTCGTTTTACATCTTTTTGGGTAAAGGCAATCACTGCTGCATACACCACACCAATAATCGATAAAATTAAAGCAGTTTGTCCCCACTGACTAAAGCCTAGCGGAGCTACCGGAATTAACCAGCGGATCACGCCGTAAATACCCATTTTCAGCATGATACCCGAAAGCAGCATGGTTCCGGCAGTTGGTGCCTCGGTATAGGTATCCGGTTGCCAGGTGTGGAACGGGAATACCGGCATCTTGATGGCGAAAGCCAGAAAGAATGCCCAGAAGATCCAACTTTGGGTAGTAGCATCCAAATTCAGGGCATAGAAGTCTTGAATGTCAAATGTTTTGCCCGGAGTTTGCAAGTGCAGGTAAATGATAGCCAGCAACATGAACAAACTACCAAAAATGGTATACACAAAGAATTTCAGATTGACTTTGATGCGGTTTTCACCTCCCCATAGGGCACAAATGAAATAAATCGGAATCAAAGCGGCTTCCCAGCCCACATAGAACAGGAAAGCATCTAAGGCGGTAAATACCGTCAGCAAACCAGCCTGCATAAACAACATCAGGCCATAAAACGCACCCGACTGATTTTGCTTAAACCCGGCCAATACAATTAAAGGCAGTAAGCCATTGGTTAAAAGCACCAGCAATAAACTGATACCATCAATACCTGCTTTGAAATTAATCCCCATGTTACTCATCCATGGCTGATTGATCAGGAACTGCGTTCCGGCATCAGGCTGAAAGCGTAACGTCAAACAAATGGCATACGCCAATGAGATCAAAGACGAGCCGAGGGCTACGTATTTTGCCTTTGTTGATGAACCTAAAAGAGCAGTAATTAAAGCTCCCGCGATAGGTAATAAAAGGAGTAAAAGTATATCCATTGCTTATGCTGTCCTTTTAAATATGATAAAAACCGTAAATCAACAGTGCCACAATACCGGCCACCATCATGAAAATATAAAAGCCCACATTTCCGCTCTGGATAAGGCGCAAGCCCTTACTGGCCTCTTTGGCACCTGTACCCATACCGTTCACCAAACCATCAATTCCTAATTTATCTACTACTTTGAAGAAAAACTGAGAAATCGCATCCAGCGGACGGGTAATGATAGCTTCGTATAGCTCATCGATATAAAACTTGTTATAAGACAGATTTGAAAGGAAGTTTCTGGCTTCGCCATCGGCTGCCGGAACGGTTTTGCGTTTAATATACATTACATAAGCTACCGCGATGGAGATCATGGCTGCAGCAACCGATACGCCCATCAATATATATTCAGTCGCATGATCTAGGGCTAAGGCTTCTCCGGATACGGCCTTGGTGTACACCAATACCGGACTTAGGAATTCAGCCAGCCAGTGGTGACCGCCCAATACTTCGGGCACGTTAATAAAACCACCCACAGCAGAAAGCAAAGCTAATACTACTAATGGAATGGTCATAGAGGCAGGCGATTCGTGCAGGTGTTTTTCTTGTTCCTTAGTTCCACGGAACGAGCCGAAGAAAGTAAGGAACAACATGCGGAACATGTAAAAAGCAGTAAGCATGGCACCTATTACGCCAATTACCCAAAGGGTTTGGTTGTGTTCGTACACATGCGCCAGAATTTCGTCTTTAGAGAAGAAACCGGCAAATGGTGGTAAACCGGCAATGGCAATCGTTCCGGTCAACATGGTAAAGAAAGTGACCGGCAAAGATTTACGCAAGCCGCCCATATTGCGCATATCCTGCTCGTGGTGCATAGCATGAATCACCGAACCGGCACCCAGGAATAATAAAGCTTTAAAGAAAGCATGGGTAATCACGTGGAAGAAAGCACCGGTATAGGCACCCACACCCAATCCCAGAAACATATAACCCAATTGCGATACGGTAGAGTAGGCCAACACCTTTTTAATATCGTTTTGCGTTAAGGCAATTAAGGCCGCAATAATCGCGGTAGCTAAACCTACCACAGCAATACTATCGGTAGTAAACGGTGCCAGGGTAAACAAAATGTTCGAGCGGGTAATCATGTAGATACCTGCCGTTACCATGGTAGCAGCGTGAATCAATGCCGAAACCGGAGTCGGACCAGCCATCGCATCGGGTAACCAGGTAAACAAAGGCAATTGTGCCGATTTACCGGTAGCACCCACAAATAATAAAATGGTGATTAATGCTAAACTTGCGGTACCTGAAGGCAACAAAGCAGCCTGCGGGAAGATCTGTGCAAATTCTACACTTCCGAATGTGGTATAAATAAGGAAAACCGCTAACAGGAAACCCAAATCTCCAATACGGTTCATTACGAATGCTTTTTTAGCTGCACTGGCATAATTACCATTGGTAAACCAGAAACCGATGAGCAGGTAAGAGCATAAACCTACGCCTTCCCAGCCAATAAACATCACCAAATAGTTAGAACCCAAAACGAGCAACAACATGAAGAAAATGAAGAGATTGAGGTAGGCAAAGAATTTGGCAAAACCGGCATCTTCATGCATATATCCGCTGGAATACACATGGATAAGGAAACCGATTCCGGTAACAATGAGCAGCATGATGCTACTCAGGGGATCCACCAAAAAGGAAAAAGGAATATGCAGCGAACCTACCTGAATCCAATCAAACAGCGGAACCAAAATGCTTTTCTGAGCAGCGGCCTGCAATTCGAAAAAAATGCCCAAGCTCAATCCGAAAGACAACAAAATTGCCAAACTACCGATCCAAGATACCAGGGTTTTCGACAATATATTTCTGCCCAAACCATTGATCAGGAAACCAATCAGCGGGAAAACAGGAACTAAGTATACTAAATTGATCATGCTCGGTTTACCACTTTAACTTGTTCAATACATTGATATCGATGGAGTTCGTGTTGCGATACACCATCACGATAATGGCCAAACCAACCGCCACTTCTGCAGCAGCCAGGGCCATGATAAAAAATACAAATACCTGTCCGGCGGCATCTCCGCGGTAAGCGGAAAAAGCAGTCAGCAGTAGGTTAACCGCATTCAACATCAACTCAATCGACATAAAAATCACAATTGCATTTCTGCGGATCAATACGCCCATGACGCCAATGGCGAAAATGACAGCACTTAACAGGATATAATGATTTAATGGAATGCCTTGGATGGCTTGTGTGATATTTTCCATGCGTTTAGGCTTCTTTTTTGGCTAATAATACCGCACCAACCATGGCTGATAACAACAGCAAGGAAGAAATTTCGAACGGTAATAAAAATTCGTTGAACAATACTTTACCGAGGTTCTTTACCAATCCTAAACCCGGGTTGGTTAAAACAACCGGATTAGAAACGTTTAGGGCTTTTACTGATCCCACCAGGGTAACCAATAAACACATGCCGGCAACTACGCCTGCCATCTTCAGTAGGTTGGATTTGGCGGGCTCTGTGTCTTTATTCAGGTTGAGTAACATCAACACAAATAAGAAAAGTACCATGATGGCCCCCATGTACACAATGAAGTTCACAATGGCCAAAAACTGGGCATTGAGCAAAATGTAATGGATGGTAAAGGTGAAAAAGGTAATGATCAGATACAATACACTGTGCACCGGATTTTTGGTAAAAATCACCATCAGCGAAAAGAATATCGACAAGAAGGCGATCAAATAAAATAAAGACTGGCTCATTATTTGGTCAATTCGGTTAATGGTTTTTCAACCAGTTTATCTTTTCCGTAAATAAAATCTTTACGCAAGTAATCGGCAGGCACAATTGGGCCATCCAAATAAATAGCCTCTTTCGGACAAGCTTCTTCGCACAAACCGCAGAAAATGCAACGCAGCATATTGATTTCATAAGTTGCGGCATATTTCTCTTCGCGGTACAAAGCTTCTTCGCCTTTTTTACGCTCGGCAGCTACCATGGTAATGGCTTCCGCCGGACAAGAAAGTGCGCACAAACCACAGGCTGTACAACGTTCACGTCCTTCTTCATCGCGTTTGAGCGAGTGCATACCCCGCCAGTTTTCCGAAAACTCACGCTGCACCTCCGGATAAAATACGGTCTCCTTTGGTTTAAACATATGGCGAAAAGTAATGGCCATGCCTTTAAAAATTGCCGGGAGGTACATACGCTCCCAGAAATTCATCGGCTTTTGCTCTAAAACTTTCTTTCTGTTACTTAATGCTTCCATATTAAAATCCGTTTACTAAAGCGGTCACAAGTCCGGTCAACACAATGTTGGCAATGGCCAGAGGAATCAAAATCTTCCACCCCAGGTTCATCAACTGATCATAACGGAAACGCGGGATGGTCCAACGTACCCACATGAAGAAGAAAATGAACGCGAAAATTTTCAAGAACAATACGGCCATACCCAACAATGGGCCAAAGGTTGGGCCTAATAAACTGTTCATGTAATCCATACCTGGATAGTTATACCCACCGAAGTATAGGGTAGCCATCACCGCCGAGGAAACAAACATATTGATGTATTCGGCGAAAAGGAAAAAGCCCAACTTCATGGATGAATACTCGGTATGGTAACCGCCCACCAGCTCGGTCTCACACTCTGGCAAGTCGAACGGCGTACGGTTCGTTTCCGCGAAAGCGCAAACTAAAAAGATCAAAAAGCCTAAAGGCTGATAAAACACATTCCATTGGAAACCGTGTTGCTGCTCGGCAATGTCTTTTAAACTCAAGCTATTGGTGACCAATAATAATGCGATGATGGATAAGCCCATCGGTATTTCGTAGCTGATGTTTTGAGAGGCGGCACGGATGGCACCCATCAAGGAGAATTTATTGTTGGAAGCCCAACCACCAATCATGATGCCGTAAACACCCAAAGAAACCACACCAAAAATGTACAAAATACCTACGTTGATGTCGGTTGCCTGCAAAGCAATGGTTTTACCAAATAATTGGATATCCTGACCCCATGGAATAACGGCAGAACCGATACAAGCAGTTAGAATAGCCAGCGAAGGACCGGCAATGAATAAGAATTTGTTAGATTGGGTAGGGATGATCTCTTCTTTCAGGAACATTTTCACCCCATCGGCCAAAGGCTGGAACATACCGCCCGGTCCGGCACGGTTGGGCCCCACACGGTCTTGCAAAAAGGCAGCAATTTTACGCTCGGCCAGGGTAGAATACATGGCTACCAGCAAGCTTAAGCCAAAAATCACCGTGATGAATACAAATTTCTCTATAACGAATGTGATTTCCATTAGTCTTTTTGGGTCTTCTGGAATTGCTCCAGGTTGGCTTCAATTAATTTTTCGTTTTTCTGAATTACCGGAAGTGGTTTCAAGGTTTCGTAATGATTAGATGAAATCACCGAATCGTGACGAATAGCTGTTGGGCCTTCAATTACCCAATCACTGGTACTTTTCTTATCAAAACGACAGGTATTGCAAATAAATTCCTCCACTTCGTTGTACTGATCTTTACGAGCCGTAACACGGATCACCTCCTCACCCTTGTACCATAGTGTTACTTTACCAGAGCAGGTCGGGCAATCACGGTGCGCATCAACCGGCTTAGTAAACCAAACACGGTTTTTAAAACGGAAAGTTTTATCGGTTAAAGCACCTACCGGACATACATCAATCATGTTTCCTGAGTAGTCGTTATCAACAGCTTTCTCGATGTAGGTAGAAATCTCTGCATGGTCACCACGGCCAATTACCCCATGGCAACGGCCATCGGTTAACTGATCTGCCACATAAGTACAACGGTAGCACAAAATACAACGGTTCATGTGCAGCTGAATCTTGTCGCCAATATCAATGCGCTCAAAAGTACGACGATCGAATTCGTAACGTGTTTGCGCCGCACCGTGCTCAAAGCCTAAATCTTGTAAACTGCACTCACCGGCCTGGTCGCAAACCGGGCAATCTAATGGGTGATTGATTAACAACATTTCCACCACACCTTTGCGGGCTTCCACTACCTCAGGTGAAGTAATGTTTTCCACTTCCATGCCATCCATCACGGTAGTGCGGCAGCTGGCCACCAGCTTAGGCATAGGGCGAGGATCTTTTTCGGAACCCTTGCTCACTTTTACCAAACAAGTACGGCATTTACCGCCACTACCTTCCAGTTTAGAATAGTAGCACATGGCCGGTGGAACAATATCGCCACCTATTTGCCTTGCGGCATTCAGGATGGTGGTTCCCGGCGCTACTTCTACGGCTATCCCGTCTATCGTTACTTTAACTTTATCAGACATGGTGAACGATTAAATCTTTATACAGTTTGTGCAATCTGCGGAAGCGGATCGGCATAGTGTGCCAAGCCGTAATTGCCTTTTAAGGCTTCCTGCGGATGCGTTACATGCCATTCGAACTCATCGCGGAAATGTCGGATGGCACTAGCTACCGGCCAGGCTGCCGCATCTCCCAACGGACAAATGGTATTTCCTTCAATTTGTTTGGCAACATTAACCAGTAAGTCGATGTCGCTTATGGTACCATGACCATATTCTAAACGGTGCAATACTTTTTCCATCCAGCCGGTACCTTCGCGGCAAGGCGAACATTGTCCGCAGCTTTCGTGGTGATAAAAACGGCTAAAATTCCAGGTGTTGCGCACAATACAGGCATCTTCATCCAATACCACAAAACCACCCGAACCCAACATGGTACCGGTAGCAAAACCACCATCAGAAAGTGACTCATACGTCATCAGGCGGTTTTCACCGTTCGTAGTTTTTAAAATCAAATTGGCTGGTAAAATAGGCACCGATGAACCACCGGCTACTACGGCTTTGAGGCGTTTGCCATTGGCAATTCCGCCACAGTATTCTTCTGAATAGATAAATTCTTCTACGGATACACCGAGTTCAATTTCGTAAACGCCAGGCTTATTGATATTTCCTGAAGCCGAAATCAATTTGGTTCCGGTACTGCGTCCGACACCAATTTTGGCATACTCATCACCACCTTCATTTACGATAGGCACTACAGCAGCGATCGATTCTACGTTGTTCACTACCGTTGGGCAGCCATATAAACCAGATACTGCCGGGAATGGGGGTTTGATACGTGGATTGCCACGCTTTCCTTCCAAAGATTCTAGTAAAGCGGTTTCTTCTCCGCAGATGTAGGCACCGCCGCCTGGCTGTACATACAACTCTAGGTCGAAACCTGAACCCAAAATATTTTTGCCTAAAAATCCGGCGGCTTTAGCTTCCGCGATTGCTTTTTCGAGGATGCGGATTTGGGGCATCATTTCGCCACGAACATAAATGTAAGAGGTGTTAGCGCCCAAGGCATAACTTGACACGATCATTCCCTCGATCAATAAGTGAGGGATGTTGGTCATCAGGTAGCGGTCTTTAAACGTACCGGGCTCAGATTCGTCGGCGTTACACACCAGGTAACGTGGCACACCTTCCGGCTTAGCCAAAAAGCTCCACTTCATCCCGGTAGGGAAACCTGCTCCACCACGGCCACGAAGGCCTGATTTTTTTACTTCTTCTACCACATCGTCGGGCGAAAGGCTTTTCAGAGCCTTCTCCACCGCACAGTATCCTCCCTGCTTCCGATAAACATCGAAAGTGTTGATACCGGGTACGTTAATGTGTTCAAATAATAGTTTGCGGGCCATTTATTTTTTCTTTAACTCCTCAATTAGGGTATCGAGTTTATCTGCGGTTAAGTTTTCGTAATAAGTATAATCGGGACCAATTTGTAAAACCGGAGCCATACCACAGGCGGCTAAGCATTCTACGCCTCTCCAGCTGAATAAGCCATCTTTAGTCACTTCGCCTTCTTTAACTCCTAATTTTTTCTCCAAATGATCCATCATTTTTTCGGCACCTACCAGTTGGCAAGGTCCGGTGTGGCACACTTCTAACACGTATTTGCCCTGCGGCTGCAGGAAGAACATGGTGTAGAACGTAGCCACTTCGTATACCTCAATCGGTTTGATGTTCAGGTATTCGGCTACCTTGTCCATTGCCGAAGGGCTTAGCCAGCCATACTCCGCTTGTACGGCATGCAGAATGGGCAGCAAAGCTGATTTTTGTTTTCCTTGCGGATAACGCTTTACCATTTCATCGAACTGAGCGATGAGCTCTTTCGAGAACTTAATTTCCTGAGTTTCGGTTACCTTAAGCATCTAACTCTCCAGCAATAACGTTTAAACTACTCATGTTAATAATCGCATCAGAAAGCAACATGCCACTGCTCATCGGGGCATACATCTGGTAATTGATGAAGCTCGGACGGCGGAAGTGTAAACGGTATGGCGAACGTCCACCATCGTTTACGAGGTAGAAACCTAATTCGCCATTACCTCCTTCTACCGCATGGTATACTTCTGTTTTTGGTGTCTCAATCTCTCCCATCACAATTTTGAAATGGTAAATCAAAGCTTCCATATTGTTGTAAACGTCTTCTTTGGCCGGCAGGTAAAACTCAGGTACTTCGGCATGGAAAACGCCTTTTGGTTCTTTCTCTATTTTCTCTAAGGCTTGCTCAATAATGCGCAAGCTCTGCCAAATTTCTTCATTACGTACAATGAACCGGTCGTACACATCGCCGCTGGTGCCTACCGGGATTTCGAAATCAAAATCCTGATAAGAAGAATACGGTTCGTTTACACGAACATCGTAATCTACACCGGTTGCTCTTAAAATTGGACCGCTCCAGCTATAGTTGAGTGCGGTTTCCGGATCGACAGCACCTACACCCGAAGTACGCTCAATGAAAATACGATTACGGTTAAACAGGGCCTCGAACTCCTTCATGATGGGCGGGAAGTTTTTGAGGAACTTTTTGATTTTCGCGAAAGCGATATCGTTAAAATCACGCTCAAAACCGCCAATACGACCAATATTGGTTGTTAAACGGGCACCGCAAATCTCTTCGTAAATTTCGTAAATGTGCTCCCGCTCTTCCATCAGGTACAAGAAACCCGAATAAGCACCGGTATCTACCCCTAAAATTCCATTACAGATCAAGTGATCTGAAATACGGGCCAGCTCCATGATAATGACACGCATGTAATCTACACGCTTGGGGGTCTGGATATTGAGCAATTTCTCTACCGTCATGTGCCAACCCATGTTATTGATCGGCGATGAACAATAGTTCAAACGGTCAGTCAATGGGGTGATCTGGTAGAAGGGACGGTGTTCTGCAATTTTTTCGAAGGCCCGATGGATATATCCGATGGTGGATACCCCACTTACAATGCGTTCGCCATCCATCTCGAGTACGTTTTGGAAAACTCCGTGTGTAGCCGGGTGGGTGGGACCTAAATTGAGGGTATGGGTCTCTTTTTGCGGGTCGTTATCTGTTAATACCGGATGGTTTATCATCTGCCAAAGAAATAATCTTTTTTATCTACACGGTTTGGATCCTCGAGCGGGTATTCTTTACGCATCGGGAAAACCGTCATCTCGTCAACATTTAAAATGCGGCGTAAATCCGGATGTCCTTCGAACTGAATGCCGAAGAAATCAAAGGTTTCACGCTCCATCCAATTGGCACCTTTCCACAGATTGGATGCCGTTGGAAGTACCGGTTTATCGGCCGGTAAAAATACTTTTATCCGTACCCTTACGTTACTGCGAAGGCTATGGAGGTGGTAAACCACACCAATGGCCAATTCTTTTTCAGGATAATGGATGCCGGTAATATCGGTCAGGTAATTGAATTGAAGAGCTGCATCTTCTTTCAAAAAGGTGAGCACTTCGGTAATACTTTCCTTACCGGTTTCAAAAGTCAATAAGCCGTACGGTTCGGTTGGAATGGAAATTCGCTCACCGAATTTGGTGCTCAACTTTTGAATTAAGATCTGGTTAGTCAGTTTCTCCATTACTGGATTCCGTATTTAGCTAATAATTCTTTGTATTCAGGAGATTCACGTCGACGCAAGGATTCGTTTCTTACCAATTCCTGAATTTTGTTAAATCCATCAATAATGGCTTCTGGTCGTGGCGGACATCCGGGTACGTAAACGTCAACCGGAATAACCTCATCTATACCTTGCAACACGGAATAGGTATCAAAAATACCACCACTGGAGGCACAGGCGCCTACCGCAATTACCCAGCGTGGTTCGGCCATTTGTACATAAACCTGACGGAGTACCGGAGCCATTTTTTTAGCAATGGTTCCCATCACCATGAGCAAATCTGCCTGGCGTGGTGAAAAACTCGGGCGCTCTGAACCAAAACGGGCAAAATCGTAATGCGAGCCCATGGTAGCCATGAATTCAATTCCGCAACAAGATGTAGCAAATGGCAGGGGCCACAAGGAGTGTGAGCGGGCCATCCCAACTACTTTATCCAGAGAAGTGGCAAAAAAGCCAGATCCTTCTATCCCGGGAGGAGCTTCTACTAATTTAATTTCGCTCATAATCGCCTTTTTTCTATCCTTAGGGCACTTTTAATTAGTGCCCAAATGTACTATATAAACAACTTATTCCCAATCTAAAGCACCTTTTTTAAGCACATAAATAAAGCCTAATAATAGGGTTCCCATAAAGATGAACATCTCGATCACACCTGCCCAACCAAAGTCTCTGAAATTAACCGCCCAAGGATACATGAAGATCACCTCTACGTCAAACAGCACAAATAAAATAGCCACCAAAAAATACTTAATCGAGAATGGTTGGCGGGCATTACCTATGGACTCAATTCCGGATTCGAAAGGAATCAACTTGTCGGAGGTTTTGCGTTTTGGGCCCACCAAATGGGTGACCACCATGGTTACTACAACGAAACCAAGAGCCACGATCATTTGAAAAATAATCGGCAAGTAATTTACGGGGGTGCTTTGTGCTTCCATCGTTTGATTTTGGTGCGGCAAATATAAAAAGAAAGCGCCTTAATCGGATGATTAAGGCGCTTAAATGAATGTCATTTTTTTATTTTGTACCGCCGATGGCTTTCATGGCTTCCGTGGCCACAACATTGGCTGGATCTAACTCCAAAATCTTGACGAAATACGTTTTGGCTTTTTCGTAGTCTTTATCTTTTTTAGCTGCTACCTGACCCAAATAGGTGTAAGCCTCAATTAACCCAGGAGTGTTTTTAGCGGCCAATTCGGGTTTAGTCACCGTTATAATCTCCACGTATTTGGTATAGAACGGCAAAGCCAAACCTTGGCTTTCGTTTTCATCATCTAGCTGACGATTGATACGGCCTCTAAACTGCCATGCGGCATGCGTGGTTGGTGAACGCTGAATTAAGTAGCTAAATGCTGTATCTGCTTTCACTAATAAGGCTTTATCAGCAGGCTGACCGGCTGTTTTCTTAGCACCATAATCGAAATAATAAGATGATCCTAAGTAGTAATAATCTAAAAGGTTTCTTTGTGGATTTTTAACTGCAATTTCATACGCTTCTGCAGCTTTGCTGTATTTCTTTAATCCATACAATTCTTTCGCAATTTCACTCATTCCGCCTACTAGGTTAGAATCAATCGCAGTAGCTTTTTTCACTGTTTCAAAACCTTCTTCGTCTTGACCAAGTTTAATCATTGCACGGCCTAAGTAGCTGTAATCTCTACCAATAATACGTTTTGGATCTACCTGCGCCATGAAATCTTTGATGGCTTGGATACATCCCTGATAATCGCCGTTTTCAAAAGCTGAGTAACCCAAGTAACGGTAAATACGTTTGTTGGTTTTGTCGTTCTGAGCCATGATTTGCGCCTCAGCCTGTAAGGTTTTGTAATCTTTGGCTAAGATGAGGAAGTCGGCATAACGCATTCGCGATTCTAAGGAACGGTCGGTTAACTCTAAGTATTTTTTATAATACTCCAGGGCTTGTTTGATCTTCCCATCGTAATCTCTGGCATCTGATCTGGCCCATAAATAATAGGTCTCGGCTAATTCACGAAATGCTGGACCATAATTGGGATCTAAAGCCAATACGCTATTAAACTCTTCTGCCGATTCTTGAAATGCTTTAGACATTTTATTGATCACACCCAGCTCTACTTTAGAGCGCAGTAGGGATTTGTTCAAATCAAAAGCTGTACGGTATGCACTGTAAGCTTCCGAATTTTTCATCTGTCCACGGTATGCATCGCCCATCGCTAAAAACACTTCTGCATCTTTAGGATTAATGGTTTGCGCCTTGGTTAGGTTGGTTAAAGCCATCTCGTAATTCGGCTTTTTGGCAGCAGTATAGGCTTTACCTATGTATAAGAAAGCTCTATTGTCTTTTTTATCAGACAAAGTAACGGCTTTATCAAAGTTTACTTTGGCCATGGTCTCGTCTTGGTCTTCCAATAAAACCTGACCTAATCCTACATAATTCAACGCAAATGAAGGGTTTTTAGCTATACCCTCGTTAAAAGTTACCTTGGCCGAATCGGCATAGTCTGTTTTTAAATACACCTGTCCTAAAAAGAAGTAATTCTCTGCATTGGTTGGCAGGGTAGCAATCATCGTTTTTAATTGACTTTTTGCTTTTTGATACTGCTCTGCATCAATTGCTTTTTTTACATCCACTAGGGTTTGTGCAAAAAGAGATGAACCTAACAAAACCAACACTAAAGTTGTCTTAAAGGCCTTTTTCAACATTTCCATGGTTCAAATATAATTTATTTACTATTTTCTGATACTAATTTCTCGGGGGGGAATACTATCTGGCAGTAATCCAGACTTTAAAACAATCCGTTGACCACGTTCTCCTGCTACAAAAGTGACAAATCCCGTGCCCGGGCCGGGTCCTCCCTCACAATTAATGAGGTACAAATTACGCATAAATGGGTATAATCCCAAAGCTAAATCATTTTGATCTGGTTTTGTGTATTGGTCGGCACCTGGTTTTCCGGGTAAATTTTTCACCCCCATCACGCGTAGCCTGGTTATATCTTTTTCTAAAGAGGGATCTGCTTGCATTAACCAATTGATACCTACTACTCCAACTGAACCCGGATGGTTTGCAACATACTTGATAACCTCTGGATTAGATTTTAAGGCATAGATTCCTTTGGAAGGCAATTCTTTCACCTGGGCCAAATCTTTAAAATAACGTACCGTGCTTGAATTTGGGTTATCAAAAACTAGCGATTGTATTTTAGAAGGCTTTGATTGAAGAACTGAAATGACATCTTGTGCAGAAACTAAGCTGTCGGCATTGGTAGTTTGTGTAATCAAGGCAATACCATCAATAGCAATTCGGTTAACGCGAATACGGATCTGCTTTGGTTCGAAGTACTTACTTTCTGCAGGAGTTAGCGTTCTGGTCATAACAGCAACTTTTGCAGTGCCATTTAATAAATCTTTAAGCAAGGCATTCTCAGGTTTGTATAAGGTGGTAATTTCTACCTCAGGATACACACTCCCGAATACAAATAATTGATCTTCAACAATTGGGGCCAAACTTTCATCGGCCACCAGATTTACTTTGCCTTTGGTATAGCTTTGTTTGCCGGTTGAACTTTGCTGCTGGCAAGCAGACAAAATCCCCAGTACACTTAAGCTCGTGATCACAAGTAGTTTTCGGAACATAACTAATCTCTATTTTGTACTAACCTGATGAACCTCAGGAATGCGTAAACAATCAAAATAACACCAAATGCGATGCGATAGTTTCTGGCAAGTTCCACAGGCATATCTTTCCAGATGATGAACATCGAACCTGCCAGAATGTAAAAAGTAAACATCAGGAGGCGTAAAACGAACAGAAATCGCTGTAACAGCGATTTCTGTTGCTCATTCACATATTTTGACATGGAATTATTGTCCGGCTAACTGGAAGAAAATTGGCATGGTGTAAGCCACACGCACGTTACGTCCATTTTGAACACCTGGTCTCCAAGCTGGTGCTGCTTTGAGTACGCGAACTGCTTCCTCATCACAACCTCCACCAATACCTCTCAACACTTTGATATCGGTTAAATCTCCGTTTTTCTCTACTACGAAGCTCACAATAACACGACCTGTAATGTTGTTTTCACGTGCAATTGGTGGATACTTCATGTTTTTCTGCAAGTATTTACCCCAACCTGACTGACCACCTGGAAACTCTGGCATTACTTCAACGCTAGAGAAATCCACAATGCTGTTGTCTTCAACTACTTCAGAGTTACCTACCGGCTCATCAATTTTGATTTCGGCATTTGGGTCACCTTCGATAGTTTTCTGACCAGGGTCAGCTTTTTTCAATTCTTCAACGGTTGGTGGCTCCTCGTCACGTACCTTTTCTGCCGGTACTACTACCGGAGGTGGGAAACGCACCTGATCCACTTTTGGTTTTGGTGGTTCTGGTGGCGGAGGAGGCGTATCTTTATCAATTGGCGGCGGAGCGGCCAAAACAACCTCCGTTTGTTTAAATTGCTCGGTATCGTCTGGTAAAATTCCGGCAATGTATCTGATGATCATCGGAGCTGTTACCAAAACAACAATTAATACTGTTCCGGTAATTACCGCACGGGTAGTAGTCTTAGGGTTTTCTTTACGCAATTCGTAAGCACCGTAAGCCTTATTACGACCGTTGAAAACGACTTCGAGCCATTCAGGTTTAAAAATATCTAATTTAGATCCTAACATCTCTATTTTCTGTTAATCTATGTTCTAAAATCTTACCTTAATTTACGAAAACTTATTCGTAAATCCCGTCGCGTTTCATCAACTCGATTTCCGGATTGGTAATATCAACTATCGCATAAGTTGGCACTCCGGTGATCTTCATCTCGTCCAAAATATCGACTAAATTTCTGTAGTTCGATTTTTTGCTAGGTTTAATCAATACGATCAAGCCTTTTTTTGGATCTCCGGTAATACCTCGTACTTCTTTGATTTTCTCGATGATTGCTTTACGGATGCCATTACGTCCATAATTATCAACCGTTGGAGTTTTAGGATTATCTACCAATCCCATATACCACTCAATACGGTTATTTTGACCCAATAAGATGGTCATGGTACGGTTATCGGCAATTTCCAATTTAGACTCTGGCTTGTCTTTATCTTTATCAGGCATTGCCAAGTCCATGGCCTGAGGTTTCGCCAAGGTGGTGGTTAGCATGAAGAAAGTGATTAGCAAGAAAGCCAAGTCAACCATTGCGGTTAAATCTACACGGGTAGATTGCTTCTTACTTCTAACTTTCCCACCTTTTTTCCCGCCACCCGAGGAGGTATCTAATTCTGCCATCGTTTAATATTTTGTATTGTTTACGATTTTTACTGCTCCGCTTGTCTTAATGAAGTAATCAAGCTGAACTTGTTAATGTTTTGCTTCTGAAGAATATCGATTACCTTTTTGATTTCAGGGTATTCTTCTCTCGAATCGCCTTTAATACTAAAGCGAAGATCCGCGTTATTTAACTCTTTGGTTGCATAACGGGCTGCCAAAATCCATTCATTCAATTGATTGTCTGTAGAATCGGCAGGAATACCTATTTGAAGGCCGGGTTGGTTACGCTCATCGCCACTCAAGGCAATTAATTGCTTTAGATTACCTACCGGAACACCAAAAGATTCGATTACTGAGAAACGTCGTTTCTCATCTTCAGTAAATTGCAAATTGTATTTCTGAGCAATGCGATCCAACATGTTGATGCGAATCTGCTGTCCTTTTACGCCAAAGAAAATTTTTCCCTGACCTACAGTTAAGGTTGCGATATCGGTTTCCGGCAATTTGATTTTTACAGTTGAAGCCGGGGTATCAACAGGCAGGGGCTCTGGCTGACGTGCAGTTGCTGTTAAAATAAAGAATGTTAACAACAAGAAAGCCACATCGCACATGGCCGTCATGTCAATCGCAGTGCTTTTTCTAGGAACTTTTACTTTAGGCATTACTTATGTTTTTGCTGTTGAACGGTACTTGTTTAACGTTTTGAAAAGAAGTCCCGGGAATGGATCCCGGGACTAAATCAAATCAAAAACTATTATTTATGTGTACTAGCGTAGGTTTGTACAATTGAGAAACCTGCTTCATCGATAGAATAAGTCAATTTATCGATTTTAGAAGTAAACAAGTTGTACATAACGATAGCCACAGCTGAAGTTGCAATACCAGTTGCAGTATTGATCAAGGCTTCAGAAATACCGTTTGCTAATTGAGATTGGTCTGGAGCACCAGCAGTTGCCAAAGCTGAGAACGCTTTGATCATACCTGTTACTGTTCCTAATAGACCCATCAAGGTACCAATAGAAACCAAAGTAGCAATTACAGTAAGGTTTTGTTCTAACATCGGCATTTCTAAAGCAGTTGCTTCTTCAATGTCTTTTTGAATTGCTAAACATTTCTGCTCAGTATCCATGCCTTTTTCGGTTTCCATTTCTTTGTATTTTTTCAAACCTGATTTGATCACGTTTGCTACAGAACCTTCTTGTTTGTCGCATTCTGCAATAGCGCTATCAATGTTACCAGCGCTTAATAAAGATTGTACTTTCTTAACGAATGCATCAACGTTACCTTTTCCGGCAGCTTTGTTGATTACAAAGTATCTCTCAAAAGAGAATACAACAACCATTAAGAATAAACCCATTAACACAGGTACAACGTAACCACCTTTGTAAACCATTCCGAAATAGTTACCAGGAAGTGGGTGACCATTTTCTGGATCTCCACCTTCGAAGTTACCAGGACTACCCATTACGAATTTCCACAAGATTACACCTACAAGGATGCAAATCACGATAGACATACTAGCAAAAATGTTTGAACCAGAATTCTCTTTTTTAGCAGTTGTTGCTTTGGTTGCGGTTGCCATTTTTTTAAATTTTAGTTTTTGGTTTTGATGAATTATAAATTAATTGGTTTTAAGTTTTTTTTAAAACGGATTTCAAAGATATAATTTTCAATAAACAATTATCAATGTATGCAATTTTGTTACTGAAAAAATTATCTGAGACAATCTTTCACAATGAAAACTATTTTTTTCGGGAAATCCAAATCGCAACTAAAATTTAACATGCGATTTAAGCAGATACCTCAACTCGGGGTGCAGCCGATAAAATTTCGGCACTAGCGAAATCAGCAAACTGCGTAAAGTTTTTGACAAAAGCTTGCGCCAATTCTGCTGCTTTTTGATCGTATGCGTGTTTATCCGTCCAAGTATTTCTAGGATCAAGTAGTTCTGCAGGCACATTCGGACAAGTTTTAGGAATCATTAAACCAAAAACGGGGTGCTCTGCAAACTCCACCTGACTAAGTTCTCCGGATAGGGCTGCAGTAATCATGGCCCGAGTGTAGCTAAGCTTCATTCTGTGCCCAATTCCGTACGGTCCACCGGTCCAACCTGTATTAACCAGCCAAACTTTAGCCTGGTGTTTTTTTAGCTTCTCACCCAATAATTGGGCGTAAGCTGTAGGGTGGAGCGGCAAAAAGGCTTTACCAAAACATGCCGAAAAAGTGGTTTGTGGCTCATTAATGCCTGCCTCAGTACCAGCCACTTTAGCCGTATAACCAGAAATAAAGTGATACATGGCCTGTTCCGGACTTAATTGTGAAATTGGTGGCAAAACGCCAAAAGCATCAGCAGTTAAAAAGAATATATTTTTTGGAATAGCTCCAATAGACGGAAGCTTGGCATGGCTAATGTACTGTATTGGGTAAGAAACCCGGGTATTTTCGGTTTTCTCAATATTGTCAAAATCTACAGCACGGGTACCCTCAAAGAAATTGATATTCTCCAAAAGGGATCCAAATTTTACAGCTTTAAAAATCTCAGGTTCTTTTTCAGCTGTTAGGCCTACACACTTAGCGTAGCAGCCACCTTCGAAATTAAATACGGTTTGTGCCCCCCAGCCGTGTTCATCGTCTCCAATCAAATCTCTTGAAGGATCGGCAGAAAGGGTAGTTTTTCCGGTTCCGGATAAACCAAAGAAGATGGCAGTATCCCCATCTTTACCCTCATTGGCAGAACAATGCATGGATAAAACCTGGTGTTTGTGCGGAAGCAAGAAATTCAAAACTGAGAAAATACCTTTTTTAATTTCTCCGGTATAGCCCGTTCCGCCAATTAAAATCATCTTTTTAGTAAAATTGATGACGGCAAAATTGTGCTGACGAGTTCCGTCAACTTCTGGATTTGCTTTAAATCCCGGTGCAGCCAAAATAGTCCATTCGGGAGTTTCACCCAATTGATTAGCTTCTGGTCTGATGAATAAATGATGGGAAAACAAGTTCTGATATGCCTTTTCGGTAATTACTCGTATGCTTAAGCGATAATCCATATCTGCACAAGCAGCGGCATCTCTAACATAGATCGACTTATCTTGTAAATATGCAGTAAGCTTTTGTTGAAGCTGATCGAACTTTTGAGCATCGAATTTAATATTGATATCGCCCCACCAAACCGCTTTTTCAGTAATATCATCTGCAACAATGAAACGGTCTTTGGGTGAACGACCTGTAAATTCACCGGTATCAATGGCTAAAGCGCCAGAACTGGCTAAGCTACCCTCACCATTTTTAATGGCATGTTCAATTAATTCTTCGGGGCTTAGTTGATAAAAAATAGTGTTGCGACCTTGCAAACCAAGGTAGGCCAAATCGGGAGCTTTCATAGGTATTTTACTCATCAATGAGTTTTTGGTTATAGACAATCGCCAAAATTAGGAAGAACTAAAACGTTTTCGAAAGAAAAATGGTTTGAATTTGGACTAATTGTAAACGAGACACTAAGATTCAAACAACTGATTTAAAGTCAGTTAAAAGAATAAATAGGAGTTCGGTCAACCCCCAATTTTTTTCACTTTATAGCCTTCGGCTAAAAGGATTTGGATGATTTTTTGGCAAAAATCTCCCTGGATTAAAATCTCACCATCTTTAACCGATCCTCCTACGCCACATTTTTGCTTTAGTTTTTTACCCAAAGCATCTAAATCTGAATCTGTACCCACAAAACCGGTAATCAGGGTTACCGATTTACCTCCGCGTTGTTTACGGTCTAGCTGTACCCGCAAATCCTGCTGCTGCGGAGGCAATGTTTCCTGAGTTTCCGTTTGTTCAGGCTCAAAACTGAAATCCGGATCGGTGGAATACATGATACCACCCCATTGTTTCGACTTTTTAGACATACTAATGAATCACCTTTAACGTGGCAGGCTTGAGGGAGATAAGCAGTTCAGTACCCATTTGCACAGGTTCTCCATCTAAATGTACAGGCCCAGGTTCATCTCGTTCAACTTTAATTTCACGAGCCTTAAAAATTTCGATGAATTTAGAACGGTGTGCTGTTTTGCTAAACAAACGATAGGCTAAAATCGGGAACAGGTATAATTCAAAAGGTTTAATTACACAAAAATCCAATAAACCATCGGTTAGTGAGGCTTCGGGGGCAATGTGTGCATTGTTTCCATATTGAGTAGAATTGGCCAAACTAATCATAAACGCCTGCCGATGGTACACAATGCCGTCAATAGTTAACTTGTACCATTTTGGGCGGTAATGTATGATTTCAGCAATGGTATTTCTTACATAACCCCACAATCCACGCGATTTATCCCGAGCAAAGCGAGCACTGATTTCCGCATCGAAACCAATACCACTTACATTAAAAAATGGATGTCCATTCAGTGTGGCAGAGTCTATGGTCATTACCTGCATGCGGTTCAATACCCCAATCGCTTTAGCTACATCAAATGGAATGGCTAGTGAAGTTCCGAGCCCATTTCCAGAACCCATCGGAATAATGCCTAAAATTTTATCTGTACCCGAAAGAACAGAAGCAATTTCATTTATAGTTCCGTCACCACCTACTGCAATCACAATATCGATACCCTTTTGTACGGCTTCTTTAGCTAACTCACGTGCATGGCCCACACCCTCAGTAAACCGGTATGTGTACTCAAATTGTACTAGATCGAGGTTCTGAGCAATTAACTCAGGCACGTGCAATTTCGATTTTCCTCCCGATATTGGGTTAATGATGAACAGAACTGTTTTTTTCAAAAGAACAGGTTTTAGGTTTCGACTAATGGTCACAAATTACGTTCAAATATCTAAGATTTTAAAAATTGTTATACTTTTGCAGTGCAAAAAAGTGGATCGATTTGCGTTGATTGCAACCACGTTAAAAAAAGTGCTAAAAAACTAAATTACACTTCCTTTAATAGTCCATTTTTCTGCATTTTATTTTGTTTTTATTTAGAACTGGAATACTATGCCTTATCTATTTACCTCTGAATCAGTATCTGAAGGTCACCCGGATAAAGTGGCCGATCAAATTTCTGACGCCCTAATTGATAACTTTTTAGCCTGGGATCCAGACGCTAAAGTAGCCTGTGAAACGCTGGTAACTACCGGACAAGTGGTTTTAGCCGGTGAAGTGAAGTCGAATACCTATCTGGATGTTCAAAAAATTAGTCGTGAGGTAATCCGTAAAATCGGTTATACCAAATCGGAGTACATGTTTGAGGCCGATTCATGTGGTGTGCTTTCTGCCATCCACGAGCAATCGGCCGACATTAACCAGGGTGTCGAACGTCAAAATAAACAAGATCAAGGAGCCGGAGACCAAGGTATGATGTTTGGTTATGCCAGCAACGAAACCGAAAATTACATGCCGCTTGCGCTAGATCTTTCACATAAAATTTTGATCGAGTTAGCCGCACTGCGTCGCGAAAACAAAGAAATTACCTATTTGCGTCCCGATGCAAAATCGCAGGTTACCATTGAGTACAGCGACGATCACCGCCCAATTCGTATCGATGCCATTGTGGTTTCTACACAGCACGATGATTTTGCTGAAGAAAAGGCCATGCAGGAACAAATTAAAAAAGACATCGTTTCTATTTTGATCCCTCGCGTGAAAAAACAATTGAAACCTGAACTTCAGGCTCTGTTTACCGACCAAATTACCTATCACATTAATCCTACCGGGAAATTTGTAATTGGTGGCCCTCACGGGGATACCGGTCTTACCGGACGTAAAATTATTGTGGATACCTATGGTGGAAAAGGTGCCCATGGTGGTGGTGCATTCTCTGGGAAAGATCCATCTAAAGTAGACCGTTCAGCTGCTTACGCTACCCGTCATATCGCTAAAAACATGGTTGCAGCCGGTGTTTGCGACGAAATTTTAGTACAAGTTTCTTATGCTATCGGTGTAAAAAATCCGATGGGGATTTACGTGAATACCTACGGAACTGCAAAAGTTGGGTTGAACGACGGAGAAATTGCTAAAAAGATCGAGCAAATTTTCGACATGACACCTTACGGAATTGAAACTCGTTTAAAATTGCGCAATCCGATTTATTCTGAAACCGCTGCCTACGGACACATGGGCCGTAAAAACGAAGTGGTTAAGAAAACATTCCAAGGTGCAAATGGTGATAGCAAAACGCTAGAAGTGGAGCTATTTACTTGGGAAAAATTGGATTATGTAGAGAAAATCAAAGCGGCTTTCGGCATTTAATGCTGCAAAACCTCAAGAAATAAAAAAAGCCCACA
The DNA here is from genome assembly GCA_947463785.1 of Sphingobacteriaceae bacterium. Taxonomy (GTDB): domain Bacteria; phylum Bacteroidota; class Bacteroidia; order Sphingobacteriales; family Sphingobacteriaceae; genus JAIPAN01. The sequence goes on along the minus strand of CANHRG010000001.1, from coordinate 304,786 downwards.
AAAAGTGGGCTTTTTTTATTGGCTATCAGCGAGTAATTCTCGACAAAAATTTTACATTATTTAACATACGAATTCCAAAGTTTTAACCGTTCTTTGTATAAAATTCGACCTAATGAAAAAGAATAAAGGCAATACCTCTCCTTTTATTTTAGTTCTCATTCCCGTAATGCTAGGCTTGCTGTATCTAGCCAGCACTACGCGTATTGAAATTCCTACCGAAAAATACAGCGCAAGCATTCATTTCCAGATGCCAACTTACCAAACGGTTGTAAAATGCGTTTATGCACTTTTCAACTGGTAATTAACGGCCAGGTAAAGGAATAACCACCATACTTTCATGACCATCGGCATCTACCGATTGTACCCCAAAAAAGTAGTTGTCTTTTGAATAGTTTAAGGTGACTTGGTTCTCAGTAACAAAGAACTTTTTCTCCCAAACAGAACTACTGGTTTCTCTCATTACTACATAATACCCTACCGGTTTTTCTCCTTTTGGAGTTTCCCACTTCAATGTACTTTTATTAGTCAACTCGCTGGTTTGCATTTTAACCTGTTGGGGTTCGCGTGGACCAGCAGCTAAATTGGCTAGAGCGGCCAGATTCATTCGGGCTACTTTCTGGGTATAGTTATAATCCACAAAATCAGGCAAATCACCATAATCAACTCCGTTTTCAGTACGCACATTCTGGTGTTGGCGGTTAAAATTCTCATTCATTTCGGTTACCCGGATGGCTGCAAATCCTTGTTGTGAAAACGGAGTATGATCACCGCCTCTCAAATACCTATCGCGACGATAAATCAGTTTCACATCCAATTGATCAACATAACGCTCACCAACTTCTTTTAAATAGCGGGCAAACTGACGGGCAATGCCGTCATTCTCTGAACCAATATTGGTTCTGGTACCCGCTTGAGCTGTGGTTTCAGTCTGAGATACTCCCTCACTAAAAATCCGAACAGTACGGTTATCTTTTAAATCGGTCTCCAAACCATAGGTATTGCCCACAATATCATTGGTAATCATTCCGGCAACGTTCCATTTGGCCTCTTTAGCTCGTTTAGCCAGATTAGCTGCGCCATATAAACCTTGCTCTTCACCTACCATCGCTACAAAAATGAGCGTACAATTGTACGATTGCTTACTCATCACTCGGGCCAATTCCATGGCTACAGCAGTACCCGAAGCATCGTCGTTTGCACCTGGTGCAAAACTTTTACTATCTAACACATCAGATGCTCTAGAATCGTAATGCCCAGAAACAATAAATACCCGGTCATCCTCCGGATCAGTACCTGGTAAAATAGCCAACACATTCTTCATCAGGGTAGGAACCGTAACTCTGCGACCATCTGCCGCTTGGGTGAACGCATCAAATTCCACTCTCAATCGGCCACCAGATGCAGCGGCATACTTCTCCAACTCTGCTTTGATCCAGTTACGTGCTGCACCAATGCCTGTTTTAGTACTTAGGGTATCACTTAAGGTATGTCTGGTTTGAAAAGAAACTAATTTTCGAACGATGGCTTCGATGTTTTTTGCCGAAACATCGCTTACCATAGACTGTATAACAGGATCAGTTTTAGCGGTAGTTTGGGCCTGTGTTTGTAGCGCAAAACCTAGCGCCAAACAGAAAATGATTTTTTTCATTGCTCTAATTCGATTGTTTTAGGATGCTTAAAATAGGAATAAAAAATCCAGGTGATACTTTATAATGAAAATGTTATAATCAAGGTAAGACAATAATTCAGAATTATAAATAAGTTTGTTTATAAAGCATAATAAACCAAATCATGAAAAGAACGTTAATTGCTGCCTTGGTTGGAATTGCACTGGCAACCAACACTTGGGCACAACAAGAACCGGTAGACTTGACCGCTGTCCAAAAAATCAAAGAGGAAGGGCTAAATAAGTCGCAAGTAATGCAAACCGCATTTTATTTAACCGACGTTTCCGGACCGAGACTCTCTAACTCCCCGGGATTGAAAAAAGCACAAGAGTGGGCAGCAAATGCCCTAAAATCTTGGGGTTTGCAAAATGTGGCTATTGAACCTTGGGGCAAGTTTGGAAGAGGCTGGGAAATTCAAAAGAACTATGCAGCAATTACTGCACCGTATTATCATGCCATCATCGCTTCACCAAAAGCCTGGACTCCGGGAACCAATGGCTTACTAAAAGCTCCGGTGGTTTTAATTAAGGTAGATAGTGTTGCAGATTTAGATAAATACAAAGGAACACTGAAAGGCAAGGTGGTTATTTTAGATGTTAATTCGAGCATTAATACCAGTTTTAAGTCGGATGGTAGCCGATACAGCGATGAAGATTTAGCCAAGATGGCCGAACCGATGGCACCAAGAGCTGCAAATGCAGGCGGAGGTCCTAACCAACAACAAATGGCCGCCTTAATCAAGCAAAGAGCATTAAGAGCTCAGCTTGGCGAATTATTTATTAACGAAGGTGTTGGATTAATATTGAGCAGCGGCCGTGGCACACACGGAACTTTCTTTACGAGCAACGGTGCTTCTTATGCAGCTGATGCTAAACCAGTGGCTCCAGAATTAGAGGTTTCTCAAGAAGATTATTTGCGCATTGTTCGTTTGTTAAAAGCAGGACAGCAAGTAGAATTTGAAGCCGACACCAAAACCCGTTTTGTAGATGACGATCTGCAAGGTTATAATGTTGTTGGAGAAATTCCTGGAACAGATAAAAAATTAAAAGATCAGGTGGTAATGATTGGCGCTCACCTCGATTCATGGCACGCTGCCACCGGTGCAACCGATAATGCTGCCGGATCTGCGGTAATGATGGAAGCCATGCGTATTTTAAAAGCTGCGGGCTTCAAGCCTAAGCGTACCATACGTGTAGCTTTATGGAGTTCGGAAGAACAAGGTTTATACGGTTCTCGGAATTACGTATTAAATCATTTTGGCGATCCAAAAACCATGGAATTGAAGCCAGAGCAAGCTAAAGTAACGGCGTATTACAATTTAGATAACGGAACCGGTAAAATTCGTGGGGTGTATTTGCAGGGAAATGAAGCTATCGGTCCGATTTTTAAAGAGTGGTTAGCACCATTTAACGATATGGGCGCTAAAACACTTACCTTACGCAACACCGGCGGTACCGACCACTTATCGTTTGATGCTGTAGGAATTCCGGGATTCCAGTTCATACAGGATGGCATTGAGTACAACACCCGTACCCACCACACCAATATGGATACGTACGATCGGTTGATTGAAGATGATTTGAAACAAGCGGCTACGATTGTGGCTTCGTTTGTATACCACTCTGCACAACGTGCTGAACTTTTACCTCGAAAAGAATTACCAAAACCAGCTGCACCAAGACAGTAAGTGTTTTACACAAAAAAGCCCTGTGCATGCACAGGGCTTTTTTTATTGGAGTTCAAATTCCTGATGCCTATCGGGAATTTCGACCTTTTGAAAACCTTTTTCAAGTAAGGTAGCTTTGAAATTTTGCTGCACTTCGTATTCACCGTGGACCAAGAAAAGTGTTTTAACTTGTTTTGGATCCTGACAAGATAAGAAATGAATCAAATCGTTACGATCGCCATGCGCACTCATAGATCTTATAGTACGAACCTCTGCATTAACCCAGTAGTCATCACCAAAAATATGTACTACTTCCTGACCGGCCATTAATTTCCCACCTAATGAATTGGGTTCACAATAGCCTACAATTAGAATGGTATTGTTGGGGTTACTGATAGTATTTTTGATGTGATGTTTCACCCTTCCGGCTTCGGCCATTCCAGATGCCGAAATTATAACACAAGGAGCTGGGTCATCATTTAAAGCCATCGAATCTTCTACAGACTCGATGAAACTCAGTCCCTTGAAGTCAAACGGGTCATGATCATTTTTCATAACCTCTTTTACACCGCTATTGTACACTTCTGGATGTTTTTTTACCACCATAGTCGCTTTTTCAGATAGTGGGCTATCTACGTAAAACGGAACATCGGGCAACAATCCCTTCAATTCTAATGCATTCAAATTGTAGAGGATTTCCTGAGTCCGACCAACGCTAAATGCAGGAATAATCACCTTGCCTCCCTTTTGAATACAGGTTTCTTCGATAATCTGACGTAACTGATCTTCGGTTGGCGCTATACTATCGTGAAAAGAGTCGCCGTAGGTAGACTCGATCAGTACATAATCTGCTTGCGGAAAGGTTTGAGGTGAATTCAATAGCAAATCGCCATAGCGACCCACATCACCGCTAAACGTAATTCGGGTAGTTTTATCGTCTTCCTGAATCGCCAAGTGAACGGCAGCGCTACCCAAAATATGTCCAACATCCGTAAATCGTAAAGTCACATCCGGATTAAGACGATGCTCCACTTCGTAATTTACCAGTTTAAATTGCCGAAGTGCTTGTTCCACATCGTCATCGGTATACAGGGGTTTAATGGGAGCCTCACCACGTTTTGCCCGATGTTTATTCAGATAAAAAGCATCCTGCTCCTGAATTTTGGCCGAATCCATCAGTAAGATTTTCACCAAATCGAACGTAGCAGGAGTACAGAAAATAGCTCCTTCAAAACCTTCGGCAACCAATTTTGGGATCAAACCACAATGATCAATGTGTGCATGCGATAGGATCAGGTAATTTACCAAAGTTGGATCAAAACCGAAGTGGGCATTCCATGAAGCGGTATCGACCGAACGGCCCTGAAACATGCCACAATCTAATAAAATACGTGTCTGGTCTTTAAGTGTAATGAGGTGCTTACTGCCGGTTACATTACGGGCAGCACCATGGAAGGCGATTTTCATTCAAATAGATTAGGGCTGAAAATTACGCATTCTGTTTGCTATATTTAAAATCAATTCATCAACAATTAACTAAAATGAAACTGATCAAAATTTTTGCATTCAGCCTTTTACTAGCCTCAGCAACTAACATACAGGCAACTACCTTCTCTAAAGATCCGTTGTACTTTCTGAATGGCAAAGCCATCAATAAAGCCGAATTAGAAAAAATAAGCCCTGAAGCTATTGCTTCTGTAAGCGTACTTAAAGGCAAAGATGCCATCTCCAAATATGGCAGAAAAGCAAAAAAAGGAGTAGTAGAAATTACCACTAAGAAATAAAAGCAGTTTATTAACAAAAAAGCCTCCCCGAAATTCGGGGAGGCTTTTTTATTGAATCTATTGTCCGCTTAAACTTCTTCCTGCTTAAAAAACTTCGCGGTAAAGAAATCGCGGTTCATGCGGGCAATATTGGTAATCTTAATTTCCTTCGGACATTCGGCTTCACAGGCACCCGTATTGGTACAGCTACCAAAACCTTCTTCGTCCATTTGTGTCACCATAGCTTGCACACGACGGTAACGCTCGGGCTGTCCTTGTGGCAATAATGCCATCTGAGAAACCTTAGCCGATACGAATAACATCGCGGAAGCATTTTTACAAGCCGCCACGCAGGCACCGCAACCAATACAAGTAGCCGAGTTGAAAGCCTCATCAGCCACTGGTTTCGGAATGGCAATAGCATTGGCATCGGGCACACCGCCGGTGTTTACCGATACGAAACCACCAGTCTGCTGAATGCGATCGAAAGCACTGCGGTCAACCGCCAAATCTTTGATTACCGGGAAGGCCTTAGCTCTCCAAGGCTCAATGGTAACAGTTTGGCCATCCTGAAAGCTACGCATGTGCAACTGGCAGGTGGTAATGGCTTGTTTCGGTCCGTGCGGACGGCCATTGATGTGCAATGAACACATACCACAAATACCTTCGCGGCAATCGTGATCAAAGTGAATCGGGTCTTCGCCTTTTTTTACCAAATCCTCATTCACTACATCGAGCATTTCGAGGAAAGACATATCCGGAGAAACATTGGCAGCATCGTAGTTTACAAAACTACCTTTAGCCTCGCTGTTCGGCTGGCGCCATACTTTCAGCTTTAAATTCATAGTTCCACTCATATTGATATCTTTTTTAACTGTGGATATTTGTTATTTGTAACTGCGCTGAGTCAGTTTAACGTTTTCGAATTTTAGTTCTTCTTTGTGCAGGGCCTCCGGCTGACCTTCGCCTTTGAATTCCCAAGCAGCAACGTATGCATACTTTTCATCGTCACGTTTGGCTTCGCCTTCTTCGGTTTGGCTTTCTATACGGAAGTGACCACCACATGATTCTGTACGATCCAGGGCATCGTCGATCATCAGTTCGCCTAATTCAATAAAATCGGCTACACGACCGGCTTTTTCTAAAGACTGGTTAAACTCTTCGTTCTTACCCAATACGATCGCATTTTTCCAGAAATCGGCTTTCAGCTCCTGAATCATCTTTTTAGCTTTTTTCAAGCCTTCTTCGCTACGGGCCATTCCGCAGTATTCCCACATGATCTTACCCAATTCGCGGTGGTATTCGTCTACCGTTTTATTTCCTTTCAGCGATAACAATTGCTTGATACGGTCTTCTACAGCTTTTTTAGTTTCGGCAAATGCCGGATGTTTTTCATCCACTGCTTTCGGACCAATGGTAGCTAAATAATCACCCAAAGTATAAGGGATCACAAAATAACCATCGGCCAAACCTTGCATCAAAGCCGAAGCACCTAAACGGTTGGCACCGTGGTCAGAGAAGTTGGCTTCACCCAAAGCATACAATCCCGGAACGGTAGTTTGCAGGTTGTAATCTACCCATAAACCACCCATGGTATAATGGACAGCAGGGTAAATACGCATCGGCTCTTTGTACGGATTTTCATCGGTAATTTGATAATACATATCAAACAGGTTACCGTATTTCGCTCGTACCGCATCTTCGCCCAAACGCTGAATGGCGTCGGCAAAGTCTAGGTATACGGCTACGCCGGATGACCCCACTCCGCGGCCTTCGTCTACCATTTCTTTGGCATTACGAGAGGCCACATCACGAGGAACGAGGTTACCAAATGATGGATATTTACGCTCCAAGAAGTAATCTCTGTCGTCTTCCTTAATCTCGGAAGCCTTGATTTTTCCTGAACGAATTTGTTCTGCTAATTCTTTGGTTTTTGGCACCCAAACACGGCCATCATTACGCAATGACTCTGACATCAAAGTCAGTTTCGACTGGTGATCGCCAGTTACCGGAATACACGTTGGGTGAATTTGGGTAAAGCAAGGATTACCGAAGTACGCACCACGTTTGTGCGCTCTCCAGGCAGCTGTTACGTTACAACCCATAGCATTGGTAGACAGGTAGAATACGTTTCCGTAACCACCGGTACACAACAATACCGCATGTCCGGCATGGGTTTCAATCTCACCAGTTACCATGTCACGAACCACCACACCTTTAGCTTGACCGTCTACCACCACAACATCCAACATTTCGTGACGGCTAAACATCTCCACTTTACCTTCGTGAATTTGACGGTTTAAGGCTGAATAGGCGCCCAATAGTAATTGCTGTCCGGTTTGACCACGGGCATAAAAAGTTCTAGAAACCTGTGCACCACCAAACGAACGGTTATCTAACAAACCGCCGTATTCGCGGGCAAAAGGCACACCTTGTGCCACACACTGATCGATAATATTGACTGAAACTTCAGCTAAACGATACACGTTTGCTTCACGGGCACGGTAGTCGCCACCTTTAATGGTATCGTAAAATAAACGGTAAACGGAGTCGCCATCGTTGCGGTAGTTTTTAGCCGCATTGATACCACCTTGTGCTGCAATAGAGTGTGCACGGCGTGGCGAATCTTGGTAACAAAATGCTTTTACATTGTAACCCAATTCGGCTAACGAAGCAGCCGCAGAAGAACCTGCCAAGCCAGTTCCCACCACAATTACGGTATATTTTCGTTTGTTGGCAGGGTTAACCAGTTTGAGGTTAAACTTGTGTTTCGACCATTTTTCGGCTAATGGTCCTTCTGGAATTTTAGCATCTAACTTCATCTCAGAATGTATTTTTTATCGGTTAAAACCGGATGTGTAAAACTATTTTAAAAAGAAAAAGTACAGCGGCATGGCGGCAAATCCTAGCGGAATTAATACGCCGAAGCCCCAAACACCAATGCACTTGATTAATCCTACGTAACGGTTATGATCCCAACCTAAGGTTTGGAAGGCACTACGGAAACCGTGTACCAAGTGAAAACTCAATGCACCCATAGCAAAAACGTATAAAGCTACCAAGCACCAATTTTTGAACGCAGATGCAGTAACCTTGTATAAATCTTTGGCACGGGTAATTTCAACTCCGTTTTCTACAAATTTGGTGTATTCTGTAACCGAGCCGGCTGGCAAATCGGTTTGCGTAGTTTCTTGAGTCAATATGTTGGTACGGTATTCTACTCCAGGCATTGCTCCCCAATGGTACTCTGCCCAAAAATTCTGCATGTGCACCACAATGAAAATTAACAAAATGGTTCCCAAAATGCCCATATTACGTGAGGTCCATGGACTATTTGCTGAACCAGCATAAGCGCCATAGTTAGTTCCACGGGCTTTGCGGTTGCCGATGGTTAACATCAAGGCGTATACAGCATGTACAATAATTGACGTGTACAGCAAATAAGAAACAACTTTGATTGGTGTAAAGTGGGTCATGAAATAGGCATAATCGTTAAATGCCTTACCCTCATCAGCTTTGAAAAGCTGTAAATTACCAATTAAGTGTATAACCAAGAAAGTACATAAAAACAAGCCGGTTAGGGCCATGATTAGTTTCTTTCCCAGAGACGATGAGAAGGTATTCTTGAATTTACTCATTATCGTTTCGTTTTTTTGTGATTTTGGTGAGCAAATGTATCTAATAAGTGCATAAAAATCCAACAAAAGAAGTGCTTCTAACGTCTTTTTGTTTATTTAGAAACATTCTAATTTACGCTTGACTTTTATTGCAAGTTTGCGGGTGGTTTTTTTACCTTTAAAGCATGAAACACAAGCTATTCGTATTCCTGATCTTGAGCACGCTCTTGGCCTGTCAGGGACCAAAAGTGTACCTGGTTCGTCATGCTGAAAAAGCAAGCTTACCGGCCGGTAATCCCGATTTAACCATTGAGGGGCAAGTTAGAGCCCAAGACTTATGCAAGGCCATTTCGGCTAAAAGTTTAGGCTACATTTATTCCACCAACTATAGCCGTACTTTACAAACTGCGAAACCTATTGCCCAAAAGGCGGGCTTAGCCATTACGTTATACAGCCCAGATACCGCAGCTAGTATTGTTCAAAAAGCATTGGGGTATAAAAAAAGTACACTAATTGTTGGGCACAGCAATACCTTACTTCCACTGCTCAAAAACCTTGGACTAAAGCCCGGATTGGAAGAAATAAAGGACGACGACTACGATAATCTGTTTGTGATTTGCCGTAAAAAAGGAGAATTAAAACTGAAGCACCAAAACTATGGTGAACCATCTTTAAAACCGAAAAAGTAGGACGGGGTACTCAACTTATATTCTATCAAAAATGGCCTTCCCATCAATTTTTAACCAAAAGGATGTAGACAGTATCATCCACAGAATTCAGCAGTTAAATCCTCAGAGCAAAGCGCTATGGGGGAAGATGAATGTTTCGCAAATGCTCGGACATTGTTGCATACCTTACGAACAAATCTTTAACGACCGAGATGACAAAACACCATTTGTAATGAAATGGTTGTTGCGATTATTTTTCAAAAAAAGTATGGTAAATGAAGTGCCGTACAAACCTTCTTTACCTACGGCTCCGGCGTTTGTGATTACAGACCAAAGAGACTTTGAAAAGGAAAAAAATCGACTGATTGAGTATATAGAACGCTGTCGCGATTTAGGAGCGAACGAATTGGTAAAAAGAAAACAAGCAACTTTGGGCTATTTAACTGAATTGCAGTGGAATAACCTGATTTACAAGCACCTGGATCATCATTTGAAACAATTTGGTGTATAACTAAACAACAAGTCCCGCGAATTTTGCGGGGCTTAGAAACTTAGAAATTGGCAGGGGTGTCGCGGAGTAATCTTACACTTCCGCCTAACCTAGCTGTGGATTGGTTATTGGAATACCAATATACATGAACTTTTGCTTCATTATTGTGCAAAGAAAACGCTGCATAAGGGAAAGACGAATCGGTGGATATAAGCCAATATTCGGTCACGATACCTAAGCCATTGAATGAGCTATCATCAAGTCTGAAGCCGGCTGCAAGTCCAGTAAAATTACTTTCATTGGTTGCACCAGTATTTGGAGCTACCCAGGTTCCCCCATTGGCTGTAAGTTTAATATCTTTCAGTTTTCCACCTGCAACATCTGTGCCCCCCAAATTAGTAGCAAGCTTACTGGCCTCACTAAATAAAGGTACATGCCAACCATTGGGTGCAAAATCTTGATTTGTAATGGCATACCAGTTATATAAACCACCATATGTATTTTTAGCCGTATTGGTGTTGTCGTTACTATACCAACATAGGGCTGGCGAAACCGTTGTTTTCCAAACGTTATTATCGCTTACTATAGTTATTATGGCTGAGGATTTACTCATTTTCTGGCATTTCCAGTTTTCCTGCATCCATACCTGGTCTCCGATGGTAATGGTATGATAAAGGTTGCCATCTATATCCGTAAAGGTACCAGGCTTGGTTTTAAAAGTTTTAGTTTCGCCATAAGCGGTTTTACCAGCCTCATTGGTAGCAAAGGCCCGTACATAATAGGTATCGTAGGGATTAAGTTTATCCAATTTACTATTATATGTAAAACCTATTTTAGCATTATTATATACTACCATATGATCAACGTCATCAATGGTTGGGCTCGAATTGATACGACTCCAGCAATAACCAAAAGCTGTTATAGGAGAGTTGCCATCAGCAATTAGTTGAATTGAAAATAATACTTCGCTATCTGTGATATTTGCCGGATCAATATCATTGGTGACAATGCTCAACTCTGTGATTGCTTTAGGCTGGTCTTTTTTACAAGATGCCAGGTTTAGTACTATCGTGCAAACCAAAAAGCTAAAAAAATAATTCTTTTTCATTATTCCACCATCCTTAAAGTAAAACCTAAGTGGAAAATTATTTAGCTAATAGATAATCAGGATGCTTTTTCTGACGAAAGGTACTAAACCAGAGACAGGGTAAAGAAAATACAGGATAAACCGTTATAAACCAAAAAAGCCCCCAGTTTGGAGGCTTTTTGTTAGTTTAAACCAGTGCTTATCTCACCTGAAAGGTATAGTTTATTCTGGATCCGTCGGGACTGATACCCGTGATCTGCAACATGTCGTTCTTACGGTTGGAAAGCGCCGCATCGATATCGTCTACTTTAGCTACGGCTCTACCGTTCATCCCGGTGATGATGGTACCTTTGGGTAGATCGATTTGTTCGAACAAACCACCCGGACGCACCTCGGTAACTACCAAACCGTTGTTGATACCGTATTTTTTCTTGGTACTCTCTCCAGCTGGCGCAAAACTTGCACCTAGTTTATTGTACACTTCTTCGGTCGACTTACTACTGCTTGCCAGTTTTAGGCCTTCATCCGATTTAAGTACCACGCTGGTTGTTTTTTCAACTCCACCACGTACATAGGCAATTGTGATTTTATCTCCAGGACGATGACGACCGATTTGCTCTTGTAATTCGGAGGAAGCATTTACAGCTACACCTTCGATTTTAACAATCACATCTCCTTCTTTTAAGCCGGCTGATGCAGCTGCACCTCCATCAACAACAGAGGCAACATACACACCTCGGGTTGATTTCAGACCCTTTTCTTCGGCTAGCTCAGCAGTTATTTCACCTATAGATACGCCTAAAAAGCCTCTTTGTACGGTTCCAAACTTTTGGAAATCGTCCATTACCTTTTTAGCCAAGTTAATCGGAATGGCAAAGCCATAACCTTCGTAATTTCCAGTTTGTGAAGCAATGGCGGCGTTGATACCAATCAATTCTCCTTTGGTATTTACCAAAGCACCTCCACTATTTCCGCGGTTAATGGCGGCATCGGTTTGAATAAAGGCCTCAATCGGTCGACTTTTAGAAATAGATGGATCTTGTCCGTCTCCCAAAATACCGATGGAACGCCCTTTGGCACTCACAATTCCGGCGGTAACCGTAGAAGTCAAGTTGAACGGGTTACCCACTGCCAAAACCCATTCACCTACCCGTACATCGTCTGAATTACCCATTTTTACAATAGGCAGACCTTTTGCAGATACCTTAATGAGTGCCAAATCGGTATTTGCATCCCGACCAATTACCTTGGCCTGAAACGAACGTTTATCGTTCAACACCACCTCAATTTTATCGGCGTTTTCAACCACGTGGTTATTGGTTACGATATAACCATCGTCTGACAATATAACGCCTGAGCCTGAAGCCATGACAGGTCCGGAAGATCGACGGCGGTTGCCGAAGAAATCTCTAAACATATCTTCGAACGGATCAATACCCATACCCTGCTGATTAGAACCCGAATACGTGGTTTTAATGTGTACTACAGCCGGTGTAACTGCTGCTGCAGCCTGAGTAAAATCCAAATCGCCGGTTGAAGAAGTAACCTCGTAGGGATTATTGGCAAAATACACTTGCTGTTTATCTTCTAGTGAAGCACCGCCAACAAATTTATTTTCGGCCAATTTATAGGCGCCAAGTGTAAAGGCCCCGCCCAAACACGCAGTTAAAAACAGTAATCCAAATTTTTTCATCTCTATAGTTTTCATAATACTAATCCTTATCGATTTTGTTAGTCAAATTTAATACCAGAACTAGGGTAATTCCTAATTCCTAAAACCGTAAAAATTGTTAAATATTGTTAAAACGACATCATTGTGACGTATTTATAGGATTCGCTTGCAAAACACGTTGAAAAGCTTTGGTACAAATTGTGTAATCTTGTAGTAGATTCATGAAAATCCATTTCTATAAATATCAGGGTGCAGGTAACGATTTCGTGGTTTTCGATAACCGCGATAATCGCATTGATCACCAGAATCCGAGCTGGATCCAGCAAGTCTGCGACCGTAGGTTTGGCATTGGTGCCGACGGATTGATGCTGCTCCAATCTCATCCGAACTTTGATTTTGAAATGGTGTATTACAATGCCGATGGGCTGCCCAGCAGCATGTGTGGAAACGGTGGCCGATGCATGGTTGCCTTTGCAAAAAAATTAGGGATTATTGAGAGTGAGGCTAACTTTTTAGCCGTAGACGGACCGCATTACGCTAGCATTAGTGCCGAGGGTAATTGGGTGAGTCTGCAAATGATAGATGTAGACCAAGTGGAAAAAGACGGAGAAGCCTGGGTGCTGAATACCGGATCTCCTCACTACATTGAACTAAGTAATGACCTCGATAAGCTGGATGTGTTTGAAAAAGGTAAAGCCATCCGAAACAATTCGACCTATCGGGAAAAGGGCATTAATGTGAATTTTATCGAAGCCCGAAATGAGGCTTATGCGGTTAGAACCTACGAACGCGGTGTAGAAAATGAGACGCTGGCCTGTGGCACCGGAGTTACGGCGGTAGCGTTGGCCATGGCAAAACACAAGCAACAAACGGGGAATATTCTTACAACTATACATGCTCGTGGGGGCGATTTGCAAGTGAAGTTCCATTATGATGGGGAACGATTTACCGACATCTTTTTAGAAGGCCCTGCCGAGTTCGTCTTTGAAGGCGACATCCAGGCCTAAAAATCTTTCAAATAAGCCTGTTCAAAATTGGATATCTGGCCAAATGGCCATATATTTAAAGTTTTTTCTACGCTACCTTCTGAAAATTTTGCCCCAAAATGCTTCGCATACAAAGTGAGAAACCGTGCAAACTCGTGTACGCTTTATGCAAACACGATTTCTTGGGTTATTTAATTGAACCGCACATAGTTCAGTTAAATCCCAATGGGAGTTTTTCGCTTACCTATCAGCGGCTTTTCAGCAATACAGCCAAAGAATTTGATCGTTTTTTAGATGAAACAGACTACCAGCTCATCAAGCTATTGGAGGAGGTTGAGCAGGGACAAGTCATAAAACGTTACCATAAAAAGAGCATTCGTCCTGTTGAGTTTTTTAGCAAGATTTTTGACGAAAAGTTTTTTGAGGTCATCCGGCCTAAGATTGAGAAAAAATTAATTGAGGCCTTGGGGCGAATTGGAGACAAACCTCTGTTTTTGATGGGCAAAGAGGGTTGGCCGGTAGAAAAACCGATTAAAATAGCTAAAGAAGCAGCAAGTGTACTGTTTCATTTCAGGCGAAATGAAACCGAAACCCGCTATTTTCCCACCATCAAGTATCAGGGTTTACGTATTGAGTTCATGTTTAAAGATGCTCAGGTAGTTTGCAATCAACCTGCCTGGTTATTGCTGGAAGACACCTTGTATTTTTTTGAAGATGATCTGGAGGGAAAAAAACTACAACCCTTTTTACAGAAACGCTTCATTGCCATACCCCGATCTTCCGAAAAAGCCTATTTCGAAAAATTTGTTGCTCCGCTTATTGAAAAACATTCGGTTTATGCAGAAGGTTTTGAAATTCGAACCGAAAAGTACGAAGCCCAGCCTGTGTTAAAGGTTTTGCATTCGGGCAGTGGATCGGCACAATTGCAACTGTATTTCAAGTACGGCAACTATGTTTTTCCTGCCGATCAAGGCAAAAAGGTTTCTGTGCGCTTAGAAAAGCAAGCCGATCAGTATGTCTTCCATCGCATTAAACGATCTCTGGATTGGGAAAAGAGAAAACTGCAAGGTTTAATTGATCGGGGACTTAGTGCATCCGGAGGTTTATTCACTCATTTGGAATTGACGAAAAGCCAGGAGACGGTTGGGCCACATGATGTGTTGGAGTGGCTGAATGATCAGCACGATTGGTTGGTGGAAAACGGATTTGTAGTAGAGCAGTCTGAAGGAGAAAAACGATTCGTCTTCGGTAGCAGCCGAATTGATTTGGCAATCAACGAGAACAACGATTGGTTCGATATCCACGCAACGGTATGGTTCGGGCCTTATGAAATTCCATTTATTCAACTTAAAAATCATATCCTTAATAAAATCCGGGAGTTTGTGTTGCCTTCTGGCGAAATTGCTATTATTCCCGAAAGGTGGTTTTCCCAATATGCCAATCTGCTTCATTTTAGTGAGGGAAATAAAGAACTACGACTAAAAAAGCATCACGTGGGTTTGGTAAATGATTTCGCAAGCTCAGAGTTAGCCAGCATTAGCATGGATCGAAAACTCCAAAAGCTTAGTGATTTTAACGGGATTGAAGAAGTAGGATTACCGAAAGGTTTTAAAGGTAAGTTACGTCCGTATCAGGAAGCAGGCTACCATTGGTTCAACTTTTTACGGGAGTATAATTTTGGTGGCTGTTTAGCCGACGATATGGGTTTGGGGAAAACTGTTCAAACACTAGCTCTTTTGGAAAAAGTTAAAGAAGAGCATCCAGCTGGTGGCGCAACTTCGCTAATCATTATGCCCACCTCCTTAATTTACAATTGGGAACGAGAGGCGGCAAAATTCGCCCCCGATTTAAAATTATTGGTCTATACCGGTCCTTTTAGAAACAAGGATATTGCTCATTTTGCCAAGTATGACCTGGTGCTTACCACCTACGGCATCAGCCGGGTGGATGTAGAGGTATTGAGTTCACTTTTTTTTCAGTACATCATCCTCGACGAAAGTCAGAATATCAAAAATGCAGCATCCAAGGCTTTTAAAGCCATTAAACAATTTAAATCCAAATACCGCCTCATTTTGAGTGGCACTCCGGTAGAAAATTCGGTCAATGATTTATGGACGCAGATGTCGTTTATTAATCCGGGCTTGCTCGGTTCACAGCAGTATTTCCAAGAAGAGTTTGTGTATCCGATTGAAAAGAAAAAGGATGAAGAAAAGGCGCAAAAACTCCAGGCGCTCATAAAGCCCTTTGTGCTCCGCAGAAACAAAATGCAAGTAGCAACAGAGTTGCCACCTAAAACCGAACATGTGTTTTATTGTCAGATGAGTGCAGAGCAGGCCGAACGCTACGAGCAAATTAAATCGGAATACCGGAATGAATTGTTACAGAGTTTAGAGGATGGCACTTTTTCCAAAAAGCAAGTGCAAGTATTGCAAGGACTTACCAAGTTACGGCAGGTTGCCAATCACCCGGCCCTAATTGATGAGCAATTTGAAGGAGAATCGGGCAAATTTGAAAACGTGATTCATACCTTGGATCATATTTTGGCTAACGGACACAAGGTGTTGATCTTCTCCCAATTTGTTCGTCAGCTGGATATTTACCGCAAACATTTTGACCGGGAGAAAATTGCCTATGCGTATTTGGATGGCCAAACCCAAAATCGCGGAGAAATTGTTGAACGTTTTCAGCAAGAAAAAGAGATTCAGCTCTTTCTCATCTCTTTGAAGGCTGGGGGCGTTGGTTTAAATCTAACCGAAGCCGATTACGTGTTTATGCTTGATCCTTGGTGGAACCCAGCTGTAGAGCAACAAGCCATAGACCGTACGCACCGCATTGGCCAAACCAAAAATGTGTTCATCTATAAATTCATTAGTAAAGAAACGGTAGAAGAAAAGATTTTAGCCTTGCAAAACCGCAAAAAACAAGTAGCCGCAGCACTCATCACCACCGAGGACGATTTTAGCAAAATCTTAAGTGCCGATGATATTCGAGAAATTTTAAGCTAAGTGTGGAGTAAACAGATAAGCGTAATTGTAAACGTAATGACTTAATGCGCCTGCCACTACAAACACATGCCAAACCTCGTGGCTGTGTACAAAACGATTGTAGGCTTTATCCTGATAGTAAAAGAAGGTACCTCCAATATAAAATACACCGCCTACCAATAACCACATAATGGCATCAAAAGGTAATTTTTCGGCCATTTTACTCAGTAATGGCACTATCAAAAGACCCATAGAGATGTAGATAAACAACGAGAGTCCACGGTGTTGAAGGCGATTGAAAATTTTGATGGTACAACCTGTGAGCGCAATCAGCCAAACCACTGAAAATAACGTCCAGCGAATCCAACCTTCAAAAACCAGAAGTGTGGTTGGCGTATAAGAGCCGGCAATCATGAGGTAAATGCAACAATGATCAAATTTTTGCCAAAAACGAACTTGTTTTTCCGATTTGGGATACCCGTGGTAAGTTGCACTAATACCGAATAAAACTACCGTGCAAATGCCATAAACTACTGCTGCAAAGCGTTGTGCAGTGCTTGTAGATTGATAAAATAGTAGTAATGCACCGGGTATAGCCCAAATGGCAGGCACCACATGTGTGTAGAAATTCGCTGGTTCGCGAAGGTGTTTATTCAGTCTCTTCATTTTGACGAGGCTCCTTGCTGATTTGCTCAAACAACCGATCCATTTTTTCTACATAGGCATTGGTATCATCCACAAAAAATTCCAGTTGAGGCACAATGCGTACTTGATTTTTTATTCGGGCACCTAATTTGTAACGGATCTCAGCAGCATGCGCTTTGATAGTATTCAACGCCAATTGATTGTTTTCATTATTGAAAAAGCTGAGAAATACTCGGGCAATAGCCAAATCGGGGGTAACCCGAACTTTTGTGATCGTAACTAAGGTGTTGGGCAAAAAATTCATGCCTTCACGTTGAAATATTTGTGCCAGATCTTCTTGTATAACTCCGGCAAATTTTTGTTGACGTTTGCTTTCCATTTGTTCGGGTATTAGTGGAGGGGCCTTTCTAAGTTAATCAAATAAATTCTGAAAAATATCAATACAAAAGTTTATCGTAAGGATAACGATGGGTATGGATCGCTTTTACTTTTTCATACAAGAGTGAGCGAAAGGACTCGAGGTTTTCTTTCTTTAAGGCGGAAATGAAAATAGCGGGTGAACTATTTTTAGCCATCCAGCTGTTTTCAAAATCGCTTAAAGTAAGCGGTTCCACTTCTTCTTGCTCATCTCGGCTAAGCGGTCTATAGGCATCTATTTTATTGAAAACGGTAATAATTTCTTTATCAATAGCTCCCAAATCTTTTAGGGTTTCGTTCACGGTATCCATGTGATCTTCAAAATTAGGATGCGAAATATCTACTACATGTATTAGAATATCGGCTTCGCGAACTTCATCCAAGGTTGACTTGAAACACTCTACCAAGTGGTGTGGCAGTTTGCGGATAAACCCAACAGTATCGGATAACAAAAAGGGCAGATTTTCAATTACCACCTTTCGGACAGTGGTATCAAGCGTAGCAAACAGTTTGTTCTCTGCAAACACCTCCGATTTGGAGATCATGTTCATGATAGTTGATTTACCCACGTTGGTATAGCCCACCAAGGCTACACGCACCAATTGATGACGATTTTTACGCTGGGTTTCGTTTTGTTTATCGATCTCTTTGAGGCGTTCTTTTAACAGCGAAATCTTTTGCAAGATGATACGACGGTCGGTCTCAATTTGAGTTTCCCCCGGACCACGCATCCCGATACCCCCTTTTTGTCGTTCCAAGTGAGTCCACATACGAGTTAATCGCGGTAGCATATATTGCAACTGAGCCAGCTCTACCTGGGTTTTAGCCTGCGAGGTTTGGGCACGTTTGGCAAAAATATCGAGGATTAAATTACTTCGATCCAAGATTTTAACCTGCAATTCATTTTCAACGTTGCGAAGCTGTGAGGGAGACAATTCGTCATCAAAAACCACAATATCAATTTCTTCAGCCTTTACGTACGCCTTAATATCTTCCAGTTTACCGATACCTACAAAAGTTGCCCTGTCTGGCCGCTGCATACGCTGGGTAAAGGTTTTCACCGTTTCACCACCGGCAGTTTCCACCAAAAACTGGAGTTCCTCTAGGTATTCACGAGTTTGCATTTCGGTTTGGCCGGGCGTAACTACCCCCACCAAAACTGCCCGCTCTGGTTTAATACCGGTATCGTAGAATTTTTGCCTTGCCATTTAGAAGTGCAAAGGTACAACAAAAAAGGGGCATTAAGCCCCTTTTTGATATGATTTAAGAGTAAATTTAAGAAGCCGAACCTAAAATTGGACGACCACTTTGTACAATGGCAACCAAGATAACCAACAAGGCTAAGCCATAAAAAATAGCTACGGTTCGGTGCTTCTGAACAGCATCTGTAGCTTTTTTAGATTTAGAATGACCAACGGTAATCAATACTACACCAAAAATCATCATACCCAAATGCTCCACAGTCCAATACCGTAAGCTGGCATCTTTCATAGTAGCAGCCATCTCAGTCAATTTTACAAATGGGCTATAGAAATAAAGAATCAATCCGACCAATAATTGAATATGGGCAAAAATCAAACCGAATAAATTCAATTTACGGTTAGTTTCTGTATACGATTTTTTGCCAAACCATCCTGCCAAAGCCTGAACAATGGTTAATACCAATAGCAGCAAAACCAGGTATCTGAAACCTGAATGAAATTTTAATAAGAACGAATACATAAGTTTTTCTTTTTGATCAGTTCAAATAAACAAAATTAAACCGAGAATCGGGTGAGCTAATGGCCCTAAACTTTGCACCGTCGTAACGATAAAGTTACCGCTTCATGCAGACACATAAATGTTTAACCATTATATTAGAATGCTAAAACACAAAAAATCAAATGAAAAAAATCTTACTTCTCTGCTTACTCCTGGCAGGAATCCGAGGTATGGCACAGGAAACTTTTCCGGTGAATGGCTCTTGGGATAAACGGCCAGGTTTGTATGCATTTACCAATGCAACTATTGTTGTAAATGCTGATCAGACCATTAGTAATGGTACATTATTGGTAAAAGACCGGGTTATTGAGGCCGTTGGTCAGGGTATTGCAATTCCGAAAGGCTACATAACCGTAGATCTGAAAGGAAAATACATTTATCCATCCTTGGTTGATGCCTTTAGCTCGTATGGAATTGCTGCGGCTACCGCTGGAGGTGGTGCCAATCGTCAGCAATTGCAAGCCCGCCAGGTTTTTACCACAACAAAACCTGGAGCCTACTATTGGAATGAGGCTATTAGACCAGAAACAAGTGCAAAAAATGTTTTTGCAGTTGATGCTAAACGTGCCGAAGACTATAAAAAGAACGGATTTGGTACGGTTCAGTCCATCAGCAGAGATGGTATTGCCCGCGGTACTTCGTTAGTAGTTACCCTGGCTGACGAAAATGAGCATGAGGTAATTCTGAAAGATCAGGCTGCAGCTCATTATTCATTTAATAAAGGAAGCTCAAATAACAATTATCCTTCTTCACTGATGGGATCAATCGCCTTATTGCGTCAGGCATACTACGATGCAAACTGGTATAAAAACCAAAAATCAGAGTACAATATCTCGCTCGACCTGTTTAACCAAACACAAGGTTTACCTCAAATTTTTGAAGTTTCGGATGCCTTGAGTGTGTTGAGAGCCGACAAAATTGGTGATGAGTTTGGAAAACAATACATTTTCAAAACCGATGGTAAAGAATACCAACGTATTGATGCCGTAAAAGCTACTGGTGGTAGTTTAATTGTACCATTAACCTTCCCTAAAGCTTTTGATGTAGAAGATCCTAACGATGCCCGCAATGTGAGTTTAACTCAATTGAAAGATTGGGAATTGGCTCCAGGTAATCCGGCAGCCTTAGAAAAAGCCGGTATCCGCTTTGCGATTACAGCTACAGGTTTAGAAGCTTCACGCGATTTCTGGACCAATTTGAGAACAGCCATTGAACGTGGCCTTTCTGAAAAACAAGCCTTAAAATCATTAACCACCATTCCTGCAGAAATGTTGGGAGTAAGCAACCAGGTAGGTAGCCTTGCTGCTGGTAAACTGGCCAACTTCATCATTAGTTCAGACAACTTGTTCAAAAAAGACAATGTGATTTACGAGAACTGGGTAGAAGGTCGCCAGTATGTAGTTGCTAAAATGAATGTCAACGACCTACGTGGCACTTACACCATGAAAGTAGATGGCTTGGGTGATTTCAACCTGAAGATTGGTGGTAGCGCCGGTGCTTACGATGCAAATCTGGAGCATTTACCAGATAGTGTAAAAGCCAAGGCTAATTTTAGCCGCAATGGCGATTTAATGAGCTTAACCTTTGATTATAAAGGAAAAACTCCGGGTACAAATCGTTTAAGTGGCTACATTGCCAACGTATCGCCCACAACATTTAAAGGTGAAATTATTCAACCAGATGGCACTGCTGGTCAGTGGACTGCAACGTTTAAAGAGGCATTTAAAGAGCCAGAAGCTAGAAAAGAAGCGGCAAAACCAGCTCAAAATTTTGGTGCTGTAACTTATCCGTTCTTGGCCTTTGGGTACACAGAAGCTCCAAAAGCAGAAAGCGTACTCTTTAAAAACGCAACAGTTTGGACCAATGAAAAAGAAGGTCGATTAGAGAATACTGACGTTTGGATTGAAAACGGAAAAATTAAAGCAGTAGGCAAAAACCTAACTGCTCCAACTGCGAAAGTAATTGATGCAACCGGCAAACACCTTAGTCCGGGTATCATTGATGAGCACTCACACATTGCCGCTTCGGGTGGTATCAATGAAGGTGCACAATCGGTAACTTCTGAAGTTCGTATTGCCGATATCGTTAACTCAGAAGACATCAATATTTACCGTCAATTGGCTGGTGGAGTAACTACCTCACATATTTTACACGGTTCGGCCAATTCAATTGGTGGTCAAACCCAAGTAATTAAACTTCGTTGGGGTAAAACACCAGAAGAAATGAAATTCGAAGGCAGCGATGGTTTCATCAAGTTTGCCTTAGGAGAAAACGTGAAACAAAGTAATTTCCCTATCCCGGGAAATACCCGTTTCCCTCAAAGCCGTATGGGTGTTGAACAAGTATTTGTAGACGCCTTTACCCGTGCCAAAGAATATCAGGCAGCACGCTCTGTAAAAGGAAACAATGTTCGCCGTGATTTGGAACTGGATGCCTTGGTAGAGATCATGAACAACAAGCGGTTCATTACCTGCCACTCGTATGTGCAATCAGAAATTAACATGTTGATGCACGTAGCCGATTCAATGGGCTTCAAGATCAACACGTTCACCCACATTTTGGAGGGTTATAAAGTAGCTGATGGAATGGCGAAAAGAGGTATTGCGGGCTCTACCTTCTCTGATTGGTGGTCGTATAAAAACGAAGTATCTGAAGCGATCCCATACAATGGAAAATTAATGCACCAGGTTGGCGTATTAACCGGATTCAATTCGGATGATGCAGAAATGGCTCGTCGTTTGAACCAGGAAGCGGCTAAAGCCATTACTTACGGTGGCATGAGCGAAGAAGATGCCTTGAAGCTCGTAACCTTAAATCCGGCTAAAATGTTACACATCGATAACCGTGTAGGTAGTATTAAAGCGGGTAAAGATGCCGACTTGGTATTGTGGTCTGCTAACCCTTTATCAATCTATGCAAAAGCTGAGAAAACTTTTGTAGACGGTATCGCCTATTGGGACTTGGAGCAAGATGCGGCCAAACAAAAAGCCTTGAAAGCAGAAGAAGGTCGTTTAATACAAAAAATGATCGAGACCAAAACCGGCGGATCTGCTACCCAACGCCCTATGATGCAACGTCAACGCCTGTACGAATGTGAAACATTAGAAGAAGATCAGTTCGTTACAGCAAATCGTTACCAATAATTCAAATGGATATGAATATGAAAAAATATATCGTAAGTGTTACCGGCTTGATGCTGGGCACTACCTTGGCCTTCGGTCAGGCTACTATTCTACCGGCAAAGGCACAAGCCCAAGCGGTTATTATTAGCGGAGCTACCATCCACGTTGGAAACGGCCAAGTAATTAATAAAGGCTATGTGGCTTTCAGTGCAGGAAAAATTACCGCCATTGGCGAAGGTTCAGCCCCGGCTAATGCACAAGCTCAGCTTATTGATGCCACAGGTAAACATGTGTATCCTGGATTTATTGCTCCAGTAAACACCATCGGTCTGACAGAGATTGCCAGTGGCGCAAAAAGTACCGACGATGCTACCGAAGTGGGCGAAGTGAATCCACATGTGCGTTCACTGATTGCGTACAATACAGATTCTAAAGTAATTCCTACTGTTCGTTCAAACGGTATTCTGTTAACTCAGCCTACCCCACAAGGTGGTTTAGTTACCGGGCAATCATCTGTAATGATGCTGGATGGATGGAATTGGGAAGATGCCGCCTACAAAAAAGATGTAGCTATCCACATCAACTGGCCGGTAATTAGAAGTTTTGGTGGTTTCGGAGGATTCGGTGGCTTTGCTGCTGCACCTGCCGTTGATCAAAAAGAAGCCAATCAAAAAGCCTTGGCTGATCTGGAAAAATACTTTACCGAAGCTCAGGCCTATGCGCAATTGCCAAAACCTGCCGAAGTTAATGCTCGTTTCGAAGCAATGAAAGGTTTGTTTAACGGAAGCAAAAAATTATTTGTGAATGTAAACGATAACCGAGGAATTGTGCAGGCTGTAAACTTTGCCAAAAAATTCAGCATCAAAGCGGTAATTGTTGGTGGAGAAGAGGCCTATTTAGTGAGTGAACTTCTTCGCGAAAATCAAGTACCTGTAATCCTGGTAGAAACACAAACCTTACCTAATAAAGTTGAAGACGATGTGTATTTGCCTTACAAAATGCCCAAAATATTGCAAGATAAAGGCATATTGGTAGGACTAACCGGTGTAGGCTACTGGCGTCAACGCAACCTGCCTTTTGAGGCTGGAACCGCTGCGACTTATGGATTGGGTAAAGAACAAGCCGTTTCTTTGATCAGTTTAAACAATGCCAAAATTCTGGGTATAGATCAAACCACCGGAAGTTTAGAGCTGGGTAAAGATGCCAACCTATTTATCTCGGCTGGCGATGCGCTAGATATGCTGGGTAACAAAGTAGAAGCTGCATTTATCAAGGGTAAAAACATCAACCTCGATAACTTGCACAAGCAACTGTATAGACGCTACAGCGAAAAATACGGTTTACAATAAACATACACACCAATTGAAAAAGCCACCCCATTCAGGGTGGCTTTTTTTATGCCTCTAATCTAAAAATGAAAAAAGCCCCTAGACGGGCGTCAGGAGCTTTTATAAACTAACCAATTATAAACCTAATAGAATAAGGTTGCTGTGGATGAGGAATCGAACCCCGGCGTTGTGTAACGCTTACCTACTTTGTTTAAGCTTGCCACATGTAGAAATCTGTATAAATTTCTGCTACAAAGATACTATAAGCGCATTTTTATTGCAATAATTATAATATTAAATCTATATTTTTATGATATTTGTAAATATTTATCATATTTGATGATAACTAATTAAAAAATGTCGGAAAAAAAGACTCAAAATTTAGAAATTGATAATCTGGACAAGGATATTTTATCCTTGTTAATGACAGATGCCACCATGCCGTATACCGAAATCGCCAAAAAATTGATTGTTTCAGGGGGAACGGTGCATGTCAGAATGAAAAAGATGCAAGAACTGGGAATTATTCAGGGTTCACAACTCAATATTAACGCTCAAAAAATTGGCTACGACATTTGCGCCTTCTTGGGCATTTTCCTACAAAAAGGATCCCAGTACAACGATGCGGTTGAACGCTTAAAACAAGTGAAAGAAATTGTAGAGTTGCATTACTGCACAGGGGCTTATAGCATGTTTGCCAAAATTGTTTGCCGCGATACCAATCATTTACGTAAAGTACTGAATGACGGCATTCAAGCCGTACCCGGAATTCAGCGTACCGAAACCTTCATTTCTTTGGAGGAAAGCATACGTAGGCAAATCCAATTAAGCTACTAACAAAAAAACCGCTTCAGAAATCTGGAGCGGTTTTATTACTTGGTTAGTATAAACCCTTATTTGGTAACGTACAAAACTTCTTTTACTGCTTTGATTACACGTTCCGCATTTGGCAAAGCCTCAGCAATCAAGGTTGGTGCATAAGGCAACGGTACGTCGGCAGAGGTGATACGGATAATTGGCGCATCTAAATAATCAAAGGCTTCACGCTGTACACGGAAACTTACTTCGGTAGAAATTGAAGCCAGTGGCCAGGCCTCTTCTACAAACACCATGCGGTTTGTTTTCTTGATAGAATTAATTACAGTGGCATAATCGATTGGACGAACAGTGCGTAAATCAATTACCTCTGCATTAATACCCTCTTTGGTCAATTCTTCTACTGCAGGCATTACCACGCGGCTCAACATCTTACCAAAAGTAACGATGGTTACATCGCTACCTTCTTTTACTATTCGAGCTTTACCAATTGGCAAATAATATTCTTCTTCCGGAACCATGCCCTTATCTCCATACATCACTTCAGACTCCATAAAAATAACCGGGTCTGGATCAATGATGGCCGATTTCAACAATCCTTTAGCTTCTGCCGGATCTGCAGGTACTACTACTTTTAAACCTGGGCAATTTGCATACCAGTTCTCAAAGTTTTGAGAGTGCTGTGCAGCCAACTGACCGGCATTACCGGTAGGACCACGAAAAACCATTGGAATTGGAATTTGACCACCACTCATGGAAAGCATTTTAGCTGCAGAGTTGATCACTTGGTCGATAGCAACCAAAGAAAAGTTAAACGTCATGAACTCCACAATTGGCTTTAAACCATTCATGGCTGCACCAACGGCAATACCTGCAAAACCAAGTTCGGCAATAGGCGTATCAATCACTCGCTTTGCTCCAAACTCGTCCAGCATACCTTGGCTTACTTTATAAGCTCCATTGTATTCCGCTACTTCCTCACCCATTAAAAAGATTTTTTCATCTTTTCTCATTTCCTCACTCATCGCTTCGCGGAGTGCTTCTCTGAATTGTAATTCTCTCATGTTGCTATCAAATTCAATATTAGGAAGGCAAATATAATTGTATTGTTTGAAATCTGGATGTCAGCTTTTTATTCTTCATTTTCTTCGGCCGAGGGCTGGTTTAAAATATCGGAAGGTTCTCGAAAATTACTGCGCACAAATGTACACCAGTTGCAATCTTCTTTGCCACAGCCGGTAAAACGATGTTGTTTGATATTGGCATAAACCTCGGCAATTTGCCCTCTCACCACTTGTAAGTGTTCGGGCACAATCACAACTTTTTGTTTAATATAGGTGTCCTTAACTGGTTCTAAAAAGTCGAATTCAACGCTTTCAACTTCCCAATTGTGGCGCTCATCGGCTTTAACAAGCAAATGGTAAAACACCGCTTGGCGCCAATAATCACCCCCTAATGGTATTTTGTCTGATGGTGCTTTGAGTTTATCCTTGGCTTTTTCATAATTACCGGTCTTGTAATCCACAATGGTTACCCGGTTGCCGTTCAGTTCAATTTTATCTAAGTCTCCTTTTACAGGTATACCGTCAACCTCCACGTTTTTGATCTTGTATTCGGTAAGGCTGTTTTTCACCCATTCATTCACGTAGCGCTGGTAATAGTCTGGTAAGATTTTTTCTCCGTATTCCATCCGGCGCTTAAACTGCTCATCGGTAAATGCTTCGCGATTACGGTTCATGTACCAGTTAAAATCGGCTAAAAACTGCTCCTGACTATGGAATTCATTGCCGTTGTCGGCTAATTTTCGAAACAACTTATCCAAGGCCCAGTGTACCGCCGAACCGAAGGTCATGTATTCGTTTTTACCCGAAGGGACCTGAATAAGGTTTTGGAAATAAAACTTTAAGGGGCACTCTAAATAGTTGTTCAGGTGCGTTACGCTGAGTGTGTATTTTTCGAGTAAATGATTGATAAACGGACCATCTACCATACCCGGGCTCAGGTTTTCTTCTTGCTGGAATTGAATGGCAAAGAAGTCGAATAAGCTCGATTCTGGAAGCTCCGTTTTTTGTATCTGCAGTTCGGTGGCAGCCAATATCTCCCCTATAAATACTGTCGACTCCAACGGTTTCCCGGTTTCACTTTCTTCGGCAAAAGAAATGTACAATGCCCTTCGGGCACGGGTTAGGGCCACGTAGAACAAACGTCGTAACTCCTCCTCATCACTCGAAGTAGGCATGGAGGAGAAAATGGTCTCGGGCAATTTGTATTCGCCGCTTGTATTTTTGCGCTTGCCTTCCCAAATAGTTTTGGTACTACCCATCAAAAACACGTGGTCAAACTCCAAACCTTTTGAGCCGTGGCAAGTGAGGAAATTAACGCCGGTTTCGTTAAACACCGATTGGTTCAACTCCAGAGGAAGCTCGTTTTCCTCCAAAAGATCGAGCAGATTTACAAATTCACGTAAACTCAAATCGGGGTTTTTACGCGTTTCTTCCTTTAAAAAATTAAAGAGTGAAGTCAGCACCTGCATCAACCAGGTTTTTTGATCCGATTTCAACACATACGCCAAAATTCCACCCCTCACCATCATCTTCTCAAACAAATTGTGGAGGGTGAGGTTATATGCCTCTTTAATCCAATATTCCAGATCCTCACTCAGGCGTTTAATTTGTTGCTGGCTTTCGCCGGATAATTCTCCTTTGCCGATCTGTGCTATTTGGCGGCGTATGGAGGTTTTTTCTTCGTTGTTGTAGTTAAAGTGATTCACAGCTACGCTGATGCGGGCAACATCCATTGGGGCGATTTCGTAAAAATCATAATGCATGATTTCGAATAGGAGCACATCGCCGCTGTATGGAAATTGATTTTCAAGGGCGATATAACGCAACAGGTTAATGATCTTTTTACCGAATGGTTCAGTAAGAATATTCACTTTCTTTTTGGCACTCACCGGAATACCCTTGCGCTGAAAATAACGGGCTAGCTCCTGCCCCGCCTTGTGTTCCTTGTAAATTACGGCGATTTCCTGCGGCGGTACTCCTTCAGCTATTAGCGATTCTACTTGGAGGGTAATTGCGGCAAATTCATGAAAGGGTGTTTGGTAGGCACGTATTTCAGGTCGGATAATCGAGTCGGCATAGCTGTTATTTTGAGCGGTTAAAACCTTACTCAATCCGGGTAATTTGATCCTTTCTTGATTATTTTCAATCAATACCCGGGCTGTATCTAGAATATGTTGAGATGATCGGTAGTTATCCGTTAACATAACCTGATACAGCTCTTTCTCGTAGCGAGAATGGTACTGCTGAATGTTCTGCACATTAGCACCCTGAAAGCGGAAAATCGACTGATCGTCATCGCCTACAACAAAGATATTGGGGCTGTCCCAGTAGCTAATCAGTAAATTGATTAATTCGTTTTGCGAACCGCTGGTATCCTGATATTCGTCCACCAACACATACTGGTAACGCTCTTGATAGTTGAGCAGAAAATTCTGATCGTTTTTAAAGGCATTGAGCACCCAGAGTATCATATCGTCGTAATCGTAACGACCAGCCTGGCGCATCAATTTTTGGTAATGCGGAAACTCGTTGGCAGCGGCACGTAGCTTTTCATGGTTCTCCTTTAAATCAGCAAATTTAGGTTTCCAATCTCCCGGATTATTATTCCCACTTTTGCGGACGTATCGATAGTCTTTGTAATATTCACTACCGGGCTCTGCCTCTAGAATTAATTGAATGTGCGCATCTATCTTCTGACTGATGTATTCCGGCGTCCAGTCTTCACGCTTCATAGCCGAAAACAGGTTTTGTAAACGCTTGATTTCATAATACACCTCACCTCGGAAACGTTTCAGCGGATGATTTTTATCAAAACCATCTACTAACTTTTTAAACAGATCGATGCGTTCCAGATCAGAAATCGCATCTAGTTCCAGTTTGCCGAAATAATCCAGGTTCTCCTGAATAATATCATTACAAAAAGCGTGAAATGTATAGATGTTTACCCGGTAGGCCTCCGGACCAATAAACTCGAATAAACGCTTGCGCATGGCCACTGCACCGGCATCGGTATAGGTTAAACACAAAATATTGTGCGGTTTGGCATCTGTATCTAACAAAATTTTACCAATACGTGCCGCCAAAATTTGGGTTTTACCCGTTCCCGGACCGGCAATTACCAGCACAGGGCCTTCAATTTGGCTTACCGCTTTAAGCTGATTCGCATTGAGTGTTTGAAGCGCCTGTTTGAAATTTTCGTTATACTTATTGATGGGCTGCATAGGAATTTAAAGGTACATAAAAGCAGTAGTATTTAGCTGATTTTGACTCGTAATGTCAGCTTAATTGCATTTATGCAAAATCAGCTATCAGAATTCAACGGGTATTTTCAAATAGATTTTATTAATATCTATCTTTACAACGACATCTTTAAAAAACATGAGCGTTTCTCTATTAGCCCAAACCTTAAAAGGATCTGAAATTATCAAGATCGGAACCGAAATTAATGAGCTAAAAAGAAAGGGTGAAAAAATTGCCAACTTAACCATTGGGGATTTTGACCCTGCCATTTTCCCTATTCCAAACGGATTGAAACACGGTATTATTGATGCCTATCATGCCAATCATACCAATTATCCACCTGCCGACGGGGTAACGGCACTAAGAGAAAGTGTTTCTGAATTTTTAGCAGAACGGTATCAACTAGAGTACGAAACCAATCAAATACTAATTGCTGGTGGATCAAGACCCCTTATTTATGCGGCTTACCTGGCTTTGGTTGATCCGGGCGATAAGGTGGTTTACCCGGCACCATCTTGGAACAATAACCACTATTGCCATTTATCGGGCGCAACCGGTGTGGCTGTAATTACGCAGCCCGAAAATCTATTCATGCCAACTGCTGAGGAGCTAAAACCGCATCTATCCGGAGCAAGTTTACTGGCCCTTTGCTCACCACTTAATCCAACCGGCACCATGTTTGGACAAGAGGAGCTCGAAAAAATTTGTGATTTGGTAATTGCCGAAAATAAACAGCGCAAGGCAGGCGAAAAGCCTTTGTACATTTTATACGATCAAATTTATTCCTTACTCACATTCAATAATAAGAAACATGTGGATCCGGTAAGTCTACGTCCGGAGTTAAAAGAATACGTGTTGTACATTGATGGGATTTCAAAATGTTTTGCGGCTACAGGTGTTCGTGTGGGTTGGGCATTTGGACCCGAATTTATTGTGGCTAAAATGCGTTCCATTTTAGGACACGTTGGGGCATGGTCGCCTAAGGCCGAACAACTGGCTACCGCTAAGTTTTTAAAAGATGCGGTAGAAGTTGATACCTATTTAAACGCTTTTAAACTCCAACTTCAAAAAGGTTTAGACACACTGTACCAAGGTATAAAGCAATTAAAAGCGGAGGGCTTTGAGGTGGATGCCATTGACCCGATGGGTGCCATTTACCTCACCGTAAAAATTGATTATGCGGGTAAAACCACACCAGATGGTGAAGTACTGAAAACCAGTGCCGATATTAATTTTTACCTAATTAAAGAAGCAAAAATGGCTTTGGTTCCCTTTTCTGCCTTTGGCACCGGAACGGAAGTAAACTGGTTCAGAGCATCGGTTGGCGGTTGTACCGTAAAAGACATTGAAGAAATGCTCCCTCGATTGAAAGCTGCCCTCGAAAAACTGAACTAAGCTGGATGGCTTTCGGAAAATTATACCTCTTGCCAGTTCCCCTTGCCGATGAAACAGCAAGTCGGGTTTTGCCTGCATTGCATTCAGAAATCATCAATCGGATTAAGCATTACGTAGTAGAAAATGAAAAAACTGCACGCAAATGGCTGAAAGAAATGGGGCTGCAAACTGCGCAGAGTGAATTAAAAATTGAGGTTTATGGTAAGCATAGCGAAAAGCAGAGCTTATCAACCTATTTTAAAGCATTAAAAGAAGGACAAGATATTGCCCTAATGAGCGAAGCGGGTTGTCCGGGCATTGCCGATCCGGGAGCAGATCTGGTGGCCGAAGCGCATCGATTGGGTATACAGGTTATTCCACTGGTTGGGCCGAGTTCTATTTTGCTTTCGCTGATGGCTTCGGGCTTTAACGGACAAAGTTTTGCTTTTCACGGTTACTTACCAATTGATAAGGCTGCCCGTAGTAAACGATTAAAAGAATTGGAAAACTTAGCAGAACGTTTTAATCAAACGCAACTATTCATTGAAACACCATTCAGAAATAATCAAGTATTGGACGATATGTTGAAGAGTTGCCATCCGCAAACACAGCTTTGCATTGCCTGCGATATCACTGCTCCAAGCGAATTTATACAGAGCAAAACTTTAGCCAACTGGAAAAAAGAAAAGCCGGAACTGCACAAGCGTCCGGCTATCTTCTTGCTCTATAAAAAGGCTTAACCGTGAATGGATTCGGTTTTGCCGTACCGTTGTATCACTTCCGCTTCGTAATCTAAAAACTCTTTCCAGCGCTTATCTACATCAATAGTTTGCGCATATTTTTTGGCCAGTTTCAGAAACATGGTGTAATGACCGGCTTCGCTAATCATCAATTCGTAATAAAACTCAGAGAGCTGTTTGTCATTAATATGCTCAGACATTACTTTGAACCGTTCGCAACTGCGGGCCTCAATCATAGCCGAGAATAACAATCGGTCAACCAATTGCTGTTCGCGGCCGCCGCCCTTGGTAATAAACTGATACAGTTCATTTACGTAATGGTCTTTGCGCTCTTTACCTAAAACAAATCCGCGTTCTAAGATGATATCGTGCACCCGTTTAAAATGGTCCATTTCCTCTTGCACCAACAGTGCCATTTCTTGAACCAAATCAGATAGATTAGGATTTTGAACAATAAGCGTAATGGCATTACTAGCTGCCTTTTGCTCACAAAAAGCATGATCGATTAAAATCTCTTCGATATTACTCTCTACCACATTTTTTACCCATTGCGGATCGGTAGGGAGTTTCAGTTTTAAAATGGTTCCGTCTTCTTTACCCATAGCTTAAAAGTTGCTTCTTAAACTGAGGATAAAGTTACGGCCTGGAGCCGAAATTCCGGAAGCAAATACCCGATAGTTCTGATCTAAGATATTTTCCAGTGCTGCTTGCACCTTGAAATGTTTGCTCAACTGGTACGCTGTTCTCAGATTTAGCGTATACCATGAAGGCATACCGTTAGGCGTGGCTTGAGCCAGGTTATCTTCTCCGTTAGGATTGTAATTGGCCAACTTTTTTGCACCGTTAAATTGTACAAAAAACTCTGCTTCATACTGCTTGCCAGCATAGCTTAAGCGGCTAGAACCCAAAAACGGAGGAATATGGTCTAACGGCTGAACGGGACTAGTGGACGTAATACGAGCATAGGTATAGGTAAAATCGTTTTTAAACCAAAGTGCTGAACTTAATTTTAAATCTAAACCTCCCGAAAATCCATACACATACGCTTTAGAAGCATTCACATTGGCAGTAACCTTACTTAATTGCCCATTGTACATTACCTGGCTTTGGCCGTTATAGGTAAAGGCTTGGGTGCTTATGGCGTCGCGATACCAGGTGTAAAAGGTATTGAAATGTACATTTGCCTTTCCGGCGAAACCTATATCTACCGAAAACTCCAGATTATAGGTGTATTCGGGTTTTAAATTGGGATTAGGTACAATCAGTGAGCCCGGAACGCTTTCAAAAACTTTGGCTAAATCGTCTACATTTGGAGCCCGAAAACCCGTTGAGCTCAATAGAGCCAAATTCCATTCGCGGCCTGGTTTGTAAATCAAACCTACATTGCCGCTCCAAGCCACATGATTTTGTTTAACTGTATTGAATGGAAATGGAAAAAAGGTTTTGTCGTTGAAGGTAGCGTTTAATTGCACCCAATTTAATCTCAAGCCGCTACTTAATAACCATTGATCATTAATTTCCCACCGGTGTGCTAAAAAAGCTGCTGCCGTATTCAGTGTTGAACCTCCATCCGGATAACGGGTATCTAAGGGTCCGGTTAACCCGGTATTTACTAAAAGTTTATAAGCGCTAGAGTTTACATTGTTATGGGTGTACTCCACTCCGTAACTTAACTCCTGTTCTCCCCATTTTTTATCAAAATCAGCATTCAACGAAAAGACGCCTACATTTTCAATACGGTTATTCAAGGCCGGATTGTTTAATCTACGATCGTGACGAGTTTCATCGATATCCTGATAAGCGAATGTAACATTAGACTGATCGAACCAACCTTTAAAGCTTCTCAATTGCAATTGGTAAGCAGCCATAAAGCGTTTCTGTGGACCATAGTACCATTCGGCAAAACGAGGTTGATTGTTTTGAAGCTGGGCCAAACGGTCGTAACGCGGAACATTTGAAGAATTGGAATACTGAATATTTACTAAATGACTTACCCGATTGCTGGCTTTGTACAAGATTTTCTGCATCAAATCGGTTTGGTTATAGCCCGAACCCCACTGTACATCCGGATCGGGGTTAAGCCCCACAATATCCTGCCCATTGGTACCCGATACGGTGTATAAACTTTTCCAATTGGCTGTTTTGTAACCTCTGGAACCCTGCCGCAGGTCGTTAAAATTAGAATAGGTAAACCGGGTCAAGCTGGCCCACTTATCCTTACCTACATTTACCGAAAACCCGCCAGTGAAGGCTTGTGCAGCACTAGCATAACGGCTGAAAGCAGAAATACTCTTCTTATTCAATTGGGCCTGTTGAGTATAAGCATGAATTACGCCACCCAAGGCATCACTTCCATACGATACCGAGCTTGGACCAAAGGCTACTTCAATTCGATCGATTGCTTCATTATCTAGAGTTAATACATTCTGTAAATGGCCAGAACGGTAAATGGCGTTATTCATTCGTACTCCATCTACCACCAACAATATTCTACTGGCTTCAAAACCCCGAAGCACAGGGCTACCCCCGCCTAACTGGCTTTTTTGCACAAAAACTCCGGGTGTTTGCTGCAAAACATCGGCAGCATTAGCCGCATTTAATTGCTGAATACGAGTAGCTTTAACTACTTGTACTCGTTGAGCTACATCTTCTTTATTTTCAGGAAAGCGAGAAGCCACGATTACTACTTCTTTCAATTTTGTAGTGTCTGCTGCTGTTTGCGCTTGCATAGAAAATGAACAGGCAGACAACATCAATACAGTAAAAGCCTGCTTAAAATTGATTTGGAACATAATTTAGTTCTGGAATTGCGTGTCTAAAGATGACTAAAAATGTGTTTCTTACAGAGATTACTAGGTAAATTTACAATCAACGGTATAAGTGCTTACTGTCGATAAATTGCCAAACCGCATCAGGTACAAAATACTGTACATTTTTCTTTTCCTGAATAGCTTTTCGAATAAAGGTAGCTGAGATCTCCATGAGTGGAGTATCGGTAAGTACGACCGATGGATGTTTGCTCAGCTCTGTTTGCGAAGTACCGGGCCTTGGGTACACCAATATGCGGTAATCGCGAAGTAAGACTTCGTAATTTTTCCATTTTGGTAATGATACCAGGTTATCTGATCCCATAATTAATGAGAAGTGATGTTCAGGATAACGCTGGTTCAAGTGTGCCAGGGTATCCACAGTGTAGGAAGGTTGCGGAAGTTGAAATTCAACGTCGCTTACGCGGATATTTTGTGCATTTTCTGTTGCCAAACGCACCATTTCTAATCGATCGTAACTGCTAATGAGGTCTGATTTTTGCTTATGCGGATTATGCGGCGAAACCACCAA
This sequence comes from Sphingobacteriaceae bacterium, assembly GCA_947463785.1. GTDB lineage: Bacteria > Bacteroidota > Bacteroidia > Sphingobacteriales > Sphingobacteriaceae > JAIPAN01. The sequence continues at coordinate 270,340 of CANHRG010000001.1, read as the reverse complement.
CCACACCTGATCCAAGTCGGTATAATTGGCCATGTAATTCGCAATGATCAAATGGCCGGTATGAATAGGATTAAACGAACCGAAGAATAAACCTATTTTCATAAGGGTTATTTTTTAGCCAAAAAACCACTAACCAAGTTCTCGGCATTGGCACAAGCGGTTTCTAAATCGTGATTGGGCAAAATGGTATCAAATTTATTGGCATAGGCCAATTCTTTTTCAGCTTTACTAATTCGTTCATTCAGTTTTTCTTCACTATCCGTTGCTCTACCTCTAAGACGCTGGATAAGTACTTCTAGAGAAGGAGGCTGAACAAATACTGCCAAAGCACGATCTCCGAATTTCTTTTTTAGGTGCAAGCCACCTTCCACATCAATATCGAAGATCACGTGTTTACCTTCGGCCCATAATCGTTCTATTTCTGAACGCAGGGTGCCGTAAAAATTGTCTGTATACACCTCCTCAAACTCTACAAACTCCTTTTGGGCAATCCGGTGTAAAAACTCTTCTTTGGTAATGAAATAATAGTCTTTACCATGTATTTCGTTGCCCCTTTTTTCACGTGTGGTAGCCGAAACTGAAAAGGCCAATTGGGGAATTTTTTTTAATAAATGATGCACTATGGTGGTTTTACCTGCACCAGACGGAGCTGAAAATATGAGTAGTTTACCTTCCTGCATCTTACAATACGTTAAGCAATTGTTCTTTAATTTTCTCCAGCTCCTCTTTCATATTTACCACCAATTGTTGGATCTGTGCATCGTTGGCTTTAGAGCCAATGGTATTAATTTCCCGGCCAATTTCTTGAGAAATAAAACCTAATTTCTTTCCATTGGCATCCGGATGATTCAGTGTTTCTATAAAATAGTCGCAATGGCTTTTCAGACGGATTTTTTCTTCGGTGATATCAAGTTTATCGATGTAATATATCAACTCCTGTTCGAAACGGTTCTGATCAACATGCTCCTTACCCACATGCTCCTGCAGCAAATGACTTAAGCGTTCTCTGATAGCGGGAACTCTATTCACTTCCAACCTAGCTACTTCATCTAAAGTAGACAAAATGTGTTGGATACGGTGTTCAATATCGTGTTTTAAAACCTGACCTTCATCCGATCTGAAAGACTGGAAATTATTCAGGGCATCTAAAAAGGTCTGATAAATAAGCGCCCATTCTTCTTCCGATCCGGCTTCTTCCTGGTAAGAAATTACCTCCGGTAAATTAAGGGCTATTTGTAGTAAATTCTGACTTTCTGCACCCAAATCGGTAGCTGCAGATTTCAATTGGTGGTAATAATCGGCTAGTTTTTCACGGTCAATTTGCGCAGATTTTGTTTCGCCATTAAGGTTCTCTACCGTAAGGCTTATATAAACCTTACCACGTTCAATCAGTTTGCTGCACTCGTTGCGCAAAAACAATTCTTTCTCCGAATATGCTTTGGGCATTTTCAAAGAAAGTTCCAGGAACTTGCTATTCAAAGATTTGATCTCTACGGTAAATTTGGCGTTCTCCGTATCTCGTGAGGCCAAACCAAAGCCGGTCATCGATTTAATCATCGTGTAAAGATAGCATAAAAATGCTTCTCGACTGTTTATGCGTAGGCTAAAATCTGTTCCTCCATCAGTTGTTTAACCTGCTGTTTCAACTTCGGAAGGTCGTCCATTACCATGCCAGCTACTGGAACAGGTGGCATAAAAACCATCGTCATGGTACCGGGTTTAATGCGGGTTGGATGGTCGCGGTGCAGTAATTTACTGGCGTTGATGAGCACCATAGGGGCAATGGGTGTTTGGGTTTCAATAGCAATACGAAAAGCACCATCGTAAAATGGTCCCAAAGGTTCATCACTCCGATTCATGGTTCCTTCCGGAAAAATGAACAGCGATTGCCCTGAACGGAGATCGGCAATTAGTGCTTCTACACTTTTTGCACGGCTTTCAGGACTGCTACGGTCAACCATCACCACTAAGTTTCGATACATCCAGCCGAAAATTGGGATTTTTACCAATTCTTTTTTACCCAATGGTTTAAAAGCCTGAGGGGCTGATAATACAATGGCAATGGCATCTAAATAAGAACCGTGGTTGCAAACGTAAATGTAAGAGCCCTTGGGGTCGGAGTAGTGTTTATTTTTGATTACCAATCGGAATAAACCGAGTACGAGGAAAACGCCGGCCCAAATGCGTAAACATACAAAGGATAAGGCTTGGGCTCGTTTGCCGCTAAAAATCAGGTTAATTGCAATCACAAAAGGAAACATAACCAACATCATGGCGGCAAAAACGATGAAGCACCAAATCATCAAGAGAAAAGAAAAAAGTCTACCGAATAGTTTCATGGATTTTTTAGAGTTCTAAAGTCTGGCAAGCTTTTTCGGCAGCCAATTTTTCCGCATTTTTTTTGTTAAAATCACGTCCTTGTCCAACAATTTCGCCATCTACCAAAGCATTGATGGTAAATAACTTGGTGTGTTCATCTTCCTGATTGGCAATCAATTCAAACGTAAAATCTTTACCATGACGCTGACACCATTCAATCAATTTACTTTTAAAATTGGTTTCAGTCAGTTCTAAGGTATGAATATCGATATGAGGGTTTACAATACGGTTAATGATTACCGATTTGGTGAATTCGTAGCCTTTATCCAAATAGATAGCACCAATCAGCGCCTCAAAGGCGTCGCCCAACAAGGAACCTTGTTTAGTTGGGAAATTTACGGTACGAGCATCAAACTCAATCAACTGATCCAAACCCAACTTTCTCGATAATTGGTTGAGATGAACCCGACTTACAATTTTGGAACGCATTTCAGTAAGGAAACCCTCGTCTTTATACGGATATATTTTAAATAACAATTCAGCAATTACCGTCCCTAAAACAGCATCTCCCAAAAACTCGAGCCGCTCGTTGCTGCTTTTAACCCCGTTTTTTAGAGAAACAGCAACAGAACGGTGCCTAAACGCCATGCGGTATAAATTGATGTTTCCGGGCACAAAACCCAAGAGATTTTTCAGGGTTTTTACCAGTTTTCGCTGAGGAGAGAAATAGAGTTTATAAACTTGAAATAAAGGCATTTAAACCGTTGTTCAGGGGAAAGTCTAAAAACTAAAATTAGGAATTATTGTGATAACAGCGGATTAGGCTTGATATTTTTTGAATATCACAGAGGCATTGTGACCGCCAAACCCGAATGTATTGCTCAATGCCGCTCTAACTTCACGTTTTTGAGCCTTATTGAAAGTTAAATTTAGCTTCGGATCAATTTCAGGATCGTCGGTAAAATGATTGATGGTTGGTGGAATGATGTCATTTTGCACAGCTAATACCGATGCAACGGCCTCAACAGCACCAGCAGCACCGAGCAAGTGGCCAGTCATTGATTTGGTTGAACTGATATTTAGGCGATACGCATCTTCACCAAAAAGGCTCTTGATGGCTTTTGTTTCGCTGATATCTCCAAGCGGTGTGGACGTACCGTGAACGTTGATGTAATCAATATCGGCGGTAGTTAATCCGGCATCACTCAGGGCGCTAGTCATCACTAATTTCGCACCCAACCCTTCCGGATGTGGCGCTGTAATGTGATTGGCATCGGCACTCATGCCGCCACCCACCAACTCGGCATAAATTTTGGCTCCACGTGCTTTTGCGTGTTCCAATTCTTCCAAAATCAGCGTTGCTGAACCTTCTCCGGCAACAAAACCATCCCGATCCTTGTCAAAAGGACGAGAAGCGGTTTTAGGATCATCGTTACGGGTGGAAAGGGCATGCATGGCGTTAAATCCACCCATACCTGCTTCGTAAATAATGGCCTCAGAACCACCAGAGATAATGATATTGGCCTTACCTAAGCGTACATAATTGAATGCATCAATTAATGCGTTGGTTGAGGAAGCACAAGCAGAAACGGTAGAAAAGTTTGGTCCTCTTAAACCGTATTTGATTGAAATGTGACCTGGAGCAATATCCAGAATCATTTTTGGAATAAAGAATGGATTGAAGCGTGGCGTTCCGTCACCATTGGTGAATGCTGCCACTTCATCCATAAAGGTTTTTAATCCACCAATACCCGATCCCCAAATTACACCAATGCGATTAGTATCCAGGTTTTCAAAGTCCAGATTTGCATCTTTTACAGCTTCATCGGTTGAAGCCAGGGCATAATGAACAAAGGGGTCTAATTTACGGGCATCTTTCCGGTCCATGAAGTGTTCAGGATCGAAGTTTTTGACTTCACATGCAAATTGGGTCTTAAATTTTGTTGCATCGAAATGCGTAATAGGTGCGGCGCCACTTACTCCGTTGATCAAACTATTCCAGTACTCCGGAACAGTATTTCCAATCGGAGTAAGTGCACCTAAACCTGTTACTACAACTCTTTTAAGCTCCATGGTATGTGGGGCAGATTATTTTACGTTTTTCTCTAAATAGGCGATAGCTTGACCAACAGTACCGATGGTTTCAGCTTGCTCATCAGGAATTGCAACATTGAATTCTTTTTCAAATTCCATGATTAGCTCTACGGTGTCTAATGAGTCAGCGCCTAAATCGTTAGTGAAAGAAGCTTCCGGAGTAACTTCTGCTTCGTCAACACCTAATTTTTCTACGATGATTGCTTTGACTCTTGATGCGATATCAGACATAGTTTTAATGATTTAAGGGTTAAATAATTCTGTGCAAAGAAAAATAAATAATATTAAATATCAAACCTTTTTGTTTTTGACTTTAGGTCTACTAATTTCACTCTAAAGTATGGTATTTTTGCATACCGTATCCGTATAAAATGAACTCTTTTGAATAAGATAACGTTAAAATTCGAATTAGATTTTGATTTCGTTCTGATAGCCATCACCTGCTCCTTGAAAGACTATCGATTGTGTTATCATATCAATAAGGCGCTTGGGGTTGATTTTGTTCGTACTGAAGAGTTAAATCTTTTTTTTAGTGCCGACAAACTAAATCGGTCATTTAACCGATATGCTTACTTTCCGGAAAACCAGGAAACCGAATTTTATGTATTGAGTAATAAAGGGTCGGAAGGAATATTGATTCCGGAGATGAATGGCGTAGACTATTTTTTGTTAATTAAGAATTTTATTGACGATGAGGATTTAGCGCTTTGGTTAAAACAGATTAAAGGGATACCTGATGTTATTGCAGCCGTTGAGGTAGAACCTAAAAAGTTGAAATCCAAAGAAAATCTCCTATTTTAGCATTCCCAATATATGGTGTATAAAATACACTAGTTTAAAGATCTAATACCACACAGATGAAACCTGTTCATAACCGAACCAAAATTGTTGCCACACTCGGACCTGCTTCTTCTTCCAAAGAAGTATTGTTGAGTATGATTAAAGCAGGAGTTAACGTATGTCGATTAAACTTTTCTCACGGCAGTCAAGAAGTTCATCAAAAAACCATCGACGTTATTCGTGAGATCAATAAGAAATACAAAACCAATGTGGGTATTCTGGCCGATCTTCAAGGTCCAAAAATTCGAATCGGTATTGTAAAAGATGGTGGTATTAATTTGGTAAATGGCAACAAAATTACCATTACCACGAAAGAGCAAATTGGTGATGAACAACGCGTATACCTTACTTACGAAACTTTTCCTAAAGATGTTCGCCAAGGTGAAATTATATTACTAGACGACGGTAAATTACAGCTTCGCGTACTAGAGAGTAATAATAAAGATGAGGTGCTTTGCGAAGTTGTGCATGGAGGTATCCTTACTTCACGTAAAGGTGTAAATCTACCCAACACTAAAGTTTCGCTCCCAAGTTTAACCGAAGAAGATCTGAGCAATTTAGAGTTCGCCTTAAAAAACGATATCGAATGGATTGGACTTTCCTTTGTGCGCTCGGCAGATGATATTGTAGAATTGAAACGCATTATTGGTTCCAGCGGAAAACCGGCCCGCGTAATTGCCAAAATTGAAAAACCAGAAGCCATTGAAAACATCGACGAAATTATTTCAGTAACCGATGGAGTAATGGTGGCCCGTGGAGACTTGGGCGTAGAGATGCCTATGGAGCAAGTTCCGGTGTTGCAAAAAATGATTGCCAAAAAATGTCGTGCAGCAGCCAAGCCGGTAATTGTGGCCACTCAAATGCTCGAGAGCATGATCACCACACCTCGACCAACTCGTGCAGAGGTAAACGACGTAGCCAACTCTGTTTTAGATGGGGCCGACGCCGTGATGTTAAGTGGAGAAACCTCGGTTGGCGAATTTCCGGTAATTGTGATTGAAACAATGTCGAAAATTATTGCCAATGTAGAAGATCAGGCCTATAAATTCAATACGCCAAAGGTGCTGGATGAAAAAGCACCGAATTACATGTCTGATGCAATATGCGGATCTGCTGTATACCTAGCCGAAAAAACAAATGCGGTAGGCATTGTTTCCATGACCTATTCCGGTTATACTGCTTTTGAAATATCCAGTCATCGACCTCAAGCCAGTACCTTCATCTTTACCAGTAACCAAAACTTATTAAATGCCTTAAGTTTGGTTTGGGGAGTAAAAGCGTTCTATTACGATAAATTTGAAAGCACAGATAAAACCATTAGTGAAGTGAACGCACTACTAAAAGCAGAAAAGCTTGTTAAACCTGGCGACGTGGTTATTAATACAGCGGCCATTCCGATTGAAAAGAAAGGTAAAACCAATATGGTGAAAGTCACTTCAATTGATTGATACCGCTAAAACTGAATAGTAAAAAACCACGAAGATTTTCGTGGTTTTTTTGTTTGTACTAGTAGAAAACTGGCCGATACTTAATGTACAAAATACACCAAAAATATCAGCCTAGGGCTCAACTTGAATTTTTGAAAAAATTATGATTTTTAATCATTTTTTTGGGAGTTTTCCACAGCGATAATTAATTCATAATCAGTTTTTTAAGCAAAAAAATTTTTTGGAATGAAAGATTGCTGCAAAAACTGTGGAAAACTCAAATTGAGGGCACGATACTGAAAAGATAAATTTGAAGAAAAACCCCCAAGATTTTTCTCAAGGGTCAAACAATCTCGATAACATTAATATTTAACTTAAGCATGGGTAAAACTTCTACAAGTAAAGCAAAAGCCTCCGGTAAGGGCCTAAGCTTTCAGCGCTATTTCACCAAAGAAGGGGTGAATGTTTACGATCTTTTCCAATACGAAAAGCGATCGTCTGTAATTCGTAATCCGTCGGGAGACGCAGTGTTCGAAATGAATGATGTAGAAGTCCCAGGAACTTGGAGTCAGGTAGCAACAGACATCTTGGCTCAGAAATATTTCCGCAAAGCCGGAGTTCCACAGCCCGATGGTAGTTTGGGTTCTGAAAAGAGCATCAAACAAGTAGCACATCGTATGGCAGATTGCTGGAGACAATGGGGTGTTCGTTACGGATACTTTGCCAGCAAGGCGGATGCAGATATTTTTTACGACGAGTTGGTGTACACCATCGTAGGACAGTTGGCTGCGCCAAACTCTCCGCAATGGTTCAACACAGGTTTACATAGCTCCTACGGTATTACCGGAAAGCCGCAAGGACACTATTATGTGGATCCTGAAACAGAAGTGTTGAGCAAATCAACCTCAGCTTATGAGCGTCCACAACCCCATGCTTGTTTCATTTTATCTGTAAATGACGATTTAGTAAATGAAGGCGGTATCATGGACCTTTGGGTTCGTGAAGCCCGTATCTTCAAATATGGATCTGGTGTAGGTACAAACTTCTCTCAGATTCGTGGCGAAAACGAAAAATTATCGGGTGGTGGTTATTCTTCTGGTTTGATGTCATTCCTGAAAATTGGTGACCGTGCCGCAGGAGCGATTAAATCAGGTGGAACTACCCGTCGTGCAGCCAAAATGGTTTGCTTAGACCTAGATCACCCAGAAATTGAAGGATTTGTAAATTGGAAAGTGGAAGAAGAGAAAAAAGTAGCTGCCTTAATCGCAGCCGGCTACTCTTCTGATTACGAAGGCGAAGCTTACCGTACCGTTTCAGGACAAAACTCAAACAACTCAGTTCGTATCCCGAACAGCTTCTTCCAGGCTTTAGAAAATGGTAGCAACTGGAATCTGATCGGCCGTATCAAAGGCGATGTAGTGAAAACCATCTCAGCCGATAAATTATGGCAAGACATTGCATTTGCGGCTTGGGCTTGCGCCGATCCGGGCGTACAGTTCGATACCACCATCAACGAATGGCACACGTGCCCTGAAGGAGGACGTATTAATGCTTCAAACCCATGTTCAGAATACATGTTCTTGGATAATACCGCATGTAACCTGGCCTCAATCAACCTGGCTCACTTCTTCAACCCTGAAACATTGGTGTTTGATGTAAAAGGATTTGAGCACGCTTGCCGTGTATGGACTGTAGTATTAGAGATTTCTGTTTTGATGGCACAGTTCCCATCAAAAGAAGTAGCTCAACTATCTTACGATTACCGCACTTTAGGTTTGGGATATGCCAACTTAGGTTCTATGCTAATGGTAGGTGGTATTCCTTACGATAGCGACAAAGCTCGTGCTATTGGTGGTGCCATCACGGCTATCATGACTGGTACAGCTTACGCAACTTCTGCTGAAATGGCCAAAGAATTGGGCGCTTTCCGCAGATTTGAAGACAACAAGAAACACATGATGCGTGTAATGCGTAACCATCGTTATGCTGCTTATAACGCAACAGATGCTTACGAAGGTTTAGAAATTAAACCTCAAGGCATTGATCCTAAAGATTGCCCAGACTATTTATTGTCTGCAGCCTGCAATGCTTGGGACAAAGCAGTAGAATTAGGTGAAAAACACGGTTACCGTAATGCACAAACCACGGTTATCGCTCCTACCGGAACCATCGGTTTGGTAATGGATTGCGATACTACCGGTATTGAGCCCGACTTCGCCTTAGTGAAATTCAAAAAATTATCAGGTGGTGGTTACTTCAAAATCATCAACCAATGTGTACCATCTGCTTTGCGCAATTTAGGTTATGCTGAAAGCGAAATCGAGGCGATTGTAAACTACGCCAAAGGTTCTGCAACCTTGCAAGGAGCTCCACACATCAATGCAGCTACTTTAGCAGATAAAGGCTTTACCCAAGATGAAATCGAAAAAATCGATAAGTCTTTACTTTCTGCTTTCGAAATCAGTTTCGTATTTAACCAATGGACTTTAGGTGAAGATTGCTTAAAACGTTTGGGTTTCAAGGCCGAGCAATACAGCGCTCACGATTTCAACTTGTTGAGAGCCTTAGGTTTCAGCCGTCAGCAAATTGCTGAAGCAAACGAATACATCTGCGGTACCATGACCATTGAAGGTGCGCCTTACTTAAAAGAAGAGCACTACCCAGTGTTTGATTGTGCAAACAAATGCGGTACCAAAGGTGAGCGTTACATCCATGCACATGGCCACATTAAAATGATGGCTGCTGCACAACCATTCTTATCGGGAGCGATCTCTAAAACCATCAACTTGCCAAACGAGGCTACTGTTGAAGAAATTAAAGATTGCTACGAATTATCATGGAAATTAGGAACGAAAGCCAATGCGCTTTACCGTGATGGTTGTAAACTATCTCAACCTTTATCAACCAAAGCCGATACCAAAGAGGAGCAATTGGATACCGTTGAAGAGGTATTGGGCGAAGCAGCAAATGTAAAACTGAGCGATCTAACTCCAGAGCAAGTATTAGAAGCGGCTCGTGCTATCTTGGATAAGTCAACCGATACACATTTCAAACGTCAGTTGTCATCGGTGGTAGAAAAGAAAAGCATGCCAGCCCGTCGTACCGGATTCACTCAAAAAGCTGCGGTTGGCGGACAAACCATCTTCGTACGCACTGGTGAATACGAAGACGGAACTTTAGGCGAAATCTTTGTGGACATGCACAAAGAAGGGGCAACTTTCCGTTCATTGATGAACTCTTTCGCCATCGCTGTTTCGGTAGGTTTACAATACGGTGTGCCACTAGAAGAGTTTGTAGATAAATTTACGTTTACTCGTTTCGAACCATCAGGTATGGTAACCGGACACGAGAATATCAAATCGGCTACTTCCATCATCGATTACATCTTCCGCATGCTGGGTTACGAATACTTAGATCGTCAAGACCTAGTTCACGTAATCACTGAGAAAAAAGTAGTATTGGGTAATCCTCAAATTCAGGATACCGATGTAAACCCTCAGGACAATAAGTTTGAAGATGCCCCAAAGGTTGCTGAAACTGTAACTGTAGCAGATAAAACTTTGAAGCCTGTACTAGACATCTCAGGCGGTGGTCAATCTGATGCCCCTGCTTGTACCAACTGCGGACACATCATGGTGCGTTCAGGTACCTGCTACAAATGTCTGAACTGCGGTACTCAGGGAGGTTGTTCATAAGTTCATAACCCACTCTAACATACAAAAAGCCTATCCGTTTTGGATGGGCTTTTTGTATAAAATCGATATAACTAATCTTTAATACAACGTACAGATAAACCATAGTTTTTTGTTGGCTTACCACCTACTAAGTAATCCACTGTATAGGAGTTGAAAATATTAGAGTTATAATCTAGTCGATTAAAGAAAATTTTACCTAGCATCGGATCTTCACCAAAAGCCCAAAAATGTCCGTATTGACCCAAAGTGGCATAGGCACCATTATCGTGTCTTCTGTAGCCACCGGGAAGTGCAGTAAAACCGGAAGCATTTGTTGGATTAATGCCTTGAAATTGTTGCCAATGAGCATTTCCTGCTTCTTTTAATTTTTCCCCAGCAGAATTTGCATCACCCCCAAGCGCTGTTATCAGGGCTTGCCACTCTTGAACAGTTGGAACATGCCAGCCTTCGGGTGCTAAACCATTAACATCATTTACTGCATACCAATTATAGAGTAAGCCATATGTATTGGCATCATTAATATCATTTGCGTACCAACAAAAAGCAGGCGTGGAAACACTTGTCCAGTTAATCTGCTCATACGTTAGTTGCGTACCATTTTTAAAGTGAGCAGTCTTTAAATTTTCCAACATCCACACTTGGGAACCGATTTTAACTGTACGGTAAAGATTTGCATCGATGTCAGCAACAATACATCTTGCGGCTCCATATCCCGTACCTGCACTATTGGTTGCATATGCCCTCACATAATAGGTTTTATTCTCAACTAATTGTGTTAAATTACTCGAGAATACATCATTTTGACTGCCTTCCTGAGTTTTACCTTCATTTGTACTTAATGTGGGGTTTTCATTAGTACTACTCCAAACTAAACCTGTTTGTGAAATTGCCGCACCTCCGTTATTGGTAATCGTGCCACCACCGGCAGCTTCAATAATGTTTGATCCAGTAATCTCATTAGTTGTTAATTGCGAAATTTGAGGTTTTTTATCCTTCTTACAAGCACTCATGCTAATCAGCAAACCTACAATACTAATGCTTAGCAGTTTAAAGACAATTGTTTTCATAGAATTAGTTGTTTAATCAAGCAATTTTACGCGATAAGGAACAATGAAAGGACCCTTTTGCGACGAGTAGCACTTTTGAGGGGATAGGCAGTATGAAAAAAAGGGTGAATGAATCATGAAAAAACCCGCTAAGAAAACCAAAGCGGGTTTTTTCACAGGTAGATGGGTAATGAACTTAGAATTGATAGCTTAAGCCCAGCTGAATTACCTGATTTTTGTAAGCAGGCACTTCTGCGGTTCCATCGGCATTAATTTTTTGAAAATCTAAGGCATAACGTGCGGAGATTCCGAGTTGATCGCCTGCTTCATAACCCAAACCAATTACACCGCCAACAAGGCTCTTTTTTAGATTTTTATTTCGTTCCTCGATAGTGGTTCTGAATTCTGTAGTTCCACTTTTAAAACTCTCGGTAGTTGAAGTCAGAAAAGAAACCTGCGGGCCGAGGTAAACGGTAAAACCTTCCCAACCTGGCCAAAATTTAGCCAATAACGGCACATCCACAAAATTGGTGGTTACTTTGTAATTGTAGTCGCCGCCCAGCAAATTGCCGGAGCTTTGATAACCTTTTTGAGAGTACAATAATTCAGGTGCAAAAGAAATGGTCTCAGCAATAGGAATATCCACAAAAATTCCGGCGGCAAAACCTGGCTTAAACTGAGACTTGAAATCTGAAGTGCCAGATTTGATCACATTAGATACGTTTAATCCGGCTTTAAAGCCAAAATAAGCACCTTTACCTGCTTGCATGTGCTGGGCATTTGCCACTATGGCAAACCCAAGGCTTAGTATGGAAACAAAAAGTAATTTTTTCATTTTTGGTGTATTTAGTTTGATTAGCAGATGAAATTTTTGTGCCAACTCTCTTGATTTGCGAAATCTTTCGGGATTTGAATGATTTAGAACGATTAGCTCTTAACCCACCGTCCTCAAAAGACAAAAAATGTCCCCTTTTTCATACAAAAAGAAGCTTGTAATTGCCAATCAGATTCGCTTATTTTAATCATGCTTTGGAAAATCGCTATCAGCTGCTACATCCTACTCAATGTATTGGGGATTACCTTTTTTAGAAAAATGCTGGGTAAACGAATGCAAAATCCAGCTATGGTGTGGCTTTTCAGCATTTCTTTAAGCCTAAGCATCAACTTTTTGTTGATTTTACTGGTGACCGGTTTGTATATCCGTTCCCTAAACATCCACTAAAAATGAAAAACACCAGCGTTCAAACCGAAGTTGATGCCGCCTATCTCTACCAAAAACTGGCGGAACATGAAGAAGATTCAACCATTGCTCGTGTTTTTACAGAAATGGCGGCCATTGAGAGAAGTCATGCTGAAGTTTTTGCACACAAAGCTGGCATAGCTACGGAAGAGCTTTTGAGACCGTCGTGGAGGGCAAGAACCTTCAACCTGATTGGAAAAATTTTTGGATACGATTACGTACTTGGCGTACTGATGGATACCGAGAAAGGTCTTTCCAGAGCAGTCATACATACTAAGGAAAAAAATAAACTCCAGATCAGCGGTAGCGAAACAAATCATGTAAAAATATTACGTTCGGTACTTGAAAAACAAAGCAATACCAAAGCTGGTACGTATATCTCCAAATTTGAAAAAGGACACCGCTCTGTGGGCGGAAATGCCATAAGGGCAGCAGTTTTGGGAGGTAACGATGGATTGGTTTCTAATTTTAGTTTGGTAATGGGGGTGGCTGGGGCTACTTCCGGAGAAGGCGGCGTGTTATTGGCAGGTTTGGCGGGCATGTTAGCTGGAGCACTTTCTATGGCTTTGGGTGAGTGGATTTCAGTAAAAAGTTCGCAGGAGTTGTATGAGAACCAAATGGAAATAGAAATGGAAGAGTTGGAAAACAATCCGGAAGGAGAACGAAAAGAGCTTGCATTAATTTACATGGCAAAAGGCATCCCCGAAGAACAAGCAAATGCCATGGCAACAGAAATTATGCAGGATAAAGAGCATGCGCATGAGGTGCTGGTAAAAGAAGAGTTGGGTATCAATGCTGAAGAGCTGAAAGGATCGGCAGCCGAAGCGGCCAGCTATTCATTCGTATTCTTTTTCTGCGGAGCGATTATTCCCGTAGCACCTTTTATGTTTACAAGCGGCACTCCAGCTATTTTGCTGAGCATTTTGGCGAGTGGTATTGGTTTATTTCTCATTGGTGCGGCTATCACGTTATTCACCGGGCGCAACGTTTGGTATTCTGGATGCAGACAAGTGTTGTTTGGTTTAGCAGCAGCAGCTATTACCTTTGGCATTGGAAAATTAATTGGCGTTTCCCTTGCCGACTGATCTTTTGACTATGAAAAAATCTACTTTCTTGCGCTTATTAATACTCAGTTTGGGGTGTTGCTTGAGTTTGCAAAACCTTCAAGCTCAAACCAAAATTTCCTTTATTGAGAGTTTAGAACAACCTAAACCCTGGGTCGGTTCGGTATTTAAACGTTTGAGTCGCAAACAGCGTATTGCACAGCTTTTCTTCGTTCGTGCCCATACCGATAAGGGTAAAGCTTACGAGGATTCGATTGCAAAAGTGATCCGAAAAGAAAAGATTGGTGGCTTGGTTTTTTTTCAAGGAGGACCAGGCAGACAAGCGGTGCTTACCCGGCACTACCAGCAAAAGGCCAAGGTTCCTTTACTCATTGCCATGGATGCCGAATGGGGTTTGGGGATGCGCTTAGATAGTACGATTGCTTATCCTTATCAAATGACTCTAGGAGCCATTCAAGACAATACTTTGATCGAACAAATGGGTCGTGAAGTGGCTAAAGATTTTCAGTTATTAGGGATGCACATCAATTTTGCACCCGATGTAGACATCAATAACAATCCTAAAAATCCAGTTATTGGATTTCGTTCATTTGGCGATAATAAATACCGGGTGGCAGAGAAAGCTGCTGCCTATATGAAAGGGTTGCAGGATGAAGGCATCTTGGTAAGTTTAAAACACTTTCCAGGGCATGGTGATACGGATGTAGACTCGCATAATGACCTTCCCCAACTAAATTTCGATAAAAATCGGCTCGATACGCTCGAGATGTTTCCGTTTAAAGAACTGATCAAAAAACAGGCTTCGGGCGTAATGGTAGCCCACATGAACATTCCGGCCTTAGATCAAACACCGAACCTGCCCTCTACCTTGTCGCCAGCCATTGTAAATGGCATTTTAAAAACGGAATTAGGATTTAAGGGTCTGGTATTTTCAGATGCAATGGGAATGAAAGGAGTGGTAAAATTCTTCCCAGATGGTGAAGCGGATGTAAGGGCATTAATCGCCGGTAACGATGTACTTGAACTCTCCGAAAATTCAAAACGAGCCATCAAACTAATTCGAAAAGCAATTCGACACAAACGAATCAGCTGGGAACAGGTGAATCAAAGCGTAAAAAAAGTGTTGGCCGCTAAATACTGGGCTGGATTGCACCAAGAACAAAAAATCGCCAGCGAACACATAATTTCTCAATTGAATCGCCCAGAAGCAAAAGCCTTAAACCAGCATTTGGCAGACGCAGCGGTAACCTTGTTGAACAGTAAAAAAGGTATCGAATCGCTCGGTAAAAGTAACCCAACAAAAATATTGAGCATAGGCACAGGAAACACCACTGTATTTCAAACCGACTTGCAAAAACAGTTCCCCAACAGCCAACTCTTAAACTTAAACAAGCAGGCTGGTATTGAAACTATCAATACCCTTCGCCAAGCTATAACCGAGAATGAGCAACTCATTATCAGCATTCACGATACACGAAAAAGACCGGCACCGGTATTGGATTTTAGCCCTGAAGTACTTGCATTCGTCCAAGAAATGGCACAAAAAAACTCGGTAATTGCCGTGTTTGCCAACCCGTATACGCTCATCAACCTACCGGGATTAGCAAACGCCGCAAGCCTAGTAATGAATTACCAAAACAGCGATGAACTGCAAAAAGCGGCAGTAAAGGTAATTTCTGGTCAAATTTCGGCCAAAGGCAAATTGCCAGTAAGCATCAGTCCAGTTTATAAAAACGGAGATGGTTTATAAATAGGGCGGGCAAATTAAGCTTTAGCCTTACCAATAACCCAGGCTACCACAGCGCCGGTAAGTGCAGTAAGAATTGCAAATACCGCAATATCGATTAACACGCCAGTTAAGGTAGATATGTTACTGGTGCCGTAGAGGGTGAAGTCAAATCCGGCTCCCATTAATAATCCAATCCAAAAACCAGCCCTGGCACCCGCAGTGGGGTTATTGATGGTGCCCAAACAGGTAAAAATGAAAGAAAGTAAAAACCCCGTTGCCAAATTGCCTAAAAATATAGACCAAAGTAACATGTCTTCACCACGGTCAACACCCGTGGCGCTGCCAGCAAACGATTTCATGGTATCCATTAAAATAACACCATAAACCAACCAGCCCAGCATAAAAAAGGTAATACCACCGGCAATACCTGCAAGAGTAAAGTTCTTTGTATTCATAACAATTTAATTAGGTTAATCATCAGATTATAACTTCAATTTAAGGATTTTATTGCGCTTTCAACCCCGACTTTACTCACATATCCTAAATCGTTGACCGTAAATTTTTTGAAAAGCTCAGTAATGATTTGAAAATTAAACGAATTCGCCTATCTTTGCAGTCCTCATTTTTCGAGGAAAGAAGTAATTGTTTAATTAATTAAATCAAAGCAAGTGAATACGTTAAGTTACAAAACTGTCTCTGCCAACAAAAAGACCGTTAACAAGGAATGGGTAGTTGTTGACGCTCAAGGCGAGATTTTGGGGCGCTTGTCTTCTAAGATCGCAATGATGATCCGTGGAAAGCACAAGCCTACGTTTACCCCAAACGTAGACTGCGGTGATAACGTCATCGTTATCAATGCAGACAAGGTAAAACTGACCGGAAACAAATTCAATGAAAAAGAATATGTTTCTTACACCGGCTACCCAGGCGGTCAGCGTTTCATTTCTCCTAAGGAGTTAATGGCAAAACATCCAGAGCGTGTAGTAGAAAAAGCCGTTCGCGGAATGTTACCTAAAAATCGTTTGGGCCGTGCATTATACAAAAACCTGTATGTATATGCAGGTAATGAGCATCCGCACGCCGCTCAAAATCCTAAAACCATTAAACTTTAATTAAAGGAGAAAAGAAATGTCAACAACAAACACTTCAGGAAGAAGAAAAACTGCTGTTGCCCGCATTTACTTAACCGAGGGCAACGGTAACATTACCGTAAACGGTAAAGACTACAAAGAGTACTTCCCTACCTTACCATTGCAATACATCGTGATGCAAAGCACTGAAGTTTCTGGTTCAGCTGGAAAATTCGATGTGAAAGTTAACGTTGCCGGTGGTGGTATCAAAGGGCAGGCAGAAGCCGTTCGTTTAGCAATTGCAAAAGCAATTGTTGAATTAGATCCGGAAACTAAACCTTCATTGAGAGCTAAAGGCATTATGACCCGCGATGACCGTATGGTTGAGCGTAAAAAACCAGGTCGTAAGAAAGCACGTAAGCGCTTCCAATTCAGTAAACGTTAATTTCAGGAGGATCAAACAATGGCAAGAACAACATATCAAGACTTATTGGATGCAGGTGTACACTTTGGTCACCTTACCCGCAAATGGGATCCGAAAATGGCACCGTACATTTTCATGGAGCGCAATGGCATCCACATTATCGATTTAAATAAAACCTTAACTAAAGTAGAAGAAGCTGCTGCCGCGATTAAACAAATCGTGAAATCAGGCCGTAAAGTATTATTCGTAGCTACCAAAAAGCAAGCGAAAGATATCGTAGCCGATCAAGCTAAAGCTGTAAACATGCCTTTCGTAACCGAGCGTTGGTTAGGTGGTATGTTAACCAATTTCGCAACCGTACGTAAGTCCATCAAAAAGATGTCTAACATCGATAAAATGACTAAAGACGGTACTTTCGATGTATTATCAAAGAAAGAGAAATTAATGATTCAGCGTGAGCGTATCAAATTAGAAACCTTATTAGGAGGTATTGCTGATTTGAATCGTTTACCTGCAGCATTATTCCTGGTTGACGTTAAGAAAGAGCACATTGCTGTATCTGAGGCTTTGAAATTAAACATCCCGACTTTCGCGATGGTTGATACCAACTCAGATCCTTCAAACATCGACTTCCCGATTCCGGCAAACGACGATGCAACTAAATCAATCACCCTGATCACCGATATCATTATCAAAGCTATTCAGGAAGGTTTAGATGAGCGTAAACGTGAAAAAGAAGAAGAAGCAGATAAAGAAGGTGCAGCCGCTAAAGCAAAAGTAGACGAAGGTACTGAAGAGGCAGCTGATGCAGCTCCTGCAAAACGTGCCCGTAAAACTACTGCTAAAGCAGAGGCCGCCGAGAATACAGAAGAATAATTAATCATTACAAGTTGCGGGTTATTTTATTGCGAGTTATTTCAAAACCAACACGTAATAATCAACCCGCAATTTTTTAAAAACATAACGAATATGTCTACAGTACAAATTTCTGCAGCAGATGTAAACAAATTACGCCAGCAAACCGGAGCCGGTATGATGGATTGTAAAAAAGCATTAACCGAAGCCAATGGCGATTTCGAAGCTGCTATCGATTATTTACGTAAAAAAGGTGCTAAAGTAGCTGCCAGTCGTTCAGACCGTGAGTCAAACGAAGGTGTAGTAATTGCTAAAACTACTGCCGATGGTAAACGTGGTGTAGTAGTAGAAGTAAACTGCGAAACCGATTTCGTTGCTAAAAATGCTGATTTCATCGCTTTCGCGGAAAGCATTACTGATTTAGCTATTGCCAATAGCCCTGCCTCTATCGAAGATTTAACCGCTTTAAACTTAAACGGAACTAAATTAGCTGATCAGATCTTAGATCAAACTGGTAAAATCGGTGAAAAAATTGGAGTTTCTAAATACGAAACCGTAACCGGAGAAAAAGTGATTGCTTACATCCACGGTAACTACCGTTTAGGTGTATTGGTTGCTTTAAGCGCTAATGCAGCTGACGCTGATGAAGCTGGTAAAGACGTAGCTATGCAAATTGCGGCCATGAACCCGGTAGCCATTGATAAAGGTGATGTAGATGCACGTACCATTGAGCGTGAGTTGGAAATTGCGAAAGAGCAAATTCGTGCCGAAGGTAAACCAGAAGATATGGTTGAGAAAATTGCTCAAGGCAAATTGAACAAGTTCTACAAAGAATCTACTTTATTGAATCAGGAATTCGTGAAAGATTCGTCAAAAACAATCGCACAATTCTTAGACGGTGTAGCTAAAGGATTAACCGTTACCGCATTCAAGCGAGTTCAATTGGGAGCTTAATTCATTTAAAATCCTCGTCTAACCGACGGGGATTTTTTTTGAGCCTATGTAAAGCTTACAGAATTATTTTATTTTTGATAAACCTCCCAGCATCATGAAATACAAACGCATCCTGTTAAAACTAAGTGGCGAAGCCCTCATGGGCGAAAAACAATACGGAATTGATATTGACCGTGTTGCCCAGTATGCTAAAGATATTAAAGCCGTTCATGCCGAAGGTATAGAAATTGCCATTGTTATTGGTGGCGGAAACATTTACCGCGGTTTAAGTGCCGAAAAAGCCGGAATGGATCGGGTACAAGCAGATTATATGGGCATGCTGGCAACCGTAATTAACAGTATGGCTTTGCAGGATGCCCTAGAAAAAGTAGGTTGTAAAACCCGACTACTTACAGCCATTAAAATGGAGCAGATTTGCGAACCCTTTATTCGTCGTCGGGCCGTTCGTCACCTAGAAAAAGGCCGGATCGTGATTTTTGGTGCCGGAACCGGTAACCCGTATTTTACCACAGATACAGCCGCTTCTTTACGTGCCATTGAAATTAATGCCGACGTAGTATTGAAAGGAACCCGTGTAGATGGAATTTATACCGCCGATCCGGAAAAAGACAGCTCCGCAACCCGTTTTGATCAAATTTCTTTTGACGAAGTGTACAAAAAAGGCTTGAATGTGATGGATATGACTGCTTTCACCCTTTGCCAAGAAAACAATTTACCCATTATTGTATTTGATATGAACAAGCCGGGTAATTTGATGAAACTAACCAAAGGTGAACCGGTGGGTACTCTTGTAAAATAAATTAAATAAAGCCCAATAATTAAAATTCTGTAGGGCTTTACTATTTTTGCTTTTCGAATACGAATACTATGAGCGAACTGATTAAAAAAGTATTAGACGATGCTAAGCTGCACATGGACAAAGCCATTGAGCATTGTGAAAATGAAATTGCTAAAATCCGTGCCGGTAAGGCCATGCCTTCCATGCTGGATGGCATTATGGTAGATTATTACGGCAATCCAACTCCACTAAGCCAGGTAGCCAATGTAAATACTCCGGATGCCCGTACACTGGTGGTTCAACCTTGGGAGAAAACATTGATCCCTGAAATTGAGAAGGCAATTATGGAGGCCAATATTGGTTTGAATCCGCAAAACGACGGTACCATTGTCCGCTTAAATGTACCTCCATTAACCGAAGAACGTCGTCGTGATTTGGTGAAAAAAGTTAAAGAAGAAGCTGAAAAGGGACGAATTGCCATTCGCAACATCCGTAAAGACGCCAACGAAAAGATTAAGAGATTAAAATCCGAAGGAGTTTCTGACGACGAGATGAAAACCGGCGAAGCTGAAGTTCAGAAACTAACCGACGCCTACATTGTAAAAGTTGATAAAGAAGCCGAAAACAAAGAAAAAGATATCATGACGGTTTAATCTGCCGTAATCTAAACGTCATAAGCAAAGGGAGTGCAGGTAATACCTCATTCCCTTTGCTATTTTTGCAGTACGATGAAAATTCTATTCCAATACCTAAAAAATTACAAGGGCCTGTTGATGCTGGCGCTTTTACTGGCAGCCATCAACATGATTTTTTCACTGCTCGATCCACACATCACGGGTAAAATCGTCGATAACTTTTTGGAGAAGCGGGGCAGCCTGGATCGTGTAAGCTATATACAGGGTATTTTGGGTCTGATTGGATTGGCTGTGGGTGCAGCTATGGTGTCACGTATTGCTAAAAACCTGCAAGACTATTATACCAACATCATTGTACAAAAATTAGGAGCTCAACTGTACGCGGATGGTCTGAAACATTCCTTAGAAATGCCTTACCAAACCTTTGAGGACCAGCGCAGCGGCGAAACGCTGGGCGTTTTACAAAAAGTACGTACAGATACCGAAAAATTTATCATCACCTTCATCAGTATTTTGTTTACCAGTTTGGTGGGGATGATATTTGTAGTGGTTTATTCACTCAATGTAAGCTATAAAGTAACCTTGGTTTACTTTGCTGCCGTACCTATTATCGCCATAACGAGTTGGTTGCTGAGTAGAAAAATCAAAACGGTACAGAAAAATATTGTGAAAGAAACTACGGGGCTGGCTGGTTCAACTACCGAATCCTTGCGCAATATCGAACTGGTGAAAAGTTTGGGCTTAGCCAAACAAGAAATTGAGCGCCTGAACAATACCACATACAAAATTTTAGGCCTGGAATTAAAAAAAGTAAAATACGTAAGGAGTATGGCCTTTTTGCAAGGCACCACAGTAAATTTTGTACGTAGTGCCATGGTGGTAGTATTGATGGTTCTGATTTTTGATCAGGAGATTTCAGCAGGAAAATACTTCACCTTCTTGTTCTATTCCTTCTTCTTATTTAACCCTTTGCAGGAATTGGGTAACGTGATTATTGCCTGGCGGGAAGCCGAAGTTTCTTTGGGTAATTTCCATAAAATTTTGAGTATGCCTAAAGAACAAAAGCCACTAAAGCCGAAAAATTTAGGACAAATTCAATCCTTAGAATTTCAAGATGTGGCTTTCAAACACTTGAGCGCTAACCGCAATGCCCTAAATGGAATTTCGTTTAAAACTCAACAAGGAGAAACCATTGCCTTCGTAGGTCCATCGGGATCGGGTAAAACCACATTGGTTAAACTTTTAGTCGGATTGTATCAGCCTTTATCAGGAAAAGTACTTTATAACGATTTAACGAGTGAACAAATCGACTTGGATGAACTCCGAGAAAAAATTGGGTTTGTGACGCAGGATACCCAACTTTTTTCGGGAACAATTCGCGAAAATTTATTGTTTGTACGCCCAACCGCCAGCGATGCTGAATGTATGGAGGTGCTACAAAAAGCAGCTTGTCAATCTTTATTAGCTCGGGCCGACAAAGGGTTAGACACCGTTATTGGTGAGGGTGGCGTAAAAGTTTCCGGTGGTGAAAAGCAACGACTATCCATTGCAAGAGCTTTGCTCAGGCAGCCCGACCTGTTGGTTTTTGACGAGGCTACCTCTTCTTTAGATTCGTTAACCGAAGAGGAAATTACCGAAACCATTCGAGATGTATCGGTATTCAAAAATCACATCACCATTCTCATTGCCCACCGTTTGTCTACCATTATGCATGCCGATAGGATCTTTGTTTTAGAAAAAGGTCGGATTGTAGAGGCGGGCAAACACGACGAACTCTTGTTGGAAAAAGGACTTTATTACGCCATGTGGCGACAACAGATTGGAGAAAAAT
Organism: Sphingobacteriaceae bacterium; assembly: GCA_947463785.1. Taxonomy (GTDB): domain Bacteria; phylum Bacteroidota; class Bacteroidia; order Sphingobacteriales; family Sphingobacteriaceae; genus JAIPAN01. Next base: position 248,339 of record CANHRG010000001.1, on the reverse strand, counting down.
TTACTGCAGAAACCTAAAAAAAGCCCTCAATCTTGAGGGCTTTTTCGTTTAAGCTTTTACGTAAGGAATAAAATCGGCCATGATTTTGAGGCTCTCATCCTCAATAAAATCATAATCATCTTTCGGCTTGGCTTCGCCTTTCTTTAAGGCCGGCAAACCTCTTGAAGCTCGTCTTTTATTTTCACGATCCAGGTTTTTAGTTTCCTGACTTTCTCGCTCGGCTTTAAGCTTGGCTTCGCTAATACTTACCGAATTTTCATCTTCACGTTTACGAAACTCCTTGATATCGTCCAACAAGTAGTTATAATCATCCGAATTTTTCATGCGTTGCTCGTGTAGCTTGAGGAGTTTGGTTTTAACTTCACTCAGGTTGGCAAGAGGAACGTATTTAGAGGGTTTAATTACATCCCAAGGTAAAGCAGACGGTTCAGAGCTTTCTCCGTATTTATCTGCAGGGAAAATCATCGGGAATTGAATATCGGGCATAACACCTTTATGTTGCGTACTGCTTCCGTTTACCCGGTAAAATTTTGCCATCGTCATGTTGATTTGCCCATACTGTGGAGCAGACTGACGTGAAACTGTCGAATTTTTAGCATCCTCTTCTTGTTGTTTGGTAAGCAGCATTAAGCGATCAGTTGGGCTGATCAGCCTCGAAACATCAATGGGTTGCTGCACAGTTCCTTTACCATAGGTTTGGGTTCCCATAATAATTCCACGGCCATAATCCTGAATGGCACCGGCAAAAATTTCAGATGCCGAAGCGCTGAAACGATCCACCATTACTCCCAATGGACCAGAGTAGGCAATTCCGGGATTGTCGTCTTCGTTCACTTCTACCCCATCTCGATCTCTAACCTGAACTACCGGTCCAGTTTTGATGAACAAACCGGTTAATTCAATGGCTTCCATTAATGAGCCTCCTCCATTTGAACGCAAGTCAATAATAACTCCATCCACTTGCTGGGCTTTTAAAGTGTCTAACAAAAGTTTAACATCGCGGGTAGTAGATTTGTAATTTGGATCTCCGGCACGGTACGCATTAAAATCTGCATAAAAGGCAGGTATTTCGATGATGCCAATCTTGTAGGTTTTAGCACCCGATTTAACCGTTTTAATGGTTTTTTTAGCCGATTGATCTTCCAAAACAATTTTATCACGCATCAATTCGATGATCACCGGCTTAGCACTCAATTCCTGTCCGGCTTGAATCACTTTTAAACGTACAAATGTTCCTTTGGGGCCCTTAATTTTTGAAACGGTATTGTCTAATCTCCAACCAATTACATCCACAAATTCTCCGTCTTTACCTTGGGCTACCGCGATAATTTTATCGTTCACATTCAGAGTTTTTGCTTTAAAGGCGGGGCCACCTGGAATAATTTCGCTGATTTTTACCATCTCGTTTTCCAATTGCAGGCGGGCGCCAATGCCATCGTAGGTTCGGGCCATTTCCTCATTGAATTCTTGAGCCCGGTTGGGCACAAAATAATTGGTATGAGGATCAATACTCTCGGTAAAGGCATTCATGAGTAATTGATACACATCCTGATTATTGCTTTTGTTAGATTGGGTAACCAAATTTTCATAACGCTGTTGCAAGGTTTGCAGGTTTTTGGCTGCATCGCCTCCGGCTAATTTCAGGTTTAGCAAATCGTATTTTACCCGCTTGGTCCAAAGTTGATTGGCCTCTTCTTCCGAGCTAAACCAAGGCAATTTCTCCCGATCGTAGATATATTGCTCGTCTACCGTAAAATCAAATGGCTTGTTGATTTGCGATAACGCAAATTTGATGCGCTCATTGTATCTTTTGATGTAAACGTTAAAAATGTAAAAGGGAACGCTCAAATCACCGGCTTTCAAATCGTCATCAAACGATAAACGGTATTGGTTAAAGTCTTCAATGTCGCTTTTTAAGAAATAGTTTCTTCCGGCATCCAGGCTTTTGATGTAATTATCGTAAATGATAGCTGAAATAGAATCACTAACTGCTACTTTTTTAAAGTGATAATTCTCAATCAGATCAATCAATTCTCTAGTCACAATTTCCTGTTGTGCATCCGGTTTCAAATTCAACGAACCGGCTACTTCCACACGTACTCTGGGATCAGCGGTACAGGCCAGGGTGGCCATCACAAATACCCCTAAAAATAATCTTCTAAGCATTTCTTTAAATAATTTAAACTCCATAGTTAAAAACCAAAGCGTTTTCATTCAAGTTCTCAAGATACAGACAAAAAGCTTGGTTTTTTGTTACTCCTGGGAGAAAATTTAATTTCAATTAGTAAAAAATTAGTTGAATACGTTTTAGCAGGGCTTGCTAAAGTGTTGGGTTCAGTAAAATATCTTTCAGCTGTTCGTATTCCATGGCATACTTTTCTGCGGCTACAGGATTTTTTGCTGACTGATAAGCCAAAGCAAGATTGAATTTAAGTTTGAGCAAAGCAGGCAAATCGTGACTCATGATAGCTGTATTTTCGGCTTCCAACCAATCTTTGGTAGCGGGTTCGGGTTCCCCTGTTTCGTATTTAAATTGCCCCAATTCTAGCAATGCGCCAATTATTCCGGGTGAGTACTTGGCTTTTCGAGCCGTTGAGAGCGATTGCAGGTAAAACCACTTGGCCTGCGAAAACAATTCTCTTCGGCTATACATATCGGCCATTTCGCGGTAGCAATTAGCCAGGGCTTCGCCGTTTTTTAATCTACTGCAAAGTGGTAATGCTTTTTGAATCAGCATTTCTTCGGCTTCCTGATAGTTTTGCTGTAAAGATTTTGTGCGGGCAAGCTGGAAGTATAGTTCAGCTGTTTGATTGACCAAATTAGCATTAATTGCGATATTTAAGGCCGTTTGAGCCAAGTTGGACGACTGCTCGAAATCTCCTTTTAACTCGGTTATAGTAGCCATAAGCCGGTAGATTTCAATGCTCAAAAACACATCCTGACGGATTGTAGAGCTAGTAGCCAGCTGTTTGAAAGACCGTAAACTTTGATCTAGATTGCCCTCCAAGGCGGCGGTGATTGCCCATTTAACCAGTTGCGACTGCGTACTGCTCAATTTGGAAATTCGGCCAGAATACGCTGTAGAAAAGATTTCGAACTGTTTTTTAAAACGGTGATTTGTTAAATAATTCTGCAAATCAACCGGATCGGTATCTAAGTTTAGTTTTAACAGAAAGTAAGATTTAACTTCTCCATTGTTGGCTTTAACCTGATTTTTTTGCGGTTGAGCCAATACCACCGAAGGCAGCCAAAGCAGAAAAGCAAGAATACGAAAGTTGGGGAGCAAGTTTGGCTGGAATAGGTTCATAAGAAACGTAAATTTAAACAGATAAGCCGCATGGGCAATGTTTTTGTTTTAATTTTAAGCATGTATTTTACCTCTTGATTTTATACTCCTTATGGCTAGCCTTCCACCTTTAGCCGAGCGCATGCGCCCGAGCTCTTTAACCAACTATATCGGCCAACAACATTTGGTTGGTCCGGGAGCCATTTTGCGTCAGGCAATTGAGGGAGGAAGTATTCCATCCATTTTGCTGTGGGGGCCTCCGGGTGTAGGTAAAACCACACTTGCTTATATCATTTCACAACAATTAGAACGCCCGTTTTTTAATTTAAGTGCCATCAACTCGGGAGTAAAAGATATTCGAGCTATTATTGATGAGGCCGAAAGGATTGAAGAAAAAAATGCAAACCAACCTATTTTGTTTATCGATGAGATTCACCGGTTTTCAAAATCGCAGCAAGACTCGCTACTAGGTGCGGTAGAAAGCGGATTAATAACCCTAATTGGTGCCACTACCGAAAATCCATCATTTGAAGTGATTTCGGCTTTGCTTTCGCGATGCCAGGTGTATGTACTCAAACATTTAACTGCCGATGAATTAACGGAGCTGATGGATCAGGCTATAGCTAAAGATGAATACCTCAGCAAGAAAAAAATTACCATCAACGAACGCGAAGCGCTTTTACGGCTTTCGGGCGGAGATGCCCGCAAGCTATTGAATGTTTTGGAATTGGTGGTTCAAACCGTGGGAGGAGAGTTGATAACAATTAGCAATGAACTGGTGTTGGGTTTGGTGCAGCAAAACATGGCCATGTACGATAAAGCCGGGGAGCAACACTACGACATCGTTTCGGCTTTTATCAAATCCATCCGCGGAAGCGACCCCAATGCGGCAGTATATTGGCTGGCACGCATGATAGAAGGCGGTGAGGATCCTTCATTCATTGCCCGCAGACTGTTAGTTTTAGCTGCTGAAGATATCGGAAATGCAAACCCCAATGCATTGCTGTTGGCTAAAACCTGCTTTGAATCGGTAAATATGATCGGCTGGCCCGAGTCTAGGATTATCTTATCTCAAACGGTTATTTATTTGGCGTCCTCACCCAAGAGCAATGCTAGCTATGAAGCCATTAACAGGGCTCAAGAAGTAGTCAAACAAAGCGGGGATTTGCCAGTGCCATTGCACCTAAGAAATGCACCCACTCGCTTGATGAAAGATTTGGATTATGGGAAGAATTACCAATATGCACATGCATTCGAGGGGAATTTCGCAGATCAGGAATATTTTCCCAAATCCTTAGAAAAGACGGTATTATATACCCCTGGCAAGAACTCGGCAGAGCAAAAACTCCGTGAGTATCTGAAACAGCTTTGGAAAGATAAGTACGGCTACTAAATGCCAAAGCGTTCTCGCAAGTTGGCACTATAAGACCGACTGGAATTTAATCTGCTAAGGTCTTTGTCGTTTAGCATGAAAACCAAAGAGCCGTTAAAACTCTTTCGAATCTCCTTGATGTGATCGCTGTTAATGATGAAACTACGGTGAATACGCACAAACTGTTCGGGCAATTTTTCTTCTAAATAGGCCATGGTAAAATCGGTAAGATGGCTTGCTCCTTCTGCAACATGCAAGAAAACGTATTTATCTTCCGCTTCAATGTAAGAGATGTCGTCCAATTTTATCAGCATGATTTTATCTCCCAGCCGCACAGTGAGTGTTTTCAATTCTTTTTTCGGACGCATGGCATCAATCAACTCCTGTATGGCTAGCATATCTGGAGCGAATGGAGCTGAGCTTTGCAGTTTTTTGACGGTAAGGTCTAAGCGTTCTTTTTCAATGGGCTTGAGTAAATAGTCGATAGAATTTTCTTCAAAAGCTTGAATGGCATACTGATCAAAAGCCGTAGTAAAAACTACTTTGGGTTTGTATCTCAAAGATTTTAACATTTCAAAGCCGTTCATGATTGGCATTTCAATGTCCAAAAAAATAACATCGGGATGCATTTCTTCGATTAGGTCAAAACCTTCCTTACCGTTACTAGCTTCGGCAACAATATCGAATAGTTGGTAAGGTTCAAGCAGCCGTTTCAAGCGTTGCGTACCAATGAGTTCGTCATCCACAATAATTGTTTTTAATAGGTTCATGTTGTGTAAAGTTTTCAGAGTTTAAAAACACAAACTCCATTGTGTTGTTTAACAAAATCTTTGCCAAACCTGATCTACACCCAAGTCAATCATCTGATTGTTTAGTGGCAAGGCCAAATGCACGTGTTTCTGAGGCTGACTAAGTAGTTTAAATTCATAGTTTTGTTTAGAAAATAATAACTCTAATTTCTCGTAAGTATTGTGAAAGCCCTGTCCACTATTCACCTGCTGAGGAAAACCTTGCCCATTATCGTAAATATCAATTACTAAAAAATTATCTTTTCTACTTAGCACAATTTTAATCTCACCGGTTTCAGGCTGATTGGTCAATCCGTGTTTAAATGCATTTTCAACGAGCGGCTGAAGCAGAAAACGAGGAATGGTTTGGGAGTTCAATTCAGGGGGAACACTAATGCTGAACTGGAGTCGATCGCCCAAGCGGATTTTTTCAATCTCCAAATAAACACATATCATATCGATCTCTTCCTTCACCGATACAAAGTTTTGCTGAGCATAATTGATACTGTACCTAAACAATCGCGAAAGTTTCAGGGTTAAATCCTCCGCTTGGTGTGGCCTATCGTATACCAAGGCTGCAATGGTATTTAATGAATTGTACAAAAAGTGGGGATTGATTCGTGATTGGAGCGCCTCCAACTCTTCTTTTATTTTCAACTGTTTTAAGCGTAAAATTTCTATTTCTTGCTTCTGAAAATGATTACGGTAAGTTATGTTTTGCGATTCATAAAGCAACACTAGAGCGCTAATAATGATACTGATGCTGAAATTAATGAGAGTTTGTGTACCGTGGTCAAAAAATTGATTAGGAATACGATAGATGGCCGCATTTACGAAATAGGCTAGCTCGGTAGCTAATGCCGTTCCTACAATGCCCAGTAGAAAAAGTGTTGGAACCTTAATCCATTTTAACCGAATTTGTCGATTAAGTATTTCGGTATAAAAAGCTATGGAATAAGCCATTGCAAAAGCATGAAACAAACAAAAAATCAAAATCCCTGAAATGGATTTCCAGGACAAGCCATACACTACAAGGTGCAAACTTGAAAGTACAACACCTGATACTAGACCAATAAGAATGCAATTAATAAGGATATATAACCAATGAGAAGAAATGAATTTTTTTGGGATAATCATAATTTCGGTTAGCAAACTGTGGTTAATTCTGAAGTGGATAAAAGGGGTAGTACAATAGACACGTGTTTTTGGGGGCTGTTCACAAATTTGAGCTCGTAATTATGCCCATATAAGAGCTTGAGTTTTTCATAGGTGCTTTTGTATCCATAACCTAGTTTGATCTCTTCCGGAAATGCCTGCCCATTATCGTAAACAGCAATTGAAATTGCACCACTAGTTAAGCCGATATGTAGCCTCACCCGGGCCTCCCTCAACGTGTTTGAACGACCATGTTTAACTGCATTTTCCAATATGGGCTGTAATAGAAAACGAGGGATACTCAAATCCTGCACATCCTTATCACAATGCATTTCAAACCGCACGGCATCTCCAAACCTAACTTGTTCTATCTCTAAATAATTTTTCAAAATAATCAGCTCCTCACGAATGGTTGAAAAATTCTCAGGCAACCCGCTTACGCTGTAGCGATACAGTTGTGCCAATTTTAAAGTCATGGTTTCAGCTTTAGATGCATCTTCACAGATTAAACCAGCAATTGCATTGAGCGAATTGTACAAGAAGTGGGGATTGATTTTCTCATGTAAGGTCATCAGTTCAGCTTGTTTTTTCAAACGATTAAGCTTAATCAGCTCTATTTCCTGTTTCATTTTTCTGGATTGATGCCAAGATCTTTGCCATTCGTATAACAAAACGCTCGAACTGACCACAATCGATATTAAGAGATTAATTCCAAGCAAATTAAACTGCTCTTTGAAACTAAACTGAACATCCATTAAAACACGTAATACTCCAAAACTGAGTAGTGTTCCAACCAACATACCCAACATACAAATAGCATAAAAAAATAAAATCAGCCATTTGCTGTTAGTACAATGCTTATTTAAGCATTTTGCCATCAGTAAAAATGCATTTGCGATAGCTACAGATATGAGCACACTGAAAACCAATACAACCGCACTTTTGCTCAAACTAATGGGATCGGCAGTAAAAAGCGTAGTAAACAGGATGATACAATGACCAATAATAAAGCCCAAGAGTAAACCATACAGGTTTACATAAGACCATTTTCTCTCCAAATAGCGCTGTGGAACAATCACCTATTAATTAATCGTTTGCGATACAAAAATAATTAATTAAGCGACTATATTAATCTGTATTTAAATTTATTTAATTTAAACTAATAAGTATAAGGTGTGGTGAGATTTGACTAAGAGGATAAATTAGCAGTACAATTGCATGAGATCGGGGTGGATAAAGGAATAACCCATTACTTTTAGACAATTGGCTTCCACCTCTTTCCAAGAATGCTTTTCTGACAAAAATTGGGGTCTTTCTACCGCAAGATGATCACTAGAAAGGGTATAGAACTCTTCCCGAGTGGGATGTGTAGGAGCAACCACATTTATAATACCCTCGGACTTTTGTTCGATTACCAGTTGAATCACTCGGATTACATCATCCAAATGAACGAGGTTTACTGGAGCCAATCCATCCGGTATAGCCTTTTTGCCGGCAAAGAACCTGCCGGGATGCCTGTTTGGACCAATTAAGCCACCCGGCCGTAGAATGGAGTACGGTATTGACCAAGCAGCAAGCTTGGTTTCCATTTCCAACAAGAGTTTTCCCGATTCTTCTGTTGGTTGGGGAAGCGTTTGCTCATCTACGACTTGATTATGGTCTCCATAAACCGAAGTTGAGCTAATCATAATGATGTGCTGTACATTAGAAGCCGGTATGGCCTGTGCTAACACGGAAAATAAATTTCGATAAGCCAATTGCTTGTCGGGCGTTCTTCCGGGTGGCAAGGCAATAATCCAGGTAGCAGCTTGTAAAAAACAAGATAATTCGGTATCCAGTTGGCTTTGCTCGGTAACCATTAATAAGAATGGCACAATGTCTGCTTCCTGAAACTGACTAATCTTATGCTCACTGGTAGTAGAGCCTTTAACTTCAAAACCACAACTCAGCAAGTGCTTGGCTAGCGGGAAACCAAGCCAGCCACAGCCTAAGATACTTACACTATTTGCAGTATTCATGCGTTTAATATCGGTAAAAGCTTCCTGATTTAGGGCTTTGGCATATAATTTGACATAAAGAAAGCATTAAATTTTATCCTTATGAAACTTAAAAGAACGCAGAAATTAATCAGTACAGTTTTAGTGGCGGTAATCGTTTGCACCTCATTTCAAAATTGTTCTAAACTTACTAAAACACAAAAAGGAGCGGCTGTGGGTGCAGTAGCCGGAGGTACCATTGGTGCATTGATTGGTAAAAAAGCAGGCAATACAGCCGTTGGTGCAATTGTTGGCGGTGCAATTGGCGGAACGGCAGGTGCTTTTATTGGACGTAAAATGGACCGCCAAGCAGAACAGTTGAAACAAACCATTCCAGGTGCAGAGGTTATTCGAGAAGGCGAAGGCATTATCGTAAAATTTGATTCGGGCATTTTATTCGATGTCAACAAATCAGATTTAAAAGCAGCTGCAATGAGTAATATCCAAAATCTGGCTAAATCACTAAAAGATAATCCTGAAACCAATGTGTTAATTATTGGTCATACCGATAATACGGGAAGTGATGATTATAACGCAAAACTTTCAGAACGACGTGCTGAGGCTGTTAAGACTTTTGCGATGAATCAAGGTGTTGCTGGCAGCCGACTCAACACCCAGGGCAAAGGAGAGAACGAGCCAATTGCAGATAACTCGACCGAAGATGGCCGTTCAAAAAACAGAAGAGTCGAAATTGTGATTGTTGCAAATGAACAACTGAAAGAAGAAGCAAAAAGAAACGCCGGTTAAATACTCTAAAGCACCCTGCAATCATAGGCTTGGCAGGGTGTTTTTATTTCTTGTTATATTTGCACTATGATAAAGCGCATGTTCATATTCCTAGTACTAGGCTTGTATTTAACAAGTGCAAGTGGTATGAATGTGAACTTGCATTTTTGCGGCAAAAAGCTGGCTCTAATTCAGGTTAATGCCGAAAAAATAAAGTCTTGCTGTTCAACAAGCAAAGGCGCTGAAGATAACTGCTGTAAAAATCAACAGCTCAGCATTAAAATTAAGGACAATTACGCTTCGGTAAGTGTAAGTAAAATTCCCGCTGTTAAGTCTTTTCAACTATTCGAAACCGTCAGGTTCCGTGCTGAAAATCACTTGCTAACTACCAAAGAATTTAATTCCTTTCTAGCTACAAACCCTCCGCCATTAGGCACAGATCTCCGTATAAAAAACTGCGTTTTCAGAATTTGATGTACTGAATTTACAAACCAGAAGTAAATCTAGTAGGCGAAAGCCTGGTGTAGTCTTATTCATTAACATCAAAAAATATGAAAACTTTAAAATTTGTAGTGACAGCTGTCACTTTAATTCTGTTTGCTCAAGTTAGTAGCGCACAATTTATTAAGGCTGAAGTTCAGGTAAGTGGTTTAACCTGCTCCATGTGCCAATTGGCTACGGAAAAAGCGATGAAAACCATCGACTTTGTAGCTACCGTAGAACCCGATTTAAACAAAAACGTGTACGAGATTTCCTTTAAAAAGGGGAAAAACGTTAATCTGGATCAAATCAAGAAAAAGGTAAAAGATGCAGGATTTTCTGTCAGTAAATTGGTTGTAGTGTTTAATTTCGACCAATTGAAGGTTAGCGATAATTTCCATTATACCTACGGAAACAGTCAATACCATTTTATGAACGTCGGTGATAAAACCTTGAATGGTCCTGTCCGCTTAACCGTATTGGATAAAGATTTTATCCCTGCCGGAGATTTTAAGAAATGGTCGGCCGAAACCAAATTCGATTGTTACCGAACCGGTGTAATGGGCACAACCCGAACCTATCACGTTACCTTATAGACCAATGAAAAAGTTAGTTGTACTACTGGCTTCACTAGCCTTCAGCTTTGCAAGTTCTGCACAGGAATTGTACGTTTCTACCGAGCCAGCAAGCAACATGCCCAAAGATGGAATTGGTCTGAGAATGACACAAGAAGGTGCTTTCGAAAACAATTACCAAAGCAGGTTAATTCCTGAATTAATGTTAGGGCTGCATAAAAACCTGATGGTTCATGCTACGGCTTACCTCTCTGATTTTTTCCAAAGCCGCTATAAGGCAGAGGGCTGGAGTGCCTATGCTAAATACCGCTTTTTAAGTATTGATAGTACCAACAGGCATTTCCGTGGAGCGCTTTATGCCAAATATGCATCCAGCAATAATCCAGTCCTTTTTCAAGAAATAAACCTGGAGGGAAACAATACCGGGTGGCAAGCCGGAGTGGTTTTTACGCAGTTGCTACACAAACTGGCGCTATCAGGTTCGGTAAATTACAACAGGGCTTTGGATAACCGGGGCGGTAATCTATTCCCAAACAATTTTGCTAAGGAAAGCATTGGTTATTCCTTTTCTGGCGGCTTACTCACCTACCCAAAAGTTTACAGAGATTACAAACAAACGAACATTAATGTTTATCTGGAATTGTTGGGCAGATCAAATATTGGCACAAATCAACATTTGATGGAGGTAGTTCCGGCAGTTCAATTCATCATCAACAGCAAGATGAGAATTGACATTGCACAACGTTTGCAATTGTGGAGTAACATGTCTCGGAACGGGAGAAACATGTATTTGGTTCGTTTAGAGTACAATTTATTCAATGTACTTTGATCAATGATGCCTCTCTAGCGTTCCGGAAATGTGTGCCAAATGGTGTTCTCCATGCCACACATAGAGGCCCAATAAGTATTTCAGATTAAAGGTTTTTTGGTGTTCCGGGTGAAAGTAGATTCGCTCAAAATCAGAAAACTTTAACGTTGAGAGAAACAAGGCCCACCGCTGATGGAGGTTAGCTAACAATGCCAGAGAAACCGCAATATCCCCTAACCTGGCTTCCTCACATTCGGCCCAACTAGCTTCATCATAGGGTCGGATGTGGGGATTATTTTCAGTAATAGCTAGCTTTACACGAACATAGGCATTGATGTGACTATCTGCCAGGTGATGAATAACTTGTCGGATTGACCACCCTCCCGGACGATAGACCAAATTCAATTGTTGATCATTTAAATTAGCAACCAAATTGGCCAAGCGACCAGGAAAATCAGCAAGTGCAGAAATCCATTGTTCGATTTGCTTTTCATCAACACTATCTAAAGGCTGGAATCTACCAATGGGATATTTTAATTTTTCTAAGTCGTGGTCGTTCATGTTGGTCTAAAAAAGTTTCTTAAGCCATTTCAACAGACCCGTTTTGAATGGTGGGTAAACCAAGCTGCTCATATCGATTTTGCTTTGGAAAAGCACAGAGCGTTCATGGGAGAACGCCTTAAAGCCATAGAAACCGTGGCAACTACCGGTACCGCTCGGACCAATACCTCCGAATGGCAAATTAGGATTGCTGATGTGCATCAGCACCTCATTGACGGCGGTTCCACCGGCTGAAGTCCGACTAATAATTTCCTCAGCTATATTTTCATTGCCAAAAATATAAAGCGCCAATGGTTTGTCACGCTCATTGATTAGAGCGATCGCATCTTCCAGATTTGTATAGCTAATTACCGGTAAAATCGGACCGAAGATCTCCTCCTGCATCAATCCCGATTCTAGAGATACATTGGTTAATACAGTTGGACTAATGGTCAGATCAGACGATTCGAAATCGCCACCAAACCCGATTTTGGCTCCCTGTGCAACCGCGTTTTCGGTTAAATTTTTAAGGCGATTAAAATGCCGTTCGTTAATGATTTTTCCATAAACGGATTTATTCAACTTTCCACCCTGTTGATATAATTTTTGAGTGTAGTGCTGAAGCAAATCCACAAACTGATTTACTTGGTGTTCGGGCAATAAAACATAATCGGGTGCAATGCAGGTTTGTCCGGCATTCAGAAATTTACCCCACACAATTTTTTCTGCAGTCCGTTCCAAATTAGCCGATTCGGTAATCAATGCAGGCGATTTACCGCCAAGCTCTAGCGTTACCGAGGCCAAGTGCTTGGCAGCAGCTTCCATTACAATTTTGCCAACCTGGGTACTTCCGGTGTAAAAAATATGATCAAAAGGTAGTTTTAACAGTGCTTGTGAAATAGTCACATCCCCTTCCAAACAAATGATTTCCGCCGGATCAAAGTTTTCGTTAATCAATCGACTCAATACTTTACTCGTAGCCGGACTTAATTCTGAAGGTTTTAAAACCGCACAGTTGCCAGCTGCAATGGCAGATACCAAAGGAGAAATCAGTAATTGAAAAGGATAATTCCAAGGCGAAATAATTAACGATACGCCTTTAGGTTCGTAATAAATTCGATTTCTGGTCAGGGCACTGGCCAAAGTTGGCGATACCCGTTTCGGTTTCATCCAGGATGACAGATTTTTGATCGCAAAATCAATCTCACCATACACAAAGTAAACCTCTGTGAGTGCTGCCTCAAAAACTGGCTTGCGTAAATCTTCGGCCAATGCCTTAAAAATCAGCTCTTCATTGGTTTGAATGATTCGTTTCAGCTTTTCTAATTTACCTTTTCGCTCGGCTGCCGAGCTTAAACGCTGCTGAATACTACGCTTGCGTTGTGCAGCAAATACTTCGTTGATGTGTTCCATGATTAAAATGCCATACTTGGCCTCTTTAGGTGAAAATCAGTAGCCTGCTGGTAAGCTTGAGCCGCTTGCAACAATTTCCCTTCACCAAATAACTGACCCATAAAGGTAATACTCGTTGGCAATCCACGCGAATTAAATCCATTTGGTAAAACCAAAGCCGGATGGCCGCTCAAATTGGTAGCCGTTAGGTTGGGGCCAAATGCCGGAGAGATATACAGGTCTATACCTTTTAGTTTTTGATTCAATTGCTCAATCAGAATACTACGAGCCCGATTTGCATTGATATAAGCAGCAGCCGGAATAAACTGTGCTGCCCGGAAGGTGTTTGGCCAGGCATTTTTACCCTGGCGAACCATCAAATCGTCTTTACCGCTAATCACCAATTCCTGAAATGCAGCCCCACACTCGGCACTTAGCACAATAGTGATGGCGTTATAGGGCAAATCGGGTAATTCAATCGGCACCAATTCAGCGCCCAAGTCTTTAAGCTTAACCAGGGTTAGGGAATCATTGGCTCTGTTGGCATACCTTCTCTTAAAGTCTTTAGCTAAATAACCAATTTTTAAGCCTTTCATGGTTTTTCTGCCATCGTAATTGAAAGGAGCCGCAATGGTACTCCGATCTTTTTCATCAATTCCCTGAATTGCCTGAAAAACAATGGCGCAATCCTCCACAGAACGGGTAATTGGACCCAGTTTGTCCATACTCCAGCTTAAAGCCATTGCCCCAGTTTTAGAAATACGGCCAAAAGTTGGGCGAAGGCCGGTAGTTCCACATTCGGTAGATGGCGACACGATAGAACCTAGTGTTTCTGAACCTATGGCAAAAGGCAAGCATCCGGCAGAAACCGCAGAAGCAGAACCTGCAGATGAACCGCTAGAGCCCCGAGTAATGTTCCAAGGATTTTTAGTGGTTCCACCAAACCAAACGTCGCCCATGGCCAACTCTCCAAGACTTAATTTTGCAAGCAATACAGCTCCTGCAGCTTCCAAACGTTTAACGACCGTTGCATCGCTATCAATCACCTGATTTTGGTAAGGAACCGATCCCCAGGTGGTTTTGTAGCCTTTCACACTCAATAAATCTTTTACGCCATACGGAATGCCGTGTAGCACACCGCGATACTTGCCAGCCTTAATTTCTGCATCTGCCTGCTTGGCTTGCTTCATGGCCAAATCCTCTGTAAATGTTACTACGTTTAGAAGTTTAGGATTATACTTTTTAAGCCTGTCGATGTAAAACTGTGTGAGTTCCTGAGAGCTTATTTTTCGAGTACGAATCAACTCGGCCAATTGCCTGATGGAATAAAAAGCTAAGTCGTCTTTGTTGGCCGGAAGATTAACCTGTGAAACCGAAGCCAGCTTGAAACCGTTAGTCTGATCCGGAAACTGATACCCTATCGGGATGGGGTCAAACTTTAAAGACGGAGATACAGCATTTTCCAGATTCAGTTTTTGTAAATCTGCGATGCTTTTACGCTGATCGTCTAACTCCAAAATCATCGAATCGGCTTCTCCATCCGTAAAACTCATGCCTAGTATTTTGGATGCCTGATGAATGACCGAAATGGTAATGGCATTTTCATCGGCTTTGCCAGCCCAAAGGCTTCCAAGCAAAAAGCTAAATAGCGCAATTAACCCGATTCCGACTTGTTTTTTAAGTTTCAGATTCATGGGGTGTGTTTAGGTGAAGTATAAATTTAGCGAAAGAAAGCTTAAATTCACGAACAACATTTGAATTGATGCGAATACTCTGCAATTGTATGGTACTGCTCCTCTTATTGGGGCATAGCGCCTTGGGGCAAAAGCAAAAACCCGAAGTGCTGGTTTGGGGTAATGGCCCCGGCGCCATTGCTACTGGTTTACAGTCGGCCAGATCGGGGGTAAAAACGTTGCTTATTAGCGACGCAAGCAATTGGGGACTAAGCCTTCCATCCCATAACACAAATTACACCAACCCTGCGCTAACAAGAACTGGTATTTGGGCCGAATTAGTAAAAAAATACGGTGAAAAACAGGGTGTAGATTTTGCGACTAAAGACAATATTCGTTTAGCTGCCGACACATTATCTACCGTATTAAAAGCCATCTGCGATACAGTAAAAAACTTAGAAATCTTACCCAATACCGCTATTCGGGAGCTGAAAAAGTCAGGAAATGGGTGGCAAGTTCGCTTGAGTAATGGTGAAAAACTAAGCGTACGGGTATTGGTAGATGCCAGTGCAAATCGCAGTTTGTTAAACCTATCCGGAGGAACTGCACCTGCATCCGGTATAGTTAAAGCCGGCTGGAATGAAGCCATAACCCGGACCAGTGTTGCTGCTTTGGATTCTGGCCAGGTGCTTCCCATCCGCTCCTTAATTGCTGAAAAGGTGGATAATGTGATTCTTGTGCCCGATGTAAAGTCTATCCGTTCATTACTGCATGCCGGACAGGCTGCCGGTGCAAGCGCTGCCTACTGTGCCTTTTTTAAAACAGATACCAAAAATCTGAACGTAAGAATGATTCAAGGTGAGCTGTTGAATTACAAATCGTCTTTAATACCGCTAAACGATGTACTCCCCAGCGATACCAATTTTATTAAAATCCAACATCTTGCAGCAAGCGGTCTGTTGAATCGAGGAATAGCCGAAAAAAACAATTCGGCCTTCTGGATGTCCGAAAATAACGTATCAACAGAAGAGTTGAAAAGCCTGATGAAAGCTTTTTATAGCCGGAGTCAGATTTGGTTTGCCGATCATAGCTCAGCCAAATTAAGTATTGAGGAGACGATTAATTTGCTGATGTATACCGCCACACGTGGCGAAGAACTAAGAAAAGTCATCGAAAAAGACTGGAAAACAGAATTCGGTTTTAAGAACGACTACGATGCCAAGCGCCCGATTAGCCGCTACGAACTAGCCGTACTGATGGATACCTATCTGAAGCCATTTAGTGTGCGCATAGACCTGGAGGGAAAGCTGTTGAATTAAGTTGAATAATGAAAGTTTACGCCCAAAAACGTCTATCTAAATTTTTACTGCTGGCTTTCGCCATTCTGATTGCAGGGGCATCATTATGGTATACCAATTACCTCGTTAAAAACATTTCCATTGCCGAACGTACACGGGCCGAGGTTTGGGCCATGAGTAATAAAAAGATTCTGGAAATTGCCGATGTAAACGATGAATTTGTCACGTTTATTTATTCCGTTCGTGATAGTTTGGAAGTGCCGGCTATTGTTACGGATGCCAAAGGGAAAATTATTTTTTGGAAAGGGCTAGACAGTACCAAAACCAATATTAAACTGGAAGCAGAAAATAGCGTGAAAAATAAAAAAATGTATGATCCTGCCTATTTCGAATTGCAGCTTCAAGAAATGAAAGATCAACATGATCCGATACGCATTCAGGTTTCTTCCTTTGATCAACAGAACGAGCAATTGGTATATTATAAAGATTCGGTACTGTTGAGCAGGCTCCGAATGTTCCCCTACATACAGCTTTCGCTGATTGCAATTTTTCTGCTCTTTGCCTATTTTGTATTTAACACCGCAAGAAAATCAGAGCAAAACCAGGTTTGGGTTGGATTAGCTAAAGAAACAGCCCATCAATTAGGTACCCCTATCTCATCCATGATGGCTTGGGTTGAACTACTAAAATCTCGGTTCAAGGGCAAAGATGATCAGTTATTCCTTGAGATGGAGAACGACATGAAACGTCTGGAAATTGTTGCAGAACGTTTTTCTAAAATTGGATCAAAACCTGTACTGGAAAGTCATGTGGTTTACAAAGTCGTTCGTGATTTTGTAGATTATTTCGAGTTCAGAAGCAGCGATAAAATCAGATTTAAGGTAAGCGGAGATAAACGCGTTGAAGCGCTGCTCAATGTGCCATTGTTTGATTGGGTGCTAGAAAATTTATTGAAAAATGCGGTGAACTCCATTGAAGAAAGCGGCGAAATTGAAGTTAACATCACTGAAAACCTCGTAAAAGAGCAGGTATTCATCGATGTTACCGATTCGGGAAAGGGAATACCACGAAGTCGATTCGAACGGGTTTTTCAACCCGGATATACCACTCGAAAACGAGGTTGGGGTTTGGGGCTTTCGCTAACCCGTAGAATTATTCAAAATTACCATAAAGGACAGGTTTTTGTCAAAGAATCCGAAGTGGGTAAGGGCGCAACCTTTCGAATCATTTTAAAAAGCAATTTAAGCTATGTACCAACCAACAGCTGAAGAATTCAATTCGTATTTCGGACCCTATATTTCCAAGGTAGAAGATGATGTTTTGAACGAATTGGAACAGCAGGGTGAGCAATTTCCGGCATTCATCCGGAGTATTCCGAAAGCGAAAGAAAATTACGCCTATGCCTCAGGTAAATGGACCATCAGAGAATTATTGGGGCATATTATAGATACCGAACGCATAATGGCTTATCGTGCACTCCGATTCGCACGAAACGACAGTCAAAATCTGCCTGGATTTGACGAGAATGAATACGTGAAATACTCCCATTATTCTGAACGTAGTTTGGAAAGTTTAGCAGAAGAATTTGCCCTTGTCAGAAAGGCTAATCTGTTCCTTTTCGAATCTTTTAACGAGGAGGAATTGGTACGAAGAGGCCTTGCCAATAACAATGAGGTTTCGGTAAGAGCCTTGGTATATATTATTGTAGGTCACTTGAAACACCACCAAGAAGTGTTAAAAGAGCGGTATCTCTAAATTCGATTTCGGATAATCGCAACCAAACGATAGATTGGTCTGGCCAACCAGATAAAAGGTGCTAAACGGAAAATTTGAGCTAAAAAGGAAGACCGGTGCTCACTTTTTCGCCAAATTTCAATTACAGCATCGGCACCTTTGAGCACTTTCCCTTCAGTAGTGATGATGTGTATTTCGCGTTCACAATCGGAGGGTTTGAGTTGTGGATACTGAGCCAGCACTTCTAGATTTTGATACGGTTCCAAACGAAACTGTTTCTTATTGTCTATACGGCTAAGCCAGCCGCTCACGCCAACGCACATTCGGCATGAACCATCGTAAAAAACCAGGGTCTGTTTCATTTTACGATACAAAGATAAGCAGGCGTTTTCTGAATGGGATCATTAACTTTGTTTAATGATGCAATTAAAATCTTTCGTTTGCAATCCTTACCAGGAAAATACCTATATCTTATTCGACGATACCAAGGAGTGTGTAATCATCGACCCGGGCATGTACACCAGCGATGAGCAAAATGCCGTGGCATCTTTCATTGCCGAAAATAGCCTGAAACCAGTTAAATTACTGAATACCCATTGCCACATCGACCACGTGCTAGGTAATAAATTTGTTCATAGCCTCTATGGTTTATTGCCCGAATTCCACCAAGCCGAGCTTGAAGTGCTACATGCAATTCCGGCCTACGCCCCACAAATGGGTATTCGCTACGAAGTTTCGCCTCTGCCAGAAAATTACCTTAAAGAAAGTGGAACAATTCAATTTGGAGAAACGGAGCTAGACTTGCTGTTTGCTCCGGGGCATTCGCCCGGACACTTGTGCTTTTACAGCAAATTGGCTAATATTTTGATTGGTGGTGATGTGCTGTTTTACCAAAGCATTGGCCGCACCGACTTGCCCGGTGGTAACCACCAGCAATTGCTGGATAGCATCCGTTTTAATTTATTTAACCTTCCGGGAGATTGTATGGTTTATCCCGGACACGGACCCAAAACACGAATTAGTTTTGAACAAGAGCATAACCCATTTTTAGTTTAGCCAAATTCTGTGAACACTGCTTTCTATATCGCCAAAAGGTACTTGTTCAGTAAAAAATCACTGAATGCCATTCACGTTATTTCGGGGATTTCTATGGTGGGTATTTTGGTTGGGAGTGCGGCTCTCATCATCATTTTATCGGTGTTTAATGGTTTTGAGGACACAATTTTGTCAATGTACAATAAAATTAACCCGGATGTGAGGATTGAGCCTGCAAAAGGAAAGTTTTTCAATCCGAACGAGGCGACATTTACTGAGATTAAACAAGATCCAAGGGTGCTCAATTATACCGAAGTGGTTCAAGAAAAAGTGCTGCTCCGTTATGGGAAAAGTCAGTATATCGCTAGTATAAAAGGTGTTTCAGACGAATTTCTGTCCAATAGCACAATAGACAGCGCACTGATTGAGGGCGAATTTAAATTGGTACAAAACGGTGAACCCAGAGCCATTATTGGTTCGTCAGTGCAAGCGTATTTAGCCGTCAATATTGGTGATCATTTCCAACCAATAGAAATTTATTCTCCCGCAAAGGGTGAAACCAATAGTCTGAATCCTGCGGATGAGTTTGCGATGAACACGATTTTTCCGGGAGGTGTTTTTCAGCCCCAGGAAGAGGTTGATAATCAAATTTTGGTCCCGATTACTTTTGCCCGCAACTTACTGGGTGAACATGAATTGGTTTCGGCAATCGAAATTCGGCTTAAACCCGAATCAAATGCTGCTGATTTTCAAGAAGACCTAAAACAAAAACTAGGGACTGATTTTCTGGTAAAAAACCGGATTCAGCAGAACGAGTTGCTTTACAAAATCCTGAATTCGGAGAAATGGGCCATCTTCCTCATTCTCACCTTTGTGCTCATTATTGCCATTTTCAATATTATTGGCTCGTTGAGCATGCTGGTAATCGATAAAAAGAAAGATATCGCCATACTGAGCAGCATGGGGGCTAGTAAGGGGCTAATCAGACAAATATTCTTCACCGAGGGCATGCTTATCGCTTTAATCGGTTGCCTAGCAGGATTACTTTTAGGAGCCGTATTTTGTGTGTTTCAGCAAAAAACCGGCTGGATCAAAATGGATGAAGGGTCTAGCTTATTGATTAGTGCTTACCCCGTTAGTTTAAAATGGACCGACTTCATTTGGGTGGTGCTTACGGTAATCAGTATCTCGGCTATCGCATCGGCAATTTCTTCAAGCCTCAGCGTAAAAAACCTAAATCGGTTAAAAGAAGAGTTATAATCAGCTCAGAAAAATAGCGTTTTCTGGAACTGGAATAATGCCTTGTTTTACGGCATGATCAAACAGAACTTGAACAGCACTACGCCCTTGTTCACCTAAATCTAAAGAGAAATCATTCACGTATAAATTGATGTGCTGATACATCACCTCCTCACTCATTTCCTGGGCATGAGATCGGATAAAATCGAGTCCGGATTCCCGATTTTTAAAAGCATATTTAACACTATTCCGAATAAGCCGATTCACTTTTTGCTGCAATTCGTGTGAATGGTTTCTTTTCATTAAAATGCCGCCGAGCGGGATGGGCATACCGGTCAACTTTTCCCAATATTCGCCCAAATCAACAATCTTCAGCAAACCCTTATCCTGGTAAGTAAATCTGTTTTCGTGAATAATTAAGCCCAAATCAATTTGATCTTGCAAAAGCTCCTGTTCAATGGCAGAGAATACAAGTTCTTGTTTATGCTGCAAGGATGGGAATGCAATACCGAGTAAGAAATTGGCGGTAGTATACCTGCCAGGTATGCCCACCTTGAGATCTGCATGCTGCCGAATGTGGTCAATGCTATAAGCAGATTTCGAAATCAACAATGGACCAACGCCAAACCCCAATGCCGCACCCGAATCGAGCAAAACATAGTTCGAAATGACATGGGCAAAGGCGTGAAAACTCAGTTTAGTAATATCCAATTCAGACTTAAACGCTTTCTGGTTAAGGCTTTCCACATCATCCATAAACACTTCAAACTCCAAGCCCTCGGTATCAATTTTATGATGAATAAGGGCGTCGAAGATGAACGTATCGTTGGGGCAGGGTGAAAATCCGAGACTCAGTTTCATGGCAAATCGTTTAAGAGTCGAAGAAAATAGTCATTAAGATTTTTGATGGCCAAATCGATGTTCCAATTTTCGCGATTTCGACGTTCAACATAATTAGATACCGAACGGATTTGTAAGGCAGGGATTTGAACTTGGTTGCAGGCATAAAAAACAGCGGCTCCCTCCATACTTTCCAACTTCGGGCTAAGTCTGGTAAGAGTTTTAGCAATGCTGCCGTCTGAGCCGTGTACCCGATTTACGGTAATGGAACTTACTTGATTCAGCTCGTTTAGTATGGGTAGTTTAAACCCAAAATCAAGCGGTTTGTATACCGATTGACCAAAACCGAGGTCATCAATGCTTAGAAACTGATCTCCATCTTCTGCGCCTAAATCGGCAAAGCTATCGTCAGTAATATGTAAAACTTGGCCAATAGCCAAATTGCGGTCAAAACTACCTGCTATACCGAGATTGATCACCAAATCGTAGGAATTTGTGACCAAGTGCTTTCCCAACTCAAAGGCCGTAGCAACCATGCCAAGGCCTGTAATTAGGCATTGAATGCGGTGATTACCAAAATTAAAGGCAGTATCCCCTTCCTTAACCGCGAAGTGGTTTAGGCTGGGTTCTATTTCCCGAGCAGTGGCAGCAATCAGCAGAATTTCCATTAGCCAAAGTTAAGCATAAGTGTTCTTTTGCAAGGCTTCAGCAAGTTTAACTTATATTTGTAGGCTAATTTGATGTTATAATGATTTATATCACCCGAAAAGAACGGTTTAATGCTGCTCACAAATTGTATCGTGAAGATTGGACACAAGAGAAAAATACTGAAACTTTCGGCAAGTGTGCCAATCCGAATTGGCATGGGCATAATTACGATTTATACGTAACTATTAAAGGTGAAATTGATCCGGAAACCGGCTTTGTGATTGATCTGAAAGAATTAAAAAAAATTATTCTAGAAGAAGTAGTCAACAAATTAGACCATAAAAACATCAATATGGATGTGGACTTCATGAAGGGAAAATTAGCCTCTACTGAAATATTGGCTATCGCAATTTGGGACCAACTAAAAGCCCCAATTGCCAAACATGGTGCCGAATTGCATGCCATTAAGCTGTTTGAAACAGAAAATAATTACGTCGAATATTTCGGATAATAGTACCCTAAACCCATAACAGATGGAACCCATTCAGCACCTTCATTTAGATGAAGAAGACGAAACTATCGGCTATATGAAAGTTGATCGTTACAATCAAAAAACAATCGATCGTATTTCCGGACACTACTCGGAAATATTGGCTGAGTTGGGTGAAAATCCATCCCGCGATGGTTTATTAAAAACACCCGAGCGTGTGGCCAAAGCACTGCAATTCTTAACCCATGGTTACGATGTGAAACCGAGTGAGATTTTGAAAAGTGCCATGTTTGAAGAAGAGTACAGCCAAATGGTGGTGGTAAAAGATATTGAGGTTTTCTCGATGTGTGAGCACCACATGCTGCCTTTTTTCGGAAAAGCACACATTGCCTACATCCCCAACGGACACATTGTAGGCTTAAGTAAAATTCCGAGAGTGGTTGATGCCTTCGCCCGCCGATTACAAGTACAGGAACGTTTAACAAACGAAATTAGGGATTGTATTCAAAATACGTTAAACCCGGCAGGAGTGGCCGTAGTGATTGAGTGTAAACACTTGTGTATGGCCATGCGTGGGGTACAAAAACAAAACTCGGTAACAACTACATCTGCTTTTACGGGCGAATTTGTAAATGATAGAACCCGTACAGAATTTTTAAAATTGATAACTTCAAGCTTAGACTAAGAACGAGTTAATATGAAAGCATACGTTTTTCCAGGACAGGGCGCTCAGTTTGTGGGCATGGGTAAAGAACTCTACGAGCAATCGGAAATAGCAAAAGAGCTTTTTGAAAAAGCCAATGAAATTCTGGGTTTTCGTATTACCGATGTCATGTTTAACGGAACGGATGAGGATTTGAAGGAAACTAAGGTTACCCAGCCAGCAATTTTCCTGCACTCGGTAATTTTGGCAAAGGTTTTAGGCGGAAGTTTTACACCAGAAATGGTTGCCGGACATAGTTTGGGTGAGTTTTCAGCCCTAGTTGCAGCGGGGGCGCTATCCTTTGAAGATGGTTTGCGATTGGTGGCTGCTCGAGCAAATGCCATGCAAAAAGCCTGTGAAGAACAACCCTCAACCATGGCGGCAATTTTAGGACTTGAAGATCGGGTTGTGGAGACTATTTGTGCTCAGGTAGACGAGGTGGTAGTGCCCGCAAATTACAATTGTCCCGGACAACTCGTTATTTCAGGAAGTATTGCCGGTATTGACCAAGCTTGTGAAAAACTTACCGAAGCAGGCGCAAGAAGAGCTTTAAAACTCAATGTTGGTGGTGCTTTTCACTCTCCTTTAATGGAATCTGCACGTGCAGAATTGCAAACTGCCATTGAGAATACGGATATCAAATCCCCAGTTTGTCCTATTTATCAAAATATCGATGCTAAGCCGTATACAGATCCATCGGCTATTAAACAAAACTTAATTGCTCAACTTACCGGTGCTGTACGCTGGACACAAACTGTGCAGCACATGCTGGCAGACGGTGCTACCTCTTTCACTGAGGTTGGACCAGGAAACGTGCTTCAAGGTTTGGTTAAAAAAGTAGATCGTGAAGTAGATACCGCAAGCGCCAGCATCTAAAAAACCAGTTATTTAGTAATTTTTTGTGGGTAGAATATCTTTTCTCCAAAAATAACCGTTATCTGCACACAGTTCAGCCTAGCTGTTTGTTTTTTAAAGATAATGGAAAGAGAAAATTTGATTACGCTAATACATCAGCTCAAAAACGACTTAACCCCGATTAGGTTGGGATTGCAAATTTTACAGAAATCGTGGGAGAATGATGAGCCGGAATTCGGTCAGAAGTTCGCTAAAATATACCCATCGCTTATTGAACAGGTTGAGAAACTAAATCAGCTATTAACTGAAGCTTCTCAACCTGAACACTAAACAGTGCTATTTCAATTCTACCTTGGTGCTACCCATTAAAAATCCATCTGCATACAGCAAAACAGAGTAGATTCCCTTCTTAAAAGGATTTGGGTTGGTCCATGAAATGGTGTATAACCTAGAATCGTTGGCATACTCAATGGCTGTGTTGTAAGAGGTATTGACTTCTTCACCATTAGCTAACGTGATGTTTCCGTTTGTTCCGTTGATGGTATTGTTTTCCGGATCAACCACCCGAATATACACATTGTGCATGCCCTTTTCGGCAAACTCGTTTTCAACCAATTTGAACACAATGCTGAGTTTTTTAGCGGTACTTGATTTACTTACGCTTGATTCTTTTCCGCTACTTTTAACTTTCAGAGCAATGGCCTTAAGTGCAATGGCTTTCAAAGCTGCTGCTGCTCTTACTTTCTTATCCAGCTCCTGATTTTGTTTTTCTAAAGATTGAGCACGCTCTGTTACCGAACCAACCGTGGTTTTCAAACTATCACGTTGATTGGTTAAATCGGCATTTTGTTTTTTAAGTTCTTCAATCTGAGCAAAGTATTGGTTAACCAATTGCTTAAGCTCTTCAACTTCTTTCTGTGCCGATCCCAATTCTTGTTTAGTCAGTTCGCCTTTACGCAAAGCTTCTCTCAACTCCGCAATCTTAACTCGTGCCTGTTCTTGTTGCTGCTGCATGTCTTCACTCAGCAGAGCATAATCGTTATTCGATTTATCTAATGCCGCCTCAATTTTATCAATCTCGGTTTGCATGAGTGTTTTCTCATCACTCAACTTAAGCACTTGCTCTTGAGCCTTTTTATTGCGGAAAAAGAGAATGCCGTTTGTAGCAAAAAGCGCTAGAACGACTATGAGTAAGAAATAAATCTTGTTGTTGTCTTTTTTTGAGGCGTTTTGAATATCCATAAGTTTAATTGAAAATAAATAGTCTACTGATTTTTGCTTTCATCTACATAATTCAAGCGCAAATCTGTTAAAAATTGTTCTATTAAGCGAGTTAATTCCGGACTCAAATTTCCCTGAGTTTTTTGTTTCAGCATTTCGAGCATATCAATACTTTCTTTTGCCTGATCCAAATTTTTCTCGATTTTCTGACTTACAGGGTTCATCAATTTACCTAAGCCCTGCATTCCAGTAGTGTGAAATAAGTAAATCAATGAGCCAAAAAGCTGATCATTCTTGTCCATGTTGTATTGCTCCCTTATTAACGTAGTTTGTTGGTGATTATTTCTGCAAATATAAAATAATGTTTTAACCGGTGATTTGAACAGTCTTTGTTAGTTGGACTGTTCAAAAAATCAGATTTGGAGCTTTAGCATTTCCCTTATCTTTGGCAGAAATGTCTTTCATGATTCGGAAATACTTACAGCTATTTTTGTTATTCGTTTGTTGTGCTTCTCTTGTTGCTCAAGCTCAAAATAATCCTAAACGGGAGTTTCGTGGAGCTTGGGTTGCAACCGTATCCAATATCGATTGGCCATCTAAACCCGGATTAAGCACCGAAGAACAAAAAAACGAACTGCTGCGTATTCTTGATCATCACCAGCAAAGCGGTTTGAATGCCGTTTTATTTCAAATTAGACCAGCAGCAGATGCATTTTATAGTAAAGGCAGAGAGCCATGGAGCAGATTCTTAACCGGAAGTCAGGGTAAAGCTCCCGATCCTCTATACGACCCCTTGGAGTTTGCCATCAGCGAAGCACATAAAAGAGGAATGGAATTGCACGCCTGGTTCAACCCTTATCGTGCCACCTTTGACCTGATTGACAGAAATACCAGCGCCAAACACATTACCAAACAAAAACCAGAGTGGTTTTTCACCTATGGGGGTAAAAAACTCTTCAATCCGGGCCTTCCGGAAGTGCGGGAATACATTATTTCGGTAATTATGGATGTGGTGCGTAATTACGATATCGATGGAGTTCATTTCGATGATTACTTCTACCCATATCCCACTCCCGGACAAGTAATTGCCGACAATGACGCATATCAGAAATATGGTGCCGGACTACTTTCGGTAGATGATTGGCGCAGGCAAAATGTAGATACCTTAATTCATACAGTTTCAGACAGTATTCATCGGGCAAAACCCTATGTAAAATTTGGCATCAGTCCGTTTGGTATCTGGAAAAATCAGTCGCAAGATCCTGAGGGATCGGCAACTACCGGCCTGGAGGGCTATAGTAAATTGTATGGAGATGCCCGAAAATGGGTGAAATCGGGCTGGGTAGATTACATCAATCCACAAATTTATTTCCCGATGTATTACCCGGCAGCAGCTTACGACAAACTGGTTGACTGGTGGGCAAAAAATGCCTTTGGTAAACATGTTTACGTAGGAGTTGGCGCTTATCGGGCCATCGAGACCAAAAGTGGCTGGCAAAATCGGAATCAAATACCAACTCAAATCCGGTATTCACGTCGCAATCCACATGTTCAGGGTAGTGTTTATTTCAGTTCAAAATCTTTACGAGATAACCTAGCGGGATTAAACGATTCGCTAAAAAATGATTTTTACAACACCCATGCTTTACCTCCGGCCATGAGCTGGCTAGATGACGTTCCACCCAACCACCCGCTTTTAGTAGAAGTGCAGATGCTATACAAGTCGGTGCAATTGAGATGGGTTAGCCCACCTGAAGCCAAGGATGGTGAAACCGCTTCGGGTTACGTGATTTACCGCTTTAAAGAGGGAGAAAAGATAGATATCTCAAACCCAAAAAATATACTGAAAATTAGCTTTGATGCCAGCCTAACGGAGTTTAAAGATCAGACGGTCACATCTGGAACCCGATATACCTATTTGATTACTGCGCTGGATCGGGTGAAGAATGAAAGTGTCCCGTCCAATTACGTAGGTATAAAAGCCAATTAACTATTCATTACCGAACCGCAGTTGATATCAATAGCTTGACCGGTAATAGACTCTTGCTCAACCAAATAAACTACCAAATTGGCAATTTCTTCTGGCTCACTCATTTTACGCAGCGGAACACTTTGCATGGCAATGTCGTAAAACTGAGACTTGCTCATGCCCAAACCATCGGCAATGCCTTGTAAACCCTCTTGCGCCATGCTTGTGTTTACCCATCCCGGACAAATGGCATTCACCAAAATATTTTCGGGAGCAAATTGAACCGCCCATGAGCGCATTAAACCCAATAAGCCAGCCTTGCTGGCACAATACGCACTGTAATTGGCAACCCCCAATCGGGCTAATACAGAAGAAGTGATCATGATGTGTTTGTACTCACTTTTAGCCAGACGCAGGTTTGGCAAAAAGGTGTTTATCAAATTATAGGTGCCCGTTAAATTGGTACTTAAAATTTCCTCCCAGCGATCCGATTCTCCCCAGTAATTTTCGCCACCCACGCCGGCATTGGCAATAATGCCGTGTATTTCTTCTTTTTTAAGAAGCTCGGCAGCTTCCTGGAGTTTTTCTATTGATCGGATATCTACATCTAAGATTTGATGTCTGTTGGTTGGCAAAACTGCCAAAACCTGTTGCAGTTTTTCCAAATTTCTGCCCAACAAAATGCAGCTATCTCCCTGAGCGGCTAACTTTTTTGCCATGGCCATACCAATGCCACTTCCGGCACCACTAATTAAATAGGTCTTGTTCATTTGAATTATTGAATCGCTAATTTACTTGATCTTAGCAATTTCTGTAGCTAAACGCTGACCTATATTTTTATCGTTGGAGATGTCCAGGTAACGAACAATTCCTTTCGAATCGGTTAGTAAAAAAACTGGGGTTTGTACGATCCCCATTTTCTCCATCACAAAAGAAAAATCGCCAGGGGCGTGCACAAAAGCAAATGGATGTAATTTCAAAAAGTCTTTGATCAACACCTTATCTTCAAAGGTAATAGCCCAAAATTGTACCGGTTTTCCTTTAAAACTACTAAGCAATTTAGTTAGAGATGCGAATTGATTCAGGCTAACGTAATCGGATTTACTCCAGAAAAAGAAAAGCGTCTTTCGGCCAATCAAATTTTTATTCACGAGAACTTTATTATCTAGGCTTTGAAGAGCAAACGTGGGCAGGGGCTTGCCCAGCCATTTCTTTTTCAAGGCTTCCAGTTCTTGGTGCCGAAGATTTTGAATGTATTTCCATTCTTGCGGGCTCGGTGTGCTCACCTGAACCACAAGTGGATTCCCCTCTTTGATGATTTCCATGCCCAGAAATCCTTGAAATTGCTTTTCAAGCTGATCAACCTGAGCCTGGCTCAAAGGCTTCCCTTTTACATCTTGATAACTAAACATCTTTTGTGCGTGTAGATTGGCTAAACCCAGTACAACCAGGCTTAGGCTGAGTAAAACAGTCTTCATTTTTGACTAGCTTATACATGCAATAACCGTTTTTTAGAAAAATTATTGCACAAAAAAGCCCCGATTTACGATCGGGGCTTTCTGATTACAAAAGCAGGTTTTATTTTTTCTCCGGTTCCAATACCAAACGAATGAAATTTGACTCGATAAGGTATTGGTTGGCAGCTTGCTTCAAATTCTCGGTATTGAGTTTTTTCAGAGATTCTAAATACGTTAATAGCATTTTAGGGTCTTCTTGGTTTTGGTACTGGTTAACCAGGTAACCTAACCAAAAACCGTTCTCCTTCAGTTGAACTTCGGTTGATCGGCGTTCTTCGGCTAGGAATTTCTCTAAATCAACCGCCTGAGGGCCATTTTTTCTCAATTTAGCAATCTCATCCAAAGAAGCCGCAATGAGTTTCTCTACATTCTCCGGACCACATCCAAAGGTAATGGTGAAGCTATATCTGGCAGTAGGATATTTGCCGTAGCTCACAAATGCACCCGGGCTATATACACCACCTTCATCCTCTCTTAAACGTTCGGTTAACTTAATTTGAAGAATTTCTGAAAGCGCTTCCAGTTTATTTACATTTTCAGAGTTGTAAATAAAATCTCCACTTATTACCAGTCTTACCGTCGATTTTTGCTCGGTACCTTTAAAAACAGTTTTGGCAATTTTACCTGTTGGGATTTTAATGCCTAAATCTTTTGCTTCTTCTTTTCTGTTAGAGCTTGGCAATCCACCCAAGTATTGAGCCAATAAAGGCTTCATCTTTTCTACATCAAAGCTTCCTACAAAAACAAAAGTAAAGTCGCTGGCATCGGCAAAGCGTTCTTTGTAAATCTCAAAAGCTCTGTCCAAATTAATTTGCTCTACTTTTTGAAGACTAGGTCCGGTACGACGAACATTGTAATTACCCAATACAGCATTTACGGTATCGCTGTATACGCTATTGGGATCATTCTCCCGATTGCTCAAACCTCCCTTTTGCTGCGTGATTAAGCCTTTGAAAATTTCTGCATCCTTACGCGGCTTCGTAAAATAGAGGTAATTCAATTGTAAGGCAGTTTCTAAATCTTTTGGCGAGGTAAAACCTGATATTCCTTCACTACGCTCGGCAATATATGGGCCTACACTTACCTTTTTACCGTTCAGCATTTTAGGCAAGGTTATGGCATCAAAATCTCCCAAACCGCTGCTGCGTACAATGTTGGCTGCATTGCTGGCCGATTGAAAATCAGCGTCAGCATACAGCGAGGTTCCACCCGGACTGTAAGCTGAAAAATTGATTTCGTCGTTTTTGAAATCAGTTGGTTTTAAAATAGCCTTTACGCCGTTACTAAAAGTGAGTTCGGTTACGCCAAGATCGGCTAATTTTTGTTCGGCAATAATGGTTCCGGCTTTAGGTTTCTCAGCCAATAAGGGCTTATCCGATACTTGATCCACATAAGCCTGAATAGCTGATTTGGTCACACTTTCTACCCAAGAATTCACCAGAGCTTCGGTTGGCAATTTATCCTTATCCTTTTCAGGACCCATCACAATAATGTCGCGATTGCTGTCGGTAACGTATTGTTTTACCACAGCATTTACCTCATCCAGGCTGATACTTGGTAATTGTGTTTTTGCCAGATTGAATTCATAGTCAATACCCGGGCTGGCTTCGCCTTTTAGAAAGTACTGCAGGTATTCATTTACAAAAGCATCTGAAGAAGTTTTGTCTTTTTCTTTCAGGGCAGATTCCATCTGCGTTTGGTAAGCTTGTTTAGCCCGGTCAAGTTCGGTTTGCGTGAAACCAAATCTCTTGATGCGTTCGGTTTCGGTTAAGGTTGCTTTAAATCCTTTTTCCAACTCACCCGGTTTAGCAACTAAAAAAGCATTGAAGGCATCTAAACCAGCTAAGAAACCACTGATATTTCCTCCGGCTTGTAAGAAAGGTGGATTGCCTTGTTTGGTTAATTCGCTAAAACGAGCCTGGATCATGCGGTTAAACAACGAACGGATCACACTTTTACGGTAATCTGCATCGGTACGAATCACCATTTCCGGATGCTTTACAATCAATTGTACTACCGTTACCGGGAATTCCTTATCGGTAACAGCCATGAATTGGTTTTTACCTGTTAATGGAATTTGATACTGAGTACGTTGACGAGGTTTTGCCGGTTTTTTTAAATCGGAGAACTTTGTCTTGATTATTTGTTCTACCTGAGCAACATCAATATCTCCTACTACAATTAATGCCTGTAAATCCGGACGGTACCAATCGGCATAAAATGCCTTAATGGTTTCTGGTTTGAAATTTTTCAGTACTTCCTCTGTACCAATAGGCAGGCGGTTTGAATACCGTGAATTATTGAAAAGCATCGGCAGGTATTGCTGTTGCATACGCTGTGCGGCACCTTTACCCAAACGTTTTTCTTCAATAACAACGCCTCTTTCTTTTTCAATTTCGGCTATATCCAAGGTGGCATCCTGAGCCCAGTCTCTCATAATCTGCATACCGTTTTTAAATACCTCCAGATCATCGGTTGGTATAGGTAATTGGTATACGGTTTCGTCAAAACTGGTATAGGCATTTAAATCGGCACCAAAACGAACACCGGCTTTTTGTAAATAGTTAACCAGGTCGTTTTTTGGATACGATTTTGTTCCATTAAAACTCATGTGCTCCATAAAGTGAGCCAAGCCCTGCTGATCGTCGTTTTCCAAAATAGAACCTACCTTGTTGGCTAAGTATAGTGTTGCCCGGTTTTTGGGTTCGGTGTTTTTACGGATAAAATAGGTAAAGCCATTGGCCAGTTTACCTGTTTTCACATTCGGGTCAAGGGGAATAGCCTTTGCCGAAACGCTACTTGCTTTAGATTTACTTTTGTTTTGAGCTGAAGCACCACCCGAAACGGCAATCACAATAGCCAAAACATAAATAGAAAGTTTAAATTGGTTTCTCATACAGGGGTTTTTAATTGTGTTTAAATATCGATAAGAATTAAAAGATTTCCAATGTTGCGTGAATACAGAAATGCTTTTTCTGTTTACCTTAGATTAGATGAACCACCAGCTGCAACTGTTACAAAAAGTAACGAATAAATCGGAACGAAGAATATTGGGTTTGATGTCGGGGACCTCTCTCGATGGCTTAGACTTAGCGCTTTGCAAAATCAGCGGTTCCGGATTACAAACTGAGCTGCAGCTAGAGTTTTTTAAAACCATTTTCTATCCGGAAATTTTTAAAGCAGAATTAAGATCGGTTTTTGCCCAAAAGCAGGTGAGTTTGGAAAAACTGACCTTGTTAAACGCTTATATTGGGAATTACCACGCCGACCTGGTAGTAGAAACACTGAAAGATTGGGGGGTGACCCCCGATGAAGTAGATGTAATTGCCAGCCACGGGCAAACGGTTTACCATGCGCCCCAACATTTTCATCAGCAAGTAGCTTATCCGAATTCCACCTTACAAATTGGCGATGGGGATCACCTGGCTTATAAAACCGGCATTTTAACCCTGAGTGATTTCAGGCAAAAACATACGGCCATTGGTGGTGAAGGTGCTCCTTTGGCCATTTATGGCGATTATATTTTATTGAGCTCTAATGTTGAGAATAGAATTTTACTAAACCTGGGTGGAATTGCCAATTTTACTTTCCTGCCCCAAAATAATAAAGCGTATCAGGTTGTTTCCAGCGATGTAGGCCCCGCAAACACGCTGATTGATGCGGCGGTTATGGAATATTTTCAGCAAGAGTACGATGCTGGTGGCGCACTAGCTGAGAGCGGAAAGGTGAATCAGGAATATTTAGATGCGCTTTCAAAACACCCGTTTCTTTCCAAACCACTCCCCAAAAGCACCGGACCAGAAATGTTTAGCTGGAATTGGGCTAAAAGCGTTTTGCAAGATTTAGAGTTGAATTTAGCTCCCGAAGATATACTAGCCACCTTAACCCAATTTACAGTAAATGGCATTGCTGAGCCGATTAAAGAGCATTTTAACTTGCCAAATACTTCATTGTACGTTAGCGGAGGTGGATTGCACAACACCTTCTTAATGAAAAAACTTCAAGAGGCCTTACCTGAAATAAAATGTCAACCGCTAGAAGTTCTGGGTATTTCGGCCGATGCCAAAGAAGCAATCCTGTTTGCCGTTTTAGCCAACGAAACCCTTTTTGGCGAGCCAATTGCCTTTGCCGGATTACCGGCCGTTAGCTTGGGTAAACTCTGTTTCCCGACCTAGAGCATTTCTTACCCTTTCATGATACATCGGGACTTTTATATTGCCGGCTTTCTGTTATTTTTGCAGCATTATGGCAGAACTAAGCATTAGTAACCAAGACTGGGATCGCTTAAAGATCAAACTGAAGCGCAAATACAATCATTTGTCTGATGAAGATCTGAACTTTCAATCCGGACAAGAAGAAGCATTGATACAACGCTTAATGGTTCGATTAAACCGTAAACGCGAATATGTGGTATTTACCTTGACCAAAGGCCTGGTAAATATTGATAACAATCGCCTTTAATCGTCGGTCTCTCCAGAACTGCCATCTCCCAGGTAAGCTCCATCTCTCGAATACGCATTTCGGCGAATAACCGGCATGCCCAACATCAGGTATAAATCATCTAAAGCCAGTAAGCTACCGTTGGTTAAATTACCTAAGAAAATTACGGTTAGGTCATTTTTCAAATCACGAACATAAATGTGTCTGAAACCGTGCCACCAACCCGTATGGTAAACTACCTGCTGATTATCGCCCTGAAAAAGCCTCCAGCCATAGCCATAACTAAAGTGGCCTGATTTGATTGGATTGTGGGCGGCATAGGCAGAATCCTGGCTTTCTTGACTGATCAATTTTCCTTTCCGCAAGGCCTGGTCAAATAAGAATAAATCGTGTATGGTGCTGTAAATACCTTTGTCGCCGGTAGGGCCATCTAAGAAATTTTGCACTACCGAACGTCGCCAAACCCGATCGTGACCAATTACGTCGGCAGGAATTTTTGGATACACCGTAGTAGAGTACACATGGGTGTTTTTCAATCCTATTGGCTTAAAAATACGCTCATCCATAAAGTCAGCATAACTTTTACTGGTCACTTTTTCTATAATGGCTGCAAGTACCATGTAATTCGAATTGTTATAATGGAACACTTTATCAGGCTTGGCATAAGGGTTAGGCTTGTGTTCGGCAATCAATCGCATTACATCGGTATTGCTCATGGGCTTCATTTTTTCTTTCCAGATATCATCGGTGAAATACACGTAATTCATCATGCCCGAACGGTGGGTCAAGAGTAAACGAACCGTAATGCCATCGTATGGAAAATTGGGGAAGAATTCTTTAACGTCCTGATCTAAACTGAGTTTACCCTCTTCCACCAACATCATGATCGCGGTAGCGGTAAAGGGCTTGGTTACCGATGCCAATTGAAATACGGAATTAATTTTTAAGCTATCGCGATGCAAATAATCGGCCCAGCCTATGGCTCTTTCGTAAATAATTTTACCCTTTCGGGCGACGAGTACATTGCCATTGAATTGGCGGGTGCGGTGTAAGCGTTCAATAAAATCATCTATCCGTTCACTCTCCTTACTTGGATGATAAACCAATAGCAAACTGTCGTTTACAGCATCTTCTG
Source organism: Sphingobacteriaceae bacterium (assembly GCA_947463785.1). Taxonomy (GTDB): domain Bacteria; phylum Bacteroidota; class Bacteroidia; order Sphingobacteriales; family Sphingobacteriaceae; genus JAIPAN01. The sequence continues at coordinate 214,384 of CANHRG010000001.1, read as the reverse complement.
CACTACGTCCACTACCCGAACTACAAGCAGCCAAAAAACCCAAAACAACCACAAAAGAAAAAAAGGAGAATAATTTGAATCGCATGAACACTAAATCAAAGTTTAAATCAGGGCGGAAAATAGAAATTATTGGCCGCAAAAAACAAGGTAATTTTTAAACAATTTGACACCCGAATTAAATCCCCATTTAGAATAAAAATCTAACTTTGTGACCAACAATTATTTGAATTATGAGCTACAGAATTGAACACGATACCATGGGTGAAGTGCAGGTTCCTGCAGATAAATATTGGGGTGCCCAAACCGAGCGATCACGTAATAATTTCAAAATAGGTCCTGAAGCTTCGATGCCGAAAGAAATTATTGAGGCTTTCGCATATTTGAAAAAAGCGGCAGCTTATACCAATGCCGATTGTGGCGTTTTGCCGGCCGAGAAAAGAGATTTGATTGCGAAGGTATGTGATGAAATTCTGGAAGGAAAATTGGCTGATCAATTCCCATTGGTTATTTGGCAAACCGGTTCGGGTACGCAATCCAATATGAATGTGAACGAAGTGGTAGCCAACCGTGCTCATGTGCTACAGGGAAATAAATTGGGCGAAGGCAAAACCTTCATCCACCCAAACGACGATGTAAATAAATCTCAATCATCTAACGATACTTACCCAACTGCCATGCACATTGCGGCTTACAAAGCAGTTGTGGAAATTACGATTCCGGGAGTCGAGAAATTAAGAGATACACTTAAAGCTAAGTCTGAGGCTTATAAAGAGGTGGTTAAAATTGGCCGCACCCACTTAATGGATGCTACACCATTAACCTTAGGTCAGGAGTTTTCAGGTTACGTATCGCAATTAGATCACGGTTTAAAAGCATTGAGAAACACCTTAGACCACCTGGCAGAATTGGCTTTGGGTGGAACTGCGGTTGGCACCGGAATCAACACTCCCAAAGGTTACGATGTGAAAGTGGCAGATTACATTGCCAAATTTACCAAACTGCCTTTCCGTACAGCCGAAAATAAATTTGAAGCATTGGCCGCTCACGATGCCATTGTAGAAACGCATGGCGCCTTGAAACAATTGGCGGTTTCACTAATGAAAATTGGAAACGATATCCGCATGCTGGCTTCGGGACCACGTTCTGGAATTGGAGAAATTTTTATTCCTGAAAACGAACCGGGATCGTCTATTATGCCGGGTAAAGTGAATCCTACACAAAACGAAGCCTTAACCATGGTTGCCGCCCAGGTAATGGGTAACGATGTAGCAATTACGATAGGAGGTTCAAACGGACATTACGAACTGAACGTATTTAAACCGGTAATGGCGGCCAACTTCTTGCAGTCGGCACGTTTAATTGGTGATGCTTGCGTTTCGTTTAACGATCATTGCGCTATCGGTATCGAACCAAATTACGAGGGTATAAAAAAACACGTGGAAAATTCGCTCATGTTGGTTACCGCACTGAACCCGCATATCGGTTATGAAAACGCTGCTAAAATTGCCAAAAAAGCACACAAAGAAAATAAATCGTTGCGTGAGGCAGCTTTGGAATTGGGCTTGTTGACCAATGAGCAGTTCGATCAATGGGTACGCCCCGAAGATATGATTGGTGGATTAAAATAAGATGCGAAAAGCGCTGTTAGTCATACTTCTGCTAGGCATGGCCTTAGGTTCATGCAAATTTAATCCTGATGTACAGGATACTGGGAGTGCTTTCATTCAAGGCGAATGGGAAGAGATTCCGGTTTCCTACCAGGATGAGCTTTTGCAATACACACGGCACCAATTTCGATTTACCTGCGATTCATTCTACCTGACATTGCAGACCAAAGCTAAAACCAATATTTATCCCGATAGTTGTTTTAAGGGGGGCGAATGGACAGAATATGCTAAAGGCACGTATCGCCAAAGCAGCGATACCATTTACCTCACTGGCACCTTCACTAAAGCCAACTGGAAGCAAAAAATATCGGGTTGTTACCGCATTGGACAATACCTGGATGCTTTGGTTGTAGAAAAAGTACAAAACAATACCCTCAGCTTAAAAAGCTTAAGCAGACACTTGCCTGTTCAATTGCGTCAAACAAATTCGGGTAAGTGTGATCCAAAAGACTTAAATTAAACTCATGAAAATTACCGCTCTAAAAAAATTAGGCTTTTTTGCCGTATTCATTTACCTGCCAATTCAAAGCATGGCATGGGGTCAGCTGGGCCATCGTATTGTAGGTCAAATTGCCGAAAGCCACCTAAATCCCAAAGCAAAAACAGCCATAAAAGCCATTATGGGTAACGAAAGTTTGGCCATGTGTGCCAATTGGGCCGATTTTGTAAAATCGGATAAAGCCTACGATTACCTGTACAACTGGCACTTTATCAATTTCCCGGGAGGATTAAATCAATCGGAATTGATGACTATACTCAAAGCCGATACCGCGGTTGATGCCTATACCAAAATCAATTTTATGGTGAAAGAGCTCAAAAACAAAAACTTGGCGAAGGATAAAAAAGTGATGTACATGCGCTTGCTAGTGCACATTGTAGGCGATATACACCAGCCTATGCACACCGGCCACCTGGAAGATAAGGGTGGAAACGATGTGAAACTAAGCTGGTTTGGAAAATCGAGCAACCTGCACAGCATTTGGGACTCAGAATTAATTGAAAGTCAGCAGTTGAGCTATACCGAATACACACAAGCCATTAATTTTTGTACAGCCAAGCAAAAATCAGCCTTGCAAAATGATCCATTAACTCAATGGATTAGTGAATCGTATCAAATTGCTCAAAAACTATATGCCGGAGTAAGCCCCGGCGATAAGTTGGGCTATCGTTACAACTACGATAATATAGATTTACTAAATCAGCAATTGCTGAAAGGTGGTATTCGTTTGGCCGGTTTATTAAATCAGATTTTTGCGAGTTAATTTCCATGAAAATTTTGATGGTTTGCCTCGGCAATATCTGCCGATCGCCTTTGGCGCATGGTGTTATGGAACACCTGGCCAAAAGCAAAGGTTTAAACTGGCAAGTCGATTCTGCCGGAACTGGTAGTTGGCACATTGGCCATGCCCCGGATAGCCGATCCATTAAAGTAGCTCAGGCTTACGGGGTAGATATTTCCGGACAGCGGGCACGACAATTTCAGGCAACGGACTTCGATACCTTCGATCGCATTTTTGTGATGGACCAAGAAAACTTAAAAAATGTGCTTGCTATGGCAAAAAATGCCGAACAAAAAGCCAAAGTAAGTTTGTTGCTCGGAGATGAAGTGGTTCCTGACCCTTACTGGGATAATCAACTGTTTGAATCGGTTTATCAAATGATTGAGCAGGCCTGTCAGCGAATCATTCTAGAAGAAGGGTTTTAGAAAGTAGAGCCAATAGCGATTTTTACTACCTTTGAAACATGGCTATTCAAAAACCTGGAATTCCTAAAGGCACCCGCGATTTTTCACCAGAAGAAATGGTGAAACGCAACTATATTTTCGATACCATAAAATCGGTATTCCGAAAATATGGCTATCAGGAAATTCAAACGCCTAGCATGGAAAATTTGGATACCCTGACCGGCAAATATGGCGATGAGGGCGATAAGCTGATTTTTAAAATCCTGAATTCTGGAGATTTCTTAGCCAAAGTATCACCAGAAAAATTAGAAGCGGCCAATTCCAAATCCATCACGAGCGAAATTTCTGAAAAAGCTTTACGCTACGACTTAACCGTGCCTTTTGCACGGTATGTGGTCATGCATCAAAACGATATTGCACTGCCATTTAAACGCTTTCAGGTTCAACCGGTTTGGCGGGCCGATCGTCCACAAAAAGGCCGTTACCGTGAATTTTACCAATGCGATGCCGATGTGGTGGGCTCTGATAGTTTATTGAATGAAGCAGAGTTTGTATTGATCTATCAAGAAGCCCTTTCAAATTTGGGTCTTAAAGATTTTATCATCAAAATCAATAACCGGAAAATCTTATCGGGCATAGCCGAAATTATTGGCAAACCCGAGCTAATCATAGACATGACCGTGGCTATAGATAAGTTGGATAAAATTGGGATGGACGGTGTGGTAAAAGAATTATTGGAAAAAGGCTTTGGCGAAAGCGATATTGAAAAATTGAAGCCGATTATCGAACTGGATGGCAGCAATGCAGAAAAAATTGAGAAATTAAAATCCGTTCTCATCAAATCAGAAACGGGATTAAAAGGGATTGCTGAACTCGAAACCCTATTCAATTACATCGAACAACTAAAAACTCCAAACTCTAAACTCCAATTAGAACTGGATATTACCTTGGCCAGAGGCCTCAATTATTACACCGGTGCCATTTTTGAGGTGAAAAGCAACGAGGTTGCTATGGGTAGTATTGGTGGTGGTGGTAGATACGACGACTTAACCGGTATGTTCGGCTTGAAAGATTTAACCGGAGTTGGGATTTCTTTCGGGGCAGATCGTATTTATGATGTATTGGAAGAATTGGGACTTTTCCCTACTACTACCAATGAAACCACCCGGGTGCTGATCAGTAATTTTGATGAAAAAGCTGAAGCTTTTGCCCTGCCTATACTGAGTCAACTTCGCCAAAACGGCATTGCCGCCGAATTATACCCTCAAGCTGCAAAACTCAAAAAACAGCTAAGCTATGCCGATTCCAAACGTATCCCCTACGTTATCCTAATCGGAAGCGAAGAAATGGAATCTGGTTTATTGAGCCTGAAAAACATGCAAACTGGCGAACAGCAAAAACTCACCTTGGCAAATATTGTTAATCATTTAGTTTAATTGTGTAAAGGGTCAATTGCGCCTTTTATCGTTATTGTTCCAAAAACCGGTTTGTACTAAACAAAAATCTTTGGCGTTTATTGTAAAGCTATAAGATTTCGCTACCGTACTGTATTTGTCGTATATTTAATATGAACAAAAAGACAACATCCTATGAAAAACAGTAGCTTTTTGATCGGCTTATTTTGTTTCTTGCTGGTAAGTACTTCGGCTGGTGCTCAAGTGCTTTCTACAACCAAGGGTGAGATTACTTTTTTTTCAAATGCTCCTCTGGAAGACATCAGCGCTAAAAATAGTCGGGTTATTTCTATGTTTAACCCCAGTACCAAAGAATTGGTGGTCAGGGTCCCTATCAATCAGTTTGAATTTCCTAATAAGTTAATGCAGCAGCATTTCAACGAAAACTATATGGAAAGCGAAAAACATCCGTATGCTACGTTTAAAGGTAAAGTTGCAGAAGATGTTGATTTAAAGAAAGAAGGGTCATACGATGCTACAGCAGTTGGCGTACTAACAATTCATGGTGTTGACCAAAAACGGACACTTAAAGGAAGAGTAGTAGTAGCCCCAGACGGTGGAGTGCAGCTAAATACGAATTTTACAGTAGCTCTGGTAGACCACAAAATTGATATACCCAAGCTGGTTTTTAAGAAAATTGCCGAAGTAATTGATGTCAAAGCTTCGTTTGGCTATCAACCCTTCAAAAAATAATTTGAATTATTCCTGGAGATTTATTCATTTTTGAGAAAGCTAATCTTCAAAAATGAAAATATTCGCCATTGGCTCAGAAACGCTTTCCATTGCTTTAATCAAACGTATTATTGAGCAGAAAACCAGTTTAACGCTTAGCGATACTGCTGCAAAAAGCATACAGCATTGCCGTGATTTCCTGGATCAGAAAATGGGAAAAAGCGATGCCCCGGTTTACGGTATCAATACGGGTTTTGGGTTTCTCCAAAACGTAAAAGTTTCTGACGATAGATTAGTTGATCTACAACATAACTTATTGCTTTCTCACGCCTGCGGAACTGGAGATTTTGTTCCAAAAGAAATTGTGAAACTGATGCTGCTGCTCAAGATCCAATCTTTGGCATATGGCAATTCGGGAGTAAGCTTAGAAACGGTAAACCGATTAATCGACTTTTACAATCAAGATATTTTACCGGTGGTATATACCCAGGGCTCGTTGGGTGCCTCTGGAGATTTGGCTCCCTTATCGCATCTGGCACTACCTTTAATTGGTGAGGGTGAGGTATGGCTGAATGGGGAACGGATAAAATCAACAAAAGCCCTAGAAAAATTAGGTTTAAAACCACTTAAACTCCAAAGTAAAGAGGGTTTGGCACTTATCAACGGCACGCAATTTATGGCGGCCTATGGCGTGTTTATTTTGATGAAAGCCCAAAAATTAGCTGCATGGGCAGATACGATTGGCGCACTTTCAGCCGATGCATTCAATTGCCGTATTGATCCCTTCAAACAAGATAGCCATCTCATTCGTCCTCATCGAGGTCAAATACATACTGCCCAAAAATTAATGGATCTCCTATCGGGAAGTGAGCTCATTCAGCAAAAAGACAAACAAGTTCAAGATCCTTATTCTTTTCGCTGTATGCCGCAAGTTCACGGGGCCAGTAAAGATGCATTGAATTACGTGAGCTCGGTTTTTGAAACCGAGATGAATTCGGTTACCGATAATCCGAATATTTTTCCCGATACAGATGAAATCATCTCTGCAGGAAACTTCCACGGGCAACCCTTGGCCTTGGCGCTAGATTTTTTAAGTATTGCACTGGCCGAGTGGGGTTCTATTTCCGAAAGACGCATTTTTCAGCTTATTTCTGGACAACGAGGCCTTCCTCCATTTTTGGTACAAGAGCCTGGTGTAAATTCCGGTTTGATGATTCCGCAGTATACCGCAGCATCTATTGCAAGTGAAAACAAACAGCTTTGTACTCCATCTTCGGTAGACTCTATTGTGTCTAGCAATGGGCAAGAGGACCATGTAAGTATGGGAGCCAATGGCGCTGTAAAATGTTTGAAAGTGGTAAACAATCTGGAGCGAATTCTGGCCATCGAATTGATGAATTCAGCACAGGCGTTAAATTTCAGAAGACCGCTAAAAACATCAGCTACGCTAGAAAAATTATGGAAATCTTACCGAGAAGTGGTTGCAGAACACCTTCAGGATCGCTTTTTAGCTCCTGATATTGAGGCCTCGCTTCAGTTTTTAAGAACTTATCCTCTTGCTTAAGGAGATTTAGCGATTGGAAACAATCAGCAAATCAAGATCCTTGTGCGGAATTTTAAATTTCTCTGCCAAATCCTGATTTGTTAATTGACCCTGGTACAAATAAACCGAATTTCGAACACCGGGTTTATCCCAAACCACATTCATAATTCCTCCCATTTCGCCGATATCCAATAAAATTGGGGTAAATATATTGGTCAAAGCATAGGTAGCCGTTCGGGCAACCCGCGATGCAATATTGGGTACGCAATAATGAATCACGTCGTATTTGCGAAACACCGGTTCGGTATGGTTGGTCACTTTCGAAGTTTCAAAACATCCTCCCTGGTCAATACTCACGTCAATAATTACGGAGTTGGGTTTCATTTTACTCACCGTTTCTTCGGTTACCAGGCATGGACTTCTTCCATGGCTTGCCCTAATGGCACCGATAGCCACATCGCAGGTGCAAATGGCTTTTTCCAAAACTATCGGTTGAAGTACCGAAGTAAAAACCCGAGAACCTACATTGTTCTGCAAACGACGTAAGCGGTAAATAGAACTGTCGAATACTTTGACCTCAGCACCCAAAGCCAATGCGGTTCTGGCAGCATATTCACCAACAGTACCGGCACCCAAAATCACGATTTCAGTTGGCGGAACCCCAGTTATACCGCCAAGCATGAGTCCTTTCCCGTCAAAAACATTACTTAAATATTCAGCGGCAATCAACACCGAGGTAGCACCCACAATTTCGCTCATTGCCCGTACAACCGACAGCACACCGCCTTCATCACGCAAGTATTCAAATGAAAGGGCGGTAATTTTTTTAGCCATCAAAGCCTGCAGATACTCCACCTTAAGGGTCGACATTTGCAGGGCTGATAACAAAATCTGGCCCGGCTTCATCAATTCTATTTCCTCGGCAGTTGGAGGAGCAATCTTAATGATGATATCGGCCTGATAAACTTCTTTCTTGTCGTAAACAATTCGAGCACCTTGTTCACTGTAATCCCTATCGCTAAAATTTGCAGCTGCTCCCGCTCCCGATTCAATAACCACTTCATGATCGTTGTGAATCAATACCGCAACAGATAAAGGGGTTAATGGAATCCGATTTTCTTGAAACGAGGTTTCTTTAGGTATGCCTATAAACAAGCTGTTTTTCTTGTTTTTAGTCTGAAGCATGGCTTCTTGTGGTTGAAGCATGGCCTGACGGGCAATAGCTGATAGTGCTCCTTTCATGAATTTTGTATGGATTTGGTAATCTTGAAGTTAAGAAAAATCTGGAATATGGGCGATTTAACCTACATGTTCTAAATGGATCTGCCTCTCGTCTTGATTTAAGGAGGTGATAGAAACGGCCATATACGAATCGGGCCACAAACCTTCTATTTTTTCGGGCCACTCAATAAAACAGTAAGCCCCAGAACTCAAGTATTCTTCAATCCCGAAATCCAGCGCTTCGACAGGATTTTTTAATCGGTAGCAATCAAAATGATAGATTAAACCTCCGGGATATTCGTATTCATTAATCAGCGCAAAGGTTGGGCTACTTACTGCATCGCTTACGCCAAGTTCAGTACACAATGCCTTAATTGACGTGGTTTTGCCGGCACCCATCTCACCAAAAAACAAAAAAACTTTCTCATCACCGGCAAAATCCAGAATTTGGCGAGCCGCTTGGGGTAAATCACTAATTGCGAACAGATTTAAAGTCATGGTACAAAATTACGGTAGAAGCGGCAATTTATTTGGGTAAATAGGTAGCTATCGGAATGATCATTTCTTCCAGCGATATTCCCCCATGTTGGAATGTATCGTAGAAATGATTCACATAAAAATTGTAATTGTTAGGATACACGAAATACCCATCCTCTTTGGCAAAAATATAGCCCGAACTCATGTGTAATCTGGGTAGCATGCCATCCGCAGGGTTTTTAATGTGAAAAACTTCTTTAGGATTAAAATTGAGATTTTTGCCTTGTTTATACCTCAAATTGGTGTTGGTATTCCGGTCTCCGATTACTTTATTGGGCTTTTTAACCCGTATAGTCCCATGATCGGTAGTAATGATGAGTTTAACCTTTTTGCGGGCCAATTTCTTTAGAGTTTCCAGCAAAGGAGAATGTTCAAACCAAGAAAGCGTAAGTGATCGGTAAGCAGCCTCGTCACTTGCCAGTTCTTTGATCATAGCCATATCGGTTCGAGCATGCGACAACATGTCCACAAAATTGTAAACCAATACGTTTAGATCGTTATTCATTAAATTGTTTAGGCTATCTGTAATATCTCGACCCTGGTCTAAGGTGAGAATCTTGTGATAACTGAACTTACACTCTTTTCGATAAAGTCGTTTGATTTGATCGGCTAAAAAATCTGCCTCGTAGAGGTTTTTACCTCCCTCGTCTTCATCGTTTTGCCACTTTTCTGGGAAACGTTTTTCCATTTCAGAAGGCATTAAACCCGAAAAAATGGCATTTCGAGCATATTGCGTAGCGGTGGGTAAAATACTGTAGTAAAAGTCTTCTTCTTCTAGACGGAAATAATCGGTAATTATTGGGTTTAATACCCGCCATTGGTCATACCTTAAATTATCTATCAGGATGAAAAAGGTTGGGCGCTTATCTTCCAGTGCTGGAAACACCTTTTTTCGGAACAAGTCATTAGACGTAAGCGGACCCGATTCGGGGTTTTTGATCCAATCGAGGTAATGTTTCTCAATAAACTTGGCAAACTGCATGTTTGCTTCTGATTTTTGGTTGGTCAGAATCTCATGCATGCCGGCATCCTCCAGCTTTTCTAAAGAAAGCTCCCAGTAAATTAATTTTTTATACACCTCGGCCCACTCCGAAAAACTAAGCCGATCGTTCAATATCATACCAAGATTGCGGAAATCCTGCTGATACGCCATAGAGGTCTTTTGGCTAACCAATCGCTTGTTGTCGATAATCTTTTTAATCGTAAGCAGAATTTGTTTGGGGTTTACCGGTTTAATCAGGTAGTCGTCAATTTTTGAACCAATGGCATCCTCCATCAAGTGCTCTTCCTCGTTTTTGGTAATCAAAACCGTTGGCGTTTCCGGACTTAGGTTTTTAATGGCCGCCAGGGTTTCCAAGCCGGTCAATCCGGGCATATTCTCATCTAAAAAAACAAGGTCAAAGTGTTCTTTTTTGAAAATTTCCAGCGCATCGCTGCCATTGGTTACCGTTTTTACCTCATAGCCCTTTTCGTTCAAAAACAAGATATGTGCCCGCAGCAAATCAATTTCATCGTCGGCCCAAAGAATACGTGTTTCCTGCATATCGAGATAAAGAATTAGTAGGAGTCTAAGATACAACAGCCCTAGCTGTTTTTTGTATCATTTAATTTAGCAATTTTGTAAGGTAAAGAATCTCCTCTTGAACAAGAAAAAAATAATCAACGATCCCGTTTATGGATTTATAACCATCCCTACCGAATTGATTTTCGATTTGGTACAACATCCTTATGTGCAGCGTTTGCGCTACATTAAGCAGTTGGGGATGACCCACATGGTGTATCCAGGGGCACTGCATACTCGTTTTCACCACGCTTTGGGTGCCATGCATTTGATGGGTTTGGCGATTGAAACACTCAAGGGCAAGGGAATTGAGATAACAGCGGCAGAGGAAGAGGCAGTCCAAATTGCAATCCTGTTACACGATATAGGCCATGGACCATTTTCGCATGCACTAGAACACAGCCTGGTGGAAGGGGTATCGCACGAATACATTTCTACCTTACTAATGGATAGCCTTAACAAGCAATTTGGTGGGCGCTTAGACATGGCTTTAGCAATTTTCAACCATCGTTATCCAAAAACTTTCCTTTCACAGCTTGTTTCGGGGCAATTGGATATCGACCGAATGGATTACCTAAATCGGGATAGTTTTTTTACCGGGGTATCTGAAGGAGTAATTAGCTCAGACCGAATCATTAAAATGCTGAACGTTTGGAATGGGCAATTGGTGGTGGAAGAAAAGGGAATCTATTCCATTGAAAAGTTTTTAATTGCCCGCAGGTTAATGTACTGGCAGGTGTATTTACACAAAACAGTAATTGCCGGCGAACAAATGCTCATTAAAATACTAGAACGAGCCAAAGAATTGGCACTCGACGGAAAAGGGCTGTTTACAACGCCTAATTTTGGCCATTTTTTAAACAATATCATCAAGAAAGAGGATTTTATGGAAGATCCTATCCATTTGGAGCTGTTCTCCAAATTGGATGATCACGATATTTTTACCTCCATTAAGGTTTGGGCAAACGATGCTGATGTGATCCTGTCTACACTTTGTACACACCTAATTGAACGCAACCTGTATCAGGTAGAAATTAGTAATCAAGCTCCGGAGCTTCATGTAATTGATGATATGGTGAAAAAAGCGATGATCCGTTTTGATATGGATGAAGACGATGCTTCTTATTTTGTTTTTACCGATAGCATCAAAAATAGTGCATACCGCTCTGGCGATGGTAGTATTTTGATCTTAATGAAGGATGGAAGCGTGCTGGATATTGCTCAGGCATCGGATAATTCAAACCTCGAAGCTTTAGCCAAAACAGTAAGAAAATACATTTTTTGCTACTTAAAAGAGCTGAAGGATTAAGCTTTAATTAATTTTTTGTTAGGCTATCCCCTAAATAAGGTTAAATTTGCCATTTAATACAAATTCAATAGATGCAATTTACTGCTCAACAGATAGGGCAACTACTAAATGGCACCGTTGAGGGCAACCCCAATGTGACAGTAAATCAATTGGCAAAAATTGAAGAAGCCCAATCTGGTTCCTTATCTTTTTTGGCCAATCCTCGTTACGAGCCTCACATGTACAGCTCTAATGCATCCATCATTATTGTGAATGAAGATTTGGTGCTTAGCGAACCGGTTAAAGCAACACTCATCCGGGTAAAAGATGCCTACAGTGCTTTTTCTGTACTATTGGAAAAATACAATACGCTCAAATTGGATAAAAAAGGAATAGAAGAACCTTGTTTTATTCATCCAAGCGCTCAAGTAGGTAATAATGTATACATTGGTGCGTTTGCATACATTGGTGCGAATGCTAAAATTGGAGATAACAGCAAAATATATCCACTAAGTTATGTGGGTGATGATGCACAAATTGGTGCCGATTGCACCCTATTTGCCGGAGTAAAAGTGTATTTTGAATGTATAATCGGAAATCGGGTGGTTATTCACTCCGGTACGGTTATTGGAAGTGATGGATTTGGGTTCGCCCCACAGGCAGATGGATCTTACCAAAAGGTAAGTCAAATTGGAAATGTAATTATTGAAGACGATGTAGAAATCGGCTCAAATACTTCCATAGACCGAGCGACCCTGGGTTCAACGATTATTAAAAAAGGTGTGAAACTAGATAATCTAATTCAGGTTGCACACAATGTGGAGGTGGGTGAAAATACGGTAATTGCTTCTCAAACTGGAATATCGGGTAGTTCTAAAGTGGGAGAAAATGTTGTTTTAGGAGGCCAGGTTGGTGTGGTTGGGCATATCAGTATTGCAAAAGGTACACAAGTTGCCGCAAAAGCAGGAGTAAACAGAAGCATTACCGAGGAAGGTAAAAAATGGAGCGGGGTGCCGGTAAATACGTTTACAAACCATCAGCGTTCGCAGGTGGTTTTTCAACGACTTCCCGAATTGGAAAAGCGGGTGGAGGAATTGGAAAAACTTGTAAAAATGTTTGAAAAAAGAGATGACGATAAATCGTAATCTCCTCAGTATAGCCTTGTAATGAATAGTAAACAAAGAACGATTAAATCAGCCTTTACCCTATCAGGAGTAGGCTTACATACCGGAGAATCGGTAAATATTACTTTTAAACCAGCTCCGGAAAACCATGGTTATAAGTTTTCGCGTGTTGATTTACCGGGTAGTCCCGTTATTGATGCAGATGTTGACAACGTAACCGATACCTCAAGGGGTACCACCATTACCCAAAACGGAGCGAGTGTAAGTACGGTTGAACACGTTTTGGCTGCATTGGTAGGCTGTGAAATTGATAATGTGATGATGGAATTAGATGGTCCTGAAATTCCAATTATGGATGGCAGTTCCATTGAATTTCTAGAAGCAATTGAAAAGGTTGGAGGCCTTGATCAAGATGCAGACAGAGAATATTACAGCATCCCGGCCAATATTCATTACTCAGAGCCTGATCGTAAAGTAGAAATGGTGGCTATGCCATTAGACGATTATCGCTTTACCTGCATGATCGATTACAATTCTCCGATTCTAGGAAGTCAGCATGCGGCAATCACTACGCTTTCAGAATTTAAAAAAGAAATTGCTTCCTGCCGAACCTTCTGCTTCTTGCACGAATTGGAAATGTTGCTTGAGCACAACCTGATTAAAGGTGGCGATTTAAATAACGCCATCGTGGTGGTTGATAAAGAGGTGAGCAAAGAAGAACTTAATCACTTGGCGAAATTGTTCAACAAAGAAGATATTGATGTAGCCCGAGAAGGTATTTTGAACAACATCCAACTTCGCCATCAAAACGAACCGGCTCGTCATAAATTGCTTGACATGATTGGCGATTTAGCCTTAGTGGGAGTCCCACTTAAGGGACATATCATGGCGGCCAGACCCGGTCATGCTGCCAATGTGGCTTTCGCCAAAAAAATTAAGGCTCAAATCAAGAAAGAAAGAAGCAAAAAAGCTACACCAAAATACAATTTGAACGATACCCCGGTTTACGACACGGTACAAATCATGAAGATTTTACCACATCGACCACCGTTTTTATTGATTGATAAAATCATCGAGCTATCTAAAAACCATGTGGTGGGAGTAAAAAATGTAACCATGAACGAACCCTTTTTTGAAGGGCACTTTCCAGGTGCACCGGTTATGCCTGGAGTACTTCAAATTGAAGCAATGGCCCAAACCGGTGGAATTCTGGTACTGAACACCGTGGATGATCCTGAAAACTACCTGACTTATTTCCTAAAAATAGAGAATGCTCGCTTTAAGGAGAAAGTATTACCAGGAGATACTGTTATTTTTCGCTGCGACTTAATCACGCCTATCCGCAGAGGAATTGCTCAGATGAAGGGTACCGGAACTGTTGGAGACAAAGTAGTAGTAGAAGCCGAATTGATGGCCCAAATAGCCAAAATACATTAGACCGATGATTCAACCTTTAGCCTATATCCATCCACAAGCCAAAATTGCAGACAATGTTGTAATCGAACCCTTTGTTACCATTCACAAAGATGTGGTGATTGGTGAAGGAACCTGGATTGGATCCAATGTAACCATTATGAACGGGGCCCGCATTGGTAAAAATTGCCGGATTTTTCCGGGAGCAGTTATTTCGGCTGTTCCTCAAGATTTAAAATTCGGAGGTGAAGAAACCCTGGCTGTAATTGGCGACAATACCACCATTCGCGAATGTGTAACTGTAAATAGAGGTACACTTGATCGAAAAGAAACACGCATTGGAAACAATGTATTACTCATGGCTTATACACACGTTGCTCACGACTGTATCGTGGGGAACAATTGTATCCTGGCTAATGGTGTTCAATTGGCCGGCCACATTACGGTTGAAGATTATGCAATTATTGGCGGTATGACTGCCGTACACCAGTTTGTATGTATTGGGGCACATGTTATGATATCGGGAGGATCCTTAGTGCGTAAAGATGTTCCTCCGTACACAAAAGCTGGTCGTGAGCCACTTTCTTATGTGGGTATCAATTCTGTAGGCTTGCGCCGGAGAGGTTTCAGTTCTGATAAGATCAATGAGATTCAGGATATTTACCGGGTTTTATTCCTAAAAAACAGCAATACAACCAAAGCACTAGACATGGTGGAAGCTGGATTTAAACCAACCGAAGAACGTGATGAAATCGTGAATTTCATCCGAAACTCTAACCGCGGTATCATGAAGGGCTTCGGCAACGGATAATCGGTTTATGAAAATCATTCTTGACAATATTAGCCGACGCTTCAATCAGGATTGGATTTTTGAATCGATAAACTACACCTTCGAAACCGGACAAAGCTATGCCATTTTAGGCCCAAATGGCAGCGGAAAATCTACACTTCTACAAATTATTGCCGGTAATTTGAGTGCCACAAGCGGTACTGTTCAGTACCAAAAAGATGGTCAATCTTTAGAAATTGATGCTATTTATCAGCAACTATCGCTATCGGCCCCTTACTTAGAATTGATTGAAGAGTTTACATTGAGTGAAACGATTGCTTTTCACGCCAAATTCAAAAACATGTTGCCGGGTATTAGCCCAGCTAAACTAATTGAAATTTTAGGCTTCAATTCCAACGAAAACAAGCTAATCCGAAACTTTTCTTCGGGCATGAAACAGCGAACCAAACTTGCTTTAGCGGTACTTTCAGATACACCCATCCTACTTTTAGACGAGCCCACAGCAAATCTGGATCAACAAGGGCAAGACTGGTATCAAGAATTAATCTCTAGTTATACCAAAAATAAACTCTTGATTATTGGATCTAACCAGGAACATGAATATCAGTTTTGTAATCACCGTATCCAGCTCTCAGATTATAAAAGATCGCGGTAACCCTACTGCCTACAACTATTGGCTTTTTGCTAAATAGTGCCTACCTTTGCGCCACCAAAAAGCGAGCAATTTTGCTCCCCAAAAAGCTTAGTATGGCAAAAGCATCAGAAATTAAAAACGGTAATATTCTGCGTTTTAACGGAGAATTGGTAACCGTAGAAGAATTTATTCACCGTACACCGGGAAACTTACGTGCTTTTTATCAAGCCCGTATGCGCAATGTAAAAACCGGAAAACTGGTTGAATACCGTTTTAGAACAGACGAAGAGGTAGAAATTTGTCGTGTAGAAACCAGCGACTATCAATACCTGTATCCAGAAGGAGATACCTTTGTGGTGATGGATAACACTACGTTTGAGCAGCACAACATTCCGAAATTTTTATTCGGAGATGCGGCTCGATTTATAAAAGAAGGCATGAACGTAATTGTGGCGTTTGAAAGCGAAGAACCCATTATGGCTCAGGCGCCTGCCAGTGTTGAATTGGAAATTACGTATACAGAGCCTGCGGTTAAAGGTGATACGTCTACCAACGCAATGAAGAATGCAACGGTAGAAACCGGAGTGGAGATTCGTGTTCCTTTGTTCATCAATCAGGGAGATAAAGTAAAAGTAGATACCCGTACCGGCGATTATATCGAGCGTGTTAAATAGATTTTTTGATTAAGTTTTAGGTTTAGGTTGATTATGTAAACGGTCTTGGAGAAATCTGAGACCGTTTCTTTATTTTTAGGAAAATAAGCATGAAAAAAGCCGAGATCCGTAACTTATTTCTTAGTCAGCGCCAGGGTTTAGCTACCGAGCAAATTCAGGAATTGGACCATGAAATTTTAAATCATTTCCGCGAACTAAATCTGAGCGGGGTTCAGTATTTGCATATTTTTCTGCCAATTTTAGCAAAGAAAGAAGTCAATACCTATGCAATTGCAGCTTGGCTCAAAGAAAATCATCCACAAATTGAAGTCGTTCTTTCGAAAAGCAATTTTGAAGAGCACACCCTAAGCCATTTTATATGGAACGAACAAACGCAATTGGCTGAGAATAAATGGGGAATCACCGAGCCGCAAAACGGGACAAAAATTAGAGCTGCGGAGTTGGATATGGTATTGGTTCCGCTTCTTGGTTTTGATGAACGCGGTCATCGGGTTGGATACGGAAAGGGGTTTTACGACCGTTTCTTGGCTAAATGCAATCCTAAAATTCAAAAAATTGGTTTATCGCTTTTTGAGCCTGTTGCCCAGATTGATGATATCTCCGATTTCGATATTCCGCTTGACGCTTGTATCACACCAAATCGCATCTGGTATTTCTAAGCCTGCACTTTCACAAAATCACTAATCAAATAGGCGATTAGTTTAGCCGTTGGAGAATTTTCTTCGGCAATGGCTTCACAGAGGTGTAAATACGCCATCTTTGTGGAGTGAGTTTCATAAATAGCCCTTCGAATTTGTTCGGGGCTAAATCCACTTGGCGTTGCCGCACTGGCCGGAACACCGGCAATGGCATCCAAATCAATTTCCAAGCCACAAACCCCTTTTGTAAAATCCAGTGCCTGCTTAAAGGCGCTCTCAAATGTGGTTTTTTGGCTTAAAAAATCTTCAAAAAAGGTATAAAATATCCTATCGGGATGCGCTTTCAATTGTTCAACCAAGTATTGAGAGTTGTAGCTTTCGTGCAATCCGCAAACGGCATATTTATCCAAATGTGACTGTGCGAAAGCATACGAAAACCCATTCCCACTGTGTCGGCCTTCCAGTATCCTGAAATCGGCGTGGGCATCCAGATTCACAGTATTTACTCCTTTTTGATGAAAATTAGAAAGTGCTTTTAAAATTGGATAAGCATTGTTGTGCCCTCCGCCAACCAGAATGGGCACCTTGTCTGCAGCAAAAATTTGACCGAGTAGCTCGTAAACAGCCTTATCTATCGATTCGACGAGCCTGCGCAAATCTTGAATATTTGCATTTTCGGCAGCAGCCATTTCCTCACTAAAATCTAAATGGCCGAGAACAAGTATGTTTTCTCCCGACAACCTATCGGTACTTTGAACGTTACAAAAAGCTTTCAAAGCCGACTTCCAGGTTTGCGAAGCTCCTTTTTTTCCGTAATTGGCAAGGATACCCACATCTTCGGGTAAACCCAATAACACAAATGACGCCGGATGGGCCGATAATTGGTCGATTTGGTCAAGGGTGGTCAATTGCTGACCCAATTTGACTTCTCCATCTCGAATGTTGGTCAGCTCAAGTAAATCGGCTTGCGTATAGGCTATCAGTTTAGTCATTGGTGTAGATTTTTCCCTGAATGATAACGCGTTCGATCAAATTTTCTCCAAAAGCATACGGCAAATAAGCCAAAGATGGAATGGGTTTAGTGATGATCAGGTTGGCAACTTTTCCGGTACTAATGCTACCATACGCATTCGAAAGCTCTAGGGCAGCAGCACCATTTAAGGTAGCTGCATTGATGGCTTCTTCGGGTAATAATTTTTGACGCATGCACGCCAATGCCATCACCAAATTCATATTTCCTGATGGGGATGAACCTGGATTGAAATCAGAAGCCAATGCCACCGGAATGTTTTGGTTGATCAGTTCTCTCGCATTTGCGAAAGGAATATTTAGGAACAAAGAACAGTTGGGCAATAGGGTGGCCATGGTATTCCCGCTTTTCAGGGCGGCAAAGGCCGATTCGTTCATCACCTCCAAATGATCGGCAGAAACAGCCTTATGCTTTACAGCTAATTCTACAGCTCCGCTAGCAGAAAGTTGGTTGGCGTGAATTTTTGCTTTTAAACCGTATTGGGCAGCCGCATGCAACAGTCGCTCGGTATCTGCTAAAGAAAAGAAGCCCTGTTCGCAAAACACATCCATATAATCGGCAAGCCCTTCTGCGGCAATCTGCGGCAGCATTTTAGTAATAATCTCATCCAAATAGCCCTCTCGATTGTTTTTAAACGCTTCTGGATAGGCATGTGCACCCAAAAAGGTGGCTTTTATTGGAATAGGAAAATATTCTTTTAGTCGTTTAATAACGCGAAGCATTTTTAGTTCGGCGTCTACATTAAGCCCGTAACCGCTTTTGATCTCAATAGCTCCAGTACCCAAAGAAATTAGCTTTTTCAGGCGAAGCTGAGCTAGCTGATACAGGTCTTCTTCCCTTGTTGTTTGTAATTTTCGAGCAGAGTTCAAAATCCCACCACCGGCAGCAGCAATCTCTTCGTAACTTTTACCCTTGATTTTCAGCACAAACTCTTCTTCTCTACTTGCCGCAAAAACAAGGTGGGTGTGCGAATCGCACCAAGCTGGCAACACAAAACCATGGGCTGCAGAAATTTGTTCTGTAGTGTCCGAAAGTGTTGGTAGATTATCCATCGAACCAAAAGACACTATTTTTCCGTCTTCAATGAGTAACCAGGCGTCTTTTAAACTGGGCAGGTTGCTCATCTCGGCACCCCGAAGTACGGTCACATCGCCGGAATGAAGTCCGACTAACTGTTTGATGTCACTAATGAACAAGCTGGATTTCATGGTTTTTAGAGTGCCAATTCGAGTAAAACCGGACAATGATCGGAATGCTTTGCCTCCGCCAAAATAGCTGAACGTTTCAAATGTGGCTCCAGTTCTTTACTCGCCAAATTGTAATCGATACGCCAGCCTAAGTTTTTAGCTCGGGCTCCGGCACGGTAGCTCCACCAGGTATATTGGTGGGGCTCAGGGTTGAAGCACCTAAAGGTATCTACAAAACCATCTTGAATAAAGTTTTCCATCCATTCCCGCTCCTCGGGTAAAAATCCGGATGAATTGGCGTTAGACTTCGGATTGTGGATATCGATAGGTTTGTGGCAAATGTTATAATCTCCGGAAATCACCAATTTGGGATAAGCCCATTTGAGTTGGTGAATGTATTCCTGAAAATCATCTAAAAATCGGTATTTAAAGGCTTGCCGCTCATCACCGCTGGATCCGGAAGGAAAATAGGTACTCATTACGGAAACATCTTCAAAGTCTGCACGAATGATGCGACCCTCATTATCGTAATCGGCTAATCCGCAGCCATATTCTACATGCTTGGGACTAATTTTTGTTAAAATAGCCGTTCCGCTATAGCCTTTTTTTTCTGCCGGATACCAATAATGCTCGTAACCCATCTGCTCCAAGAGGTGCAGTTCGGCAATTTGATCGGGTGTAGCCTTAATTTCTTGTAAACAAACTACATCGGCCTGGGTAGCTTGCAACCAGGCCAACCAATTTTTGCTCAAAGCCGAGCGAATTCCGTTTACATTGTAAGTGATAATTTTCATGGTTTATTAGCCAAGGCTAAAGATTTTTCAAGTTTTCGGGCTTCCTTAGTTTTAAGCATAGTCACTTCCATGCGCACATCCTCTACAGGGCGGTCTGCTGGACCTGTTTTTACGGCAGCTACCGCATCAATCATCTCAACACCTTTAACCACCTCACCAAATACGGTGTAGTTTTGGTCTAAATGCGGAATTCCTCCGAGGGTTTTATACACTTCGCGTTGCCATTCTGGAATTTTGCGACCTTTTAATCGGGTTTGTTCTAAAGTATTTAGTTGCTCGTCGGTAAAAACTTTGCCCTGTGCCAAATAAAATTGGCAAGCACTCGATGCTTTCTCCGGATTATTATCTCTGGCAGCAGCAATCACTCCTTTTTTATGAAATAAGCTGTCGCGAAATTCAGCTGGAACGGTGTAGCCTAAATCACCATCTCCTAATGCTTGTCCTGGTTTGGCTGTTTTTGAATCCGGATCTCCACCTTGAATCATAAAACCCTGGATAACACGATGGAAAAGCGTTCCGCTTAAGTTTCCGTCTTTTGTAATTTTTACAAAATTATCACGATGCTTTGGGGTTTGGTTGTAAAGCATCACGATGCATTCTCCCTTATCGGTTTTTATGCGTACAAATTGGTGTTTGGGCTTGGCAGCTAACACTTGTAAGCCGCTTAGCAGCAAAGCGATTAAGACTATTTTTTTCATGATTAAAAGATTTTAATCGAATATACAGAATTACAGCGCTTCAAAATAACCCACAATAAGGGATTTGATGATCATTTCTTGCTCCAAAAGTGTGTAGGCCGGTATGGCTTTTACCAATTTCCAGTGTGGCCAGCCATCTTGATCTAAGCCCTCCAACTCATAAAAGCCCATTTCGCTGAACAATCGACAGGTTGCAATGTGCATCAGCTCTTCTTTTTGGCGCTTGCTAAATTTTTGCGGTCCCTGACCCAACTCTTGCACCCCGATTAAGAACAAAATAACCTTGATATCCGGAGTTTCGGTATCAAACTCTTTAGCCAAACGTTCTTGTAGGGCAGTAAATTTCTTGTTGATTTCGGCTG
Organism: Sphingobacteriaceae bacterium; assembly: GCA_947463785.1. GTDB lineage: Bacteria > Bacteroidota > Bacteroidia > Sphingobacteriales > Sphingobacteriaceae > JAIPAN01. Next base: position 193,413 of record CANHRG010000001.1, on the reverse strand, counting down.
GGGTCATGTTGCAAAGATAAGTCTTAAATGGTTTGGCTAGCCGAAACTGAAATAAATGATGCTATATGTTAAGAGCAGAATTATAGTTGGCTTCTAGTCCAGGTATCGTCTCTACCAATGAGTGAGATGCCTATATAACCCCTTACGTTAAGTGTGTTTTTGTTGATTAGAGTGATGATACACTTGTATTGCTTGCCGTTTTTAGGATCGTAAATATGGCCGTTTTCCCAGGTGTTGTCACCAACGTATGCGAAGCCCCAAATATTGACCAAACCCATTAACGGTCGGGATTTAGCTTCATTCTTTGGATTATTAGTGTCAGTTTTGGCTTTGTTCGTTTTAGGGTCAATGGGTTCTTTCAACCACACAATTTTCCCTTGGTAGGTGTTTCCGCTTTTATAGATTTGGACTTTAGCATTGGTTGATCCGGTTAGCCATATTCCGGTAATTTCATCTGCCTTAGTTGAGCTTTGAGCAAATCCTAAGTGAGCAACAAAAAGAAAGAGTAGGGTATAAACAGTTTTCATTTTAATAGCGATTAGTATCAGATTGCTAAATAGTTTAAAAAGAGATTAAGTTGCAATTCCAATGGCTTTTCTTGAGTAAAATTTACTTTTATCCAACAAAAAAGCAGTAATCCGCTCTTATTTCAAACGTTCCCTTAAATCTAACTTGTGCTTTCTGGCAGTATCTTGAGCAATATCATAACCGGCATCCAGATGTCGAATTACGCCCATAGCCGGATCGTTATGTAAGACCCTTCTAATCCGACGTTCGGCATCTTCAGTTCCATCGGCAACAATTACCATCCCGGCATGTATAGAATAACCGATGCCCACACCACCACCGTGATGCAAGGATACCCAGCTGGCTCCACCAGCGGTATTAATTAAGGCATTTAAAATTGGCCAGTCGGCTACGGCATCCGAACCGTCTTTCATGGCTTCGGTTTCTCGGTTTGGCGAAGCCACCGAGCCGGTGTCCAGATGGTCGCGGCCAATCACGATAGGGGCTTTTACCTTTCCTTCGGCAACTAGTTTATTGAAAGCCAATCCAGCTTTTTCGCGTTCGCCTTGCCCCAACCAGCAAATACGAGCCGGTAATCCTTGAAAAGCAATGCGTTCTTGCGCCATAGTAATCCATCGGCGTAAAGCCTCATTCTCTGGAAATAAATCCAAAATAACTTGATCAGTCACTGCAATATCTTCTGGATCTCCACTTAATGCTGCCCAGCGGAATGGACCTTTGCCCTCACAAAATAGTGGGCGGATATAAGCCGGCACAAAACCTGGAAAATCAAAGGCGTGGGTTACACCAGCCTCCAGGGCCCGACCACGCAGGTTGTTGCCATAGTCGAAAGTAATGGCTCCGCGTTTTTGCATTTCGAGCATCAACTCAATGTGTTTGGCCATGGTTGCATACGAGCGCTTGGTATATTCTTCTGGGTTTGTTTCTCTTAACACTTTGGCGGCTTCCACAGATAGACCTTCTGGAAAATAACCAATAAGTGGGTCGTGTGCCGAGGTTTGATCGGTTAAAACATCGGGCACAATATTACGCTCAATTAATCTTTCTAATAAGTCTACGGCATTGGCCACTACACCAATAGATAAGGCTTTGCCTTCTGTTTTATACTGTATAGCTTTATCAATTGCTTCATCCAAATCGAAAGCAATCTCATCAATGTAGCGGGTTTCCAGTCTTTTTTGAATGCGCCACTCTTCCACTTCTGCCGCAAGGCAAACACCCTCATTCATGGTAATGGCTAAAGGTTGTGCTCCGCCCATGCCGCCTAAGCCTGCGGTTACCGAAAGGGTGTTTTTTAGACTTCCGCCAAAATGCTGGCGGGCAATTTCGGCAAATGTTTCGTAGGTACCCTGCACAATCCCCTGTGATCCGATATAGATCCAAGAGCCGGCAGTCATTTGGCCATACATCATCAAGCCCCTGTCTTCCAACTCATCAAAATGTTGTTGCGTAGCCCATTTGGGTACCAATTGCGAATTAGAGATCAACACTCGTGGTGCGTCTTTATGGGTGGGTAAAATACCAACGGGCTTGCCCGATTGAATTAACAGGGTTTCGTCTTCCTCTAAATCTTTTAGCGCTTTGATAATTAAATCTAGCGCTTCGCGGTTTCTGGCCGCTTTACCTCTGCCCCCGTAAACAATCAGATCTTCTGGCCGCTCGGCAACTTCGGGATCTAAATTATTTAACAGCATACGAAGTGCTGCTTCCTGAACCCAGCCCTTACAGTTTAATTGAGTCCCAGTGGGCGTATTACGCTTTGACAAGTCAACCGCTTTTAATGTCATAGGTATTTAATTTGTTACAGGTCGAATTTAAGGAATTTGATGTTTTAGTTAACTTTACCTGTGTCAAAAATGAAAAATATTAGAAAATACACCCTTGGGGGAATTTCTATTTTTCTGTTGCTGTGTTTTTCAGTAACCATTCTGCCTGTTGATGCGCTTCATAGTCACTTAAGCGGAGTATCGGCCAAGGCCTCTTGTTCTATAAAAGGGGGTGAAACCTGTCAGCACAAAAGTCACATCAATAATCAAGCTTCTTTTTGCTGGGCTTGTGCAGTACACATTGACGGAGTTTTTGTGGCTAGCCCTCGGCTTGCTTTTATCCCTATTTCTTTTCCAACGCTAAAAAGAACTGCTATTAGCAGCCTGCTGATTTTTCAGTCAGCAATAAAAAACTATGATCTTAGGGGTCCACCCGACCGGATAAATTCCTTTTTATCCTAATTCATTTTTATTGCCTTAAACGGCAATACCTATATCAAAAACATACTTAAAAAATTATTATGAAAAAGAACATAGTATATATTCTGCATATATTGTTTTTCGCTTTTGCACTTCCAGCAACTGCGGCAACTACTATAAATGGAAAGGTAGTTGATGCTCAAACCCTGAGCGCATTAGCCGGTGCAACGGTTTCTATTCCAGAATTAAAATTGACCACCTCTACTGGTGCAACCGGTGAATTCACATTTAAAAACGCACCGGACAAGGGGAAGTTTTTAATTGAAGTGAAGTATTTGGGTTATCAAACCCTTACACAAACCATTGATTTAGTAAATATTGATCAGTTGGTTTTAAAGCTAAGTCCAAGCACCATTGAGGCACGGGAAGTGGTTATTACCGGTTCTGCCTCCAGTACCGATAATCGAAAAAACAGCACCTCGGTGGCCATTATGAGTAAAGAGGCTCTGGTGAAACAATCTACGAATATTGTTGATGCTATTTCACGCATTCCCGGGGTTTCACAAATCACAACCGGTGGTGGTATTTCCAAACCCGTTATTCGTGGTCTATCCTACAACCGAGTAGTAACCCTGGCCGATGGTGCCAAACAAGAGGGTCAACAATGGGGTGACGAGCATGGTATTGAAGTAGATCAGTTTGGGGTTTCGCGTGTTGAGGTATTGAAGGGGGCAGCCAGTTTATTGTATGGGTCTGATGCCCTGGGGGGAGTGGTAAACCTGCTCGAAGATCTCCCGGTAGGCGATGGACAGATTAAGGGTGAACTTTTAACCAATTATTCTACGGTGAATAAGCTGATGGCGAATTCATACATGGTTCAAGGAAACAACAACGGGTTGACCTGGCGCATGCGTGTATCGAATAAAAGTGCCATTGCTTATCAAAATCCGGAAACTAGAATACCCAATACCGGATTTAAAGAGTTGAGCTGGGGTGGGCAGATTGGATTGACTAAAAAATGGGGTTATGCACATTTAAATGTGTCGAATTTTACTAGCGAGATTGGTTTACCCGATTTTTCACAAAACGCAAATGGTGAATTTGAAGATGCCGATGGGAACGTGCTCAGTAGCCAACAAATCAATTCCAGAAACTTGCTACTACCCTTTCAAGATGTGGGTCACAGAAAGGTTGCCTTCAATAGCAATGTTTTATTGGGCAAGGGTAGAGTGCGGACCAACATCAGTTTTCAAAACAATTTGCGAAAAGAGTTCGAAGAAAGTTCGGCCGATCCGGCACTCTTTTTTGATTTGAAAACCTGGAGCTATGACTTCAAGTATTTCGGAGAGGAGCGGAATGGCTGGGAGCCCGTTATCGGACTTTCGGGTGCATTTCAAAACAGCGAAAATAGAGGTGAAGAGTTTTTGATTCCGAATTACCAATCGAACGAATTGGGCTTATTTGCCTATTTCAAGAAAAACTGGACAAATACCACATTCAACCTGGGTAGCCGTGTCGACTACCGCAAAATGACGGGTGAAGCATTAGAAGAAAACGGCGAAATTATTTTTAATTCCCTTAAAAATAGTTTTAGCAATTTAAGTGGAGCTGTGGGTCTTACCCATGAATTTAATGAGCGTTTCAGCCTAAAAGCAAATGCTGGATCAGCATTTCGGGCACCAAACATTGCAGAGTTGGGCTCGAACGGGGTTCATGAAGGTACGTTCAGATACGAGGTGGGTAATGCAGATTTAAAACCAGAACGTAGTTTTTATTCTGATTTTAGCCTGGCGTTTAATACCGAAAAAATAAGCACCGAGTGGAATGTATTTTACAATGCCATCAATAACTTTATTTACTACCGTCAGAACGGCAATGAAACAATAAACGCAGAGGGCGATATTTTTCCACTATTCCGATTTGTACAAGATAAAGCGCTGCTTACTGGGACAGAGTTTAGCGTAACCTTACACCCCATCGAACTGATTCATTGGGAAAGTAGTTTTGCCTATACCCGCGGGCAAAATAGAACTACCAACACACCTCTGCCTTTCATTCCGGCCGGTGTTTGGCGTAACGAATTGCGTCTTGAACCAAACATCCGTGGGCTTAAGAACAACTACATTGCTTTGGGTATTGACCATTTTCTGAAGCAAAACCGGACAGATAGCTTTGAAACACCTACAGGGTCCTATACTTTAGTTAATGCCTCTATTGGCACAAGTATTAACTGGAAAAAACAAGAAATACGCTTACACATTAGTGCAAGCAACTTGTTGGATAAAGCTTATTTCGACCACTTAAGTCGTTTCAAACCTGGAAGGTTGGACGAGTCGAATCCTAATTTAGGTTTCTTTAATCCCGGTAGAAATATAAGTTTCGGACTATTCGTTCCCTTGCGGATAAAATGAAATACTACTCGGTGATTCACGTTTTAAGGATAAGTATGCGTCTACCTAAACCAAATACTTATTTACGTTCACTGATTTTGTTTGTAGGATTTTTTATCACAATTCCTGGGCCAACATGCGCCCAGGAATTTTTGCTTCAAGCACACAAAAAGAAAGCAACAATTCCGTTCAAACTGGTTAAAGACCTAATCGTTATACCACTGAATATTAATGGGCAGGGTCCCTATAATTTTATTCTAGATACCGGTGTTGGCGTGGTTTTGATTACAGATTATACCCTGGCAGACAGTTTAAAACTAGATAACCTGCGTAGCTTCAAAATATCCGGAATGGGCGAACGCGGTGAATTAGAGGCATTCATTTCTCCACCCATTAGTATGGAAGTGGGCTTTTCTAAAGCCACGGGAATTCGGGCTGCCATTTTGAAAAAAGACGCTTTTAACCTTTCTGAATACATGGGTATTCCTATTCATGGTTTATTGGGTTACGAGTTTTTTAAAAATCAGATAGTAAGAATAAGTTATAACAACAATACAATTGTGGTGTATCCAGAAAGTAGTCGTTATTTGTTAAAAAAGGGTTACAAAATACCAATCAGTATTGAAGAAAATAAGCCCTATATAGAAACCTTGGTCAGGCTAAGCTCTGGAGAACAGGTGCTGGCAAAATTAGTGATGGATACCGGTGCGGGTCACCCGCTATCGCTGGAAGATCGAGCTGGAGTTCCTTTTCAACTACCCGATGTACATATTGCTGAAAACCTGGGAGTGGGTTTGGCTGGACCAATTACAGGCTACTTGGCTCGAACACCGGAGCTCAGTTTGGGTAAATATATTTTAAAAAATGTTATTGCCGCTTTTCCGAATTATAACGATGTGCTGATTAAGGTTTTGGTGCCCGGTCGTAACGGAAATTTGGGTAATTCGGTATTGAAACGCTTCGAAATGGTGTGGGATTATAACATCGGGGCGGTTTATGTTAAACCCTCTATATATTACAATGAGCGGTTCGAATACGATATGAGCGGTTTAGAGTTCAGCACACTAGCTCCAGATTTCAAAAGATGTATAATTAGCCGCGTTGCACCCAACTCTCCTGCCGAATGGGAGGGAATAAAACCCGGAGACGAGTTGCTGGCCATTAACCTAAAACCCATTGAGCAAATGAGTTTGAATGAAATCACTGAGTATTTTAAATCGGGTGATGATCGAAACTTATTTTTAGAGTTTATTCCTAAAGGAAGCAGGGAATCCAAAAAAATAATTTTTACGCTTAAAAGAAGAATCTAGTTGTAGTACAAAAAACTATATTTACATTAAACCAAATTGGATTAATGAAAAAATTTCTTCTTCTGTGTTTGATCGTTTCTAGTGTAACGACAAGCCTAATCGCACAAAAAACCAAAACTGCCACTCCGGCAAATTTGCGTCTAGAAAGCTTTAAACAGCGACAAAATCTTGAAAAAAACAGTTTAGTAAGTCAGCTCCGGTTCAGATCTGTGGGTCCAACCATCATGAGCGGCCGCGTGGTAGATATTGACGTAAATCCACAAGATGCCACTGAATTTTATGTGGCTTATGCTTCTGGTGGACTTTGGCATACAGTAAATAATGGAATCTCGTTCGAACCCATGTTCGAACAACAAGAATCGATGACCATTGGAGACATCGCTGTTGATTGGTCAGGATGGACTCCGCAAAGCAAAAAAACAACCATTTGGGTGGGTAGCGGCGAAAACAATTCAAGCCGTTCTTCATACGCTGGTACCGGTATTTATAAAAGCACCGATGGTGGAAAAACCTGGGAGAATATGGGTTTACCCGAATCGCACCATATTGGAAGAATTGTGATTAAACCTGGGGATCCGAATACCGTTTATGCGGCAGCACTAGGTCATTTGTACAGCCCAAATAAAGAACGTGGTTTTTACAAAACAAGCGATGGTGGAAAAAGCTGGAAACTAACCTTAAGTAGCGATGAAAACACCGGTGCAATTGATATCGATATTGATCCTAAAAACCCAAATGTGATTTATACTGCGCTTTGGCATCGCGAACGACGGGCCTGGAATTTCGTAGAAGGTGGCACCAGCTCTGGCATCTATAAAAGTGCCGATGGTGGTGAAACTTGGACTATGATTAGCGGTGGTAATAGCGGCTTTCCACAAGGCGAAGGAATTGGGCGAATTGGCCTGGCTGTTTATCCGCAACAACCGAATATTATTTACGCCATTGTAGACAATCAATCGGCACGATCTGAAGAAAAAACAGAGAAAAAAGACGAGTATACTAAAGATACTTTTCGCTCCATCAGCAAGGAAGATTTTCTTGGGCTGAATGATGAGAAATTGAATGCCTTTTTGAGAGAAAATCGCTTTCCGGCAAAACACACCGCACAATCGGTTAAATCTTCTGTAAAAGCCGATGAACTCAAACCTTTGGCATTGGTAGAATACCTGGAAGATGCCAACTCTCAAATGTTTGGCACCGCCATTATTGAAGCTGAGGTATACCGAAGTAACGATGCGGGCAAAACCTGGGCGAAAGCAAATACCATGGATTTGAGGGGTTTGTACAATACCTATGGGTATTATTTTGGCCAAATTCGTGTTTCACCACAAAATCCGGACAAGGTTTACATTTTTGGAGTACCGATTTGGAGATCAGATGACGGTGGTAAAACATTCAACTCAATTGATGGTGACAATGTACACTCTGATCACCACGCACTTTGGATTAACCCGAATAAAGACGGACACCTCATCAACGGTAACGATGGTGGTGTAAACCTATCTTACGACGACGGTAAAACCTGGTTCAAAGCAAATACACCCGCCGTTGGGCAGTTTTACTCTGTTGCGGTAGACATGGCTAAGCCTTACCGTGTGTATGGTGGTTTGCAAGACAATGGTGTTTGGGTGGGTCCATCAACTTATAAAGCAGGTTACGGCTGGTACGACAATGGTGAATATCCTTACAAAAGATTAAACGGTGGGGATGGTATGCAAGTAGCCATCGATACCCGTGACAACAATTTGGTTTATACTGGATCTCAATACGGGTTCTACAACCGTGTAAATCAGCAAACTGGCGAACGTTTGCCTTTTCAACCGAAACACGAATTGGGTGAACGTCCCTTGAGATGGAACTGGGAATCACCCGTTTTGGTTTCTAAACACAATCAGGATATCGTTTACTTTGGTTCCAATAAATTTCACCGTTCTCTAAATCAAGCAACAGATTTTATTACCCTTTCGGGCGATTTGACCAAGGGCGGTAAACCGGGCGATATTGCGTATGGAACCTTAACTACCATTGATGAGTCTCCGCTAAAGTTTGGCTTGATTTACGCCGGCTCTGACGATGGGTTGATTCACATCAGCAAAGACGGTGGTTATACCTGGACACGCATTTCAGACAAATTACCCCAAGATTTATGGGTAAGTCAGGTAAGCGCTTCGGCATTTAACGAAGGAACTGTTTATGCCTCATTAAATGGTTATAGAAATGATGATTTTACAGCATACGTGTATAAATCTACCAATTATGGTCAATCCTGGACTCGTATTGGCACCGACTTACCGCTTGAGCCGGTAAACGTGATCAAAGAAGATCCTAAAAACAAAAACATTGTATATGTAGGTACAGACCATGGTTTATACGTTTCACTGGATCAGGGTGCTTCCTTTATGAGATTTGGCGGAGGCTTGCCAGCTGTAGCTGTTCATGATGTAGCTGTTCAGAGTCGTGATCAGGAATTGGTTGTGGGTACCCATGGCCGTTCAATTTGGATTACGAGTGTGAAAGAGCTCCAACAGTTTACACCAGAATTAATACAAAAAGATCTTCATGCATTTGAAATTCCAAGCATATCCTATAGCACTTTCTGGGGGCGCAAAATGGGCGACGAGTATTTCGAGCCCAAACTTTCGGTTCCATTCTTTGCCGCTGCTGCCGGAACGGTGAAAATGGCCATCAAAACCGAGGGTGGCTTGCTTTTAAAAGAATGGACCGCTAACGCAACCCGTGGCTTAAACTACAGCGAATACAATTTAGGCGTGGATGAGGCCCAGGTAAAAGCATACCGAGAAGAATGGGTTAAGGCTAAAAGGGGAAACCCAGTTGCGGGTGCCAACAAAACCACGTATCTGCAAGCCGGAAAATACAGCTTGGAAATTGCGGGAACGAATGGTGCATCATTCAAACAAAGTATTACCATTACTCCGGCGGGTAGAGGACAATTTAATTTTGAGCCCGAAGCAGAAAATGAACCAGAAGAACCCGGAGAAACCAAATAATTACCTGTGTAACTTTACTGTTATTGACCGGGAATAGATTGATCAAAAATTATATTTGTTAGAACAAGAAAACCAAATTAAATCACATGAATAAATTAGTCACAAAATCAGGTTTGACCGTATTGTTGTCATCCCTGTTCATCCTATCTGGATTAAATACCGGATGGGCCCAAACCAGACCGGGCGGTGCTGCTCCGGCTGCTGCTCCAGGTGGAGCCCCCGCTGCTCCCGCTGCACCAAAAAGCGGAATTAGACCCTACAACGAGGTGATAACCGCCAAGGCTAAAACCGACAAGGGTTTATTTAAAGTTCACTTTTTAGACGGTAAGTACTATTACGAAATCCCAGACTCTTTGTTTGGAAGAGAAATGCTGGTAGTAACGCGCTATGCCAAAACCCCTACCATGGACGGCACTTATGGTGGCGAAGAATTAAATGAGCAGGTGTGGAAATGGCAAAAAAGAGACAAACAAGTATTAATCCGTATTCCTTCTTACCGCAACATAGCCGCTCAGGGTACAGATATGTACCAGTCGGTTAAAAACTCTAACCTGGATGCGATTTTAGCTTCTTTTGAGATCAAAGCGATAAACAAGGACTCTAGTTCGGTGGTAATTGACGTAACTGATCTTTTCGCAAAAGATGTACAGTCTCTAGGTTTGCCTTCTCAATTGCGCACCCAGTACAAAATTTCGGCTTTAGACGAAAGTCGTTCTTTTGTAGATACCATCAAGAGTTTCCCGATCAACATTGAAGTAAGAACTTCTAAAACCTACCGTGCTGCTGAGCCTCCGGGCGACAGAAGTGTGGGTTCTATGACCGTTGAGATTCATAATTCGATGTTATTATTGGCTAAAGTGCCTACAAAACCGCGTTTATCTGATGATCGTGTGGGTATTTTCTCACAAACCCAAACAGATTACGGAATCGATGCCCAAAAAGCAACCGTAACCCGTTACGCTCGTCGTTGGTATTTAGAGCCTAAAGACAAAGAAGCCTATAAAAAAGGCCAATTGGTAGAACCTGTAAAACAAATCGTTTACTATATCGATCCTGCTACTCCACAAAAATGGCGCAAGTATCTTAAGGATGGTGTAAACGATTGGAATGTGGCGTTCGAAGCTGCAGGATTCAAAAATGCGATTGTGTGTTTAGACCCACCTAACGATCCGGATTGGAGTCCAGAAGATGCTCGTTACTCTGTGATTCGTTATTTCGCATCAAATATTCCAAATGCATATGGTCCGCACATTGCCGATCCTCGTTCTGGAGAAATCTTAGAATCAGATATCGGTTGGTACCACAACGTAATGAACCTGGTGCGTAACTGGTTCTTTGTACAAACTGCTGCCATTAACCCAGAAGCTCGTTCACCTAAATTTAAAGATGAAGTTATGGGTCAGTTAATCCGATTTGTGTCTTCACACGAAGTGGGTCACACCCTGGGTATGGCACACAACTTCGGATCAAGTGTTGCTTATCCGGTTGATTCATTGCGTTCACCTTCATTTACGAAGAAAATGGGTGGAACTGCTCCATCAATCATGGATTATGCTCGTTTCAACTACATTGCTCAGCCTGGTGATGGTGATGTAGTGTTGTATCCTGGTATCGGTGAATACGATAAATGGGCAATTAAGTGGGCTTATACCTGGTTTGATAACAAAACCGCCGAAGAAGATGCTAAAATCTTAAATAAATGGACAGTAGAAAGAGCTGGAGATCCTCGCTATTTCTACGGACAACAAACCGGAAGCCCAATCGATCCAAGATCTCAGTCTGAAGATTTGGGTGACGATGCGGTTAAAGCTTCTACTTATGGTATTGCCAACCTGAAGCGCATTCTTCCAAACATTGAAAAATGGACGTACGAAGAAGGTAAACCATACGATAACTTAAGAGAGTTGTATGGCGAAGTTTTGGGTCAATGGAATCGTTATATGGGTCACGTTCGTTCCAACATCGGTGGTATTTATGAAAACGATAAAACCTACGATCAAAAGGGTCCGGTATATACCCACGTAGCCAAAGCGAAACAGCAGGAAGCTGTTCGGTTTATCTCTGCTCAGGCATTTAATACGCCTACCTGGATGTTAGACCAAAATATCCTGAATAAATTTGATAATGCCGGAATTGTTGAGCGCCTTCGCGGTACACAAGTAAACATTTTAAATAGCATTTTAGAACCAAATCGTTTAGCTCGTGTAATTGACAATACCGCTAAAAACGGAGACAAAGCATACAGCTTAACCGATTTGTTTGCTGATGTACACAAAGGTGTTTGGGGCGAGTTGAAAACAGGTGGAAATGTAGATACCTATAAGAGAAACCTGCAAAGAGCATACATTGAGCGCATGGGCTTCTTGATTAACAAACAAGATGCTCCTGCAGTTCCTGCTGCGTTTGCTGCACAAATGGGTCCTCGTTTTGATGCCAGTGGTTCAGATATTAGACCTTTGGCTAGAAGAGAGTTGAAAAATCTGGCTTCAGAAATTCGCTCAAGCTTAACCAAATTTACAAACCCGGTGGTTAAAGCGCACCTGGAAGACGCTTTGGTTAGCATCCAGGATGTCCTAGATCCGAAAAACTAAATTAGTTTACTCCATAAAAAACCCGCCTCGAAAGAAGCGGGTTTTTTTATTGATGTCGGGATGGCCGGATTGCCTTACGGCGATCCAGTGGGGTTAATGATTCATCAAAGCCTTTAACAGCTTCGCTGTAATCTTTTAATTTTTGATCCTTTTAGAATAACTACAAAAGTTATAAAAATTAAAAGCCCTCACTTTCGTGAAAGCTTTGATGTCGGGATGGCCGGATTTGAACCGACGACCTCCAGCACCCCATGCTGGCGCGATACCGGGCTACGCTACATCCCGTAAGCGTACAAAAATACGGGTTTTGAGAATTTTTAACACGATTCGGCGTTTAAATTCATAAATTAGAATTCATGGTATCGGGTAATTCGCATACGTTTTCCAGGTCGGATTTGTCTACTCTGCAACTTGCTTCAGAATTGGAAAGCTTAAACCGGCTGGATAAATTTATGGAAGATGTGCAAAAAAAATATGTATTAGATGACGACACCTTTGCCCGGATGTTAACCTGTACCAATGAGGCCTGTATCAATGCGATTGTGCATGGCAACAAATCCGACAAAAAGTTACGTGTTTACATTAATCTTGAACTAAACAGAGATGGGTTTTTAGTAATTCAGATTGGAGATGAGGGGCAAGGATTTGATTATGAGAACGTTGCAGATCCAACAACAACCGAAAATCGAGAAAAAACAAGTGGTCGGGGTATCTATATCATTCGTAAATTAGCAGACCGGTGTCTGTTTAATTCAATCGGCAACCAAATCGAACTCCATTTTAAAATTTAATGAGCAAAAACGCCATACATTTCTTTACCGAAGATATAATCTTTACCCTCAAACAGAAATCGGAGATTCGGAATTGGATTTTGAATACTGTAAAAAATGAATCTTATCGCCTGAAAGAATTGAACTATATTTTTTGTAGCGATGAATATTTATTGGGCATCAATCGGCAGTATTTGAATCACGATACCTACACGGATATCATTACGTTTGATACTAGCGAAGAAGAGCGTGTGGTAGTGGGAGATGTTTTTATCAGCATTGATCGCATCAAAGAAAATGCCGATAAATTCAAAAGTGCTGAACGCGATGAGCTACACCGGGTAATGATTCATGGAGTATTGCACTTATTGGGGTATACCGATAAGGGTAAAAAAGAAAAAGCCCAGATGACCGATAAGGAAAATCAGTACCTGGGCCTGCGTAATTTTTAATTACAACACTATTCCATCGGCACTTCAATTACCAATACTTTAGCATCTTCTTGTACGGTAAACGACAGTTCTTCGGTATCGTAAACACCTGCTGCATCCCTTCTGCCAAGGTTGGTGTTGTCTAGATTAATTGAGCCCTCTATCACAAATACATACGTACCGTTACCCGGATGTTTGATGGTATAGGTGTATGTAGAGCCCGATTGGAAATCTCCCAGTGCAAAAACGGCATCCTGATTAATCCAAAGTGATCCACCTTCTTGATCTGAGGAAACCAGTATTTGGAATTTGTTTTTCGCCAGCTTGGTATCAAACTGTTTTTGATCGTATCTGGGTTGTATATTTCGCTCTTTCGGAAACACCCATATCTGTAGAAGATTTACTGCTTCAGTGTTTGAACCGTTAAACTCCGAATGTCTGATTCCACTTCCAGCAGACATGATTTGCACCTCGCCGGGTGTGATTGTTCCTTCAGAACCCAAACTGTCTTTATGTGCCAATATACCCTTAAGGGGGATGGTAACAATTTCCATGTTGTCGTGTCCGTGCATGCCAAAGCCCATCCCAGGAGCAACAATATCATCGTTAAGCACCCTCAACAATCCAAAATGGACTTTTTGGGGATCGTAGTAATTTGCAAAACTAAATGAGTGGGCAGCTTTTAGCCAGCCATGGTCTGCAAAACCCCTTTCAGTAGCTAAATGAATGACTTTTTTCATGATTCAAAATTAAATGTTTAAACAAACAAATCGCATATTTTACATCTTTATAACCCATCAAATTCAAAAATTGTGACAATAGGGTTATTTTTGGATCTAAGTGTAAATTATGCAAACATCTGATCTATTAGGCACCATTGGGGTAAGCCTTTTGTTAATTGCCTTCTTGCTGAATCTATTTAAAAAAATTCAAGTAAACAACCCGGTATACAGCTTGGTAAATGCATTAGGCGCCGGACTTTGTGGCATTTCGGCATACCTCATTAGCTTCTACCCTTTCGTGGTGCTTGAGGGTGTTTGGGTGGTGGTTAGTCTTTATGCCTTGTTTAAAAGTGTTTCACGTGGAACAAACTAAGCGATCGGGATTATTTTAATTATTTTTGTGGTGTTCCACGTGAAACACGGAAATAACTATGTTTAGCAAATACGATATTATAGTGGTTGGTGCCGGTCACGCAGGTTGTGAAGCAGCTGCGGCTGCGGCAAACCTGGGCTCAAAAGTGTTGTTGATTACCATGAATATGGGAACAATTGCACAAATGAGTTGTAATCCGGCGATGGGCGGGGTGGCAAAGGGACAAATTGTCCGGGAGATTGATGCGCTTGGTGGCTATTCTGGTATCATTAGCGATAAAACAACACTTCAGTTCCGTATGCTTAATAGATCTAAGGGGCCGGCGATGTGGAGTCCAAGAGCACAAATAGACAGGATGCGCTTTGCGGAAGAATGGCGTTTAGCGTTGGAACAAACACCCAATGTAGATTTTTGGCAGGATACTGTTACCGGAATAAAACTAAAGGGCGACAAGGTAAGTGGTGTAATCACTTCATTGGGAATAGAAATAGATGCAGAGGCGGTTGTGCTTACCAATGGTACTTTTCTAAACGGAATTATACATATTGGTGAGAAGCGATTTGGTGGTGGTAGAACGGGTGAAAAAGCTGCAACCGGAATAACAGAGCAGTTGGTAGAATTGGGCTTTGAGGCGGGAAGAATGAAAACGGGTACACCCCCACGTGTTGACGGAAGAACGCTTGATTACAGTAAAATGGAGGAGCAGTGGGGCGACGATGAGCGGGGTAGATTCTCGTATACCGATGTTCCATTGGTAGAAGAGCAGCGGTGTTGTTGGATAACGTATACTAATGCTGATGTACACGAAACACTGAAAGAGGGTTTCGAAAAATCCCCAATGTTTACCGGTAGAATAAAGGGCTTAGGGCCTCGTTACTGCCCGTCTATCGAAGACAAGATTAACCGCTTTGCTGAGCGTGAGCGTCATCAAATATTTGTTGAGCCAGAGGGTTGGAACACGGTTGAAATTTATGTGAATGGCTTTTCAACCTCACTACCCGAAGATGTACAATACAAGGCCTTAACCCAAATACCGGGATTTGAAAATGCACGCATGTTCCGACCGGGTTATGCGATTGAATACGATTACTTCCCCCCAACACAGTTAGACTTAACACTTGAGACCAAATTGGTGAAAAATCTGTTTTTTGCCGGCCAAATAAATGGCACAACGGGTTATGAAGAAGCGGCTTGTCAGGGTTTTATTGCGGGGGTAAATGCGCATCAAAAAATAAAGGATAAGCATGAATTGATCCTGAAACGTTCGGAATCGTACATTGGGGTATTGATTGATGACCTGGTGACCAAAGGAACAGAAGAACCCTATCGCATGTTCACATCACGAGCTGAGCACCGCTTGTTGCTTCGTCAAGACAATGCGGACATTCGGTTGAGTAAAATGGGATACGAATTGGGCTTGATTACAGATGACAGGATGGAAAAGGTAGGACATAAAATCAAAAACTCAGACGAAATGGTGGACTTGTTCAAGAAAGAAAGCGTTGAACCCGATCAAGTAAACGGACTTTTGGAAGAACTTGGAACATCTACCATTAATCAGAAAACAAAACTTATCCAATTGTTGAGCAGACCACAGGTTGGCATTTCAGATTTGAGGAAAGCGCTTGACTCGCTTGACAAAAACCTAGGAGAGTATTCTGCAGAGGAAATTGAACAAGCGGAAATAAAGGTGAAATATGAAAGCTATTTTGAGAAAGAGTTGGAGATTGTAGAGAAGATGAAAAAGATGGAGGACCGAGAAATCAATCCTGACTTCGATTACCAAACCCTGGTTTCGCTATCAAAAGAGGCTCGAGAAAAATTGGTTCGGATAAAACCGAGAACATTGGGGCAAGCTTCCAGAATATCTGGTGTTTCACCTTCAGATATTTCAGTTTTAATGGTGCATATGACAAAATAGTTGGCTAATCGGTTGAAAATCAAATGTTTATGATTTATTTACCAATGGATTAAAACAAGGCTATTAGAGAGCGAAAAAATATTTTTTAGATGTATATATCCAAAACGAGAGAAGTTGGCTTAAATGGTCAAAAAAATGCCTTAAACAAAGGGTCTGGGTTTTTGAGTGTGTTGATGTCTGTGTTGTCGCTTGTTTTGATCATGGGAGCTTGTGCAAGTATGCAAACTCCAACCGGCGGACCAAAAGACACCAAGCCGCCAAAGGTTCTTTCGGAAAACCCAAAAAATCTAAGCACAAAATTCAACGCAAAGAAAATCGAGATTGTATTTGATGAATTTGTAAAACTTAACAACACCTACTCAGAAATTACGATTTCGCCGGCACTAGAAAATCCGCTCGAAGCAAAAGCAAAAAAGAATGTACTCGAAGTTGGGATTGATCAAGCACTTGAGCCGAACACCACCTATACCATCAATTTTGGAAAATCCATTGGTGATGTAAACGAAAACAACATCCTGAAAAACTTTAGCTATGTGTTTTCAAGCGGAGTGGTTCTGGATTCTTTAAGCGTATCCGGAACGGTTAAAGATGCAATCACCAACGAACGACTCAAAGAAACTGTGGTATTTGTTTTCCCCGCCGAGCAAGACACTTTGTTGGGTAAGAAGAAGCCGAGTATTTATACCCAGACGGACTCGGCGGGAAACTTTGTACTAAAGAATTTACGCTCAGCAAACTATAAAGTTTACGCCATGCGGGAGAGTTCGGCAGACAGAATCTACAATCGGGGTCTGGATGAAATTGGTTTTATAGACACGCCGATTAATCTGAATAAGAATATCAGCAGCTTAACATTCCGGGTTTTCAAAGAGGAACCGGCGAAGGTGAAGATTATTGATAAGAAAATAGATGCCGACGGGCGTATTCAACTAGTGTTAAATAAAGGTATAGCTAAACCAGAAATTAAAGAGTTGGATGGTGACCGGTTTTTAAAGGATGCAGTAACAGAGTTTAGTCTGGCGGGTGATACAACATCAATATGGACAACTAGTATTGATTTTGATTCATTAAAAGTGGGTGTTTATAGTGGGGAATCGTTGATTGATAAAACAACCATTTATCGAAACAAAAGAGAAAACCTGAACAGGACTCCGACCATTAAAGACAATATCGGCAATGGCAAATTGAAACCCGGTTCCAAATTCAGTTTAAAAGTTTCTATGCCCGTATTGCAGTTAGATACAAGTAAAATTGTCTTATTGGCGGCTTCGCAGATAGTTAGCGGTTGGACTTTTACTAAAACGGCTAAAACGAACATGGAGTTTCAGTTAAGTTATCTGTTTAAAAATGACCGGACTTATGAACTTAAGTTTGCAGAAGGTGCATTTACCGGAATTTCGGGTTTAAAAACCAAGGCCTATTCCAGAACGTTTGAGCTCGATAAACTGGAGAGTTACGGTAATCTGGCTTTAACTATTGACCTGGCTGATACCAGTAAGCAATATGTAGTACAGCTTATTGGTGAGCAGAAAAACATCGTGAAAGAAGATGTAATAAACACGAATAAAAAGCTGGTTTATACTACATATCCAACCGGAAAATACATGCTTCGTTTTGTTTTAGATGAAAACAAAAATGGAAAATGGGATACTGGCAACCTGGAAAATAATACCCAACCTGAAAAAATCTGGAATTACGAAAAAACAATTACCCTAAGAGCAAACTGGGATCTGGAAGAAAAGATTACTGTGCCAAAGGATCTGTAAACCAAGTGCTATACATCACATACCTGTCGGGTAGTTGATCTAAAAGCTCCCGTTGCTTATCAGAAATAGCTTTAATTTTTTTTGCGGGAGCTCCGGCATAAATGTATCCCGATTCGCAAACCGTGTTTTCTAAAACAATGGCACCAGCAGCAATAATACAATATTCTTCCACCACCGCATGATCCATAATAATGGCTCCCATGCCCACCAAAACTCGGTCTTTTAAGGTACAGCCATGTACCATGGCCTGGTGACCAATAGACACATAATTTCCGATTGAAGTGGCTGCGGTTTGATAGGTACAGTGGATAACAGCGCCATCCTGTATGTTGGTACAATTTCCAATGCGAATGTGGTTTACGTCGCCACGGATAACTGCATTAAACCATACAGAACACTGATTTCCTAGCTGTACATCGCCTACCAGCGTGGCGTTTTCGGCAATGAAACAATCTGTTCCCCAATCGGGGGAAATTCCTTTAACGGGTAATACAAGTGGCATGTTTAATTCTATTAAAAAACATTATCTGTTGGGTTGTCGCTATGTTGTAAATAATCGGTAGTATAGTGTAAACCCCGGCTTTCTTTACGCAGCATAGCTGATTTAATGACAATATACGCGGTTTGGATCACATTTCTAAGTTCGCAAAGTGGAACAGAAAGCTTTGTTTTTTTATAGAAGTCTTCTGTTTCTTCGTAAATCAGGTGTAATCGACGCCAAGCCCGTTCTAATCTAAAATCCGAACGAACAATACCCACATAATCGCTCATGATTTTTTGGGTTTCGCGAAGGTTATGGGTAACCAAAATATCTTCGTTAGAAAGTTGTGTATTACTGTCGTCCCAATCTGGAATGTCTTCCGGAAAATCGTAGTGATCATATTTAGCGATAGCATCCAAATAAATGCGGTGCGCAAATACAGTAGCTTCCAGTAAAGAGTTGGATGCTAATCGGTTAGCTCCATGTAAACCGGTAGATGCACACTCTCCACAAGCATATAATCGGTGAATTGATGATTGTCCGTGCTCATCAACCAAAATACCACCACACATGTAATGCGCAGCAGGTGTAACCGGTATCATCTCCTTGGTCATATCAATACCAATGCTTAAACATTTGGCATAAATATTCGGAAAATGTGTTAAAATATCCTGTTTAGAGCGATTTCGAATGTCTAAATAAACAAAATCATCGCCCGATTTCTTCATTTCAGAATCGATTGCACGAGCTACAATATCCCGGGGAGCTAATGATTTTCGCTCATCGTAATCTTGCATAAACTCGCGTCCGTTTCTGTCTTTTAAAATACCGCCAAAACCTCGAACTGCTTCAGAAATTAAAAAGGATGGATATTCTCCGGGGTGGTATAAAGCTGTTGGATGAAATTGGATGAATTCCATATTTCGCACCTTGCCTTTTGCTCGGTATAACATGGCAATACCATCGCCGGTAGCAATGGTTGGGTTAGTAGTATTGGCATAAATATGACCGGCACCTCCCGTTGCTAAAACGGTTACTTTAGCTAGAATTTTCTCTACCTGATGAGATTTTGTGTTAAGCGCATAACTACCAAAACAATGTATAGTATCGGTACTTTTATCCACTAACTTACCTTGGTGGTGTTGCGTAATTAGTTCAACAGCGAAATAATGGGTTAATATTTCAATACTGGGATGTTGATGAATCTGCGCTAAAAGGCTTCTCTCAATTTCTAAACCCGTTACGTCTTTATAATGTAATACCCGATGTTCAGAATGTCCACCCTCTTTAGCTAAATCATAAGCACCTTGACTTGTTTTATCAAAATGAGTACCGTAATCAATAATTTCCTGTATGCGTTCGGGGCCTTCTTTAATAACAAGTTCAACAATATACCGGTCGCATAAACCATCACCAGCAATTAGGGTATCTTGTATGTGTTTTTCAAACGAATCGGTTTTATCCACCACTACAGCTACACCACCTTGAGCATATTTTGTGTTCGATTCATCTTCATTAGATTTAGTGATGATCAACACTTTTCCATGTTGAGCTAGTTTTAAAGCTAAACTTAAGCCGGCAATACCTGATCCAATAATTAAAAAATCGGTCTTCATGCTAATATTACGTTGACATCCCTGTTAATAACGCCAATAAAGATGTTAATTTTGTGTAGAAGAAAAGTTAGTAAAAACTCATAAAGGAAAATTGGGTGTAAAAAGGGAGTTAAAACATCGAGTTTTGAAAAATTTATCAGCTAAGTTTTGGGGGTTATCCACTTTTTATAGACTGATAAAAAATAAACACTACTCTGTGAATTAAAATTTTACTTCTAATTATAAAAACTGATAATCAATAAGTTAGTTTTTAAATAAAGGAATAAATCTGTGGATAAAAAAAGAATAAGTTAAAACACAATAAAAAAGCGTGTGACTTTTTCACAATACCAACAGCTTAATAAACCATAAGAATCTTTTATATAAAATAAATAGTAATTATTAATCGGTGTAGAAATGAATACCTTAGAAGAGTTGAATGTGAAGGGTTTTATAGAAGAGGCTATTGATCCTACTTTAGATTTATTTGCAGAGATAGACCGGTTAAAGAAAGAAAAGAATGCAGTTATTTTAGCACATTATTATCAGGAGCCAGATATTCAAGATATTGCCGATTATATTGGAGATAGTTTAGGCTTATCACAGCAAGCTGCTAAAACAAATGCAGAGGTAATTGTATTTGCAGGTGTTCATTTTATGGCCGAGACAGCTAAGATTTTATCACCTAAAAAGAAGGTTTTATTACCCGATTTAAAAGCAGGATGTTCTTTATCAGATAGTTGTCCGCCGCATTTATTTGCCAAGTTTAAAGAACGTTATCCGAATCATGTTGTGATTACCTATGTAAACTGTACAGCTGAACTAAAGGCGATGAGCGATATTGTATGTACGTCATCTAATGCTGTTCAAATTGTAAATAGTTTACCTAAAGATCAGCCTATTATTTTTGGTCCTGATCGAAATTTAGGCAGATATGTAGCTCAAAAAACAGGTCGCGAATTGGTATTATGGAATGGCGCTTGTATGGTTCATGAGATTTTTTCGCAACAACGTATTTTAAAACTCAAAAGCCAGCATCCTAACGCTAAATTCATTGCTCATCCGGAATGTGAAGAAGTGATTTTAAGTATGGCTGATTATATCGGATCAACTACAGGATTACTGAAGTATACAATTGAAAATCCCGCTAAGGAATTTATTGTGGCAACAGAAAGTGGGATTATCCACCAAATGGAAAAATCGAATCCAGATAAAACGTTTATTCCGGCCCCACCAAATACCACCTGTGCTTGCAACGATTGTCCGCACATGAAACGCAATACTTTGGAAAAATTATACCTCTGTTTAAAAAACGAACTTCCGGAAATTACATTACCCGAAACAGTAATTCAACAAGCACAAAAACCCATTGAGCGGATGCTGGAAATATCTGCCCAAATTGGTTTATAAAAGAGCAATGAGACCAAAAGATATTCTACATCAATTTGTTGTATTTTTTAATAAACAAGATTACAATGGATTAGCGTCCTTATACCATGAAGATGCTAGTAATCATCAAACCCCTATTGGTATAATTCGGGGAAGAGAAAACATTAAACAATTTTTTAAAGAAGACTTTAAGACCTATGAGATGGTATGTTTGGTAGAGAATATTTTTGAAGATGGAAACGTAGGTATATTAGAATGGAAAGATCCAAAAGGCTTGAGAGGTTGCGGTTTCTTTTGGATTGAAAACGGAAAAATTAAAAGTCAGCGAGGGTATTGGGATAGACAATCTTTTATAGAACAACAAGCAAAATAATTTAGATAATGTTTGAAAATAAAGAGCGTACAGAAATTGAAAAATTAGGAGAGTTTGGTTTAATTAACCATCTCACCCAACATTTTAAGTTAGAACAAAGCAGTTCTACTAAGGGAATTGGCGATGATGCTGCTGTTTTAGATTTCGGAAAGCAAAAAACCCTGGTTTCTACCGATATGTTACTGGAAGGTATCCATTTCGATTTGGCTTATATCCCCTTCAAACATTTAGGTTATAAAGCCATACAAGTCAACCTTAGCGATATTTACGCCATGAATGGTATAGCAAGCCAAGTTACCGTTTCTATTGGCTTATCGAGCCGCTTTCCGCTTGAGGCGATAGAAGAATTATACGAAGGCATCCAGATTGCTTGTAAAAAATACGGGGTTGATTTAGTGGGCGGCGATACCTCATCTTCTAAACAAGGCCTAATTATAAGCGTAACCAGCATTGGTTCTGCCGATGAAAAAGCCATTTGCTACCGCGATGGTGCAGAAGAAGGCGATTTAATCTGTGTTTCGGGCGATTTAGGTGCGGCTTACATTGGTTTACAATTGCTGGAAAGAGAAAAACAAATTTTCCTGGAGAATCCAAATATTCAGCCCGATTTAGAGGGCAAAGACTACATTGTAGAACGACAACTGAAACCTGAGGCCCGCAAAGATATAATCGAATACCTAAGATCAATCAAATTAAAACCAACAGCCATGATTGATATTTCGGATGGTTTAGCATCTGAAATTAAACACATCTGTAAAGCATCTCAAAAAGGCTGTCATATTTACGAAGAAAAAATCCCTATTGACCCAATGACCTACGATACCGCCAGAGAGTTTGGTATTGACCCAACAACCTGTGCTTTAAACGGAGGTGAAGATTACGAATTGTTGTTTACCATTAAACAAGCCGATTACGACAAGATTAAAAACAGTCCAGATATTAGTGTAATTGGACACATTACCGATTTGGCTTCCGGTTGCCAACTAATTTCAAAATCTGGAAACATGCACGAAATTAAGGCCCAAGGCTGGAACGCCTTTAAAGCTTAATCTGCAGATTCTTCTTCGTCTAAAAACTTTTGATCGATTTGCTTGCTGGCTTTTGCGCCTAGCTTTTTGATTTTTTCGGCCGTGGTGGTAAGACTACCGTTACCACTGGTGAGTTTCTTCATCGCACTTTCGAACGAATTCTGACTTTGTTGCAAGGTTTTACCAATCCCGTCCAGATCCTTAATGAATCCTTCAAACTTGTCGTACATCGCCCCGCTTAACCGGGCAATCTCCAGCACGTTTTTGTTTTGTCGCTCCTGCTTCCAAATACTAGCAACTGTACTTAGGGTGGCCAATAAGGTAGATGGACTAACAATTACTACTCGTCGCTCCCAGGCAAAATCAAACAGATCTTGCTCAGACTGAACAGCAATACTAAATGAAGACTCAATAGGCACAAACAGCAGTACAAAATCCGGGGAGTTAATTTGGTATAAATCGTGGTAATTCTTACTGCTCAAATCTTTCACGTGGTTTTTAATCGACTCAACGTGAGCTTTAGCAAACACCGAGCGCTCCTCATCGCTTTCACAGTTAACCAGTCTTTCGTAAGCCACCAGCGAAACTTTCGAATCTACTACCAGGTGTTTATTGTCCGGCAAGTCAACAATAACGTCGGGCTGCAACCGGTTCCCATCCGGGCCGGTTAAACTAGCCTGAACCCGAAACTCTCGGTCTTTCACTAAGCCAGATCGTTCTAACACCCGTTCCAATATAACCTCCCCCCAGTTACCCTGCTTTTTCTGATCACCCTTGAGCGCCTTGGTTAAATTTTGGGTATCGGTGCTCATCACCTTGTTGAGCTCCATCAGTTGTCCAATAACCCCCTTTAAGGTATTTCGTTCATCAGATTCTGCCTTGTAAACCTTATCTACCTTTTCTTCAAAATCCTTCAATTTTTCTTTAAATGGAGACAATATGGTGTCTAGCTGATTTCGGTTTTGCTCAGTAAACTTATTCGATTTTTCTTCGAGTAATTTATTGGCGATGTTTTCAAATTCGGTTTTAAACTGTTGTTGCAGCTTATCAATGTATTCTTGCTGTTCGTTCAAGCGCTCCCGTTGAGCTTTAAACGCCTCTTCCGCCTTTGCAATTCGAGACTTTTCTAGGCCGAGTTCGGCATTGATTTCGGTTAAACGCAGCTCCAATCGCTCCCTTTCTTGGCTTAAACCTTCAGCCAACTGCGAAGCCTTTGCCTGCTCCACAATTAATTTTTGGTTTTCGGCTTTTAGCCGATTCAATTCGTCGAGAGAAACCCCTTCAGCGCTTTGTGGTTTTTTAATAATTAAAAAAACAGCAAAACCCAGAACCAATACAGCAAGTGCTAAAACAGCTAATTCCATGAATACAATATTATTAAACTAAAATACAAATATAAGCTATGGCGATGCTTCGTTACCTAAACGCTTTCTACAACAAGCTCTGCCACCAACTTACCCATTTGGCTACCCATGGCCACCCCCATTCCATTACACCTAACCGCCGTATAAACACCCGGAATTACTTCAGTTATAATCGGTTTTAATTCATCGCCAAAAGCCATAATTCCACTCCAGCGATAGTCTATTTTTGGTTTCTGACCCGGTAAAATAACTTCGGTCAACAATTTTTCCAATTCGTTTTGCACCAAATCGGTCACCCCAAACTCGGTTGTTTGTTCTTCATTAAAATCTAAATTTCTACCCCCGCCCAACAATATCCGATCACCAACATTTCGGAAATAATAATAACCCCTGTCGTAATGAAAGGCGCCGCGTATTTTTAAATTCGGAATAGGCTCAGTAACCAACACCTGACCCCGACCCGGTATAATGTTTAGCTCAGGAAACAATGAACCACTAAAGGCATTGGTAGCCACAATAATTTTCCGGCTGCTAAATTTAGCCTGATTGGTATAAACAGTTTGTGCCGCAGATCCACCCTCAATTTGTTCCACCCGGCAATTGGTAAACACCAATACACCAGCCTCCTGCACCCGCCTAATGAGCGCCAACATCATTTTTCCGGTGTCAATCTGCCCCTCCAGCCTATTTTCAATAACCACATCGGTATTGCCCAGCCCCCAGTCATTAATTTTTTCTGAAGCGGGTCGGTAAATGTCACTGCTACCGGTAATGTCAGACAAAAGACTGTTAAAATGACCGATTTGATCCAAACTTTTCTGAGCTAAATCAGACTGGGCTTTTTTAAACACCTCGAAACCACCCAGGGGTTCATAATCAATAATTTCATCTCCCAAAATAGAGCGCAAAAGCTGCAAACCCCTCCAGCGGAGCTCCACCACAGCGAGCAATTCAGCTTCTGAGCTTCCTTCTTCAAGCTCATCTGTCAATTCCGAAATACTACCAAAACAAGCAAAACCCGCATTTTTAGTGCTTGCACCAGTAGGTAAAAAACCCGCTTCTACCACGCCAACCCGCAAGGCACTATTTTGCTTTTTGGTTTGATAGGCCGCCATTAAACCTACCAACCCACCACCAATTACCAATACATCAAAGCGGGCTAAAAAGCGCTCTTGTTCCCAAAATGAAAATGACTTTTCCATCTCTTAAAGGTAAAAATTAGTTTCCGTTTCAATTGCGGAATACTTTTTGAATAAACCTTTCTATATTTAACCATTAATCAAACGCAAAAACATGGGATTATTCTTATTAATAGCTGTTGGTATTATCAGTTTTGTAGTACAATGGCGCTTTAAAAGTAAATTCAAACAATATTCAGAGGTTGGGCTGAGCTCGGGCTTGAGTGGCAAAGATATTGCCGAAAAAATGTTGGCCGATCACGGATTAGCAGATGTACAAATTATTTCGGTAGAAGGTCAATTAACCGATCATTACAATCCGGCAAACAAAACCGTAAACCTGAGCCCAGAAGTATACCACGGCAAAAGTGTGGCCGCTGCAGCGGTAGCTGCTCACGAATGTGGTCACGCCGTTCAACACGCTAAAGCCTATTCTTGGTTGCAATTCCGCTCATCGATGGTTCCGGTGGTAAGTGTAGCTTCAACCTTAGTTCAATGGACACTTATGATCGGTGTTTTATTGATGGCTTTTTCCGGAAATTATATCGTATTGGCAGTTGGTGTTGCTGCTTTAGCCATCGTTACTTTCTTTAGCTTTATTACCCTACCGGTAGAATTCGATGCTAGTAACCGTGCTCTAGCCTGGTTAAACACTCAGGGTGGAGTTATGGCTGGAAATGCAGAGGAACACGACCAGGCAAAAGATGCGCTTTGGTGGGCTGCCATGACTTATGTAGTTGCAGCGCTGGGTTCATTAGCCACACTCGTTTACTACGCCAGCATGCTTCTAAATAGAAGAGACTAGTTGGCATTCCATTTTTATTCAAGCCCGTAGACAGAACGTTTACGGGCTTTTTTGTTTTTAGAATAAATCTCCCCAACACTAAAATTAATCAAAGGTTAATTAAAGAACAATAAATGCCAATAATTGCTGTTATATATAAACCTATATTTAACTATTAATTAACAACAGGTTTAAAATTAACGCAATTATGAAAAAAACATGTACATGCTTAATGGCATTGACCTGGCTATTGGTGGCCAAGGGTCAGGAGGTAAAAACCCCTCAAAGAGAACCCCAAAAACCAATAAAAACACAAAGAATTCTGGTGATTAAACCGGATGATCGATCGCCGGGAAACACAATTAATCAATTACTTCACCCCGGCAACAATCAGGAATTTAAAAAAGTAAAATCTAAGCAAGACAAATCTTTAGGTCTGGTAACCGATGTGTATAACCTGTATTACAAAGGAATTCGGGTAGAGGGCAGCGAACTCAGGTTGGTACATCAAAACGGAAAACCCCGCTATGTTATGCAGGATTTCGACAACCTCATAACAGACATTAACACCAAAGCCCAACTATCGCCCGAGGGGGCCCTGGCCAAAATCTTAAGCAACAACGGGGCCCGCAAATACGCTTGGCAAGATCCCAATTTAGAATCCGCACTAAAAGAGCGAAAAAACGACCAGAAGGCAACGTATTTCCCCAAACCCGAACTACTTATTTTACCCGAAGGCCGCTTGGCATATAAGGCTGAAGTTTTTGCCGTGGAACCCTTAAGTAGAGAATTCGTGTATGTTGATGCAGAAAAAGGAAAAATTATTAAAAAAATCAACCTGATGCATCAAGAAAATAAGCTAAGCACCCCACCGGCGTTAAAATCAACTGATTTTCAAGCCAATGAAAACTTGAATTCCACGTCAGCGTGGGTAAGGGTTGATCAACGTGATTTCTTAGTATCAGCTGTAAAAGATCAGCAAAATCAAAACTATTACTTAAAAAATGGCAACGCCAGAATAGACGTCGAAAAAATCGAAGACTATAACGGCACGACGCCTATTGGATTACCGCAACAATTTAATACTACCGATGAGTACCTGGGTCAAGGAGACTATCGTTTAAAAACAGCTAATGCATTTAAGATTGCCGAATTGGTATCTCTAGGAACCGAGAACATATTTGATTATTTTATGCTTGAATATGGCAGGTGGGGATTTGATGGGGCTTGGTCACCCATGAAGACATATGTGTTGGAAAAAGCCTTAGCTGGCTCATTTTATGATCGAGAATCAACCCTATTTTTTCCCTTCGATCCTGGGATTAAAGACCCTGAAATTTATGTTTTTCCAAGCCTAAAAACAGTTTACCATGAATATTCACATGCGTTTACGGTTAGCGAATCGGGTCTGATTGGTGGTTATACCGAACCCGGGATTTTGAATGAATCCCTGAGCGATATTTGGTCGTATTGTTTATCCGACTACTTCCTAAAAACACATCCTGTACCCCAAAACGACATTAACCCGCTAGCTTACAAAGAAAAATTTGGCAACAACTGGGTAACCAGTTCTGGAAGCCCCGGATTTCAAGAATATTATGAAAACCTGATGGGATATTCGGTAGTTAGAAATGCAAAAGACCCCAACTCAAACCAGCATCCAGCGTTCTATAAGGGAAAGTTTTGGAGCAATACAACACACGATGAGCATTTCAACTCTACAGTAATTTCGCATTGGACTTATTTGTTAGCAGAGGGCGGCAACATTGCCCTCGAAACCAACCCAGCTAACACAGTTGCTGTTCAGGGTATTGGGATAGAAAATGTGGCCAAGATCATTTACCATACTACCATAAATTTTTTAGGCTCAACTAGCGACTTTCATAGTTTTGCGCTTCAAACCATATTGGCTGCCAAAATCATTTTTGGTGAAGATGCTGCGGAAGTAGATGCAGTAAAAAACGCCTGGAATGCAGTCGGAATTGACCAATTGGATTACAGTTCAAATCAACCCTGCGCCCCACCAGCGGGATATGACCCGCATTTTTATATCAGTTCGTTTAGTATGGCGAACATCCAAACATCCAAACCCAAAGACTTTATTGGCGGCTACCGCGATTATACCTATTTAACCATAGAAGCCGCACCGGGATTTTTGTACGATGTAAAAGTTGACGCGATAAAAAAACCCTATTTTCAAGAAAGCCTGTATTGGACCATGTGGATTGATGCCAATGCCGATGGCTCTTTTGATCTTTCAGAGAAAATAGGCAATGGAACTGCTGGAGTAGCTACGACGGTTCCAGCCGCTGGTTATCTAAAAGGACAAAAACTAATCTTAAGGGTAGTACTGAGTAAACAAAAAGACGCAGCAGCGTGTCCTGATGTTAACAACATAGAAGACCGATATGTGGAAGACTATGGTATTGTGGTTCAGGATTATTGTGAAATCAAAAACGGTACCCTTCCAGCATTTGCTTCCGCACATCCCGAATTTACCGGATTAAGTTTTAAAAATTTCAAATTAGTGGGCTGTGAGGAGGGTGTGATGTTTGACCACAATGTGGGCCAGGGGACCTACTTTTTTGATGCCAGCAACTTTACCTTAAAAGCTGGAAAATCCTATTCTATAACATTTAGTTTCAAACCCTCTGGATTGCAGTTGGCCCCAGCTGATCAAGGCGCAAATCAGTTTTTATCAAATTGTCAAACCCAACCTCCATTCGGTTTCAGCCTGGGTGATTTACAGGATAATCCAAATAAGGAACCCCAAGATGAATCTAGTATGGGTGGTTCGTGTCCATTAATTGCTGACGATGTTGAGGACTTTGCATTGTGCTTGAATAAATTCAAAGCCTATTTCTGGATTGACTTTAATCGAAACGGTGTATTTGAATTGGGCGAAAAATATAAAGCCAAATACGATAAAGCAAGCAATACATATCATGTGAATTTTCTAGTTCCAGAATGGGCTACTACACTTTCGGGCTACACCATTATGCGCACCTATGCCTATGGTGGCAACGGGGCCCTTTACGACGCTACCCCATGTGGAAAGGGAATCAATGGGTATGATCCGGCACTTTATTCTGGCGAAACGGTACTTTTCAAAGCCGCTATGGATATTGGACTGTATCTAGATAACCCCAATTATTTAATAAACGGCCAATTTTTAATGGCTCCTAAACCCCAAACCGACAACACTTCAACAGAAGCACCCTTAGATCCGGTAAGCCTCAACCTGTACCCAAATCCGACTACCGATAGGGTTGATTTGAGTATAAAAGGAACAAGTGCAGAAAACTTTACACTAGAGTTGTACAATTCGGAAGGAATGCGCCTTTTAGTTAAACAACCTTGGGATGGAAGAGGGCTGGATGTTTCTAATTATGCCAACGGTATTTACTTAATTACATTGAGAAGAGACCGAGAGGTTTATTCACAGAAGTTAATCATCCAGCGTTAAATCAGAAAAAAGCCCCGACTTCACGGGGCTTTTTTTATTAATTCAGTCGATGGGGAGCGATTAGCTGAAACTCGGGAATGTTCACCAATAAGGGTTGATTATCTAACAATCTACACATTTCATACGATCCCTTCATACTTCCCATATCGGTTTTTAGATTACAGCCGGATACATATTCATGAAACTCTCCGGGCTCAATAATAGGCTGTTCTCCAACCACACCTTCACCTTCTACCTCACGAGATGTTCCATTAGAATCGTAAATAATCCAGTGTCTTCTCCGGAGCTGCACAGTATATTCTCCCAGGTTTTCAATCGTGATCTTGTACGCGAACATATAATGCCCGCTAGCAGGATTTGAATATTCTGGTTGAAACACCGTTTCAACCGAAACCTTAACACCGTCTGTAATTTGTGTAACCATCTTAGGCAATAGCTCAAAAATTAGGCCGAAACCACTTCAAACTTATCAGCAATTTCCGTTAAAACCGATTCAATAGCATCAACATTTTGTAAAGAAACCAGTTTCATTCGGTATTCTTTAAAATCAGGTATTCCCTTGAAATAGTTTGCGTAATGTCTTCGCATTTCAAAAATACCGGTTTTTTCACCCTTCCATTCAATTGATTTTTGCAAGTGTGTTCGGCAAACCTCAATACGTTCTTCTAATGTTGGACCGGCCAGCTTTTCACCGGTTTTAAAGAAATGTTTAATTTCTCTAAAGATCCAGGGGTAGCCAATCGCAGCTCTGCCGATCATAATTCCGTCCACTTCGTATTCCAATCTCCAATCTGCCGCTTTTTCCACACTATCCACATCTCCATTCCCAAAAATTGGAATCTGAATTCTAGGGTTTCGTTTAATTTCTCTGATCAAGGTCCAGTCGGCCAAACCCTTATACATTTGCGCCCTTGTGCGCCCGTGTATGGTGAGCGCTTTGATGCCCACATCCTGCAAACGCTCAGCCACTTCATATACATTTTTGGTGGTATCGTCCCAGCCGAGGCGGGTTTTCACCGTAACGGGAAGGTGGGTGCTTTCCACAACCGCTTTGGTCATAGCCACCATCTTATCAATATCCTGCAACAAACTTGCCCCAGCTCCCCTGCAGGCGACATTTTTTACCGGACAACCGTAGTTGATGTCAATTAAATCAGGATCGGCCTTGGTAGCAATTTCTGTAGCCTCCCGCATGGTTTCTATCTGGCTGCCAAAAATTTGTATTCCGATGGGGCGTTCGTACTCAAAAATATCCAGCTTTTGGCGGCTTTTGGCGGCATCTCGAATTAAACCCTCAGAGGAAATAAATTCGGTATACATCATGTCTACCCCGTTTTGTTTGCACACGTAACGGAATGGTGGATCACTCACGTCTTCCATGGGTGCCAGCAACAGCGGGAATTCGCCTAAATCTATATTTCCAATCTTTACCGACATTAGCTAAACTGAATTCGCTATTTTTGTTTTGATACACAAAGGTACAAATTATCAATTGACCATGCCCGAATCGCAAATCCAGAATCGCCACCCATTGTATTCACTATTTTATTTAATCCTATTTGCATTGGCTGGAACACTGGTTTTCAGTTTATTGGGTATGCTAATCGGTTCTCTGATCTACGGCACAGCTGAACTTTTAAATATGACCACGGGTACGGCCAACATTGGTTTTTTAAAAATTCTGCAAATATTTTCTAGCATAGGCACTTTCATCGTTCCCGCATGGTTTTTTGCCCGCTTTCAGGGAGAAATGCCAACGGCGTATTTTAAACTGAACACCAGATTTCATCCACTTTTATTGATTTTGACGGTTATTCTCATGTTTGCTTCATCGGCATTGCTCGAATGGACACAAGTGCTTAACCAAAGCATGCATTTACCGGCATTTTTAGAAAGTTTGGAAGCCTGGATGCGCCAACAGGAGGATCAATTGGCCGACTTGACCACACAACTGTTAAAAATGGATAACTATGGTCAGCTTGCGCTCAACTTATTCATGATTGCACTGTTACCGGCTATTGGCGAAGAGCTCGTGTTTAGGGGCTGTTTCCAGCATATTTTTACCCGTTGGACCAAAAATCCACATTGGGGTATCTGGATCTCCGCCATCATTTTTAGCGCTATCCATCTTCAGTTTTACGGTTTCCTTCCCCGAATGTTACTAGGTGCTTGTTTTGGTTACTTAATGCTATGGAGCAACAACTTGTGGTTCCCGATTTTCGCCCACCTCATCAATAATGGTGCCGCAGTAATTGCCGCCTTTGTTTACCAACAGCAAGGAAAACCGATCGATACGTTAAGCCAGGCTACCATTGAATCGCCCTCTGTTTATGCGTTGAGTTTATTTTTTACCTCGGCTACACTGTGGATGTTCTATCGTTATTCACAAAGCCGGGCTTTACCAAACACGCATAAACATGGATAAAAACTGGGTTAAGGTGTATTCACACTCCGATTTTTTAAAGGCCGAATTGATCCGCCAATTATTGATTGAAAACACAATTGAAGCCGTTCTGCTCAACAAAAAAGACTCATCCTATCACTTTGGCGAAGTGCAGATTTGGACAGCTGAAACTGACGCCGAAGCCGCTAAAGCAGTAATTACCCAACACGAATCAGAACAATGAAAACCAGAGCCATAACCGCGTTTTTCTTTGGCACAGCCATGCTTGCCTCACTTTTACTGGGAGAAACCGTTTTTCTAACTTTTTACCTTTTCCTAAGCATGGCCACCTTGTTCGAGTATTTTCGTTTGGTCGGATCTGAACAGTATACCCCCCAACTACCATTGGGTATTGCATTGGGCACGTTATTATTTAGGATTTTTAGTTCTATTGCCCAAGGAAGTTTAGAATACAAACTCCTGGCTTTGTGCATACCAGTAGTTATACTAATCTATATCGTAGAGTTATATAGAAAGACCGAAAAACCATTTCAAAACATAGCACTTACTATTCTTGGTCCGGTATATGTTGTTGTCCCATTTGGTTTGTACCTGTGCTTAGCCTTTTTAGACGGCACCTTTAATTTTCAGTACCCACTTGGGTTATTGCTCCTGATTTGGGCCAACGATACAGGCGCCTATGTATTTGGAGTAAAATTTGGTAAAAATCGTCTTTTTGAGCGCCATTCGCCTAAAAAATCATGGGAAGGCTTCTTTGGCGGGCTATTTATTACCCTAGTTGCCGCCGGAATCTTAAGCCAGTACTTTACAGAACTTAACTTAAACAATTGGCTAATTGTGGGGTTAATAGCTTCGGTTGCAGGAACCTTTGGAGACCTGACCGAATCCATGTTGAAACGAAGCCTGAACACCAAAGATTCCGGAGGACTTTTGCCTGGCCACGGCGGTTTGTTGGATCGTTTTGATAGCCTGTTTTTTGCAGCACCCCTGGTTTATTTTTACCTATTGTTTTTTTAAACGCCCACTGAGCAATGTCTATCAACCTAGAGCAAGAAGAACCCAATTTATCAGAGCCAGATATTAAACCTGATCGATCGGTTTTAAATTTTGCTATTGCGATGGGCGCAATTGTGTTGCTGTTAATACTCATCAGCATTTATGCCGAAGATATTCGCTCGTATTTTAAACCCGAGCAAACCCCCGAAACCATTGTTCAACACGGAACAGAACAGCTACTGGAGCAATCACAAGAAATGGATGCCCAAGAGGTAAAAGCATCTTTAACCAAATTTATCGAAGCCTTTTATGTGGATCAGAGAAAAGGATATTTTGACCCACCCAGTTATTTCGCCCCGCTTACCCAAACGTATTTCAACTACCACAACCTAACCTATCAAGGACTGAAGAAAGTTAATGCAGCTCGCCTGGCCGACTTGAAAAACCTAGAACTGATTTGGCAGGTACCAACCCTAAGTTTTGAACACAAAAACGACACACTTGTGGCGACCTATTGGACTCAGCAAAGCTATTTCAAGCCGTCCAAAAACGCCCAGGAAACCGCACAGATTTTGCTGGAGATGCGCATAACTAAAGAAGGGAAAATCTGCTCATTAAAAGAATTAGAAATCAGACTAATCAGCAGTCAAATTCTAAATAATGAACCCGAACTGGTGACCGATGAAGCCCCGGTAAGCCAACCCGAACCACCAAATACAGATGTCCGAATTAAGGAACCGAACGAGAACAGCATCTACAGCTCAGGCACACTTGATATTGCTCCTAGCTTTCCGGGAGGTGAAAAAAAGCTGGCACGTTTTCTGGGTCAATCGATTAATTATCCATCTCAAGCACTTGAAAAACGGGTTCAAGGCCGTGTTTTTATTAGTTTTATTGTAGAGCCAAGCGGCGAATTGAGCAACCTGAAAGTTGTTAGAGGTATTGGTGCGGGATGCGATGAAGAAGCGCTTCGTGTTCTGAGAAAATCACCCCGATGGTCGCCGGGAATTGCCGAAGGAAAACCGGTAAGATCAACCTATATTTTGCCTATTCTTTTTCAACTGGCTGATTGATACTTGCCGGAACGACCATCTGTTGTAGAAGTGCAATCGCTTGCCCCAAATCTTGAACGTGTTCAAAAGCAATTCTCAAGGTATTTTTTACCTCTTTCAAATTACACACCCTTGAATTTGCCTGAACAAATTGCAACACCCGACCAAAAGCTTCCGATTCAAAATACGGCGATTGCTTATCGCTAATGAAATAACCCTTCAGTGTATTTTTCTTAAAGGCTATTTTTTCAAAACCAATCCGTTTACCTAACCACTGCAACCTAAGTGTGTTGAACAATTCTTTTACCTGTTCGGGCACCGGCCCAAATCTATCTTTAAGTTGATCTTCAAAAGCTCGCAATTGCTTTTCGTTTTCTAGCTTAGCCAGGTCAGTATACAAATTGTACCGCTCGGCCACACTCGTTACGTATTCATTAGGGATCAGCACCTCGAGATCAGTATCAATTTGGGTAAAGCCCACAAATGTTTCTTTAACATCTTCCTCAAATAAACCCTTAAACTCGTCTTCTTTTAGCTCTTGAATGGCTTCGTCCAATATTTTGTGATACATTTCGAAACCAATTTCGGCGATAAAGCCACTTTGCTCAGCACCCAATAAATTTCCGCTTCCGCGGATATCCAAATCTCGCATGGCTACATTAAAACCGCTACCCAACTCCGAAAACTCTTCAATAGCACTCAGGCGCTTCCGGGCTTCGCTGGTTAGGGTAGAAAGCGGCGGACTTAATAAATAACAAAAAGCCTTTTTGTTAGACCGACCCACACGACCACGCATTTGATGCAGATCGCTTAAGCCGAACATGTGGGCGTGATTGATGATGATGGTATTGGCGTTCGGAATATCCAACCCAGCCTCAATTATGGTGGTGGCCACCAATACATCGGATTCGGCATTCACAAACTTGAGCATCACATCTTCTAACGCATCTCCCTCCAGTTGCCCGTGGGCAATACCAATTCGGGCGTTTGGCACCAGTTTTTGAATTAATCCGCCTAGTTGAGCCAAATCCTGAACCCGGTTATGAATAAAGAATACCTGCCCGCCTCTTGCCAATTCATACTCTACCGCCTCTTTGATCAAACCTTCGTTAAACACATGCAGCTCGGTTAAAACCGGCTGCCGGTTGGGCGGTGGAGTGCTAATGATGCTCAAATCTCGGGCACCCATAAGCGAGAAGTGCAGTGTTCTTGGAATCGGGGTGGCTGTTAGGGTTAGGGTGTCTACATTTACCCGGAACTGTTTTAATTTTTCCTTTACGCCAACTCCAAATTTTTGCTCCTCATCAATAATGAGTAAGCCCAAATCTTTAAACTTCACATCCTTGCTCACCAAACGATGAGTTCCGATAATGATATCTACCTTACCATCCGCCAGTTTTTGCAAACTTTCTTTGATTTGTGCGGGTGTTTTGAATCGATTGATGTAATCGATGGTACAAGGAAAATCTTTTAGTCGCGAACTAAAGGTTTTGAAATGTTGTAAGGCCAGAATGGTGGTGGGAACTAAAACGGCCACCTGTTTTCCATCGGCTACTGCCTTAAAGGCAGCCCTTATGGCCACTTCTGTTTTTCCGAAACCCACATCACCACAAATCAGCCGATCCATTGGATGCGGGGCCTCCATGTCTTTTTTCAGATCGGCGGTTGCTTTTTCCTGGTCCGGAGTATCTTCGTAAATAAACGAAGCTTCCAATTCGTTTTGTAAATAGGTGTCCGGACTAAATGCGTTTCCCTTTTGCGCCTTACGCTGTGCGTAAAGTTTAATCAAATCGCGGGCAATATCTTTAACCTTTTTCTTGGTCGAACGCTTTAGTTTTTCCCAGGTATCGGTACCCAGTTTATTCATTTTTGGAATCGCACCTTCTTTGCCCGAAAACTTCGCAATGCGATTCAATGAGTTGATGTTTACATAAAGCAAATCATTATCGGCGTAAACCAAACGAATCATTTCCTGGGTTTTGCCATTCACCTCTATTTTTTCCAAACCATCGTAACGGCCAACTCCATGGTCGATGTGCGTAATGTAATCGCCTGGTTTTAAATCGCGAAGCTCTTTAAGGGTAAGCGCTTGAGAACGTACATACCCTTTCTTGGTTTTGTATTTGTAAAACCGGTCAAATATTTGATGATCTGTGTAGCAAGCCAGCTTTTGATCGCGGTCTACGAAGCCCTCCCGCAAGGAAAGCTGGAATGGGGTAAAGTGTACGGTTTTGTCAAGATCCTCAAAAATGTTGTACAAGCGCTCCGCTTGTTTTGCCGAATCGGTGAAAATAAAGTTTTCAATTTTTTCCGCCTCGTTTGTTTTTAGGTTATGAGTCAGCAATCCAAAGTCTTTGTTAAACGAAGGCTGGGGACTCATGTTTAACCGGATGCTCACATCGGCATTGTAAAAAAACTGTTTACCAAATTCAATTACCGGGAAATCTTGAAGCTGATCGGCGAGCAACTTATCGTCTATGAATTGAAATTTAGGATCAATCCACTCCGGATTTTGCTGTTTATCTGTTTCGGAAAGAGCCTTCCACAGTTCGACACTTTTTTTACAGCCCCGTTCAATCACATCGAGTGTGAGTTGCACATCTTTAAACCAGATCTGGCTAGTGGAATCCACATATTCTAAAAGCGATATTTTGTGATCGCCAAGAACTTTTGCCTGAACATTAGGAATGATGGTAATCTCTTCAAAATGATTAACCGAAAGCTGATCTTCGATTTCAAAATCACGAATACTTTCGATGGTATCGCCAAAAAACTCTACCCGGTAAGGCCGTTGGTGCGAAAACGAAAAAATATCTACAATTCCACCTCTTACTGCAAATTGGCCGGGGCTATACACAAAGTCGACACGATCAAATTCGTAGCCACTCAGAAAATCGGCCATGAAATCAATATCCAGCTTATTTCCTTTGGCAATTTCGAGCGTATTTTTTTCGAGTGCAGTCCGATCGATTACTTTTTCGCACAAAGCCTCGGGATAGGTTACCACCAGCTTTCCAAATTCGCTCTGGTACTTGAGTTCGTTGAGTACTTCGGCCCGCTGCAACACCATGCTACTGTCGGGCTGGGTGAAATCAAAAGACTTTCTGAACGATCCCGGAAAGAATAATACTTCTTTTTGGAGCAGATTTTCCAAATCACTCAAAAAGTAAGCAGCCTCTTCTCGGTCGGAGAGTACAAAAACAGCAGGCTGATGTTGAAAAAAATACAATGCAGTAGCCAGCATCGCATCACTTGATCCGACGAGACCCTTAAGGTGTATCTTTGGATTTTTACCCGAATTCAGCGCTTGGCCCAATTCGGCAATCCGGGGATCATCCTTGTATCGATGAATAATTTCCCTGATGTTCACTAATCCTGATTTCGCTGCAAATATAGCTTAAGCCACAGCATATTTCTAAAAAACAAGTTCGCCACATCGCTGTTTTATAAGGGTTATTAGCCAGGGCTATGGGAAATGCAATTAAATATGGATTGGCAATTGGGTTTTTAAGTGGTTTTTGGATCATGTTGATGCACGAACTCGGTTTTTATCATTTGAATCCACAGGCCCTGGCCGACATTACCTGGACCGAATACCTCTCGGTAGGTATTCCTTTCGGTGGACTTTATTTTGGACTTAAAAGTTATCGAAAACAACTCCGAAACAAAATGAGTTTATTTCAAGCCATGATGCAGGGCTTTAAAATTTTAATAGTTGGTTCGGTATTGTATATGGCCACTTTGAGTTTTTACCTAGAATACACCGATTCTAGAATGCAAAAAATAGATTACATGCAACGTTTGGCTGCCATGGGCGTGGTAGGGATTTTATTGGTTTTAGTGGTATCTTTACTCTTGATGACCAGACCACGAAACCTTTAATACGGTGTCAAAAAGAGCTATACCCTTCGAGTTGATTGTCTGGATTTCGGCTTTGCTTCTGTTGGCATTTTCGGAGCCCGGAACTCATCATTACACTCTTTGCCCGGTTGCAACTATGGGCTGGTCCTGGTGTCCGGGGTGCGGATTGGGTAGATCTTTGGTGTATCTGCTCCACGGAGATTTACTAAACTCTTGGAATCAGCACTGGTTGGCTATCCCCACTTTGTGCATTTTGACTTATCGAACGGTTCAATTAAGCCATCAATTTCTAGTATCTTTAAAATCATAAAAACCAAAACATGAATTCACAATTATTTATGCAGCTTAAGGGAATTACCCCCAATGAACTGCAATTTTTAGAACAATTAACCGGATCAATGAGCGATAGTCAGGCTAAAAATTTTGCCATGCTGTACACAAGTAAGCGCAAAGATCCTCAAGACATTTTAATCTTCACTCTACTGGGCTTTGTAATTGTAGCTGGAGTGCAGCGTTTTGTAACGGGTCAAATTGGCATGGGGGTATTGTACCTTATAACCTTTGGTTTCTGTTTTATTGGCACTCTTGTTGATTTGATAAACTACAAATCTATTGCCCAAGAGTACAACCAAAAAGTTGCATTAGAAGCTGCAAATATGGCAAGAATGATTAACTAAGTTTTAAATGAGGCTAAAAGAAATTACCGATTTTCTCGAAACACTTGCTCCCTTGGCGTATCAAGAAGAGTACGACAATTCGGGCCTGTTGGTGGGTAGTTCTGATGAGGATGTAAAATCGGCGCTCATTTCTCTGGATTGCACAGAAGTGGTTCTGGATGAGGCTATTCGAAAGGGCTGCAACCTCATTATCTCACACCACCCCATCGTTTTTAAGGGATTAAAGAGATTTAATGGTAAAAACTACGTGGAGCGGGTGGTGATGAAAGCCATTAAACACAACATTGCTTTGTATGCCATTCATACCAATTACGACAATGTTTTGGATGGGGTAAATAAAGCGCTGGCAGATAGATTGGGCTTGAAAAACCTGAAACCGCTAGCGCCAAAATCAGGCATTCTTAAAAAATTGGTCACCTTTTGTCCATCTGCTCAAGCAACAGAAGTTAGACAAGCACTTTTTACCGCAGGTGCCGGCAACATTGGTAATTATTCGGAGTGTAGTTATAATACCGAAGGTTTGGGCACCTTTAAAGCAGGTCCAGGTTCAACTCCATTTTTGGGGCAGCAAGGGGAACAACATCGCGAAAGCGAAACCCGAATCGAGGTAATTTTTTCGATAGCTTCAGAGGGAAAGGTGTTGAAAGCACTTTTTGAAACCCATCCTTACGAAGAGGTGGCTTACGATCTCTACCCTATCAGCAATGCCCATCCCCTGGTTGGGTCTGGAATGTTGGGCGATTTGGAAAACCCGATGAACGAACTTGATTTTTTAAAGCTGGTTAAAAAACAACTGAACTGTTCATTGATTCGCCACACCAATTTACTGGGTAAAGAAATTCAAAAAGTGGCCATATGCGGTGGTTCTGGGAGCTTTTTGTTGCCACAAGCCATCCAAGCAGGAGCATCAGTTTTTATAACCGCCGATTACAAATACCATGAATTTTTTGATGCCGAAGGGCGAATTGTGATTGCCGATGTGGGTCATTACGAAAGCGAACAGTTTACGCAAACGCTTTTGTTTGAAAGAATTAGTGAAAAATTTCCTAACTTTGCACTCCATTTAACAGAACAAAACACAAACCCCGTTAACTATTTAATTTAATGGAACAAACCGTAGAACAAAAATTGCAAGCGCTATACGAATTGCAATCTATTCATACCCAAATTGATAAAATCCGCCAAATTAGAGGTGAATTACCTGTTGAAGTGGCCGATTTAGAAGATGATGTAGCCGGTTTAGAAACCCGTATTCAGAAAATTAAAGCTGAGTTAGACGATTTGGAAGATTCAATCGTAACGCGTAAAAACACCATTAAAGAGGCTACAGCTACCATTAAGAAATACGAAGCCCAGCTTAACGAGGTAAAAAACAACCGTGAATACGAAGCTATCTCCAAAGAAATTGAAATTCAGGGATTAGATATTCAGGTTTCTGAAAAGAAAATCAAAGAATTTGGTTTCGAAATCACCACAAAAACGGAGGTTTACGAAAAAGCTGTTGCTGATTTAGAGGGCCGTAAAAAAGACCTAGATCAAAAGAAATCAGAGTTAGATGTAATTACCGCTGAAACTCAGAAAGAAGAAGAAGAATTAAACACAAAGGCAATCAAAGCAGAGACTAAAATTGACGAGCGTTTATTGGTTGCCTACCACCGTTTACGCGGAAACGCTAAAAATGGTTTAGCTGTAGTAACCATTCAGCGTGATTCTTGCTCAGGTTGTTTCAACCAAATTCCTCCTCAGCGTCAACTTGATATTCGTCAGCATAAGAAAATTATTGTTTGCGAACATTGCGGACGTATTTTGGTGGATGAAGCCATTGCGGGCGTTAAAGCAGAGGCCTAATAGCACTGAAAAATAAAAAGCCCCTCGAGTTATCGAGGGGCTTTTTTGTATAGCTTGGTTTTTTTAAAATTTATAAACCACCGCATTAATATTCATTCCGGCGCCCACCGAAGCAAAAACCACAATATCTCCTTCGTTTAGTTCGTGAGTTTCCATGTTGTTTTTCAAAATCATGTCGAGCATGGTTGGAATGGTTGCTACCGAACTATTACCCAAGGTAGCGATGGTCATAGGGATCATCCGTTCTGGCATGTCGGTTTTGCCATACAGTTTCAAAAGACGTTTAGCAATAGCTTCGTCCATTTTTCCGTTGGCCTGATGAATCAGCACCTTTTTAATGTCTGCAATATCCAAGCCGGCACGGTCAATGGCTTCTTTAACAACCATGGGCACATTACTTAAGGCGTACTCGTAAATTTTACGGCCTTCCATTTTAATAAACACATCGTTCTTTTTGAAATCGGGTTTACTGGAATGCCCGCAATACAGGTAATATGCTTCTTTATGCGTATGAGATTGAGTTTTATGGGCGATAATACCCGACTTGGTATCGGATTTTCCTTCCAAAATGGCAGCGCCGGCACCGTCGGCAAAAATCATACTATCCCGGTCGTGTGGATCGTTTACTCTGGAAAGGGTTTCACAACCCACCACCAAAATCCGTTTTGCATCACCAGATTTAATAAAATAATCAGCCTGAATTATTCCCTGAACCCAACCCGGACAGCCGAATGGCAAATCGTAGGCTACACAATTCGGATTTTCAATACCCAATTTATGTTTGATTTTAGAAGCCAAACTGGGCATAATTTGCACATGCGTATCACCCGCTTCAATATCTCCAAAATTGTGGGCAGCAATAATGTAGTCTAAACTTTCCGGTTCAATCCCCGAACTTTCAATGGCCTCTTTTGCGGCCAAGTAACCTAAATCAGATGCCAGTTGATCATCGTCTGCGTAGCGACGTTCTTCTATTTCGGTAATGTCTTGAAATTTACTGATGATTTCGGCATTGTCGCGTAAAATAGGCTGGCCGTCTTTTTCGTAGAACTGGTGGTTTAAAAAGTCTTTGTTTTTAACAATATGGGTTGGTAAATAACTCCCCGTTCCGATTATGATGCTCTTGATCGTATTCATTTAGTGTATTAAAATGTAAAACCGAATGGTTTTTAATAGGATAGAATACCCTAAGCTACCTATAAGCAATCTTTAAAACAAACTTATTTGCTTGCACGCCTTTGGGTTATCCATGGGCGACAAGCAACAAATTGCTTCTAAAATCAGTAAAAAGTAATATTAAGCTGCCGAATCGTCAATCAGAAAAACATACAACTCTTTGGGGCCATGGGCACCTAAAACCAGGGTTTTTTCAATATCGGCCGTACGACTTGGTCCGGTGATGTTGCTGATCATACTTGGCAGCTGATTTCCATATTTTTCTTTCAAGAGTTTGAATCCATCTTTTAAATCCAAAACCAATTGAGAGGTGTAAGCCAAAACAATGTGTACTCCTGGATAAATGCTCAAACGACGCCCCGCGACATTTCCGTTAGAAATTAAGACACTTCCATTACGGGCAACCAGCGATTCACACAGTGTAATGCCTACTTCGGCTTTTAAGAAATCTTGATCGTTTGCCTGAAAAGGATACTCGAAGTGCTTAAGCATTTCTTGCAGCCTTGGTTCCCAGCAATAAATTTTACGCCATTTCTTTTCCTCAGCTAACTCGATCAGGTTTTCTACAAACTGAATATCATCTTCACAGTACACAAATGAACCTGCAATTGCGGTGAGTTGCTCCGCAAATAAAACCTCCAGAAACTCATCGGTTGGTGCATAAACTGGCGTATCCTCCAAATTGGGGTAAGGATTATCCTTTTTATCCAGCAAGGCCTTGCGGATTTGTTTGAGCATTCTCTCCTTGGCCGTAGTTTCTTTCATGGATTTTTAATCTTGAGAAGATCTGTTTTCAGGTAAATCGATATTGTGATCTACCATGCCTTCGTGTTCCTTTTCTTTTTTCTTGCGGGTAGTTTTAGGTTTTTTATCCTCAACCCCCTTACCGTTCACAAACTCATCATACGTGGTGCGGTGTTCAAAAGGACGCTTACCTAAAATTTCCTCCAAATCAGACTGGAACAAGATCTCTTTTTCTAAAAGTTTCTGAGCAAGCTTTTCCAAACCCTCTCTCTTTTCAGTTAGTAAAACCTTGGTTCGGTCGTAAACCGATTGAATCAGGTTGCGCACTTCCTGGTCAATCAATTCCGATGTTTTTTCAGAATACGGTTTGTTGAACTGGTACTCACCCTGGGTATCGTTGAACGATACATTACCCACTTTACCGTTCATACCGTAAATGGTAACCATGGCGTAAGAGAGCTTGGTAATGCGCTCCAAATCGTTTTGTGCTCCGGTAGAAATTTTACCAAACACAATGTCTTCGGCCACACGTCCACCCATGGTCATACACATGCCATCGGTTAGTTGTTCGGTAGTGTATAAAAATTGTTCTTTGGGCAAGTATTGGGCATAACCCAAAGCAGCCACACCACGCGGAACAATAGAAACTTTTACCAATGGATCAGCATGTTCCAAGAACCAACCAGCAATGGCATGTCCGGCTTCGTGGTAAGCCACAATTCGTTTCTCTTCCGGAGAAATAATTTTGTTTTTCTTCTCTAAACCACCAATCACGCGGTCAATGGCATCTTGGAAATCCTGCATATCAACTGCCTCTTTGTTACGTCGGGCAGCAATTAATGCGGCCTCGTTACACACGTTGGCAATTTCTGCTCCGGCAAAGCCTGGAGTTTGAGCCGATAATTTTTTCGGATCAACATCTTTATCCAGCTTTAAAGGCTTAAGGTGTACCTTGAAGATTTGTTCACGACCTAGTAAATCGGGTTTATCGATTGAAATTTGTCGATCGAAACGACCTGGACGCAAAAGTGCAGAGTCCAATACATCCGGACGGTTAGTAGCCGCCAAAATGATGATACCCGAATCGGTACCGAAACCATCCATTTCTACCAGCAAC
Organism: Sphingobacteriaceae bacterium; assembly: GCA_947463785.1. Taxonomy (GTDB): domain Bacteria; phylum Bacteroidota; class Bacteroidia; order Sphingobacteriales; family Sphingobacteriaceae; genus JAIPAN01. Next base: position 149,884 of record CANHRG010000001.1, on the reverse strand, counting down.
TGGTTCAGCGTGTTTTCGCGTTCGTCGTTGCCGCCCATGATGTTGTTTTTACCGCGGGCACGGCCAATGGCATCAATCTCGTCAATAAAGATGATACAAGGTGCTTTGTCTTTCGCTTGTTTAAACAAATCGCGAACACGGGAAGCACCAACACCCACAAACATTTCTACGAAATCAGATCCCGAAAGGGAGAAAAAAGGCACTTGCGCTTCGCCGGCAACAGCTTTAGCCATCAGTGTTTTACCTGTACCGGGAGACCCTACCAAAAGTGCTCCTTTAGGTATTTTTCCACCCAAATTGGTGTATTTTTTAGGATTTTTGAGGAAATCTACAATCTCCATCACCTCTTGTTTTGCCTCTTCTAAACCGGCAACGTCGTTGAAGGTGATGGTTACCTGCGATTCTTTATCAAAAAGGGTGGCTTTAGATTTACCGATGTTGAAAATTTGGCCACCGCCACCACCGCCGGCTCCTCCGCCCATACGGCGCATGATGAAAATCCAGAAACCGATCAATAGTAAAACCGGTAAAATGAACGACATGAACCAACCAGCCCAAGGACTTTCTCTAGATTCGAAAATGAGCGGCGTACGCTTTTCGGCAGGAATAGTTTGCTCCGCCTCTTTCAATTTGGCTTGTAGCGCAGCATCAGAACCTTCGGTAAAGTAAAATTGTGGTCCAGCATCTGTGGCACTAGCGAAAGTGTTCTCGGCTTTTACATCTTTGTATTTGGGCTGCTTCAGTCTGTCTTTTTTAATATAGACCTCAACAGTTAGCAGATCTTGATTTTTATAAGCAACTAGTTTTTCTACATCCCCGGTTTTTAATAGTTCATTCTCAAACTTTTGGTAGCTGATCTGTTTCGCTGGATTCGCGTTAAACAAGTATTGAACTACAATTAAGCCCAAAATGATAGCCGCATATAGCCACATAATATTGAACTTCGGTGGCTTGGGAACGATTTTCTTTCCAGGAATTTTTCTCACAGGTTTTTGTGAATTCGATTTGTTTTCTTTCATTATCTTAAGGCAAGGCAATAATTCTAAGCCGATTAGGCACTTTGGTAGGTTTGAATTTCAGCATCTCCCCAAAGCTCCTCTATTCCATAAAAGGCTCTTTTTTCTGTTTTAAAAATGTGTACAACTACGTCAACATAATCTAACAACACCCACTCTCCGTGTTGTATGCCCTCTTTTCTCCAAGGATCCAGCTGTAAGGCTTTGAAAACTTCTTCTTCCACACTTTGTGCAATAGCTTTTACCTGTGTGGCAGAGTTGGCGTGGCAAATTACATAGTAGTCTGATACTGAACTATGAATATTTCTAAGGTCTAAGCGAACGATATCATTCCCCTTTTTTTCTTGAATTCCGTGAATAATGATTTCTGAAATTCGTGTTGATTCTTCTACAGCTTTGTTTTTTACCATTAAAAAAAATTAGTTTTGGGTATTCGTATCAGAGGCTTACCCATTGCAAAATAACACTTTTTCAGGATTATTTGTCGGTCAAAATTTGGTTAAACTTTCCGCAGTTGCCTCTACAAACGCTTACGTAAAAGAGGTATTGTCAAATTCTGCGCCATTACCAGAAGGCACTGTAATTATGGCAGAAAACCAATTTGAGGGCAGAGGACAGCAACAAAACACCTGGCTAAGCGAAGCTGGTAAAAACCTGACTTTTAGCGTGCTTTTGTCTCCGGGTTTTCTGCAAATAACTCAGCAGTTTGAACTCAATAAAGCCATTAGTTTAGCAGTTTTGGATGTTTTGAAGCCACTTTTAGGATCAACCGTCTCGATCAAATGGCCAAACGATATTTTGGTTGACAAGCAAAAAATTGCCGGTATATTGATTGAGAATATTGTTCAGGGTAGCCGATGGAAACACGCGGTAATTGGAATCGGACTAAATGTCAATCAAACAGAATTCCCCGACTCGTTAAATGCGACTTCCATACGCACTATTTTACACAGAGATTGTGATTTAAATCAACTATTAGCCGACCTTTGTCGAGCTATTGAAGCACGCTACCTTGCATTGAAATCCCGAAAATTTGACCGTATTCATCAGGAATACCTAAACGGTTTGTATAAATTTGAAGATTCGGCTACGTTCAAGCTTGGAGATGAATTGAAAACCGGCCGGATAATCGGGGTTTCTAATATTGGTTTATTGCAAATCGACTTTGGAGATCAGATTTGTGAGTTTGGGTTTAAAGAAATAGCATTCATTATCGACTAAATATTATGAGAAAACTACTCGGCTTACTGCTAATCCTGCTAACCCTGGGTGCTAACGCACAAATTGAAACTCCGGTTAAGTGGTCGTATTCCTTTGAAAAGCTTAGTGAAACTGAGGCCAATGTGTTGATACAGGTCAAAATTGATAAAGGCTGGCACCTCTATTCTCAATTTATTGAAGAGGGTGGCCCCATACCCACCTCGTTCAAATTCAAACCCTCAGCAAACTACACACTTATAGGTAAAGTTAGCGAAACCCCCAAGGCTGTAAGCGCTTACGACAACAATTTTGGCATGCAGATAGCATGGCATCAAAATCAGGCAACCTTTACCCAAAAAGTTAAACTAAAAAACCCCAAAACCACCGTTTCTGGTGTATTGGAGTTTATGGTTTGTAACGATCAGAAATGTTTGCCACCTTCAGAAGAAGAGTTTTCTGTGGCAATTGATTTGGCTCAGGCTCAAACAGATACCTTAAGCGCAAATGTTGTAACAGATCGTACAAAAACCGATACTGTTGAGGTGAAAACACCACCACAATCAACCTCAACCGATAGCGAAAACACCTTATGGGCCATTTTTATTGCCGGCTTTTTGGGTGGATTGGCCGCCTTCTTCATGCCGTGTATTTACCCGATGATACCCCTAACCGTTTCTTATTTTACCAAGAAATCGGGCTCAAGAGCAAAAGGAATACAAAGCGCATTGGTTTATGGCCTATCTATTATTTTTATTTATGTGGCATTGGGTCTGGCTATCACGCTGATTTTCGGCACTTCGGCCCTGAATGAAGCGGCAAGTAGCGCAACGTTCAATCTTTTATTTTTTGCTCTTCTGGTTGTTTTTGCCATTTCATTCTTAGGCGCATTCGAAATCACCTTACCATCCAGGTTTGTAAATAAAATGGATGAACAGTCGAATAAGAGCGGTTTATTGGGCTTGTTTTTCATGGCCTTTACCCTCGCTCTTGTTTCCTTTTCATGTACCGGACCAATTATTGGAACCTTGTTGGTTGATGCCGTTTCGAAAGGTGCTTACCTTGGCCCAGCTATGGGTATGTTTGGGTTTTCGGCAGCATTGGCCATTCCATTTACGCTGTTTGCCATTTTCCCATCGTGGTTAAAGGAGATGCCGAAGTCGGGCGGATGGTTGAATACTGTCAAGGTTTCTTTGGGATTTTTGGAACTGGCCTTAGCCTTTAAATTTTTATCAAATGTAGACTTGGCATACCATTGGGGAGTGTTCGATCGCGATGTATTCCTAATTATCTGGATTGTCATTTTTGCTTTCTGGGGCATGTATCTTCTTGGAAAAATCAAATTATCGCACGATAGCGATTTGCCTTTCATTTCACTACCGCGATTAATCTTCGCGATGTTGGTTTGGGGTTTTACCAGCTACATGATTCCTGGTTTATGGGGCGCACCCTTAAAGGGTATCAATGCCTGGCTTCCGCCACAAACCACCCAAGATTTCGATTTATCTAAAGCATCGGCTCCAGCTGCAGAAGCCTCATCAGCTAAAAAATACGCCAATTTATTCCATGCTCCTTACGGACTGGACGCATTTTACGATTACGAAGAAGGTTTGGCTTATGCCAAGCAGCAAAACAAACCCGTTTTGTTAGACTTTACCGGATGGAGTTGCACCAATTGCCGTAAAATGGAGGCCAGTGTTTGGGCAGATCCAGAGGTATTGAAGCGTTTAAAAGGAGATTATGTGCTCATTTCACTTTATGTGGATGACAAAACCGAATTAACCGAATCGGAGCAATATATTTCTAAATTCAGCGGCAAAAAAATTAGAACCATTGGCCAAAAATGGAGTGATTTTCAGGCCAGCACCTTCGGAACCAATTCTCAACCGTATTATGTAATTGTAGATGCTAGCGGCAAACAATTGGTCCCTGCGCAGGCATTTAATTTGGATATTAACAATTATATCCGTTTTTTAGATTCCGGAAAGTTAGTGTCAAAAGGACAATAAGTATGGGTGTCGTAAAAAAAATTGGTGTATTTACTTCAGGAGGCGATTCTCCAGGAATGAATGCTGCTATTCGTGCCGTTGTACGTAGCGCTTTGTACCACAATTTAGAAGTGGTAGGCATTATGCGTGGTTATGAGGGTTTGATCAATGGTGAGATCATCCAAATGGATCGTAAATCGGTGGCCAACATCATACAACGCGGAGGCACCATTCTAAAAACCGCCCGTAGTGCTGAGTTTAGAACACCAGAGGGTAGAAAAAAAGCTTTTGAGCAAATTAAAAAGCACCAAATTGATGCTCTGGTTGGTGTAGGTGGCGATGGTACCTTTACCGGAGCGAATATTTTTATTGAAGAATTTGGAGTTCCGGTAATGGGTTTACCGGGTACCATTGATAACGACCTGGCTGGAACCGATTATACCATTGGTTACGATACAGCCCTAAACACCGTAGTAGATGCGGTAGATAAAATCCGCGATACAGCAGAATCTCACGACCGTTTGTTCATTGTGGAAGTTATGGGTCGAGATTCAGGATTAATTGCTTTGCGAAGTGGAATTGGATCCGGTGCCGAAGCAATTTTGATTCCGGAAACCAAGACCGATTTTCCTCACCTGATGGAACGACTTGAACACGGAAGAAAAGATAAATCCTCAAAAATTATCATTGTTGCCGAGGGAGACGACGTAGGAGCAATACAGGTTGCAGATGCGGTTAAAGATCGGTTTCCAAACATCGATACCCGTGTTTCTATCTTAGGCCACATCCAGCGTGGTGGTAGTCCTTCGTGTATGGACCGTGTTTTGGCCAGCCGCTTAGGTGTGGCTGCTGTTGAGGCGCTCTTGGAAGGCAGAAAAGGTGAAATGGTAGGATTGGTTAATAACGAGATCAGGTTTACACCATTTAAACAAGCCATCAAACACATTGGCGAAGTAAATCCAAACCTGCTGAAAATTGTAGAAATCTTGTCTCTATAGTATTAATTCAACAACTTACAGGGGCAACAGCTTCATTTTCTGTTTTTTAATTCCGATTTATTGCTATCTTTGCAGCCCCGCAGTAGGAGACTCCGGGAAATATGTTGAATACATAAACTTAAATTAAACATGGCAACTAAAATCAGATTGCAAAGATTCGGTAAAAAGGGAAGACCTTTTTATCACCTAGTGGTGGCGGATTCACGTGCTCCGAGAGACGGTAAATTCATTGAGCGGATTGGTTCTTACAACCCTAACACCAACCCGGCAACCATCGACTTAAATTTTGACAAAGCTTTAGACTGGATGAACAAAGGTGCCCAGCCTACAGACACTTGTCGTGCTATTTTGTCTTACAAAGGTGTTTTATACAAAAAACATCTTCAAGGCGGTGTTAAAAAAGGTGCATTAACTGCAGAACAAGCGGAAGAAAAATTCGCAGCTTGGTTTAGCGCTAAAGAAAACAAAATCACTGGTAAGGTAGATTCATTGGCTCAATCGAAAGAGAAAGCGAAAAAAGAAGCCTTAGCTGTTGAAGCAAAACGTAAAGAAGCAAAAGCTGCTGCTATTGAAGCTAAATTAGCTGCTCCTGCTGAAGTAGAAGAGCCAGCTGTTGAAGAGGCAGTTGCTAATGAAGAAGCGGTAGTGGAAGAAGGTGCAGAAGTAGCTGTTGAAGCTGCTGCAGAAGAAACTTTAGCGGAAACAGCACTTGAAGAAGCTCCGGTTGCCGAAGAAGCCCCTGTTGAAGAGGCTCCTGCAGCAGAGGAAGCACCAGCTGCAGAAGAAGCTCCTGCTGACGAGGAAACTCCAGCTGCTGAGTAATTCTGCTAAACAAATAGAAATTGTGTCATCCCGAATGTATTTTTGGGGTGACATTTTTGTTTAATGACCATGAAAATCGAAGACAGTTTTTACATCGGCTATATTACCAAAACCAAAGGTTTAAAGGGTGAGGTACAGCTGTTCTTCGAATATCCCGAGCCACAAGATTTGGATTTAGACACCGTATTTCTTGAAATGAACGGCAAGCTGATTCCGTACTTTATAAATCAAGTTAAACTGCAGCCCAATCAAACCGCAAACATTTATTTTGAAGATGTAGATGTGGTTGAAAAAGCCGAAAAACTCATCCGAAAAAAGGTTTATCTCCCCAATACTAAAAAGCCGGAACGGAATCCGGATGAATTTTTAATTGCCGATTTAAAGGGATTTCTGGTAATTGATGAAACTCGAGGAGAGTTGGGTGAGATTGTAGAAATTCACGAGTATCCGCAGCAGTACGTAGCGGTGGTGCCCCACCAGTTTCGCGAAATCCTTTTCCCCCTAAACGACGAGTTTATTGTTGAAATAGACGATAAAAAAGGGGTTTTGCACGTCAATTTACCAGAAGGTTTGATCGATTTATATTTAAATTCTTAAGAAATTTGGAAAAAATGTCAAATATGTTTTACTTTTGTTAAAACAAACTTGACAATTATGCAAAGCAGATTTTTATTTCCGCATCATTATCGACGTATAGGCTGGTTCATTTTTCTCCCCTCATTAGCATTAGGTTTGGCTTGTATGTATGGCGATTTTCGTTTCGATTTTTTAGATTTTGATTTAGGAATACAAGGGAATTTGTTTGACAGCGGAACCTTAAATTTTACCGATGAGATTGCGAGCATTGGTTTAATCGTTAGCTTACTGTTTATTGCATTTTCAAAAGAAAAGGTAGAAGATGAACGAATAGCTCAATTGCGACTAGAATCCCTACAATTTGCGGTTTATTTGAACTATGCCATTTTAGGCTTGCAGATTCTTGTAGTACATAGTTCCGCCTTTTTCGAGATCATGGTTTACAATATGTTTAGCGTGCTTATATTGTTCATTATTCGTTTCAGGGCCATGATCTATAGTGATAACCAAGCTTATTAGATGAAAAATTCGATCAAAGTGCAGCGAGCCATCAAGAACATTACCCAAGCCGATTTGGCCGAAGCCATTGGGGTAAGTCGGCAGACCATTAATACCATTGAATCGGCTAAGTATGTACCTTCAACCGTCTTGGCTTTAAAAATTGCCGCTTATTTTGAGTGTCAGGTGGGAGATATTTTTCAATTGGAAGAAACAGATTAAACGTAAATTTGACCATGCGTTTCGATATCATCACCGTTTTACCTGGCTTACTAGATGGTCCATTTGCACATTCTATTTTGCAAAGGGCACAGCAAAAGGGTTTGGCCGAAATCCACGTGCACAATTTGCGTGATTACGCGGATAATAAGCACAAAAGCGTGGATGATTATCCCTATGGTGGCGGCAGCGGTATGGTGATGACCATTCAACCGTTTGCCAATTGTATTGAGGCGCTGAACAAAGAGCGTCAGTATGACGAGGTCATTTTTATGAGCCCCGATGGCGAAAGGCTCGACCAGGGAATTGCAAACAGCTTGGTTGGCGGGCAAAACATCCTAATTCTTTGTGGTCATTATAAAGGCATAGACCAACGCATTCGCGATATGTATGTTACCCGTGAAATTTCTATTGGCGATTACGTGCTTTCGGGCGGCGAACTTGCTGCAGCTGTACTGGTAGACGCCGTGGTTCGGTTAATTCCCGGAGTGCTTACTGACGAAACATCAGCCCTTTCCGATTCTTTTCAGGACGGTTTGTTAGATGCTCCTGTTTACACTCGTCCTGCCGATTGGCAGGGGCACCGCGTACCCGAAGTCTTGCTGAGTGGCAACCAACAAGTTATTGACGAGTGGCGCCATGAGCAAGCCCTGGAGCGTACTCAACAAAGACGTCCTGATTTGCTAAACGAATAAGCACTATTCTTCAGAGTACCCACTTTTGTGGAGTAATTCGATAATCCGCTCTTTATCTTTTAATTGATCTTTAAGTGCTTCTGTAAGCTCCTTGCAGGAAAACAATTCCTTTTTTATGTTCGAATATTGAGCTTCACCTTCTTCTAATACGCTTCGCCATTCCTCAGGCGAATAACCCGTATGATCGCTTTCAAAAAACTCGCCGGGATGCACTTCCAATTTAATAGCCATGAGGATCAAGTCTTTGTATTTGATAGATCCCTTTACCAGACTCAACTTTAGTCCGTCAAAAGACTTATTCATTTCGGCAGCTAGCCAACTCAGGGATCGGTTTTGTTTTTTAAGCAGTTTATCTACGGTTTCTTTTAAATACATAAAAATTTAAGTATAAATTATAATATATTAATTGTAATTCTTATTTTTATTCGTAATACTTACTAAAGGAATTTTAACGCTCTCAATATTTTGATAAAATATACAATTTTTTCTTTAAATCTATAAAATTTAACTCATGTATAAATATAGTATCAACGAAATGTTATCAAATTTGCCAATGAGAGATTATAAGAGAGCACTCAAAATCATTCCTAAAGTTTTGAAAATATCTCCGAATACCTTTTTCAACTACCGGAACATCAAATTAGAGGAAGATCGGGATATTCCTTACCAAAAAATGGTTCAGCTGGAGCAGATGTTTGGCGTAAAGCCGGGTGGGCTGCAAAACAAGCTGATTAAATGCAAGCACATTACCGAACTGTTGGAGGATTATAAACATTCTGGATAAAATGTGGAAAATTTTTAAAAGCTCTTTTTAAATTGAAAATAATTGCCTAAAATTGCAGTCCGATTTTTACGAGGTTAAAAATCGTGTTAAGAGCTTAAAATCATGGATTTAGTAAAATTTGTAGAAGATCAGGCGGTAGTTAGAAATGAAATTCCTTCGTTCAAATCAGGAGATACCGTTGCTGTGCATTATAAAATTCGCGAAGGTAATAAAGAGCGTGTTCAGCTTTACCAAGGTGTAGTTATTCAACGCAATGGTGTTGGTGCTAATGAAACCTTTACTGTTCGTAAAATGTCTAACGGCGTTGGTGTTGAGCGTATATTCCCTATCAACTCTCCAAACATTGAGAAAGTGGAAGTAGTTAACTTCGGTAAAGTTCGCAGAGCAAAATTGTTCTACTTACGTGAATTAACCGGTAAAGCAGCTCGTATCAAATCAAAAAGAGTTTAAGTCTATACACTATATAAAAAGCCTCTCCGATTTTTTGGGGAGGCTTTTTTATTTAAAATCATCGAACATGAAGAACCTGTTAAAAAAGTTTGAAGAAAAGCGTCCAGAAATTGTTTTTGAGTGGAAAGATGCAGAAACTGAAGCAGAGGGCTGGGTGGTTATCAATTCTTTACGCGGCGGAGCTGCCGGAGGTGGTACCCGTATGCGTAAAGGTTTGGATAAACGTGAGGTAGAATCTTTAGCTAAAACCATGGAGGTAAAATTTACCGTTTCTGGTCCGGCCATTGGTGGAGCTAAATCTGGAATTAATTTTGATCCTGCTGATCCTCGTAAGAAAGGCGTGCTTGAACGTTGGTACAAAGCGGTAATCCCTTTGCTTAAAAACTATTACGGAACGGGCGGCGACTTAAATGTGGATGAGATACACGAAGTAATTCCAATCACTGAGAATTATGGCTTATGGCATCCACAAGAAGGCGTAATTAATGGGCATTATCAGGCCAAAGAAAACGAACGTATTCATCAAATTGGCCAATTACGTTACGGTGTTTCAAAAGTATTGGAAGATACCGAGTTTACACCCGATGTAAAGCGTAAATATGTGGTTGCCGACATGATTACCGGCTATGGTGTTTCCGAGTCTATTCGTCATTTTTATCAGATTTATGGAGGAAATATTGCCGGAAAACGTGCTATAATTCAAGGTTGGGGTAATGTGGGTGCAGCAGCAGCTTTTTATTTGGCCCTCCAAGGTGTAAAAGTTGTAGGAATAATTGATCGCGTGGGAGGATTGTTGAACCCGGCAGGATTTAGTTTTGAAGAGATTCGGAATTTATTCTTAAACCGTCAGGGTAATATGTTGGTTGCCGATAATTTGATCCCATTTGACCGGATCAAACAAGAACTCTGGAAAACCGAAGCCGAGATTTTTGTTCCGGCAGCTGCTTCCAGATTGGTTACACAAGATCAGGTTCAAAACCTAATAAACGCGGGTTTGGAGGTAATTGCATGTGGCGCCAATGTTCCCTTTGCCGATCCTGAAATATTCTTTGGTCCGATTATGGAATATGCCGATCAGCACGTAGCCGTAATCCCTGATTTTATCTCGAACTGCGGCATGGCCAGGGTTTTTGCCTACCTGATGCAAAAGAATGTAGAGATGAGCGATGCCGCAATTTTTCAAGATGCATCTAGTGTAATTCGCACAGCTCTAGAAAAAACACATAAACTATCGAGTGCCAAAACCAAGATTTCTGAAACGGCCTTTGAAATAGCCTTAAAACAGTTGGTTTAACTCGCCAACTACTCCAAACAAAAAAGCCTCCTCTGATTCAGAGAAGGCTTTTTTGTATTTAAAGCGCAATTAAGCTTTTTTCTTGCAGCATGATTTTTCACAATCTTTAGAGCACTTCATTTTTTGCCCTTCTTTGCGCTCTGCCATTTTCTTGCAGCAAGCTTCTTTTTTAGGTTCTTGGGCGTTAGCAGCACTTACAAAGGCAGCTAAAGCTAATACAGCGAATACTTTTTTCATGGTTATCTGTTATTTATTGTTTTTAAACTCTGCTAAAACGCTGATTCCACCTTTTACGGTATCTCCGAGTTTTACATTAACTTTTGTACCTAAAGGTAAGAAAACATCTACTCTGGAACCAAATTTAATAAACCCAAACTCCTCAGTTTGCTTCACCTGATCGCCTTCTTTTACATACCAAACAATTCGTCGAGCCAGAGCACCGGCAATTTGGCGGAATAATACAGGGACTCCTTGCCTGTTTTCTACCAAAACGGTTGTTCTTTCGTTTTCTGTTGATGATTTCGGATTCCAAGCGAATAAATATTTACCCGGATGGTATTTGAAATACTTTACCACTCCAGATATTGGATTTCGGTTGATGTGTACATTCAAAGGTGACATAAATATGGAGACTTGAATGCGACGATCTTTCAAACACTCGGTTTCTTCAGTTTCTTCAATTACCACAACCTTACCGTCTGCTGGGCAAATAACCAAGTTATCGCCGGTGGTTGGGTTGATGTAAGGTTTACGGAAAAACTGCACTACAATTCCGAAAAGTCCGGCCGAAAGCAGGTAAATCAACCACCGAAACCAGGTGTATTGTGGCAGAAAAAACTGAACCAAGGCATTTAACACGAAAATGAATAGAATGGTTAATGCAATGGTGGTTGTTCCTTCTTTATGAAGCGTCATTTTTGTCATATCGGCTGCAAAATTGCTAAAAAAATCCCTAATTGGCGGCTAATTGGTAAATATCCTTTAGGTTTCGCCCCAAACCGTTATAATCTAAACCGTAACCCACCACAAAATCATTGGGAATTTCGAAGCCCACGTAGTTCAACTCTTCAAAATCATGCTGACATGCCTGAGGTTTATACAGTAAACTGCAAATGCGAATCGACTGTGGTCGTTCCTGTTGCAGCATTTGTAGTAAAAACGCCATGGTATGTCCGCTATCTACGATATCTTCAACAATAATTACATCTCTACCTGCAATCTCTAGCGTTAATCCCAGTTGGGTTTGAACGGTTCCGCTACTTTTTTCTCCCTCGTAGGAGGCTAATTTTACGAAGCTTACTTCTGCAGGTAGTGTGATTACTTTCATCAAATCACCCAAAAACATAAAACTGCCACTCAGCACCCCTAAAAAAACAGGTGTTTTATTTTGGTAATCGGCACAGATCTCTGAACCCAATTCGGCAACCCGTTGTTGGATTTGCTCTTTTTTGATTTTGAGTTCAAAATTCAGATCTCCGACTTTCATGCGCTTTACTTTATTTTTTTAGGTTGATGCAGTGCAACACTGTCTGCTTGCTGTTTTTTGATAAGTGCTTCGAGCCACTCGTTTCCAATAGCCGAATCGTCGTTATTCAGCAAACTGTCGGTCAACAACGAATCGGGTGGTGTAATTAAGTAACGAAGGCTTTCTTTGAGTCGAACATTGTAGAAACCATAACCGGTACTATCGGCCTCGGTTAAGCCGCGTTTTGCCATTAGTCCCCCAATGGTATTGAAATATCCTACCATATTGGGTCGTAAGTTACCCTGATACTCGAAGAAGTAAAGCGATGATTTTGGTCGGGGTACAATACTGGCCAGGTAAATACTTTCACCCAGATTCAATTCTGAAGGATGTTTATCAAAATAATAGCGTGAGGCTTCACCAATACCGTAAATGTTTTGTCCCCATTCAATCAGGTTCAGGTACACTTCAAACATTCGGCTTTTAGAAGATAAACGCTGGTTTTCGATGAGCCAAACTATCAGCATTTCTTCAATTTTACGAGCAAGAGTTTTCTGCCTACTCAGGTACACGTTTTTAACCAATTGCATCGATATGGTACTTGCGCCACGCTTAAAAGCTTTGCGTTCAAAATTCGTAGCTATGGACTTTCGAATGGCCTCTTCTACAAAGCCCCGATGGCCAAAAAACGAAGGATCTTCGGCAGTTAAAACAGCATTTTTTAAGTAGGGAGAGATTTGGTCTAAGGGTGTAAAATTTGAGTTTTCAGGCCCAATTAGAATATCCCGCATCGGTTTTCCATACTCAAACGGAGTGTACATGAACGTGCCGTTAATTTTAGACAAATTGGTTTTTCCGTACCCCAGGATTTTAAAATTATCTTTGCTTAACTCCGAGTTGAAAGCCACCTTATCCGGCTCTTTTTCATCCAGGTAAAAATTTAAATCGTATTGCAGTTTACCCTGAACCCGAATACCCTCTAAGGATTCGAACAAACCTTTTGGGAAAGAGTTGAACACCTCCTGAGCCTCCAGCTCATCGGTATGTAGTTTTAATTCGTAAATTTTGTGAGGCTTGAGGGTAAAGCGTACAAAAGGATTTAACGCCACTTTCCCTAACTGAATTACTGACGATTCAGAGAGTTCGATGTATTTTCCACCAACAGCAACTTCTGCATTCAGCAACCCATCCGGAACAATTACCTCATGTGCAGCAATTTTTGGGTGTTTGATCAACAGGTTTTTTACCGACCAATAGCCACTCATTTTGAGTTTACCGGCAAAGTAACTCACATCCTCGAGTTTAGTGCTTAGCTGATCAAAATTGAGTTTTAGCCCCAGTCTTTTTTCCAGATAAGGCAATTCTACTTTTTTACCATCGGCAAACCAAGTCAAATCCAGTTGGCGATCTCCTGGGTCTACTTCGCCGTTTACGTGCCAAACTGCAGCGCCATTGTTTACGCTAATGTTCGACTGAACGGTACCTCCATCAATCTTAGCTTGATCAATAGTTAAGGTAACCCCCGACGTATCTTCTACCCACTTTAACTCAAAGTTTTGCACATCCAGATCTTCAGGAATTTTATAAAAAACACTATTGAGTAAGCGGTTGCCCAAGGAAGCCAGGTTTAATTCGGCACGTTCGCCGTTTTCTTTCTTTTTTCGGAACAAAAAATCGTAATTCCGTAAACTGTCGCGTTTTACCAGATGCAGAAAACCGCTATCCATAGCCAATTCGGCAAGTTTTACATCACCAAAAATTAGCGGCAAAAGTTGTACGCTCACATCCAAATGGTGTAAAGCCAGTAAGCTATCGCGATGGTCAGGAACGGCCGTAATCCGATCGAAAGAAACCGTTCTCAATCCGGAAAAGTGCGGGTTATCAATCTCGAGTTTGATTTGATATTCGGTTTTTGCCTTGTTTTTTGCTTTCGCGATTAGCACATTTAAAATGGCATCACGTTTCAGAAAGGCAATAACTCCTGCAATGAACAGCAGAAAAACAAGCGAAACGAGCACCCACGCAGCTTTACGGGCATAGTGTTGAATGGTAATCTGGTATTTTGTGTAAAAGCTGCTTAATTTTTGGAACATAAGACCTTTTGGGTAGCAATACCCGGGTCAAATATCTGTAAAAACCCGCATAAAAAAACGTTTTACCCCAATAGATTGGTATTTTTGATTGAATTTAGTTGTGATGTACAATGATTAGCAAAGAACAAGTATTACAAGCGCTCAGCCATGTGGAAGATCCGGATCTTAAAAAAGACCTGGTTACCCTAAACATGATTGAGGACATCCGTATTGAAGGGAACAAACTTTACTTCTCAGTGGTATTGACTACTCCGGCTTGTCCACTAAAAGCGATGATTGAAAATGCTTGCCGCAATGCCATTAAACACTTCATCAGTAAAGATATTGAAGTGGATATCAACATGACATCACGCGTAACTACGCAGGCAAATCAGCCCCTACCGAATGTAAAAAACATTATTGCGGTAGCGAGCGGAAAGGGTGGCGTAGGAAAATCTACCATGGCGGTAAACCTGGCTTTGGGCTTGGCCCAAACCGGCGCAAGTGTTGGCTTAATCGATGCCGATATTTACGGACCTTCAATTCCAATCATGTTCGGTTTAGAGGGAGCTCGTCCCAAAGCAAACGAAATGCCGGGTGGTAAAACGCTGATTCAGCCCATTCATAAATTTGGAATTAAACTGCTTTCCATTGGGTTTTTTACTGATCCCAACCAACCGGTGCCATGGCGTGGACCCATGGTTTCTACTGCGGTGAAACAATTGTTCAACGATGCCGATTGGGGCGAATTGGATTATTTGGTAGTGGATTTACCTCCCGGAACCGGTGATATTCACATCACTTTAACTCAATCCTACCCAATTGCCGGTGCTGTGATTGTAACTACGCCACAACAAGTAGCCCTTGCTGATGCCCGAAAAGGTATAGGTATGTTTATGATGAATGCTATCGACGTTCCGGTTCTGGGTGTAGTTGAGAATATGGCTTATTTTACGCCAGCAGAACTGCCGGAAAACAAGTATTATATCTTTGGTCAGGGTGGCGGACAGCACCTGGCTCAGGAATTCGGTCTGGCCTTTTTGGGTGAAATACCTTTGGTAAAAAGCATCAGCGATGCCGGAGATGCGGGTAAACCGGTTATCTTGGAGACCGAAAATCCAATGTCGACCGCTTTTGTGCAATTGGCTCAAAAAGTAGCGCAGCAAGTGGCTATTCAGAATGCCGAAAATCAAGCGGTGAAAATTTAGTAATTTAGAGCATGGAATTATTACAAAGGGTAGAAAGCGCTTTAGATACCATAAGACCTTATTTGGAGGCCGATGGTGGAAATGTATCTATTGAAGAAATTACACCCGATTACATTGTTAAATTGAAACTTTTGGGCTCTTGCGGATCCTGCCCCATGAGTATAATGACCTTGAAAGCCGGAATTGAGGAGGCTATTAAAAAAGCTGTTCCTGAAATTTTGGGCGTTGAAGCCATTAACCTCACCGATATGGACGATCCGAATGCGGTTATGCCCCAGCGTCTCAATTAACATTATTTAACACACCAAAACTTAGGTTTTAACTATTTTAGAAGCAATGAGATTCCGGTTAATAGTATTCATGATATTTCTGGCTTCTGCAGCTATAGCTCAGACACCCGGAAAGTTGGTGCAATTTTCCGGAGTAATCATTCATCGAGATAGCAATGTAGTGGTGCCCTATGTAACCATTACCAATGAAACGGTTGACAAGCTTTCGGCCTATGTAGCCAATTATAAAGGTTACTTTTCTTTTGTGGCTCACGAAGGTGATACCTTAAGTTTTACGGCGGTAGGTTTTGGCAAACAAAGTGTCATTATTCCCAAAAACCTTCCCGACGATAAATACACGGTCATGGTTCGGATGAGACAAGAGGTGATCAGCCTGCCGATGGTTAGGGTTTACCCTTGGGCAAGTGAGGATGAGTTTAAGAAAGAATTTTTGACCATGAAAATTGCGGACGACGACTTGGCTATCGCTAAGAAAAACGTTTCCAACTCCAGCATTGTATCTTTGGCCCGTACGCTTCCGCGAGATGGGCAGGAAATTCAATCGATGAACTTTAGGAATAGCCACATGTCTTTAATGAACCGAAACATAAATCAACGGATGGCTAATCCACTCTTAAATCCTTTTGCGTGGGGTGCGTTTATTCAGCAAATAATGCGGGGTAATAAGCAGCAGGAATCGAATTAGCGTTTCTTACTCAAGGCCGGAAACTTCATTTTATAATCTACTTTCACCATACCCTTACTGATGGCTTCTAGTTTGCCTTTCAGCATGGCCTTGCGTAGTGGGCTCAGTCGGTCGGTTAAAAGTTTGCCTTCAATATGATCGTATTCGTGTTGGATAACACGTGCCGCCAAACCGTGGTAGTTTTCGGTATGCCAGTTCCAGTGCTCATCCTGGTAAGTAATGCTTAGGCTTTCGTGTCGGCTTACGTCTTCGCGAATATCTGGAATACTCAAACAACCTTCATTGAAGTTCCATTTTTCACCTTGTTCCTCTGTGATTTTGGCATTGATGAATACTTTTTTAAAATCCTTTAATTGGGAATCATCTTCTTCAAAAGGGGAGGCATCAATTACAAATAAACGAATGGACAAGCCGACCTGCGGTGCAGCCAGACCCACGCCCTGCGCATGATACATAGTTTCAAACATGTTCTCAATGAGTTGATTCAAATCGGGATATTCAGGACCGATATCTTGCGCAACTTTCTTTAAAACCGGATCGCCGTAGGCAACAATGGGCATCTTCATGCTACAAACATACGAAATTGAAGCCGCTTCTATTCGGGCTTAAATACCAAGAGGCTGAGTTTCTCAGGTTCAAAAATCTCATTCGAAATACGAAGCAACTGTTCGGACGTGACTTGATTAATTTTGGCAAATAAGACTTCAATCGGATCTATACTCCCAAAATCGAGCAAAGTTTTGGAAAGTGAAATGATTAGGCTGAGTCGGTTTTCTTCTGCCAAGGCAATCTGACCAATAAATTTTTGTTTAGCCCGATGCAACTGAACATCACCAATTTTTTGCTCACGTAGTTTTTTTAATTCACGGTGAACCAGTTTGAGTGCTTTGTCTATTTTTTCCGCATCGGTTCCGAGATAAATAGAAAAAATCCCAGAATCGCAGAGTGGTGTATAATTGGATTCGATGGTATAGGCGATGCCGTATTTTTCACGGATTTCCAGATTTAGTCTGGAGCTCATGCCCATCCCACCTAAGAGGTTGTTTAACAGCAAAAGTGCTTCTCGGTTGCTATGATGGATTTCATAGGCCCGATTACCCATAACTGCATGGCATTGATTAATGGGTTTTTGTGCTATCATCTGCTCTGGTTCGTAGCCCTCAGGCGATTTTCGTTTTGTTGACGATAAATTAGCTGGCAGATGTCCAAATAATTTTTCGGTTACGTTCACCACCTTGGCAAAATCATAGGCACCACAAATTCCAATAACGATTTCATTGGTGCGATAATTAGCCTTGATGAACTCCTGAATATCTTTTCTTGTCAGCGAAGACATGGTTTTGGGAGTACCCAAAATATTTCGCCCCAAGGCATGGTCTTTAAAAATAAGTTCTTCGAAATCATCCTGAATAGCTTCTTCGGGTTGGTCCAGGTAAGAAGCAATTTCATCCAGTATTACCCCTTTCTCTTTTTCCAGTTCCTCCTCGGGAAAAACAGAATGAAAAGCCAGGTCTTCGAACAAATCTAGTGCCCGTTCCAGGTATTGATTTAAAAATGAAGCATGAATGCAGGTGTATTCTTTGGTCGTATAGGCATTCAAATCCGCTCCAACCAATTCCAATCGGTTCAGAATCTGATTCGTATTTCGCCTTTCGGTACGTTTAAATAGCAAATGCTCAATCAGGTGCGCCAAGCCATCTTTTCCTGTAGCTTCATCACGAGAACCGGCATTGACTAAAATGCAGGCGTGAGCTATTTCAGAAGCATGAGGTTTGAGTAAAACGCGGATACCGTTTTGAAGGGTATGTAGCTGATGATCCATGGGTGGCAAATTACGTTTTTATCGTCAAATGGCCTTTCGCTCCGGCAGATACGCTTAGAAACTTTTTAACCGAACTATTTTTAACCTTTTTTTCAGTCGTTACAATTGGCCAATACATGCTCTTGTTTTTCTTTCAAATTGGAAATTTTGCCTACTTGCTTTTGGATTTATAGGCTTTTTTAAAACTTTCGTAACGAGGATTCGATACCGCTTTGATGTAGCCTTGATTTGGGTTCTTTTTGGCAAAATCTTGATGATATTCCTCTGCACGCCAGAATTCCTTCAATGGCAATAGTTCAGTTACAATCGGTTTTCTGAATTGACCGGATTTGCTCAGCTCTCTGATGGCGAACTCTGCACGTGCTTTTTCAGCAGCATCGCGGTAAAAAATCACACTTCGATAGGATGAACCCACATCCGGACCTTGTCGGTCTTTGGTGGTTGGATCGTGTGAAGTAAAGAAAACGCGTAATAACTCTTTGTAGCTGATTTTTTGAGGATTGTAATAAATCAGAACCGATTCAGCGTGTCCGGTGGTTTCAGAGCTTACCTCTTCGTACGTAGGATTAGCTTTGTTTCCACCGGCATAACCCGAAACCACCGAGTCAATTCCAGCTACCGATTCAAATATCTTTTCCGAGCACCAGAAACAACCTTCGGCAAAAGCGGCAATGGCTTTGCCCTTCGGCGGATTCAGATTCACTTTTTGAATGCCGGCCGGAGACTTTTTAGTTTGAGCATTACAGGCAATAACGGCAGCGGTCAAAAGCACGAAGAATATTGATTTTTTCATGCAGTGAATTTACGATTCATTTAACTTCTTTAGCAAGAGCCTGTTTAGCCGGCCCAGCCCTCCCGGTCGAGGCTGCGGTAATGAATAGCTTCTGCCAAATGCGCTATCTCGATTTCATCACTTTCGGCTAAATCGGCAATGGTTCGGGCTACCTTTAAAATTCGATCGTATGCCCGGGCGGATAATCCCAGCTTTTCCATAGCCTGTTTCAGTAGTGTTTGCCCGGCCGTATCGATTTTGCACAAATTCCGAACAGTTTGCGGATTCATTTGCGCATTGCAATAAACTTCTGCTTTTGTTTGGAAACGCTCTTGTTGAATCTCCCGGGCAAGGATTACCCGTTTTCGGATCAGTTCACTTTTTTCTCCTGCTTTTTCTGAGGAAAGTTCATTGAAATTTACCGGAGTAACTTCAACGTGCAAGTCGATGCGATCCAATAAAGGTCCAGAAATACGACTCAGGTATTTTTGTACCAAGCCGGGGCCACAAATACATTCTTTTTCCGGATGATTATAAAACCCGCAGGGGCACGGGTTCATGGAAGCGACCAACATAAAGCTCGCCGGATAATCTACACTAAACTTTGCTCTGGAGATGGTTACGCGTCTTTCTTCTAAGGGTTGACGCATCACCTCGAGTACAGTTCGTTTAAATTCAGGCAATTCGTCGAGAAATAAAACACCATTGTGCGCCAAAGATATTTCGCCGGGTTGTGGATGAATGCCTCCGCCCACAAGGGCAACATCACTTACGGTATGATGCGGCGACCGAAAGGGACGAACGGTCATTAATGAATCTGCTGCGGCCATTTTCCCGGCAACTGAATGAATTTTGGTGGTTTCTAGCGCCTCGTGAAGATTAAGAGGTGGTAAAATGGTGGATAAACGCTTGGCCAACATGGTTTTTCCAGCTCCCGGAGGACCGATCAGTATTACATTATGACCGCCGGCCGCGGCAATTTCGAGGGCCCTCTTGATGTTTTCTTGTCCCTTTACGTCTGCAAAGTCGTTATCGTACGCGTTGATGTTAGTCAAAAACTCCTGACGGGTATCGATAACTATAGGTTCTGGAATGTGTTTCTGATTAAAAAAGTCGGCAAGCTCTTTCAGACTACGTATTCCATAAACATCAAAATCGGATACAATAGCTGCTTCTCGGGCGTTTTGCTGCGGAAGAAACAATCCCTTAAAACCCTCTTTACGGCCTTGGATGGCAATGGGTAACGCTCCCTTTATTCCCTGAAGGCTACCATCCAGCGAAAGTTCGCCCATAATCAGGTAATCTTCCAGCTGTTCTTGGTTTACCTGGCATGAGGCTGCCAAAATACCTATCGCGATAGCTAAATCGTAGGCAGACCCCTCTTTGCGAATATCGGCAGGTGCCAGATTGACCACAATTTTTTGCCTGGGCATGCGAAAGCCTGCACTTTGAATTGCACTTTCTACCCGGTGAAGGCTTTCTTTGACCGCATTATCGGGCAAACCCACCATGTAATACTTGGTGCCGGGGCTGATATTGACTTCGATGGTAATACCGATGGCCTCTATTCCATAAACGGCACTGCCGAAGGTTTTGACGAGCATAAAAAAACCATTTCAGTATTAACTAAAATGGCTCCTTTTTATTGTGATTTTTTGATTTTACCTTTTGCCGAACGGCATTTGCGGCATTCCCCGCATCATTTTGGCTGCAGCAGCCGGGTTAGAGAATTGCTTCATTACCTTGCGCATATCTTCAAATTGTTTAATCAATTTATTGACTTCGGTGATATTGGTGCCTGAGCCTCTGGCAATACGGGTGCGGCGACTGGTAGAAATGGCGTCTGGATTTTCGCGTTCGAAAGGAGTCATGGAGCGAATAATGGCTTCAACCGGCTTGAACGCATTGTCGTCAATATCTACATCTTTGATGGCCTTGCCAACCCCGGGGATCATACCCATGAGGTCTTTCATATTTCCCATTTTCTTGATCTGCTGAATCTGATTCAGAAAATCATTGAAATCGAATTTATTCTTGCGAATTTTCTTTTGGAGTTCGGCAGCTTCCTTTTCGTCGAACTGCATTTGAGCACGCTCTACCAAAGAAACCACGTCACCCATACCCAAAATACGAGAAGCCATGCGGTCTGGATAGAATACATCCAGTGCTTCCATTTTCTCGCCGGTACCAATAAACTTAATCGGTTTGTTAACCACCGATTTGATGGATAGGGCCGCACCACCACGGGTATCGCCATCTAATTTGGTTAATACCACTCCGGTAAAATCTAGACGGTCGTTAAATGCTTTTGCGGTGTTTACAGCATCCTGACCGGTCATGGAATCTACCACAAACAAAATTTCATGAGGTTGTGTGGCGTCTTTAACTGCGGCAATCTCATTCATCATCTCCTCATCTACAGCTAACCTGCCCGCGGTATCCACAATCACCACATTGTTTCCGTTCTTCTTCGCTTCCGCAATACCTGCCACTGCTATCCCTATAGGATCTTTTGAAGTTAAATCGGCGTAAACCGATACACCGGTTTGTTCACCCAAAACTTGTAATTGATCTATAGCCGCCGGACGGTAAACATCGCCTGCAACCAATAAAGGCTTTTTGCCTTTTTGTGTTTTTAAGTAGTTAGCCAGTTTGGCTGAGAATGTAGTTTTACCGGCACCATTTAAACCTGCAATCAGGATTACGGTGGGATTTGCCAATAAATTCAAATCAGCAGCCTCACCACCCATAAGCCGGGCAAGCTCATCGTTCATGATTTTAGTGAGCAACTGGCCCGGTGATACTGCCGTAAGTACATTCTGACCCAGGGCTTTTTCTTTTACCTCGTCGGTAAAGGTTTTGGCAGTTTTATAATTTACGTCCGCATCTAACAAGGCTTTACGGATCTCTTTCATGGTTTCGGCCACGTTGATCTCGGTAATGGTACCTTGTCCCTTTAATACTTTAAAGGCTCTGTCGAGTTTATCTTGTAAGTTTTGAAACATTTAGCTGTTGAAATGGACACAAATTTAGCTATTCCCGCTTTAAAACCGCAATAGGAAGGTCCGAAGTCTGCGATTATTTCAGTGGTGGCAAGCGATAAGCCCCCGGGTTAATCAGGTATCGTTGGTAGGCACCCTGAATAAAACGAATCATTTCGTAGTCGTTGGCCACCAACACAAAGTTGTAGGTTGGTCGGTATTGCTGCATAAAATCTTTGAGTTTTAGGCCGGTTAAACCAGTAGCTTGTTGCACCAAAGCTGGGGTATAGCGGTAATCAATTACCGCCTCTTTGTAATCTCGATCTATGATTTTTTGTAAAAACCGGGCATTTTTACCTTCACGGCTAACGGCATTGTACAGTGCATCAATACTTAATCCAGCGCCACCCATTCCATTCCCGCCACCCGTAGTAAAAATATCGGATACATTACCCTTACGGTAAATGTCTTTAAAATCCTCTCGGGTTTCTAAAACCTTCTTTACCGGGTTTTGTAAAGTGTCTTTAATCAGTACCTCTTTCAATCGGATGCTGTTTCTTTTCAGGAAGAATAGCACATCGCCCTCAGGACCAACTTTTACGGTATCGCTTCTGAACCCTTCCAGTCGAGCTATGAGCACATCGCCGGTTTGAGCAGTAGTTTTAAATTCTCCCTTGGTCGTATTGTAAAAACCGATTTGGGTTCGGCTGTTAACTATAAACACCCTAGTAAGGCGAACTTTGCTATCGCGATCAAAAACCAATCCCCTTACAATTCGTTCTTGTGCAAGCAGTTTTCCTACCATGAGGATGAACAAAAGGCTTATGAAGATGCGCTTTTTCAAATCGACTAAAACTACGTTAAATGGTTTTTAAACTACCGCTTTTAACAAAACTTAACACCTTATTTAGCAACTAAAAGCAACTGACCGATGTTTACCGTATCGCTTTGCAAATTATTTAGAGTTTTCAAGTCGGCCACGCTCAATCCAAAAGTTTTGGCAATGGAATACAGTGTATCACCTTCTTTCACTTCGTATATTTTCATACTCACCGCACTTTTCATTTTGCCTTTTTCCGTTTCCTGGGGTTTTTCCGTCGCGATCTCCGTAATTACCCGGTCTTCCCGTTTTACCCTATCGGCAGGATAATCTTTTCCATCAAACCGATACAATTGGTAACGCTCAATAAGATTAATTAACAAATCTGGATATTTTGGATTGGTAGCATAGCCTGCCTCTTTTAATCCTTTTGCCCAGCCTTTGTAATCGTCTTTTTTCAAGTCGAACAGGGGGGCATATCTTTTTCTTTTTAAAAATTCAGAATGATCTACAAACGACTGTTCTGCCGATCCGTACACGCGGAAACATTCGTTTTTTTCATCGTCGTCTTTGTAGATTTTCTTGCCATTCCATTCGCCGTTACACTTAATTCCGAAGTGATTATTGGCTTTAATGGCCAATTCGCTATTCCCATTGCCCGACTCCAGTAAGCCTTGAGCAAGGGTAATACTCGCCGGAATGCCGTTTTTATCCATTTCGGCTATCGCGATGTATTTGAAACGATCGATATAGGTTTCTGGAGTAAAAGCCTTGCCTGCGTTACTCTTTTCATCGCGACCATGAAACAGTTTTTTTACACCGCAGGAACTCAAAATCAATACGCTTAAAGCGTAGAAAAAAACGATCCTTTTCATCAATACTTTAATCGTTGTCCGGGCTTAATTTTACTTGTTTTCAAGCCGTTTTTATTCATTAATTGTTTTACGCTTGTACCCAATTTTTTGGCAATCCCTGATAGGGTATCACCATTTTTAACTCGGTAAATTTTAGCTGTGGATGAATTTACAGGCTCTTTGCTGGGCGAATCTACCCAGTCTGCTGGCCGATCGTCGTACTCGTATAATTTATACTTAACGATAAATGCCCTTACCTGGCTTCCCCAAGTTTTGCTATGGGCATAACCCCCTCGCTGTATTCCTCTGACCCAGTTTTTATAATCGTAATGCGGGTATTGTTTAAACAACTTACTAAAACCGGGTTTTTCTTTCATTAGGCGAATAAAATCCTCGTAAGAGTTGTCTACCGAATCGTAACTTTTATAGCTCGAACGAATGGTTTTTACCCGATTTCGCCCTTTAATACCAAAATGATTGTTCAGGTATCGGGCAATTTTACTGGTTCCGCTGGCCGATTCGTGCATAGCCACTGCTAGGATTACGCTGGCGGGTATGCCGTGCTCTTTCATTTGCCTAACCGCCAGATCCTTATATTTATCAATGTAAATGCGGTCTGCTGTTTGGCTTTTTGCAGGAATAAATCCGAGTAAAAAGAAAGCAAGGAGGATAAGATTTTTCACGATTTTATTTTTTTCGGATAATCCATAAACCATCTCTGATTGGTAAAAGCAACTGTTCAACACGGTCGTCGTTTTTAACTTTCTCGTTCAGGGCTCTTATCGTTTGCGTGTCTTTATCCAACTTTTCCGAATCGATCACTTTTCCACTCCACAGCACATTATCAATCAAGATCAGGCCGCCAGGTTTTACCTGTTCAAAAATTAGGTCGTAATAGTTGGCATTGTTTTTTTTGTCGGCGTCGATAAAAACCAAATCTGGTTTTAACTTCAATTGAGGAATAATTTCCATCGCATCACCAATATGGTACTGAATTTGGTTTTTGAATTCAGATGCTGCAAAATAACTTCTTACTCGATCCTCCAGCTCTTCATTAATATCTATCGTATGGATGACCCCATCTTTTTGAAGCCCCTCTGCCAAACAAAGTGTAGCGTAACCAGTAAATGTTCCGATTTCGAGAATACACTCTGGGCGAACCAGTTTACTCAGCATGCTTAGCGTTCTGCCTTGAAAATGGCCCGAAAGCATTCTCGGCATCAGTACTTGCAGATGGGTTTCCCTATTGATTTTTCGCAACAGGTCACTTTCCGGTTCGGCCAAATAATCCAGGTATTGGTTAAGCTCTTCGCTGAGTAAAGACATGGTATAAAGGTAAGAATTTGAATTTTAGCACTTAAAACTCAAAATCCATGAGCTTTTTTCTCTAAATACGATTGCAAAATCAGGGTAGCCGAAACCGTATCTACCAGTTCCTTGCTCTGTCGGTCACTTTTCTTTAATCCACTTTGTGCAATACTGGATGAAGCCATTTTAGAGGTGAAGCGCTCATCCATGCGTTCGATGGGAATATGCGGAAAATGCTTGTTCAGTAAACTCAAGAATCCTTTGATTTGGCGTTCCACGTCTGAATGTGAACCGTCCATTCGTCGGGGTTCACCTACCACGAAACAGCATACGTCCTCTTGGGCCAGGTATTTTTGCAAATAGGCTACGCTATCTTTCGGGTGAATGGTTTCGAGTCCGGTAGCAATAATTTGCAGCGGGTCAGTAACGGCAATACCGATACGCTTGGTTCCATAATCGAAGGCCATGATGCGGGGCATGTGCAAAGGTGTTGATTATGAATGATACTTTGAAATTTTCCGTATTTTGCAAGCATGCAGTTCAAAGAAATTGTTGGGCAAGAAGCGGTCAAAAAACACCTCATAGAAACGGTTAAAGCCGGCAGAGTGAGTCATGCGCAATTGTTCCTTGGTCCGGAAGGATCTGGAAGTTTGGCTTTGGCTTTGGCGTATGCCCAATACATTTCTTGCGAACAGCCCGGAGCGGAAGATAGTTGTGGGGAATGTGCTTCCTGTCGCAAATACGAGAAACTGGTGCACCCCGATCTGCATTTTTCCTATCCGTTCTTTGCGCAACATAAAGAAGATACGGCCCAAACTTTTATCGCTCAATGGCGTGAAGCTTTTTTGGCTAATCCGTACTTGGGTTTAGATGAATGGCGAAATTCGTTAAATGCAGAAAACAAACAGGCCAATATCAATATTGCCGAATGCCATCAAATTCTCCAAAAACTGAGCTTAAAGCCATTTGAGGGCCAATATAAAATCCTCATCATGTGGCTGCCAGAATACCTGGATAAAGAGGGAAACACCCTGTTAAAAATAATTGAGGAGCCACCTCAAAAAACACTTTTTCTGCTGGTAGCCCAACACCAAGAACAAATATTAAGCACCATTTTATCCAGAACGCAATTGGTAAAAATTGCTCCGCTTTCGGATGTGGAAATTGAACACTACTTGATCGACCGATCGGTTTCGCCCGAGAAGGCTAAGCAACTGGCTTTTTTAAGCGAGGGGAATTTGAGTACGGCAATGAGTTTACTGGGTGAATTAGAAAGCGATAACTTTCAATTATTCACCGATTGGTTGCGAATGACTTTTACCGATAAAGGACCAAGCATACTGGATTTTGTGGAGACGATTGCGAAATCGGGACGTGAAAATCAGAAAGCTTTTTTGCGTTACGGCATTCAGTTTCTTAGAGATTGCGTTTTGATTCTTTCGGGTGCCGAAGATTTGGTTCGTTTACCTGAAAATGAACGCACCGTGGCCCTGAATTTTTCACAAAAAGTGCTCAGTCTGGCTAAAGCGGAAGCCATTATTGACGAGTTGGAGAAAGCGCATTACCACGTTGAGCGGAATGCCAATCCTAAAATTTTATTTTTAGATGTATCTTTACAATTCGTAAAGATTTTAAAGTTTAATACGATCCCGAAAGGGACTCACTATATACAGAATTAATTATGGGATGTGGAAGTTGTTCGAGTGGAGGATGTACTCCTGCCGGCTGCAATAACAATGGAGCTTGCCTCACTAACGGGTGTAGTAAGCTTGATGTTTATGACTGGCTATCACACATGGATATGCCATCCAATTATAAACCCTTTGAAATAGTTGAGATCAAATTCAAGGGTTCCCGAAAAGATTTCTTTATCAATTCAGAAAATATTTACCTCGAATCTGGAGAGCTGGTTGCTGTTGAAACCGGAGCCAGCGGTTACGATATTGGTCACGTTTCGCTAACGGGCGAATTGGTGCGCATGCAGTTGAAAAAGCGAAATATTCGCTCGGAAGATGTAGAGAAGAAAATTCTGCGTAAGGCTACTCCAGCCGATGTAGATAAATGGAAGTTGGCAAAAGAAGCCGAATTTGAGACCATGCATAAGGCCCGGGTATTAGCTAAAGACCTTGGTTTAGCCATGAAATTGAGTGATGTAGATTACCAGGGCGATAAAACCAAAGCCACTTTTTACTATACCGCTGAAGGCAGGGTCGATTTCCGCGAATTGATTAAGCGCATGGCAGAGAAGTTCAGGGTGCGCATTGAGATGCGCCAGATTGGTATGCGACAAGAGGCAAGCAGATTGGGAGGCATTGGATCATGTGGTCGCGAATTGTGCTGCTCAACCTGGTTAACCGATTTTAAAACCGTTTCTACGGGTGCAGCTCGTTACCAGAATTTGTCGTTAAACACCCTAAAACTTGCCGGACAGTGCGGCAAATTGAAATGCTGTTTGAACTACGAACTGGACACCTACATGGATGCCCTGAAAGATATTCCGCAAAATGTTGACCGATTGGATACCGAGCGGGGGCAAGCCAGATTGCAGAAAACCGATATTTTCAAAAAACTGATGTGGTTTAGTTACCAGGATGAAGAAAACTGGATTCCCTTGGAAGCAGAACGGGTTAAGGAGATCAAGGAAATGAATAAACAGGGCAAAAAGCCAGAGGATCTTACCGAACTGGCTGCCGAAATTACTCCGGTGGTTCCTGCTAAAACCTTTGATTATGAAAATGTGGTTGGCCAAGATAGTTTAACCCGATTGGACGATAAAAAACGTCGTGGCAACAGAAATAAACGCCGCAACAGACCCAATAAGCCAGAAGCTACTGCTCAGCCAAGCGGTGACCAGCCGCAAAATCCGCAAGCCAATAAAGGTAACCGGAACGCAAACCGCAGAAGAAATCACCGCAACAACCGACCTAAATCTGAATAAGCAATGAGGTTTTTTTGCCAGATTTTGACTTTTGTTTTGTTGGCTACTTTTAGTGCTTGTGACAATCCCAATGCGCTAGTTGATGTGCAATTCCCTATTCCGGAAGGTAATTGGACCTACACCAAAAAAATTTCTGTTCCGGTTAAGGTTGAAGACATTCGCTCTACCTACAACGTGTACATCAATCTGCGTCATACGGCCGACTATAATTATTCCAATATTTTTATCCGTGTAAAACAGGTAAATCCGACTAAAAAATCAAAAGTTTTTAGAAAGGAATTCACCTTGGCTAAACCCGATGGTGAATGGTTGGGAACTGGATCTGGAAATTTATACGTTTACCACCTGCCGATTTATCAAAACTACCGTTTCCCGCAAAAAGGAACCTATGTTTTCGAATTGGAACAAAACATGAGAGACAATCCCTTGCGGGAAATAAGCGATGTGGGGCTAAGAGTAGAAAAAGCCAACTAAGCTATAACAGTTCAATCAGTTTTTCCAGTTTCATTCCTCTAGAGCCCTTTACCAAAACTGTAGCATCTTTAATGGGATTAGCTTTTAGTGCGTCAAAAGCTTCTTCGGTGCTGGTGTAAAACTCCGCAGCATACCCTTTTTCTTGACTTTTAAAATCTTTCCCAATAAAAATACAGCGATCGGCATCCAGTTTTACTGCTTTTTCAATGATCTCCAGGTGCTCTTTGGCCGAATCATCTCCCAATTCGAACATGTCTCCTAAAACGACTACTTTTTTAGCAGCTTTTAATTTATCTAGATTTTCTAATGCTGCCGAAATGCTACTCGGGTTTGCGTTGTAATAATCGCAAATAACCGTGTTACTTACAGTTTGGGTAATTTGCGAACGATTGTTATTGGGGGTGTATTCAGAAATCCCGGTATGAATTTCTTCAGGGTTAAGCCCGAAAAAGCAAGCCACTGCAATAGCTGCCAAAATATTATCTAGATTATATGCACCGGTAAGGTGTGTTTTTACTTGATGTCTCCGATCGTCTACTTCTACTCGACTTCGTTCCCAGGCAATTTCAAGAAAGGGTGCATCCGCAATAATTTTTCCGGAAACATAATTATCCATCCCCTGCCCATAAAACACAATCTCATTCAATTCCCGAACTCTGCTCATTGCCAATAAATCGCGACTATCGTGATTGATAAAACTAATCCCATTGGTTTTAGCCAGAAAATCGTAGAGTTCGCCTTTGCCTTTTTTAACGCCTTCTATTCCGCCAAAGCCCTCCAAGTGAGCTTTACCGATATTGGTAATTAGACCGTGGGTAGGTTGAGCAATTTCCGACAAGAACGCAATTTCTTGCTGATGGTTTGCGCCCATCTCAATAATGGCAAGGTCTACCTCTGGTCCGATGGAAAGAATACTTAGCGGTACCCCAATATGGTTATTTAAATTGCCCTGCGTAGCAAAAGCACAAAAGTGTTGGCTCAACACCGCATGCAACAATTCTTTGGTGGTGGTTTTACCGTTGCTTCCGGTAATACCTATTACAGGAATATGTAATTGTTGACGATGGTATCTGGCCAGATCTTGCAATGCCGTTAATCCATCATCTACTAACAAATAGCGAGAATCCTTCACCACTTCCTCTCGATCTACAACCACATAGGCCGCTCCGGCATTTAGCGCTTGCTCTGCAAAGTTATTCCCATCAAAATGCTCACCTTTTAAGGCGAAGAATAAGCATCCGGGGCTTATTTTTCGAGTATCTGTACAAATAAGCGAATGCTGAAGGTAAATAGCGTAGAGCTGTGCAGTAGAAACCATGATGTGCAAGTATAAGCTTAGCTTAACAATCTAGCAAATAGTAACAATTTGATCGATAATTTTTTCAACCGTAAAAATACTTTAGATTAGCCTTATGAAACGCACCTTTTTACTGTTTACCGCCCTGATTATCACTAACATTAGTGTACAGGCACAACAAATTTTATCGCCCGAAAAATTTTTAGGATACGCATTGGGCGATCATTTTACTCCACATTACCGCGTGGTTGACTATTTCAGATACGTTAGCACAGTTTCGAAAAACATGAAACTGCAAGAATTTGGAAAAACCAATGAAGGAAGGCCCTTGATGGCTGCTTTTATTGCCAGCAATGAAAACATTAATCGTTTAGAAGAAATTAGAACCACCAATTTGCGTTTGGCCGGTTTACAAAGTGGAGCTGCCGATGCTAAACAGCCCGTTATTGTTTGGTTGAGTTACAATGTGCATGGTAATGAGCCGGTATCTACCGAAGCCTCTATGCAAACCCTTTACGATTTGGTGAATCCGGAAAATACCCGCACTCAAGCGTGGTTAAAAAATGCAGTGGTAGTTATCGACCCTTGTTTAAACCCGGATGGACGTGAACGTTACGTGAATTTTTATAACCCCATTCACAACCAAACTCCAGATCCACTACGTTTTACCCGTGAACACGCAGAGCCTTGGCCGGCCGGCAGAAGTAATCATTATTATTTCGACTTAAACCGCGATTGGGCTTGGCAAACACAAAAAGAAACCCAACAGCGGGTAGCCTTGTACAACCAATGGTTACCACAAGTTCATGTTGATTTCCACGAGCAGGGAATAGATGCACCTTATTATTTTGCTCCTGCTGCAGAGCCATTACATCGTGATATTACGCAATGGCAAAAAGACTTTCAGGTAATGGTGGGCAAAAACAATGCCCGTTATTTTGACGAAAAGGGCTGGATGTATTTTACTAAAGAACGCTTCGATTTATTGTACCCATCTTATGGCGATACTTACCCAACCTACAACGGTTCGGTGGGTATGACCTTTGAGCAGGGTGGTATTAGTGCCGGTTTGGCCGTAATCAATGCCGAAGAAGATACACTTACCTTAAAAAGCAGAGTTGCGCACCATTACACTACCGGTATCTCTACTGTGGAAGTGAGTGCCGCAAACGCTGATCGTTTACTGGAAGAGTTTAAGCAATTCTTTATCAAGAGCAAGAACAATCCTTCTGGTGAGTATAAAACTTACGTAATTAAAGGTGATAATCAGAAAAAATTACACGCATTAGCCACGCTTTTAGACCGCAACGGTATTAGCTACGGTTATGGTGCCGGTAAAACAGCTAGCGGATATAATTATTTCACCGGTAAAACGGAGAAATTTACGATCCAAAGAAACGATATGGTGATTAGCGCTTATCAGCCAAAATCGGTGATGCTGAAAGTATTGTTTGAACCCGAGACTTTTGTTTCTGATTCAATTACCTACGACATTACTGCTTGGGCAATGCCTTATGCTTACGGAATTCAGTCGTATGCCAGTACTGAAGCAATCAAACCAGCTTACACCAGTTTAGCTAAAGAGTCAAGTAAAGCAACAATGGAGCGTCCTGTAGCCTATGTGGCCGAATGGAATTCATTAGCGGATGTACGCTTCTTGTCCGATTTATTGAAGAAAAAAATCAAAGTGCGTTTCACAGAAACCGCTTTCGAATCGGGAGGTAAAAAATACCTTCCTGGATCTTTAATTATCGCCAGAACCAGCAATGGTAGTTTAGGTGCCCAGTTTGATCAAACTTTGCTGCAGCTTGCTCAAGATGCAGGAGTATCCCTGAGTCCGATCGGAAGTGGCTTTGCGGACAAGGGACCCGATTTGGGCTCCGAGATGGTTCATTACATCAAAAAACCTAAAATCGTTCTGCTTACTGGAGAGAAAACAGCTTCTCAACAGGTAGGACAAATTTGGCATTATTTCGAAAAGCAGATCAATTTCCCAGTTTCATTGGTGAGATTTGAAGATTTAGGCCGTTTCAATTGGAACGATTTCAATGTAATGATCTTGCCAGATGGCGATTACAGCACGCTAGACTTGGATAAATTACAAAATTGGATAAGAGCAGGCGGCAAACTAATTGCCATGGAAGGCGCTCTTGATAAATTGGCCGATAGCAAGCAGTTTGACCTAAAAAACAAAGAGTTAGCTAAAGCTGATGCAGACAAAAATCCTTACCAAAAACTAAAAGTTTTTGCCAGTCGTGAGCGTGATGCATTGATGGAAAACGTACCCGGTGCCATTTATAAGGTAGATATGGATAACACCCATCCGCTGGGTTTTGGTTACCCTGGATTTTATTACACCTTAAAACTCGATACCAAAATTTACGACTACATGGATAAAGGCTGGAATGTGGGTGTATTTAAGAAAAACAATTACTTAACCGGATTTGCCGGCAGCAAATCGCGTCAAAAACTAAACGATGGATTATTGTTTGGCGTTCAGGATATGGGCAGAGGCTCGGTAGTTTACCTGGTTGATAATCCGCTTTTCCGCGGATTCTGGGAAAACGGAAAACTTCTGTTTAGCAATGCCGTATTTATGGTAGGACAATAATTTGCCAGTTGAGCAAACAAAAAAGCGCTTGGAATTTCCAAGCGCTTTTTTGTTTTAAAGCCTTCTTACTTAAACTGGTTTGCTTTAAACAGGGAGTCGTTTTTACAGCTTAAGCCCTCTGTTTTCATGATCCACTCCCCATCCAGATTCTCCCGATTAGATACATCAGGCAAGCAGTCGTATAGGTTGTAATTATTCAGGTAATTGTTTAACCGGGCATTGATAATTAAACGTGTGTTTTCCGGAACTTTCAAAATCACCTTAACCCGTTGATTGCGCCACAGTGCCCCAGATTTGGTATAAGATTCTGGATCAAACTGCAAGATGGAATCTTTTTGAATAAAGCGGTATTTGATTTCTTTGGCAGAGGCAAGTGCTTTTTGAAATGTTTTACCATTGGCTTGGTACTCTAAAAGCATTTCCGGTTGTTTGCCTTCTCCTTTCTCAATACTCAATTCAAAATTCTCGGGCATGTCGCTATCGTCTCCATTGATAATGATCCTACCCCTAAAATTCTCAGCCTTTAATCCATAGGCTAAACTATCCTCGTGGCTCAAGTATTTTTCATCGTTTAAACTCAAATAATAAACCGGATAAGGATTAAGTGGAATGGATTCGGTAAATCGTGCTTCCTCTTTAAACTCGCCACCGGTTTTAAACCCGTAGTACAATCCGGTACTTAAAGCAACTAGCCAGATAATTAACAAGCCGAACGAAATATTTCTATTTAAGCTAGGACGATTAAATAGCACCCGAATGGCTAGCAAAATCAATGAAACCAATGGGATTAATACCACCATAAATGCACTAGTGTATAAAATTACTTGGTATTCAGGGTTCACAATTGTGAAGGGAAAGACCTCAAAACCTTCTCCGGTCCATATCCCTAATAAAGCTAATAAAGCAACAAATAGGCCGAACAAAACGATTATGCCAAAACTAATAATAAAAACACCCACCAATTTTAGTAGTACTTTACCCGTGCCTTGTAAAAACTTCCCCAGGTGGCTAAAAAGCTGTTCTATAAACCGACCCAAGCGCTGTAAAATGGGCTGCACTTCTTGTTGTGCTTTGCCAAAATTCTCTTTCACGGCTTGCATCTCTTCGTCAAAACTCTTTTTAAAATTTTGCAGGTTAGGTGCTTCGCCTTTCATGGCCATTTTATCTGCACGTGTAGTGGCCTTGGGCATAACTATCCACAACAACAGGTACAGAAATAAACCAGAACCAAAAACCAGGAACGATACTAAAAACAAAACCCTGATCCAGCGTGGTTCCAAATCGAAATAATGACCAATACCGGCACATACACCGCCAATAATTCGATCGTCGGTATCACGAAACAGTTTTCGTTCTGTTTTGTTTCCCGCTACTGGCTCAAAAGCAGCTTCATCTGCTAAATCAAAGTCGCTCGGTTTCCCCATTTGTGCCGTTACCTCTTCAACCTCAGCAAGCACAATAACTTCTTTCCCTGATGCGGATAACTTTTCGCTAAACATCTCTGCAAGGCGATTTTCAATATCATTTACAATCTCATAACTATCTGTAGAATTACCGAAGTGTTGTTTTACCTCGTTCATGTACGTAATCAGTACGTCATAAGCATCTTCTTCAATGTGAAATACAATGCCGTTTATATTTATAATGATGGTCTTATTCATGACTTTAGTTTACTTTTTTGGTTGATGATACTTTACTGCCGCTTTTTCTTCCTTCGAGCGAAGTTTGCACGGCGAAGGCCAGTTCTTCCCAGGTTTTATCCAACTGCTGGAGCACTTGAAATCCTTCTTCGCTTAACTGATAGTATTTTCTGGGGGGGCCAGAGGTAGACTCTACCCAATTGTAACTGAGCAGCCCATTATTTTTTAAACGCGTTAGAAGCGGGTACAGTGTACCCTCTACCACCAGGAGCCGGGCTGTTTTCAACTCATTGATGATATCTGAGGCATAAATCTCCCCTCGGGAAATTATAGACAGGATACAGTATTCCAGTATTCCCTTCCTCATTTGAGTTTGTGTATTCTCGATTATCATAATACAAAGATATATGTATTGTTTGGTAATATGCAATACATAGTAGTATATAAAATATAAATATTTATTTAAGTAGCTATAAATCAGACAATTAATTTTTTATAGACATGTTGGGAGTATTAAATTTTAGATTATCCTTGAGCTTGGCTTGAAATAATATCCCCCAATTCTAATTCATTATTAATGTTAATAACTATTTATTATAAAACCCTATAAATCAGATACTTCCGTTTTTATTGTTAAATAAACCCAAAAATTATTTTGTTGTAACGATTAACATGTGGATATTTATTGTGATAAATAATCAATAAACAACAAAAACTTAATTAAAAATCGTATGAAAAAACTCTTACAAAGTTTATTCGTTTTGCTTTTCGTTGCGGTTACCGCAATGGCGCAAGATAGAACTGTAACGGGTACGGTAACCGCCAAAGAAGACGGCTTACCATTACCAGGGGTTTCCGTAAAAGTAAAAGGAAGCACTACTGGTACTCAAACTGGTGCCGACGGTAAATTTACCTTGAAGGTGCCACAGGGTGAATCTGCATTAACCTTTACTTTTATTGGTTATGTGGCAAAAACCGTTAATGTTGGTGCATCTTCAACTGTAAATGTAACCTTAGAGGCAGATACTAAAATGCTTTCTGAGGTAGTAGTAACTTCTTTCGGTATTCAGAGAGATAAAAAATCTTTAGGATACGGTACTTCAACAGTATCGGCTGAAGATTTAACTACTGCTAAGGTTACCAACGTAACTAACGGATTAACTGCAAAGGTTCCGGGTGTACGTGTTAATGGTTCTGGTGGTGCATTCACTGGTTCTAGCGTAATTATTCGTGGTTTTACCACATTTACTGGAAGTAACCAACCATTATACGTGGTAGACGGTATTCCAATCGATAACAGTGGTGGTGCTACCCCATTGCAATCTGGTGCTTCTCGTTCTAACCGTGCCATTGATATCAATGCCGAAGACATTGAGAATTTAACCGTGTTGAAGGGTGCTGCTGCAACTGCATTGTACGGTTCACGTGCTGCTTCTGGTGTAATTTTGATTACTACCAAGAAGGGTGGAACCAAAGAGAAAAAATCGATTGAGTTCTCTACTTCTTACAATATTGGTCAGGTAAACCGTTTACCAGAATACCAAAATGAATATTCACAAGGTAGTTTAGGTAACTATTCTGCAACTTCACAAGGTTCATGGGGTGCTCGTATTGCTGGTCAAACCGTAACCAACTGGTTTGGTGGTGCTGGCGCTGCTTTTTCTG
The DNA here is from genome assembly GCA_947463785.1 of Sphingobacteriaceae bacterium. Lineage (GTDB taxonomy): Bacteria > Bacteroidota > Bacteroidia > Sphingobacteriales > Sphingobacteriaceae > JAIPAN01. The sequence goes on along the minus strand of CANHRG010000001.1, from coordinate 114,445 downwards.
CATTTTATCCTACAACAGAAAAATTGCAAGCTTTCCCAGATAACGTTAAAGACATTTTCAATACTGCATACAATTTGCAAAACAACTTAAGCTTTACTGGTGGTTCTGATAAATCTAGCTACCGTGTATCTTATGGTAATGCAACCGAAACCTATGTATTGGATAATAACAAGTTGAAGCGTAATAACTTATCTGTTAACGCGAATACTCAGGTTACGAAGAAATTATTGGTTGGTACTTCATTTAGCTATACCAACAATACATCTATTCGTACTCAACAGGGTAACCAGTTGTCTAACCCGCTATTTAGAGCGTATTTTACTCCTAGATCGTACAACTTAACTGGTATTCCTTTTGAGACTGCATCGGGTGGCCAAATCTGGTTCAACACTGAAGATCATCCATATTGGTCAATCAAAAACAATAAATACGATGATGAGATCAACCGTTTAATCGGAAACGTTAATTTAAAGTACGATGTGAACGATTGGATTACAGCTGATTTACGCGTAGGTACTGACTATTACAATATCAAATCAAGCTCATTTGACGAAGTAGGTAACCGTGGTGGTGGTAACGCCGGATCGAGCTCTACTAACGTGGGTGGTATTGTAGAAAGTCAAACCAACGTACGTAACTTAAACTCATACTTCACCTTAAACGCAAACCGCAAGTTTGGTGATTTCAATTTAACCGGAACTTTGGGTAATGAGATTGTACAAAATTCATTTAACTCTTCAGGGGTTACAGGTTTAACTTTGGTTGTTCCTGGTTTCCGTAACATGAAAAATGCTTTATCTTATTTCCCATCGTTTAGTGCAGAAAAAACCAGATTGGTTGGGGTATTTGGAGATTTGATCGTTGATTATAAAAACTTCTTTACCTTCAACGTAAAAGCTCGTAACGACTGGTCTTCTACACTTTCTAAAGCAAATCGTTCAATTTTTTACCCAGCAGTTGCAGCTAGTTTCGTAGCTACTGAAGCTTTCCCAGAATTGAAAGCAAACGGTAAAATTGATATGATTAAATTCAGAGCTAACTGGGGTGAAGTTGGTAAAGGTGCTCCTGCTTATGCTACAGATACTTATTTTGGTACTGCTGGTGCATCTGATGGTTTTGGTCCGGCTATTTCATTCCCATACAACGGCTTGGCCGGCTTTACATATGGTAATGCAGCAGGTCAGCCAGATATTACTCCAGAGTTTACTCAGGAATACGAATTTGGTGGTGAATTCTCTTTCTTCAAAAACCGTTTAACCATTGATGGTTCTTACTACGAGAGAAAAACCCGAAATGTAATTCTTTCTGTTCCTGTTTCTGGTGCATCTGGTATTACCAGTGTATTCAAAAATGCAGGTAAATTAAGTACAAAAGGTATCGAATTGTTAGTTGGTGGTACACCTGTTAAAACCAAAAATGGTTCTTATAGCTTAAGTGTAAACTATACTCAATTCGAATCTAGAGTTGAAAGCTTAGCACCTGGTGTATCAAACATTTTCTTAGGTGGTTTTACTACGCCTAACATTCGTTTGGTTGCTGGTGATGAGTATGGTCAAATTTACGGTTCTGGTTTCCAGCGTAATGCTGCCGGACAAATTATTGTTCAGGCCAGCGGTTTACCTTTAGCTACTGCAAACGTTCAGAAAATTGGTAACCCAAATCCAGATTGGACTATGGGTATCAGCAACGATATCGTGTACAAAAATTTCCGTGCAAGTTTCTTGTTAGATATTCGTAAAGGTGGAGATCAATATTCTCGTAACATCGCCGACGTACAAAGAAATGGTGTTGCTGCTGAAACTGCTGCAGTAAATCGTTTCAATCCTGACGGAACTTTAGCGAAAACATTCACTTTTGGTGGTGCATTTGCAAACGGAACCCCAGCCATGGTATTGCTAACTTCTGAGCAATATTACGGTAACGCAGGTAAACACGTTGCTGCTGAAGGATTCATCTACGATACTTCTTGGTTCCGTGTTAGAGAGGCTAGCATTAGCTACACATTGCCTAAGAAAGCCTTAGAAAAAACACCGTTCGGAAACTTAGAGATCGGACTGTTTGGTAGAAACTTATACTTGTATGCACCAAACTATCCGCACTTTGATCCTGAGCAAAATGCATTGGGTATTTCAAATGCACAAGGTTTAGAGTTCAACTCTTTGCCTAACACCAGAACATTCGGTGCTAACTTACGTGTGACCTTTTAAACCATAAGATTTTTAGAATATGAAAAAGTTTAGAAATAAAATTATTGTAGCTCTTACCGGAGTGATGCTGTTAGGCACCACTTCTTGTGAGAAGTTTTATGATATCAACCAAGACCCGGCAAACATTAAGGATGCCCCTCTTCAGCAGTTGCTGACCTCAGCAACCGTTAACGTTGGTTTTATGGGTGGTAGTGACTTGCTTCGCTACAGTTCATTAATTAGCCAACAATTTTCTGGTCAAAGTCCAGGTGCTGAAACTCAGCAACAACAGTATGAGAAATACTTAATATCAGGTTCAGATGTAAACAACATTTGGAGCAATATTTATGCAACTACACTTACAGATTTGGATTTGATCATTTCAAAATCAAATGCTGCAAATAGTCCTCATTACGCAGGTGTTGCTAAATTGTTGAAAGCCTATATTTATCAAGTAGCTGTAGATACTTGGGGTAATATCCCATACTCTGAAGCGCATAAATATACCGCTAACCTTGCGCCAAAATACGATACAGCCGAATCGATCTACACATCGTTAATTACTTTGATTGATGAAGCTATCGTTAACTTGAATGCAGGTACTTCTACACTGTCTCCAGGAGCAAATTCAACCATTTACTCAGGATCATTCACTACGACTAGAGCAAATTGGATCAAGTTCGCAAATACGTTAAAACTGCGTATTTTCTTGCACTATTCTGAACAAAATGCAGCTTTTGCTACCAGCAGAATGAATCAACTTATCGCAAGCAATGCAACATTCTTTGCCGCTAACGCCGATAACTTTGAGATGCCGTTCCAGATTACTGCAGGCGCACAGAATCCAATTTTTCAATTTGAAACCGGTTCTAGAAAGTTAAATTTAGTAGCCAATAAAACCTTGGTTGATATGATGAATACTAAGGTTGACCCACGCAGAGCGACTTATTTCACCACAGTTAATGGTGCATATGTTGGAGCTGTGGGTGGAGCTGCTTCAAACCCAACCATTTATTCTATGATTCATACCTACTTGAAAGGTACAACTGGTGAAGCACCTGTAAGATTGTTAACCTTCGCTGAATATAACTTTATTCGTGCTGAGGCTGCATTACGATTCGGTGTAACCGGTAACGCTCAAACTTTCTTCGAAGAAGGTATCAAAGCCTCAATGGCAGCAGCTGGAGTATCGGCAGCAGACGTTACTACGTATTTAGCTGCAAACGGTACTTTGACTGGTACTAACGATAATAAGTTGAAGCAAATTATCGAAGAGAAATTTGTGGCTAGCTATGGTGTGATGATTGAACCTTGGACAGACTGGAGAAGAACCGGTTACCCAAGCATCACCAAGCCTAGCAACGCCGTGGTAGATTACATCCCACGTTCTTTATTCTATCCTCAATCTGAGATCGACTTGAACCCTTCAAACGTTACTCAGAAAGCAGGCATGAACGTTCGTGTTTTCTGGGATACCAAACAATAGGTAAATCCTAGTACAAATTTTAAAGGCCGCTGAACATCAGCGGCCTTTTTTTGTTAGTATACAGTAATAAGTACATGCCGATAGGTTAATTAAAAATTAATAATTAATGCGTTGTAACAAATAATATTTTCGTAGACACAGCAAAAAATAATTCTTGGTTTAAAAATTATTTAATATTAACTTAGCATTAAATTATGCTAATAAATATTTAATCTATGAAAAAATTATTACGTTTCAGTTTATGTTTACTTGTGCTACTAAGCTTAAAAGTGTATGCACAAGACAGAACGGTTACCGGTAGAGTTACAGCCGCAGAAGACAAACTCCCCATGCCCGGTGTAACCGTAAAGGTGATAGGTGGTACCCAAGCTACCCAAACCAATGCCGATGGAATGTTTAGTATCAAAGTTCCGTCCGGATTTTCTCAACTCGAATTTTCTTTCCTGGGCTATGCTTCGCAAACACTCACTATTGGAGAAGAACCGATGAATGTGGTTTTGAGGCAAGATACCAAGCAGTTGGGAGAAGTTGTGGTGACGGCTTTGGGTATTCAGAGAACAAAAAACTCTTTACCTTACTCTGCACAAAGTGTAAAAGGTGAAGATGTAAGTAAAACCCGCGATGCCAATTTTATCAACTCTCTATCTGGTAAAGTGGCAGGTTTAGAAATTAAACGGAATAATACCTTGGGTGGATCTACTAATATTGTTTTGCGTGGTACCAAATCTCTTACAGGGGATAATCAAGCATTATTTGTTGTTGATGGTGTACCTGTCGATAATAGCAATACAAATAGTTACAATCAAAAAACAGGTAGAGGTGGATTTGATTATGGTAGTTCAGCTGCAGAACAAATAGTTACAATCAAAAAACAGGTAGAGGTGGATTTGATTATGGTAGTTCAGCTGCAGATATTAACCCCGATGATATAGAAACTATATCGATTTTAAAAGGTGCAGCAGCAACAGCATTATATGGCTCCAGGGCATCGAATGGTGTAGTATTGATACAAACTAGAAAAAATGCTAAAGGTCTTGGAATTTTTTACAATACATCTGCTACCATTGGCAAAATTGATAAAAACACTTTTCCCAAATACCAAAAAAAATATGGAGCCGGTTATGGTCCATATTATGAAGATCCCACAGGTTATTTTTTATATCGGGATATAGATGGGGATGGTAATAATGATTTAGTTGCACCATTACATGAGGACGCTTCATATGGTGCTGCGTTTGATCCGAATTTAATGGTTTATCAATGGGATTCCTTTGACCCTACTTCCCCAAATTATAAAAAAGCAACACCGTGGGTTGCTGCTACAAATGGTCCAACTAGTTTTTTTGAGACTGCTAATTCAATTAACAATAGTCTTCTGATCCAGGCCGGGGGCGAAACAGCTACTTTCAAATTAGGTTATGCACGGAATGTAGATAAAGGTATTTTGCCGAATAGTCGATTAACCAAAGACAACCTAAATCTCGGCGCAACATTTAATATCAATGCAAAATTGACGGCCAATGGTGCGATAAACATGGTCAAAACCACAGGATTGGGTCGTTACGGCACAGGTTACGATGATAAAAACATAGCCAATAATTTTAGACAATGGTGGCAAACCAATGTCGATTTGCAGGATCAAAAAGACGCTTATTTTAGAAATAAGTTAAATGTAACCTGGAACTGGGCTGACCCAGGTGATCTTGTTCCGATATATTGGGATAATCCTTATTTCGGTCGTTATGAGAATTACTCAAATGATGGAAGAACCAGATACACAGGTTCTGCTGGATTTAATTATAAACCTGCAACTTGGTTGGATATTGTTGCTCGGGTATCCGCAGATACTTATAATGAATATCAAGAAGAAAGACAGGCTTATGGTAGTGTAACAACTTCACAATACTCTCTGTTTGAGCGCCGTTTTTCCGAATACAATTATGATTTAATGGCAAATTTTAATAAGGATTTGTCAAGCTCGTTGAATTTAAAAGGCGTTTTAGGAACTAATATTAGAACTCAATTTGAATCAAGTACACTTTCGACTACAAATGGCGGGTTAATCGTACCAAGAGTATACGCACTTTCCAATTCACTTAATCCAATTGAAGCACCAACAGAGGTATATAAAAATAGAGAAGTTGACGGTATTTTCCTTGGTCTAAATTTTGCGTATAATGACTATTTATTTTTGGATTTAACAGGAAGAAGGGATCAGTCATCTACTCTACCAGTAAATAATAACTCCTATTATTACCCTTCTGCATCTTTGGGGTTTGCATTTTCTAAGCTAGTTAAGCAGACTTGGTTATCATATGGTAAAGTGCGAATCAATTATGCTGAGGTTGGCGCCGATGCTCCCACTTCTGTATTAAGAGATCCATATACTTATCAAACTCCATTTAGCGGTAATCCAATGTTTTCAGTTCCTGCAACAAAAAACAATGCAAGCCTAAAACCTGAGCGGACTAAAGCATACGAGGCTGGCTTGGAGATGGCATTTTTAAACAGTAGAGTCGGCTTTGATATGACATACTATAAGCAAAATACGGTTGACCAAATTTTGCCGGTAAATGTTTCAAAAGCAACAGGATATTCATTTAAATATGTGAATGCCGGAGATGTTGAAAATAGAGGTATCGAGCTATCTCTATATGGAATTCCGGTTTCTAGCAATGATTTTACGTGGAAAATAGATGTCAACTGGTCAAAGAATGAAAACGAAGTAAAAGCTCTGGCAGAAGGAGACAATCTATTGCTTGCAAGTTTACAAGGTGGAGTTTCTATTAACGCCGCACTTCATCAACCATATGGCCAGATTAGAGGTACCAACTTTGTGTATACTAACGGACAAAAAACGGTTGGTCCTAATGGACGTTATTTAATTTCTCCAACTTCAAACGAAGTTATTGGAAATGTTAATCCAGATTGGATAGGAGGTATTAACAATGCCCTTAAGTTCAAAAATATCTCGTTAAGTTTTCTAATAGACATTAAAAAAGGTGGAGATGTTTTTTCACTAGATCAATTCTATGGTTTAGCGACAGGCTTATATGAGGAAACGGCTGGATTAAACGATCTGGGTAATCCTATACGTTCGCCAATAGCTCAGGGTGGTGGTTTTATCAGACCTGGAGTAAAAGCGGATGGCACGCCCAATGATATTCGAGTTAGTGGTGTTAGTTTTGGTGCTTATGGATATCGTTATTCTCCGGCTGCAGACTTTGTTTATGATGCAAGTTATGTTAAGCTTAGAGAAGTGGTCTTATCATATTCGTTTCCACAATCTTTAGTTGCAAAATTAGGTCCGGTAAAAGGGGTAGATTTTTCCTTAATTGGAAGAAATCTATGGATTATTCACAAAAATCTGCCTAACGCAGATCCAGAGGATGGTATAAGCTCAGGAAACATACAGGGCTATCAAGTAGGTAGCTATCCAACGGTTAGAACTTTTGGTGCTAATCTAAAATTCAGATTTTAATATAACTAAAAATGAAAAAGTATATAGTATTTGCCGTAACAGTAATGATTTACATGACGGCATGTAAGAAAGATTTTGGTGATTTAAATAATAATCCCAAACAATATTACGAAGTTCCGGGATCAAGTTTATTTACCAATGCTCAAAAGAGTATGGCCGATGTAATAACTACTCCCAATGTTAATAGTGGAATTTTTAGACTTTTAACCCAGCAATGGACAGAAACTACTTATACCGACGAAAGCAACTATGATTTAGCTACTAGAAATATTCCGAGAAATTTTTGGAATTCCATGTACAGAGATGTATTAATGGACTTGAAAACAGCTAAAGAATTAATCAGTGCTGACAAATTACTTGAAGCGTCGAAAAAGGCTAATCAATTAGCGATCATAGATATTATGGAAGTTTATGGATATTCCGTTTTAGTAAACACCTATGGTGATATCCCTTATTCAGAAGCTCTGGATATCAATAAGGTGCAACCAAAGTATGATGATGCTGCTACTATTTATGATGATTTGTTGAACAGAATAGATGCAGATTTGGCTGAATTAAACGTTAATACTGAGTCTTTCGGGAAAGCAGATCTGGTTTATGGAGGTGATGTTGTAAAATGGCAAAAGTTTGCAAATTCAATAAAACTTAGATTGGGTATGATGCTTGCTGATGTAGATAATGCTAAAGCAAAGACGGTAGTTGAAGCTGCTGCAGCTAACATTTTTACTTCAAATGCCGATAATGCAACATTTAAATACCAGACTGCTCCTCCAAATACCAATCCAATTTGGGTGAATTTAGTTCAAAGCGGTAGAAAGGATTTTGTGGCAGCGAATACCCTTGTTAATGCAATGAAAACCTTAGATGATCCACGAGTACCGTTCTATTTTACTACAGATGCAAATGATGACTATACAGGTGGCACCTACGGGGCTAGCAATAATTATGCAACTTTTTCTAAACCAAGTCTAACTATTCAAGCTCCTAATTTTGAAACATTATTTATGGATTATACAGAAGTACAATTTTTATTGGCTGAAGCTGTAGAGAGAGGTTATAATGTTCCAGGATCAGCTCAATCTCACTATGATGCAGCTATCACAGCTTCTATTAAGTATTGGGGAGGAACAGACAATGATGTAGCGACTTATCTTGCTCAAACCGATGTCGATTATTCTACTGCCGCGGGTACTTTTAAGCAAAAAATCGGAGTACAAAAATGGATTGCACTCTATAATCGTGGGATTGAAGCTTGGACAGAGTGGAGGAGATTAGATGCCCCTGTTTTAACAGCCCCTCCTAATGCTTTATCGGCTATTCCTGTAAGATTTCGCTACTCCGATGAAGAGCAAAACCTTAATTCGGCTAACTATGCCCTAGCTTCAACGGCAATAGGAGGTGATTTGGTTACCACCAAATTATTTTGGGACGTAAACTAGTTTACATTTAGTAACCCACAAACTACAAAAACCCCTCAACTCGAGGGGTTTTTTATTTCCCATCCACACTATATTTCCCGGGCCCAACAAACACCAAACCGAAGAAAACAATACCCGCTTCAATAGCATGAGAAGCGCCCTGAATACCATCACCCGCTTTTAAATGATGCAGCGCAGCAATCAGCATGGTAAAGGCCAGCAATACACTTACTGGCCGAAAAGCCAGTCCCAAAACCAATAAAAAACCACCAAAAGTTTCCGTAATAGCTGCCATAAAGCCCCAAAAAACCGGGTAAAAATCCACGCCAACATGTTTCATAGAGCCGCCAATACCCGTCCACATGGCAGGGCCACCCAACAATTTAGGATAGCCATAAACTATGAACAAGGCGCCAATGCCCACACGCATCAGCAACAAGCCAAAATCTTTATACTTACTTAAGTTTGATAATAAAGCCATATTAGTTGATATAAGTTAGGTTCACTTGAAAATCTTGAACAGTTAACGCCACTTCCTTACCCAAAATCAAAGCCCGATTGTCTGAAATATGCCCAGCCGGGAAATCGAAACAAATAGGATACCCATACCCTTCGCACAGTTCCAATACAATATCCCGTACACTTTGGCCAAATGGCGGATCATAGTCTTTCAATTCCGTAAATCCACCAATAATCAAGCCCTTTAAACCCGCAAGCTTTCCCGAACGTTTCAAATGCCAAAACATACGGTCAATGGAGTAAATATACTCACCCACATCTTCCAGAAATAAAATTTTATTTCGGTAATCCGGATCAGAAGCCGAACCCGTTAAGTTGCAAAGCAAAGCCAAATTACCTCCAATAAGCTCTGCCTGAGCACTCCCATTTTTACCTAAACCGGAGCTTTGGTAAGCATAACTCAATTCTTCTCCAAACAAGGCTATCCGCAAGGTCTCCAAACTCGGTTTAGTACCATCCGGTATGGTCAAAGGCATCTGCCCGTGTATCGAACACAAATTCAATTGGCCTTGCAAATGAGCATGCAATACGGTAATATCGCTAAACCCAACAACCCATTTCGGATTCGCTGCAACACCCGAAAAATCTAAGCGATCAATAACCCGAAGGGTACCATAACCCCCACGAGCCGCAAAAACAGCCTTGATTTCCGGATCATCCAAAAACCTTTGCAAATCAGCTGCTCTCAGCTCATCCCTGCCTGCAAACTGATGGTAGGCAGCATGAACCGTTTCACCCAAAACAACACGTAAACCCCAGCTTTCCAACAAACGGATTGCATCCTCAATCCCGCCCGGTAATTTCTTTGCCGGACAAGTAATGGCTACTTTATCGCCTTTTTTAAGATATGGGGGAAGGATCATTATTTTGAATTATCTTTGCAAATTACAAAAACAAGCAAACAGTATAGCCCTCAACGTGGACAAATTTAAAAGATATACCATTACCGCAGCCCTGCCCTATGCCAATGGCCCCAAACACATCGGACATTTAGCGGGTGCTTATATTCCTGCCGATTTATATGTGCGATATTTACGCCTGTCGGGAAAGGATGTGGTATTCGTTTGTGGATCTGATGAGCACGGAACAGCCATCCCCAATCAGGCCATGAAAGAGGGAACCACCCCTCAGGCTATAATCGATAAATACCACCAACTCAATAAAGAGAGCTTCCAGAAGCTTGACATATCCTTCGACATCTACCACCGTACCAGCGAGCCCATACATCACCAAACCGCTCAGGATTTTTTCAAGGTGTTAGATCAGAAAAAGGTATTTACCATCGAAACATCCGAACAATACTACGATGCCGATGCGCAAACCTTTCTAGCCGATCGTTACATTGTCGGAACCTGTCCGAAATGCAGTTTCGAAGGTGCCTATGGCGATCAGTGTGAAAAGTGTGGTACTGCCTTAAGCCCTAACGAGCTCATCAATCCAAAATCTACCCTAACGGGAAATAAGCCTATACTCAAAGAAACCAAACACTGGTACCTGCCCATGGATAGGTACGAAGACTGGTTAAAAGAATGGATTTTAAAAGGCCACCAACACGATTGGCGTGCCAATGTATACGGACAATGCAAAAGCTGGATCGATGGCGGCTTGGCAGCACGAGCCATTACCCGAGATTTAGACTGGGGTATTGATGTGCCCGCTGAAGGAGCCGAAGGCAAAAAACTATACGTGTGGTTTGATGCCCCCATTGGTTACATTTCAGCCACCAAACAATGGGCAATAGATCAGGGAAAAGACTGGCAATTGTATTGGAAAGATCAGGATACCAAACTGGTCCATTTCATTGGTAAAGACAATATTGTTTTCCATTGCATCATCTTCCCGATTATGTTGCATGCACATGGCGACTATATTTTACCCGAAAACGTGCCCGCCAACGAATTCATGAATTTGGAAGGCGATAAAATGTCGACCTCAAGAGGCTGGAGCATAGAAATGCACGAATACCTGGAAGATTTTCCAGACAAAGTAGACGAATTGCGTTATTACTTAACCGCCATTGCCCCCGAAACTGCCGACAGTGAGTTTACCTGGAAAGATTACCAAGCCCGCGTAAACAATGAACTCGTAGCCATTCTCGGAAACTTCGTGAACCGCGTAATGGTGCTCATGCACAAGTATTTTGAGGGTAAAGTCACAGGTGCATCAACCGGAATCAAAGACCCAACTCTGCACAAAGAAATCAGCACGGCATACGACGAGCTGGGCGCAAGTTTCGAGAACTACAAATTCCGACAAGCACAACAAAACATGATGGAAGTGGCTCGACTGGGAAATCGGTACTTAACAGAGCAGGAGCCCTGGAAAACCTTTAAAGAAGATCCTGAGGCAACACGAGAAGTTTTGCACGAATGTCTGTACATCATCGGCCATTTGGCAACACTCATGCAGCCATTCTTACCCGGAACAGCTCAAAAGCTTTTCCGCATGTTGAACCTCAAATCAGCGTATCGATTTGATGAAGCCTTTGTTTTTGAAGACGGACATACCCTGCAGCAGCCTGAACTGCTTTTCCAGAAAATCGAAGACGAAACCATCGAACAACAAATCCAGAAACTAAACGCTAAAAAAGCCAGTATGGAAACATCCGCAACCACTCCCGAACTCAATCCTGCAAAAGCAGCCATCAATTACGATCAGTTCTCGGCCATGGATATCCGGGTGGGCACAATCCTAGCTGCCGAAAAAGTAGCCAAAACACAAAAACTACTCAAATTAACTATTGATACCGGCCTTGATCAGCGAACCGTAGTTTCAGGTATTGCAGAACACTATGAACCAGAAGCCATCATTGGTCAGCAGGTAAGCATTTTGGTAAATCTAGAACCAAGAGAAATCAAAGGCATCATGTCTCAAGGTATGATTTTAATGGCCGAAAACGCCGAAGGTAAACTAAGCTTTGTAAGTCCAATTGCCGCCATGAATAACGGTAGCACCGTCAGGTAAACCACTGGCCCCGTAGTTTAATGCCTGCCTGCCGAAGGCAGGGATAGAATATTCGTCACTTGCACGCAGATTTTCTAACTTTAGTTATGGATGAATATGTTGTCTACGCAATAAAAAGTAGGCTAGACCAGCGAATTTATGTTGGCTTTTCAAAAAATATTGAGAAAAGATTAAAAGAACACAATGCTGGCAAAACTAAATCTACAAAGGGTTTTAGACCTTGGAACTTAATTTTCACAGAACAGGTGACAGGTAGGGCAAATGCCCGTAAAAGAGAGAAATACTATAAAAGCGGAATTGGTAAAGAATTTTTAAAATCTTTGTAAAAAAATTGGCCCCGTAGTTCAACGGATAGAATAGAAGTTTCCTAAACTTTAGATATGGGTTCGATTCCCGTCGGGGCTACAAAAACCTTAAAACTGAAACACCGCCTTCCGTTCCGGGTTATCCAGCTTCGTACTCTTACGCACCCCGCCTACAGTTACATGCAGCATAGTAATCTGCTCCTCGTGTTCCGCATACAACAAATCATTACTAATACCTATGTTTTTTGCCGAACGTACCCCCACAACCTCAAAATAACACCAAGTAGCCTCACTTTCCTGCTCATAGCCAATAAATTTGAGCATAAGCGGTTTGCCATTCACCGTAATTTTTAAATGCTGAGGAACATAGCGAGCTATTAAGTCATTAATCTGATTGGAATTCTTGGGGTTCAGGATATCCACCTTTCCCTGCCCCATTTTGTTTAGTGCAGTTTCCAGATCATCCGAAAACAAACGACAACTAACCTCCAAACTCTGCGATTTAGCATCATGTTTAATCTCCGTTACACTCACATAATACGGGTGTAAAAGGGCCATTAAAAAGGTCAAAATTTGTAACATCGTTGTGAGTTTAAGGCCAACACCTTGGCTGTAGCATCAAAAATACCTACTTTAAAGCCAAAATAGTAAAAATAAGCAGATGCCCGATTTTTCACTATACTTCAGCCTCGGACTCGAACACATCCTAGATTGGCGAGGTTACGACCATATCCTGTTTGTCGCTGCACTATGTGGAGTCTACTTATGGGCAGATTGGCGCCGGGTACTCGTATTGGTCACCGCGTTTACCATTGGGCACAGCCTAACCCTAGCCCTAAGCGCATTCAATCTACTCCGCCTACCCGCCAATTGGATCGAATTTTTCATTCCATTAACCATACTTGCTACCGCCATAGCCAACCTCATACAAAAACAAAACGTGCTATGGGCTTATCCCATGGCCTTGTGTTTTGGATTAATTCACGGAATGGGATTTTCAAACTACCTAAAAAGCCTGCTCGGCACAGACACCTCAATAATTTCCCAGCTACTAGCCTTTAACTTGGGTTTAGAATGCGGACAACTTATCATTGTTATCACTATATTAGCTCTTGCCCAATTGATGGTCAAACAATTTAAAATCGTCCAACGCAAATGGATTATTTTTCTGTCGGCTGTCGTATTGGGTTTGGCACTGCAAATGTGCACCGAACGATTTATCGCACTAATAAACTAAAATTTAACCATCAACATGAATAAAACCTTACGTTTAACCCTTAGCTTCCTAATCCTTGGCGGAGCCGCAATGGCACAGAACCTAAACAACCCAGGTTCCAACCACGGAAACAAGTTCGAGCAGCTAGGAACCATGCTGCAAACCCCCAACATGTACCGTTCAGCATCAGGTGCACCCGGGCCAAAATACTGGCAGCAACGTGCCGATTACGAAATTAACGTTGAAGTAGATGACGTAAAACAACGCATCATCGGTTCAGAAACCATCAATTACTTCAACAACTCACCAGATCCATTAACCTATTTATGGTTACAATTAGATGAAAACGAACATCAGGCCAAGAGTGAGAAAAACCTGACCGAACAAAGCAGCATGAAAGAGCGCATGAGCCTTTCAGAACTCCAAAAAATTTCAGGACATACCGAAGATTTAGGGGTAAAAATTGCCAAAGTTACCGATGCCAATGGTAATCCATTACGCTATACCATCAACCAAACCATGATGCGTATCGAATTACCAAAAACCTTACAACCCGGAGAACGCTTCCGATTCAAAATCGATTGGTCATACAACATTTCCGACCGCATGACCAGAGCCGGTCGTGGAGGCTACGAATACTTTGCCGAAGACGGCAACTACATCTATACCACCACCCAGTGGTATCCACGCATGGCCGTATACTCCGATTTTCAAGGATGGCAAAACAAGCAATTCATCGGTTCAGGTGAGTTTGCCCTAACCTTCGGAGACTTCAAAGTAAACATCACCGCACCCGCCGATCACGTAATTGGCGCAACCGGCGAATGCCAAAACTATGCCCAAGTATTAAGCCCAGCCCAATACCGCCGTTGGCAGCAGGCCCAAACCGCCAAAGCCCCAGTTGAAGTAGTTACCCTCGACGAAGCCAAACAAGCCCTAAAAAGCAAAGCCAAAGGCAAAAAAACCTGGACGTATGTAGCCGAAAACGTACGCGATTTCGCCTTCGTTTCCTCACGCCGTTTGGTATGGGATGCCATGCCGGCCGATGTAGAAGGTAAAAAAGTAATGGCCATGTCTTACTACGGTCCCGAAGCCTATCCGCTATACAACAAGTACTCTACCAAAGTAGTGGCACATACCATTAAAATCTATTCCAAATACACCATTCCTTACCCATACCCCGTAGCCATTTCAGTAGAGGCAGCCAACGGTATGGAGTACCCAATGATCTGTTTCAACTACGGTCGTGCCGAAAAAGACGGAACCTATTCCGAAACCGTGAAATACGGAATGATAGGTGTAATCATCCACGAAGTAGGACACAATTTCTTCCCGATGATCGTAAACTCCGATGAGCGCCAGTGGACCTGGATGGACGAAGGCTTGAACACCTTTGTACAATACCTAACCGAGCAGGAAATGGATAACAACTATCCTTCATCACGCGGTCCGGCACACAAAATTGTCGACTACATGAAATTGCCCAAAAATGAGTTGGAACCCATCATGACCAATTCCGAAAACATCATTCGTTTTGGTCCAAATGCCTATGCAAAACCGGCAACAGCCTTAAATATCCTGCGTGAAACCGTAATGGGCAGAGAATTGTTCGACTACGCATTCAAAGAATATGCACGTCGTTGGGCTTTCCACCACCCTACACCAGCCGATTTCTTCCGCACCATGGAAGACGCTTCGGCAGTTGATCTAGACTGGTTTTGGAGAGGATGGTTTTACGAAACCGATCCGGTAGATATTTCCATTAAAGATGTTCGCCACTACCGCATGAACACCAAAAACCCGGCAATTGAAAATGCATACGACAAGCAAAAAGCAGAGCAAGATGCGTACGTAATTAGCCGTAAACGTAACCGCGATGCCGGAATTAAGTTTGCCGTTGAAGCCGATACCAGCCTGCTCGATTTTTACAACAAATGGGATCGCTATGCCATCACACCCGAATCAAAAGCCGCATTCGATAAATTTTACGCATCGCTAAACCCGACCGAAAAATCAGTTTACGATAGAAAACAAAATTTCTACGAAATTGAATTTGAAAATGTAGGCGGATTGGTAATGCCATTGATTATTGAATGGACATTTACCGATGGTACCAAAGAAGTAGATCGCATCCCGGCCTACATCTGGCGCAAAAACGAACAAAACATAACCAAAGTATTTGCCAAAGACAAAGAAGTAGCAGCTATCCGTTTAGACCCTAACCGTGAAACCGCAGATATAGACGAAGCCAACAATGCTTGGCCACGCCGCACTACTCCTTCACGTTTCGAGTTGTATCGTCAACAACAAACCATTCGCGGTGCATCCTCAGGAAGCAACCCAATGCAAGAAGCCAACAAGAAAAAGTAAGCAAACACAACACAGAGCAAAGCCTATCCGAACAAATCGGGTAGGCTTTCTTAGTTTATACGCCAGCCAGTCGATTTGAAACTGGAGCACTATCTACTGAAAAATTCAAAAGCTGATCAGTTTTTAAAGCCCTAATTGTTTGCACATCCTCACCAATGGTGCGCACTTTAGCAGTTTGCGTCCGCACTTCAGCACCTATAAAACGATAGTTCGCACCTACAGGAAGTGCTTTCGCACCTGTTAAACGAACTTTCGCACACACAAAACATACTTTAGCAACAGTTGAACGCTCTTTAACACCAATAAACGGAACAGAAGCAACTGTAAGAAGAGCTTTCGCAACCACAGGAAGCTCTTTCGCACCTAAAGGAAGTACACCAGCAACCCATGTACTACTTTCAGCAAAAAATGTTCGAAAACAAAGCATTACCAAACGCGTACCCAACAGCAAGGCAAGCAAACAACTACCCCAAAAAGCTTAGTATTTACAATACAGATTGTACAAGGCATTCAGCTCCTCCGCACTAAAATCGGCATCACCCTCTTTACCCAAAAAGTGGCGTTTAAAGGCTCGGATAGCCGCCGCAAGATCTCTGGTATCGTAACCAATAATCCGTAAAGCCGCAATAGGATCAAAATTAGCCGGAGCAGTTTCGCTGATCAAGGTATCGGGCATCAAGCCAAAACCCTTATCGGCCAGTTTACGCCAAGGGAAAGTAACATGAGGATCCACCTTGCGGGATGGAGCAATATCCGAGTGCCCAATAAAATTAGCAGTCGGAATGTTGTAGTTCTTTTTTAAGTGCTGAAGCAAGCTAATCAAGCTCTCAATCTGTTGATCCGAAAAAGGATCCAGCCCATTGTTGTCCAATTCAATCCCGATAGCATTAGAGTTGATATCACTGGTACTGCCCCACTTAGCCACCCCGCCATGCCAAGCCCTAAGGTAATCGTTTAACAACTGAAACACCTTACCGTCTTTCCCAATCAGGTAATGCGCACTAACCTGCGATTTGCTAAGCGTAAACGTTTTAAGCGTTTGCTCCGCACTGTTTTGAGCCGTGTGGTGAATGATCACATAATTAGGCTTACGCAGATTAAAATTTACGGTGCTTACCCAATCAGCTGGAATTTTTTGGCCACTCGAGTCAAGCAAAGTCGGAAAAGTTTGCGCACGAATTGTTTTGGAAAATGCTTTGGATTGTTTACGGTAACTGCGTTCGCTTAAGGCATAAGGCCGCTTAGCACAGGCACCAATACCCATAATCACTAATAAGCTATAAGCAATGAAGCGCATGGTTATGAACTAAAAACAGAACAGGCTTTGGTAATTCTGTTTAGCGTTTCGGTTTTACCCAAAACCGCTGCAATATCAAAAACTGCTGGCCCAAATTTACCACCCACCAACATCACCCGGAAAGGCAACATCAATTCACCCACTTTCATTCCGGCGCTTTCAGCAGCAGCTTTAAACGTTTCTTCCAATACAGCAGCTTCCCAACTAGGAACTGCATCAAATTTTTCAAGCAAGGCTTGGTAAAAACCTGCCTTCTCAGCCGACCATTTCGGTTTCACCGCATCCAGATCGTACTGCTTCGGCTCCTCAAAAAAGAAACCTGCCTGCTCCCAAAAGTCTTTCAATAAAACTAAACGGTCTTTTACCAATTCAATTACTTGGCTCAGGTAAGCCGTATCTTCAAGTTGAATTTCTTGCTGTTTGGCTTGCTCCAAGATCAAACCTTTCAACCGGGCATGGTCCACACGCTTAATCCATTCGGCGTTGAACCATTTGGCTTTTTCGTAATCAAATTTCGCTCCGGCATGGCTTACACGTTCAATAGAGAATTTCTCAACCAGTTCATCCAAACTAAAAATCTCCTGGTCGGTACCATCGTTCCAACCCAATAAGGCCAGCAGGTTTAAGAAAGCTTCAGGCAAGAAGCCCAATTCGCGGAAGCCCGGCGTAAAATCACCCGTTTTAGGGTCGAGCCAGTTCATGGCAAAAACCGGAAAACCCAAACGATCGCCATCGCGTTTGCTCAACTTACCGTTGCCATCGGGTTTTAAAATCAAAGGCAAGTGTGCCCACTGCGGCATGGCAGCTTCCCAGCCCAGGTATTTCCACAACAAGAGGTGAACCGGCGCCGAAGGCAACCATTCCTCCCCGCGAAAAGCATGCGTAATGTCCATCAGGAAATCATCCACCACCACAGCAAGATGATAGGTAGGCATACCATCGGCTTTGAGCAGCACCTTATCGTCTACTAAATTCGTATCAAAACTAACTTCACCCCGAATAAGATCCGTAAACGAAACCGTTTCATTGGTCGGCATCTTAATCCGGATCACGTGTGGAACACCATTATCCAGCAGTTGCTGCACTTCAGCTTCCGAAAGCGACAGCGAATTTCGCAATTGACCACGGTAAGTATGGCCGTATTGGAAATTCGGGATTTCCTTGCGGCATTTATCCAATTCTTCGGGGGTATCAAATGCATAATAGGCAAAGCCGGCCTTCACCAATTGCTCAGCATAGGGGCGATAACGCTCTTTGCGTTCGCTTTGGCGATAAGGCTCAAAGGGGCCACCCAGATGCGGGCCTTCATCCGGAATTAAACCACACCAATTAAGGCAATCAATAATGTATTGCTCGGCGCCTTCCACATAGCGGGTTTGGTCAGTATCTTCAATCCGCAACACAAACTGTCCGCCGTGTTTCTTGGCAAATAAATAATTGAATAAAACCGTACGAACCCCACCTAAATGTAAACCACCGGTTGGGCTGGGCGCAAAACGAACTCTTACTTTTCCTGAATGCTGCATAGGCTACAAAGATAGAATTTTAGCCAGGGATGTAACATTTTAGCTAATGAAATTGGTTTGTGTTGCAACAATTCGCAACTTATCCGGATACTTATTAACTTGCTTGGATAAGCATTAACACAACAAATGAAAAAATTAGCCTTTTTAGTACTGCTTTTTGCTGCCACTGGTTTGCAAGCACAGCAGTTGGCCCCACTAAGTGTCGAAAAAATTATGCGTGATCCCAAATGGATGGGCGTATCACCAAGCAATGTACAATGGAGTCCGGATAGCCGTCAGGTGTATTTCAACTGGAACCCCGAAGCAAAAGACCGAGACCAGTTATTTAGCACTTCTCCTCAACAATCTAAACCGAAGGCGGTAGCTGCCGCTGAGCAAAAATTGCTCAATCGTGCTAACCTAACTTATAGCAAAAACCGCACTAAAGCACTTTTTGAGCGCAATGGCGATTTATACGTATTGGATGTAGCCACAGGTAAAGAGCAAATTTTGGTGAATACTTTAGATCGTGAAAACGGTGCAGCATTTAGTGCCGATGAACGTAAAGTCATTTTCCAACGAGCCGAAAATCTCTACAGCCTGAATTTAGCCAATGGAACCTTGGTGCAGCATACCAACTTTTCCAGAACCCGCAAACGCCCCGAAGCACCTTTGAGCAAACAAGACCAATGGTTAAAAGCCGATCAGTTAAAAACCTTTGAGGTGCTGCAAAAAGAGGCCGAAGAACAGAAAGCCGATGCAGCAGACCGCAAGTTGAACGAAGCTAAACGCCCTAAAGAATTTATTGTAGACGACCGTAGTCAGGTAAATAACGTTCGTTTAAGTCCAGATGAAAAATACATTGCTTTTCGCGTTACCCGTAGCCCAGAAGGCAACCAAAATACCATCGTCCCGAATTTTATCACTGCTTCTGGGTATACCGAAGATATTCCGGGTAGAACCAAAGTAGGCAATGCCTTACCAACTTCGCAAAGCTTTATTTACGATTTAGGCAGAGATACGATCTATGCCGTTTCAACCAAAGAAATACCGGGTATCAAAGACCTGCCCGATTACGTAAAAGACTATCCAAAACAATTGGAAGAACGAACCAAAAAGAACGAGGATCGCAAAGTAACTATCAATGGTCCGTTTTGGAATGAAGATGGCAGCCAGGCAGTGGTTGTGGTGTATGCAGCCGATAACAAAGACCGATGGATCATGAAATTGAATCCGGAAAACGGCCAATTAAGTTTACTAGATCGCCAACGTGACGAAGCTTGGATTGCCGGCCCTGGTATTGGCGCCTCTTTTGGTGGCGGAAACGTAGGTTGGATAGATGCAACAACCTTTTATTTCCAGAGTGAGGCTTCCGGCTATTCACACCTGTATACCGTGAATGTGCTAAGCGGTCAGAAAAAACAACTCACTTCGGGCAAATGGGAAGTACAAACCTTACGTTTAGCTAACGATAAAAAATCATTCTATTTCACCGCAAACCTCGAACACCCCGGCATTACCCATTTTTACCGCATTCCGGTTACCGGTGGTAAGCCGGTTCAACTAACCCAGATGAAAGGCTTGAATGAGATCAGCATCTCTCCGGATGAAAAATGGCTGGCCATTCGCTACTCCTATAGTAACAAACCTTGGGAATTATACCTCCAAGAGAATAAACCGGCAGCAAAGTCGGTACAAATTACCCAGTCTACCTCTAAAGAGTTTAATTCTTACGCTTGGAGAGAGCCTGAGGTAATCAGCTTTACCAACCGCTATGGCGATCCGGTTTACGCCAGGGTTTACACCTCTGCAAAACCACACCCCGATCGTCCGGCAGTAATTTTTGTACACGGAGCCGGTTATTTGCAAAATGTACATTACGGTTGGAGTCAGTATTTCCGCGAATACATGTTTAATAATTTATTAGCCGATGCCGGATATACCGTAATGGATATCGATTATACGGCTAGTTCAGGTTATGGCCGCAATCACCGTACAGGAATTTACCGCCACATGGGAGGAAAAGACTTAACCGATCAGGTTGACGGCGTAAAATTATTGGTAGAGAAATATGGCGTTAATCCTAAAAATGTAGGTCTTTATGGCGGTTCGTATGGTGGCTTTATTACCCTAATGGGATTATTTAAAGAGCCAGAGGTGTTTGCCGCAGGTGCCGCACTTCGTTCGGTTACCGATTGGTCTAATTACAACCACGGGTACACCGCCAATATTTTAAATGAACCCGCCAACGATGAGAAGGCCTACCGCCAAAGCTCGCCGCTCTATTTTGCCGAAGGTTTGAAAGGTAAGCTCTTAATGTGCCATGGCATGGTAGATGTGAATGTACAGTTCCAAGACATTGTGGAGTTAACCCAGCGCTTTATTGAGTTGGGTAAAGACAATTGGGAATTGGCGGTTTATCCGGTAGAAGATCATGGTTTTGTTGAGCCCTCTAGCTGGACCGATGAATACAAACGCATATTCCATTTATTTGAGAAGAATTTAAAACCTTCTCCCGAGTTAAAGAACTAAAAAAAGTCCCGCTACAAAGCGGGACTTTCAACCTAAACCTTATCACAATTGAACCGTTTTACATGTTCATAGATATAAACCCTATGAATGGGAAAAGGTTTGTATTTTTTTAATTATTTCTTCCACTCAAAAGATTTGATCATTACATCAATATCTTTTTTAATGAAATCGAGTACCGGACGAATGGAGTCAATTTTGGGTTGCTCGTTGAAATACAAAGCACCTCTCAGGTAATTTTTACTGCTATCGGTTAGAAAAAACTGTACGGAAGAAGCCGTGTTTCCCTCAATGGTATAGTAAATGCCATACACGTTTTTATTGGGGTAATTTATTCTGGCCTCGTCTATCGCGGTAGCTTTTACGGTATGTTTAAAGGCAAAGGTGTGGGCATCTTCCACCAATTGGTCGAACTGTTTTCTGGAAGAGATGGCCTGATAGCTCAAATGTAGCCGCCCATTAAATTGCGGATACGCAACATCAATCCAGCAGGGTTTTGCATCGGGCCGGTTATCGGGCAAAATTTCTGCGTATACCGGATATTCAAACCGATACGGGCAGTCTGACTGGTAATTTTGGTATTTTTTTTCTGGAAACTCAATCCGGAAATAAGCCCGTGGTTTTGGCGTATAATCTCCAGTGCATGAAGAGAAAAGCACAGCAATAAGTAGTAAACCTTTCAGGAATTTCATTAGCTATTCCAGATTTCCCAAGCTTTTTCGGCCTGAATGTGGAGCATTTCTAAACCGTTTTTAGTGCTTGCTCCATTGGCTTTTGCCCGTTTCAGAAATTCGGTTTCGGCCGGATTGTACACCAGATCGTAAGCCAGGTGTTTATCGCTAAAAAATTGGTAAGGAATATCTGCACAGCCCTCAGTTTCTGGGAAAGTGCCCAGTGGCGTAGTGTTAATGATCAACAAATGTTCAGCCATTAAGTCTTGGCTCAGATCTTTATAAGCTACCTGTTTATTTCTGGCTCTCCTAGATACGATCAAATACTCTATCCCTAATTTGCGCAATACATAGGCAACCGCTCTAGAAGCTCCACCATCACCCAATATTAAGGCTTTTTGATGGTGTTTTTTAAGTAGTGGCTTCAGCGAATGCTCAAAGCCGTAAGCATCTGTATTGTATCCCTCCAATCGCACTTTCATCGACGATAGTTCGCCACTAAAGAACGATTCGACAGGTCGGTTATTGACAATCTTTATACAGTTTACGGCATCAATTTCACGGGCGGCTTCATCCAGTTTATCGAGGTAGTAAATCACCCCAATTTTATGCGGATGTGTTACATTCAGCCCGCATAATTCCGGGTTATTCTTGATAACTTCTGGTAAATCGCTGATGTTTTGCAAAGGAAAGGCCTGGTATTCGCAATCGTCGAGATTCTCTTTCTTAAACTTCTCCGTAAAATAACTTAAGGAGAACGAGTGAACCAGAGGATAGCCGATAATACCGTACTTTTTCATGAGTTATGCACCTACAGCAGTTGTTCCAATTATTTTTGGGTAAGGAAATGATTAAAGGTATCGCCGCGTAAGCCCAAACGGATGGTTTCTAAAGGAATAACTTCTGCCGGAGCAATATTTCCTAGGTTTACATTGGTGCCCAAGAGTTTGATAAACCATACTTGTTGAGCCTTAATTGGGGCTTCCCAAATAATGGTTTCTTCAGGAATTTGTGTTAAAATCTCATCCACCAATCCTTCTCTCACTTCTCCCGAATCGCGATAAATACCCACATTACCCCCTTCACGAGCTTCAGCAATTACTTTCCACGATCCAGCTTCCATTTCGGCTTTCATCAATGCAATCCATTTGTAGGGTGCAAATATCTTGGTTGCATCTTTAGAACCTACTTCAGAAATAACAGTTACCTGTTCGCTTAGTTTGCGGATGTAGTCGCATTTCTCTTCGTGTTCAATTTCGATAGATCCATCTGATACTTCTGCGTACTCCATACCGTATTTATCCAAAATTCGACGGTAATCGTCAAACTGATTACGGATGGCAAAGGCTTCAAACAGGGTACCACCGAAATAAACCGGAATACCTGCGTCTTTGTATACTTTTAATTTTTGCTCGAGGTTTGGAGTTACAAAAGAAGTGGCCCAGCCCAATTTCACAATGTCGGTATGCGATCCGGCTACTTCCAGAAAATCTTCAATTTCACGAATACTCAGCCCTTTATCCATAACCATGGTTAGGCCTTTATTACGTGGTTTCTGACTGCGTTCAGGTAGATCGTTAAGCGTATAATTCATGCTGCAAAGGTCTCAAAA
Source organism: Sphingobacteriaceae bacterium (assembly GCA_947463785.1). Lineage (GTDB taxonomy): Bacteria > Bacteroidota > Bacteroidia > Sphingobacteriales > Sphingobacteriaceae > JAIPAN01. Next base: position 90,886 of record CANHRG010000001.1, on the reverse strand, counting down.
AAAACGAAAAATGGAAGTATCTAGCTGTTGTAACGATTAATAATATCAATGATGATCTTGTTTTCTTGAAGTTGAGGCAGGTATTCAAACAAGATATAGTGTTTTTCAGGACTGGTACTCAATGCCGTTTCCAGAAAGGCTAAGGCCTCATTGTATTGGCCATCGGCAAACAGATAGGCAACCATTCGGTAATACAGTTCTGCGGCTTCGGGATTGGTTTTAATACCCAATGCAATAATTTCTATAGCTTCGTTCAATTTGCTTTGCTCAAACAGTATTGACGAATAATCGAGCCACGCTTCAATATCTGTCGGATTGTACTCAACTACCTTTTCGTAGGCAGCCTCCGATTCTTCGTATTGCTTCAGTTTGTATTGGGCATCGGCAATGGCAAACCAGAAATCCGGATTTTTATCGTCGAGTTCTAGGGCTTTTTTATAAAAATGCAGCGATTCAAAAAAGCGCTCTTCAAAATCAAGCGTAACGCCAATCCCAAACCAAGCATCTGCTTGTTCAGGGTCCATTTTTACAGCCTTTTTGTAGTATTTTCGAGCTTCATCCATTTGCTCCAGTTTCTCGTAACACTCGCCAATGGCGCAATAGGTATCGGCACTTGGTGGTTCGTATTCGAAAGTTTGCTTGTAAACTTCAATGGCCTCAGAAAAGCGATCGAGATGCACCAATGAATTGCCTTTATTAAAATATGCAGAAGCAAAATTTTCTTTGATCAAGATGGCATAATCGTAGGCATCTATGGCTTTTTCGAAATGGTTTAGCTTGTTAAAAGCGTTCCCCAGGTTGTACCAAGCGGCATAGGAATAGGGCTCTGTATCGATGTATTGCTGATAAAACGCCACACTTTCTTCTTGTTTATCCAGTACATCGTAGCAAAATGCCAGCTCGTAAAGTGCTTCCTGATTTTCCATGTTGTGCTCCAGACAACGTTTTAGGTACTTTGCTGCCGATTCGTAATCGGACATGTTCTGGTACACATAAGCCATGTGTAAAAGAATTTCATCCCGGTTTTCTGATAAGCTCAGGGCTCGTTCGTAATTTTCTAAAGCGTCGGTATGCCGTTCTAAACCTTCGTAGATGTTTCCACGCAAGGTATAAATATCGGGCTCTGAGGCTTCTAGCGTTTCAGCTTTATCGAGGGCTTTAAAAGCTTTGTCCAGATTATTGGTTACCAAGAACAGTTGAGCCTGTTTGATTAAAAAAAGTACAGCAAATGGATGCTGACTTAAAGCATACTCCACCACCTGAAGTGCCTTTACAGGATCGTTTTTCTCGATGTAATAATCAATAATATTTTCGAAGGCCTGGGTGTCAAAAAAATATTGATCCTGATTGCGGATCATTTCTTCATAACGTTCTACAGAAAATTTGGGATCTTCTGAGAAATCAAATTCAAAATCGTCTTCCATCTGCCAAATAGATAAGTCTAGTATTAACTATGCTCAATTCAAATATCTTGCCAAGCAGCTATTGGTTGTTAAATTAGTTCAAAAACTTTGTTTTTACAGCGCAAGTTTTCAACATATTCACCGGCTAACTCGAACAGAAATGATTAGATTTGACTCAAAATAGCACGTACATGAATACCAACATCCAAAGCATTTTGAAAAATCTGGGTATTGACAGTTTAAACCCATCTTGGAGCACTGGCCAGCATTGGGGTCAGCCCGATACCAATTCTAAAAAAGGTAGCTTTTCGCCCGTTGATGGGGAACAAATTGCCGGTTTTACACCTGCAAGTCAAGAAGATTACGATCAGGTAATCAAAACCGCAGAAGCTGCATTTCTGGAATGGCGAAAAGTGCCCGCTCCTAAACGTGGAGAAGTGGTGAGGCAGTTGGGTGAAGAACTCAGAAAACACAAAGAAGATTTGGGTAAACTGGTTTCTTACGAAATGGGTAAAAGTTTACAAGAAGGTTTGGGTGAAGTGCAGGAAATGATCGATATCTGTGATTTTGCAGTTGGATTATCGCGTCAGTTGTATGGTTTGAGCATGCATTCAGAGCGACCATTACACCGTATGTACGAACAATGGCATCCGCTGGGCATTGTCGGAATTATTTCTGCGTTCAATTTCCCCGTTGCGGTGTGGAGTTGGAACAGCGCCATTGCGTGGGTGTGTGGCGATGTGTGTGTTTGGAAACCGAGTTCTAAAACACCGCTTTGTGCAGTAGCTTGTCAGAAAATTATTGCGAAGGTTTTTAAAGCAAATGGAGTTCCCGAGGGCGTTAGCTGTTTGATTTTGGGTAATGCAGCTGGGGATCGTATGAATCAAGATCCAAGAATTCCATTGGTTTCTTTTACGGGATCTACTCGTGTTGGTCGAATGGTTTCCTCTGCTGTGGCTTCAAGGTTTGGTAAAACCATTCTGGAGCTTGGAGGTAACAATGCGATTATCATTAGTGAGCATGCGGATCTGGACATGTCCTTAATTGGTTGCGTTTTCGGAGCGGTAGGAACTGCCGGACAACGCTGTACCAGTACCCGACGATTAATTATCCACGAAAGTGTATACGATGCCTTCACACAGAAATTAGTGAATGCTTACCAACAATTAAGCATTGGTAATCCACTGGATGAGAAAAATCACGTTGGGCCTCTAATAGATCAGGATGCTGTAAAAACGTATTTGGAAGCTATTGAAAAATGCAAAACTGAAGGTGGCAAGTTCTTAGTTGAAGGTGGTGTATTATCGGGTACGGGATACGAGTCTGGCTGTTATGTAAAACCTTGCATTGCTGAAGTTAAACCAGAGTTCAAGATTGTACATGAAGAAACTTTTGCTCCAATTTTATACGTAATGAAATACACGACTTTGGATGAAGCTATCGCCATTCAGAACAGTGTGCCACAAGGTCTTTCTTCGGCCATTATGACCCTTAACCTGAGAGAAGCCGAACGTTTCTTGTCTGCCGAAGGTTCTGATTGTGGCATAGCTAATGTAAATATCGGTACCTCCGGTGCCGAAATTGGCGGAGCATTTGGTGGCGAGAAGGAAACGGGTGGTGGCAGAGAATCTGGTTCTGATGCGTGGAAGGCTTACATGCGTCGTCAAACCAACACCATTAATTATTCGAATCAATTACCCTTAGCTCAAGGAATTAAGTTTGATTTATAAAGGGTTTCCTCCTAACAGGAGAAAACCCTTTTAACCAATGTTTCATTGGGGTAAGTAGATTGTCTACCTGTGAGTGTCTTTCCAGGGATCTGGATCCGGTTCTGGTTTGGGTTTAGGTATTTTATCACTATTGTAGTTGAGTTGGTATAGAGAGGGCAAAGTTCCATCTCTATACGAATCTTCCACAGGTTTTGTTTCCGGAAAACTAGTTTTCTTGTTTTGTTCCCGCTTACTTTCCTGTGGAATCCATTCACTATTTTTTGTGCATGAAAGGAACCCGGCGAGCATTACCAAACCGAGGATGTTTTTGAGTTTGTAATTTTGATTCATGATCGTAACAATTAAAGATTAGACTTATAAATCAAAAATCATCACTCAGAAGAAAAAAATCACTATTTATTAGAAATAGTGCGCTGTTACAATTACTAGGTTCTGATATTTCTTATTGAGAAAACTATAGGACTAGTAGCTAAGCGGAGTGTTAGCTAGATTGTATGAAGAGTTTATAACCCCGGCCGTGCACATTGATGATTTCCACACTTGGATCACCTTTTAAATACTTTCTCAATTTGCTTAAAAAAACATCCATGCTTCGGCCGTTAAAGTAATTATCGTCATGCCAAATTGCCAATAGCGCTTCTTCGCGGGTAAGCACCTCGTTTTGTTTCAAACAAAGCAATCTAAGTAGTTCAGCCTCTTTGGTACTTAGTTTTTGCTGCTGCTGATTGATGGTGATGGTTTGTGCATGGTAATCAAATTGATAGTTTCCTATGTGGAATTCAGTAGTTTCGTTTTGCGAAGTACTTTTCTCCTTTGCGGTTCTTTTAAGCAGAGCGTTAATTCGTAAAAGCAGTTCTTCGATGCGAAAAGGTTTGGTTATGTAATCGTCTCCGCCCAAACCGAATGCTTCGGTTTTATCTTCGATCATGCTCTTGGCGGTGGCAAAAATGATAGGAATATCTTGATTGATTTTTCGAATTTCCTTACCCAAGGTGAAGCCATCTTTTTTGGGCATCATCACATCTAGGATACACAAATCAAACGATTCTTTAACAAAGGCTTTTAGTCCCTGTTCGCCATCAGTACACAACCTAACCTCGAATTTTGCTTTAAGCTGGAGGTAATCTTGTAATAAAAGCCCCAAATTGGGGTCATCTTCCACTAAAAGTATTTTTTTCATAGCAACGGCAGCAAAATTTCAAATTCAGATCCAATCCCCTTTTCACTCTTTACGCGGATTTGGCCTTTTAAACGCTTAATAATGTTATTCACGTAACTCAACCCTAGCCCAAACCCTTTTACATTGTGTAAGTTACCGGTTGGGATTCGATAAAATTGATCAAAAATCTTGGATTGCTGATCACGGCTCATGCCAATTCCATTGTCTTTTATGCGAATCACTATATTTTTTCCAGAATTATAGGTATTCACTTCAATTCGAGGTTGATTTTCGCAATATTTTATGGCGTTGTCTAACAAATTAAAAATCACGTTGGAGAGGTGAAGCTCATCGCCAATTACTTGATCTGCTTGGGCATCTAAACTTAAAGTAACCTTTGCATCAATTTTTTGCAGCTGTAAACTCATGCTATCCACTACGGCCGATAAGAGATCGTTTACTTCGATGGTTTTTTCCTCCAGTTTAAAATCTTCTTTGTCCAGTTTAGCGATGTGTAACACCCGTTCAATATGATTACCTAAACGGACATTTTCATCGTAAATAATAGTGGCAAGTCGGTCTATCCGGCCTTTGTCTTTTGTCATCTCCCGATCTTTCAGTGCTTCGCTAGCAATCATGATGGTGGCCACTGGTGTTTTAAACTCGTGGGTCATATTATTGATGAAATCTGTTTTCATTTCAGATATTTTCTTCTGCTTCAAAATCATCTGCAGCGTATATCCGAATGAAAACAACAATACCATCAGTAACCCGGCAGCCAATACCACGGCCCATGTCATATTGGAGAGAATGTACTTGTTCTTATCTGGAAAGGTAACTAGTAACCAACCTGCTTCACGAATCACATCTTTAGGGAACAACTGTATTTTATAGGCATCTTGATGAGCAAATGGCGCCTCCAAAGTTGTTTTTCGAAAAACAACAGAATCGGTGTTTCCGGCTTTTACCTGATACGCAAACTCACCACCAATACCTTTATTGCCGAACTCTTTACGTAATAGCGAATCCAATAAGCCTGGCTGGATCCTTTTCTTTAGAGGCAATTCGGCCTGTTTAAACTCTTGGGCTAAATCCTGAATTACGCTCTTTTTATCCAATTGCACCGAATCGAGGTATTCTTTTACATAGTTGATCTCATTTTCTTTGGTAATGTCGCTTAGTCTAGGCCGGGCAAGGGTAACCAATCGCGGACCAGTTGCCGGATCAAATACGACGTATTGCTTAATTGAATCGGGTTTTGTAGGCCTTGTGGGCTTGCGTAAGCTTATCCGCGGAATCGCACGGGTTAGTGTTTGCTGATGAATACGCCCCAATGCATCTTGGTATTGAACCACCTCTACTTCTAGCTCTTCATCAATTTCTGGTAGCTCCGGACTTGCGTCATACGATACTACCAATGGATAGCGGGAGCGTAGCAAACTATCCCGAACCAGAAATAAACTATCGGCTTTGCGTTGTTCTTTTTTTAGATAATTTGCATAATTGTCGACTTGCTTTACTGATTTTTTTACCAAGCGGTAAATAGGAGTTGCAAGTGGTTTTCTCAGCAATTGGGTATCTACCGCTTTGTTGAGAAGGAAGTTGAAGGCATCCTGTTTTTCCAATTGCTTTACCACATTGTTGAGCGATTCATTAACGCTTTGGTCAAACAATTGCGATTTGAGCTTGTACGACTGCTGCAAGAAATACCACTGCATAGCCAATACTCCTAGCAGCGCAAAGCTCATTAAACCCACAATTAGCAGAATGCTTTTCTTTTTCATCTCACACAAAATTACTGAACAGGTCTGCAGGCCAACATCTTTTAACAATTTTTAACAAAGCCTTAACAAAATCGGGTAATCTATAGACTTAGTTTTGGGGTATTAATCATATAAAAAACATGAAAAATCAAGTATTAAAAACAGGAGCTTTTGCCTTAGCCTTCGTAGTGGTTATCATCACGGGGGCTAAACTAGGTGCATATGCTCAAGAGAAGAAAGAAGTGAAGCGAACAATTGTTATCACCAACAGCGACACGATTATTAATGGTAAAAACCTGAAACAGGTAAGCAGAGCGGAACGTAAAAAATTACTCAAAGACTTAGACGCTAAAAAGCGGGTTGAAGTGCAGGCTTTTGATAAAGGGCCCGGCAATATGCAGTTAATCATCAGAAAGCAAAAAGATGGCGAACCCGAAGAAGTTATTGTCAAAAATCTGGGTGGTGCACGAGCTTTTGTATGGAAAGATGGCGAAATGCAATCTTTTGGGCCTAATGATCCGTTACCTCCTCAATTTAAATTAGAGATGGATACCTTAATGTTTAAGATGGATGGCGATTCTGCATTTAAGCAATTGCGTATCCGGATGAAAAATTTGGACACCTTAATGCAAAAACACTTTAATGCCGCCGCCGACCTTCAATTTTTTGTTCATCCACCCAATGCCCCACGTGCTCCTATGTCTCCAAAATTGCGAATCATGGGCAGAGGCATGTTCGAAAATGAACAAAATGCGCAATCTTTTAACTATGCCAATGTAGATAAAGATGGGATCAGCAATAACCTAAACATTCGCTTAGGTGAAGCAGCTAAAGACGCATTGACTAAAATTACAGGTTCAACTACTGCTAAAACAGATTTAAACGTTCAGGATCTGAATATTTTTCCAAGCTTTTCTGTAGGAAAACTGAATCTGGCTTTTAGCTTAAAAACCAAAGGAGCACTTGAAGTGAAATTATTAGACAGAGATTTAAACTCCGTTTTTACAGATAAGCCAAATGCGTTCAGTGAGACGTATTACAAGGCTATCGATATTCCAAAAAATGGAATCTATTATTTAGCAGTTATGCAAAATGGCAACTGGTTTGTAAAGAAAATGATTAAAGAATAGTGATTTGGGTTGTTTAATACTGAAAAAGCCTATCCAATCGGATAGGCTTTTCGGTTTTATAATGGTTTGTTTAGCTACTTAGAATGGAAGGTCGTTGTCTTCTTCGCCTGGTGCAGCAGAAATATCTGCAGGAGCAGCATATTCAGGCATTGAAGGTGCAGCTGTAGCCCCAGCATCCAACACATTTAGGCGCCACACAGAAAGTGTGTTAAAATATTGTGTTTTGCCCATTTTATCGGTCCACGGACGGCCTCTTAAATTAAAAAACACCTCAACCTGATCGCCAACTTTTACGGCATCTAGTAAGTTTACCTTATCCTGAACAGCCTCAAATTTTACATATTCCGGATAGCTTGGGTTTTCGGCATATTCCACCACCAATTCCCGTTTTTTAAACTTTTCACTTACCGTAATCACCTCGCCAACCTCGTGTACTTTTCCTTTAATATCCATGGTCTATCAATTTTTAATTGCAATAACTCAAATGTCCAAATTTTATATTGATTAACTTCGCAAAATATCATGCAAGTTTTCCACACAAAAAGTAAAATTATCATCACCTGTAACAAGCGTTTATCGCCTTATTTACAGCAAGAAGTTCTAGGCTTAGGTTTTGAAATCAGCAGAGCTTTTAATACCGGCGTTGAAATCAGCGGTACGGTAAACGATTGTATCAAACTCAATCTTAATCTCCGTTGTGCCAGTCAGGTTTTGTATTCGCTCAAGGCCTTCAAGGCAGAAAATCCAGCCCGACTGTATAAAGAATTGGTAGAAATGGAATGGGAAAACCTGATCGATTTCAGCGGCTATTTTTCTGTAACATCCAATGTAGACAATGAGCACATTACCACACCATTGTTCGCCAATTTAAAAGTTAAAGACGCTCTGGTAGACCGTATCAAAGAGCAAAAAGGAATTAGACCCAATACCGGCTCAGAATTAAATAAAGCCGTAATCCATTTGTATTGGAAGGATGATGAGGCTGAAATCTACCTCGATACTTCGGGCGAAACCTTGGCTAAACACGGTTACCGCAAACATCCGGGTAAGGCGCCGATGCTAGAGGCATTGGCAGCTGCAACTGTTATGGCTACCGGTTGGGATGGGAAAGGTAGTTTTATTAATCCGATGTGTGGCTCAGGAACCTTAGCCATTGAAGCCGCTTTATTGGCTACCCATCGTAGTCCGGGTTTGTTTCGCATGAATTATGGGTTCATGCATGTGCTTGGCTACGACGAGCAGGTTTTTTTCACCGAGCGCCGTTTGCTAAAGGATCAGGTAATTAAACAAACCGATATGCGCATTATCGCATCCGATATTTCTGCCGAAGCGGTAGATATAGCGCAAAAAAATGCTAAAACTGCTGGGGTAGATCAGTTGATTGAGTTTAAGGTTTGTGACTTTTCCGAAACTCCAGTTCCAGAAGGTGGGGGTGTGGTGATGTTTAATCCAGCTTACGGAGAGCGTTTGGGGGTGCATACCCTGTTGGAAGCTACCTATAAACGTATGGGTGATTTTATGAAAAAAGAGGCTAAAGGTTATCGCGGCTATATTTTTACAGGAAACCCTGATCTTGCCAAAAAAATTGGACTGAAGGCTTCGCGTAGAATAGAGTTTTACAATGGAAAGCTCGATTGTCGTTTGCTAGAGTACGAATTGTACGAGGGATCCAGAAGGGCGCCAATTGAAAATTAACATTTCATAAACATAGCAAGCTGAATTAATCCCTATCTTCAAGTATGAAACTTCGGGTACTGGTTTTTTTAAATGCTCTGGCTGTTGCCCTTTCTTTAGCCATACTCAACTTCTATTTCCAGCAAAATTGGTTGTACATGCTGGCTACCTTTTCGGTTGCTTTGCTTACTAGCTTTGTGGTGTTTTACTACCTCACCGAGCGTTATGTGTACAGTAAAATCAAACTGATTTATAAACTGATCCATAATTTGAAATTGGGTAGAGATTTAAAAGATGCATTGGGCGAATACGTAAGTCCTGATCCAATTAACGATGTAGAACAAGAAGTGAAAGAATGGGCCATCACTAAAAAATCTGAGATTGATACCCTGAAACAACAAGAGCAGTTTAGGAGAGAGTTCCTGGCAAATATCTCTCACGAGTTTAAGACCCCGCTTTTTGCCATTCAAGGGTACATAGAAGCTTTACAGGATAGTGCAATTGTTGAAGACGAGCAAACTAAAAAATTCCTCATCAAAGCTGCAAAAAATGTAGACCGATTAACCTTTTTGATCAAAGATTTAGATGCCATTTCGAAATTAGAGAGCGGAGAAATACCTATTAATTACGAAGTTTTTGATCTGTCCGTGTTAATTAATGAAGTTATTGACTCATTAGAAATGAAGGCCAAAAAGTACCAGATCTCGCTAACTTTTAAGGATAAGTACGATCATCCAACTATGGTTTATGCCGATCAGGAAAAGATTCGGCAGGTAGTGGTCAACTTAATTGATAATTCTTTCAAATACGGGAATACAAATGGCGAAACCGCTATCAAAATCTTCGAATTGCACGAACAGTTTTTAGTTGAAGTTACAGATAATGGAATAGGGATTGAAGAAAAAAATCAGGCTCGGGTTTTTGAACGATTCTTCCGAACGGATCAAAGTCGCTCACGAGAAGTTGGTGGTTCTGGTTTAGGACTTGCAATAGTAAAACACATATTAGAGGCACACGATCAAACCATAACCCTCAGAAGCACAGCAGGGATAGGCTCCACTTTTGGTTTTACCCTACAACGTGCTTAAGCACAATGTTAACATAAAATTAACATTGAACTACTAGCTTTGTGTACTAAACACAATTCAAATGTCGCTAAATAGCATTTTTCAGTATTTTGTACCCAAAGACAAGAATTTCTTTCCGCTTTTTGAACAATCGAGTTCTAACCTCATTGTAATGGCCGAAGCCCTAAATAAGGCGGTAAATACCAAGAACTTAGACGAACGTTTAGAGTTTTTCAAAGAAATTGAGAAATTAGAGCACGTGGGCGATGAAATTACTCATCAAATCTTTCTAGAATTGAGTAAAAACTTCATCACTCCGTTTGATAGAGAGGATATTCATCAATTGGCTACAGCTTTGGATGAAGTGGCCGATTACATCCACGGTTCAGCAAACAGAATGTTGTTGTACAAAGTAGAAGAAGCTACTGAACCAATTCAAAAACTAGCCGAGTTGATTTTACAGGCTTGTACCGATTTAGATAAAGCCGTTCGTGAATTGCGCAACCTGAAAAACATCAGAGCAATTGCCGATTCGTGTATCCGCATTAATAGCATTGAAAATCAAGCCGACTACGTATTCGACAGAGCAGTAGGCGATTTGTTTACCTATGAGAAAGATGCGGTAAAGCTTATTAAATACAAAGAGGTATTATCTGCACTTGAGACCGCAACCGATATGTGTGAAGATGCGGCAAACGTACTGGAATCTATTTTAGTTAAACACGCCTAAGCTTTTTTAGCATCATGGGTTTAACCTTACTTATTACGGTCATTGTACTTGCTTTGATATTCGATTATATCAATGGCTTTCACGATGCAGCAAACTCTATTGCAACCGTTGTATCCACAAAAGTACTTACTCCGTTTCAAGCAGTAGTCTGGGCTGCATTTTTCAATTTTTTAGCCTATTGGATTTTTAGCTTAAATGTGGCCGATACGGTTGCGAAAACGGCAAATACCCTCAAAATTGATTTGGTGGTTATTCTGGCTGGTATTTTAGCAGCAATTTGCTGGAATTTGATTACCTGGTGGAAAGGTATTCCATCTAGTTCATCGCATACGCTAATTGGTGGATTTGCCGGTGCCGCATTGGCTCATGGAGGTCTTAGCGTAGTAAATTTAGGTGTAATTGGTAAAGTTGCTGCTTTCATTGTTTTGGCCCCAATTGTGGGCATGATTGTGGCTTATATCATTACTATTATCATCATCAATATCTGCCGAAAGGCTAACCCTAGTCGTGCCGAATGGTGGTTCCGTAAACTCCAATTGGTTTCATCGGCCCTCTTTAGTTTAGGACATGGAGGTAACGATGCACAGAAAGTAATGGGTATCATTTCGGCGGCAATTATTGTTTATTTAAATACGTCTCATCAGGTAATTGATCAAATACCGGCTTGGTTGCATATCAGCTACGAAGTTGTAAATGGAAAAACCAAAATCACACACATGCCAGAGTGGATTCCTATTGCTTGTTATACTTCAATTGCCTTGGGTACGATGAGTGGTGGTTGGAAGATTGTGAAAACCATGGGAACCAAAATTACTAAGGTTACCCCGCTAGAAGGTGTAGCAGCAGAAACTGCCGGTGCGCTAACCTTATTCATGACGGAGCATTATAAAATTCCGGTATCTACTACACACACCATCACCGGATCAATTATTGGAGTTGGTTTGAGTAAACGTATATCGGCAGTTAGGTGGGGAGTAACTATAAATCTGATTTGGGCATGGATTCTAACCATTCCGGTCTCAGCACTTTTGGCTACCACCTTCTATTTCCTTCTCAAGTTATTTTTATAAGTTAGAATTCTTTAACATTAAAAAAAGCCTCTCCGAGATTTTCGGGGAGGCTTTTTTATATAGGAAGTAATGTATTATGCTAATAATCTTACCGGTTCTTCCAGTAAACTTTTTAGAGTTTGCAAGAAAGCGGCACCTGTTGCTCCATCAACTACGCGGTGGTCGCAGCTTAAGGTTACTTTCATTACATTACCTGGAACTACAGCTCCGTTTTTAACTACAGGCACTTGCTGAATACCGCCAATAGCCAAAATACAGGCATCTGGTGGATTAATGATCGCTGTAAATTCGTCGATGCCAAACATACCTAAGTTAGAGATGGTAAAGGTAGAACCTTCCCAATCTGAAGGTTGTAATTTTTTGGCTTTAGCACGTTGGGCAAAGTCTTTTACTTCTGCAGAGATGTGCGATAAGGATTTACCATCTGCAAAGCGAACAACTGGAACCAACAAGCCGTCCTCAACAGCAACAGCTACACCAATGTTCACATGTTCATTGTAACGAATTTTATCGCCTAACCAAGATGAGTTTACGGCTGGGTGTTGCTTTAGGGCAACAGCAACAGCTTTGACTACCATATCGTTGAACGATACTTTTGCCGCCGCGAATTCATTGATTTTGGTACGGGCCTGGATGGCACTGTCCATATCAATGCTCATGGTCAGGTAGAAATGCGGAGCCGTAAACAAGCTTTCAGATAAGCGTTTGGCAATGGTTTTACGCATTTGAGTTACCGGAACCTCGCTAAATTTCTCTTGGCCAACAAATGTTGGAATACTTACCGGAGCAGCACTGCTGGTGCTTGCAGCGGGAGTGCTTAATGCTGGTGCAGCACCCGGAACAAAGTTTTCGACATCTTTTTTCACTATACGTCCACCTTCAGCACTTCCAGTTACCAGACGTAAATCAATTCCTTTTTCTTTGGCGATTTTACGAGCCAGCGGTGAAGCTTTTACTCTCGAATCGTCGGCATCGGTGACAGGAGCTGGTGCAGCTGTTACCGGTGCTGCTGCTGGGCTTGCCGGAACAGCGGCTGGAGCCGATTCAACAATTGGACTAGCGGTAGGTGCAGCAAGTAAAGGACTTACATCTGTTCCTTCTTTACCTACAATCGCAATAATATCGTTTACCTTGGCAGCCTGACCTTTTTCAACACCAATGTACAACAAAGTACCTTCGGCATAAGCGGTTACTTCCATGGTGGCTTTATCGGTTTCTACATCTGCTAAAGCATCGTCACTCTTCACTTTATCTCCCACCTTTTTGTGCCATTCTGCAATTACACCCTCTTTCATGGTATCACTAAGCAAAGGCATGCGAATAACCGTTGCACCTAATGATTCAGGACTAACTGTTGCAGTAGTTGGACCAGCAGCAGGCGCTGATGGAGTTTCGACAGCAGGGCTTGGAGTTTCAGCAGCTGGAGCAGCAGTTGTTCCGCCTAATAAAGACTGGTAATCTTCACCGGGATTTCCTAAAACGGCAATTACAGCGTCAACAGGTACAGCCTGTCCTTCGCCCGGACCAATATATAGGATAGTACCTTCCTGAAAGGATTCAAAATCCATAGTGGCCTTATCGGTTTCGATTTCGGCAACCAAATCTCCGGAGTTTACTTTATCGCCCACTTTTTTATGCCATTTTGCAATCACCCCTTCGGTCATGGTGTCGCTCATTTTCGGCATGCGCACTACTTCGGCCATAATATTTTTTTAAGCTTTTTTCGGTTTAAAACTAATCGCGGATAAACGGATAATTTCCTTGTACGTAAACGTCATTGTATAATTCCGATGGATCTGGCCATGGAGATTCTTCAGAGAAGCGTACTGATTCATCTACAATTGCTTTGATCTTTTCATCAATTTCTTGAATCCAGGCTTCATCTGCATATTTCTTTTTCAGGATGGTTTCCCTAACCTGATCAATAGGATCTTTTGATTTGTATTCTTCAACTTCTTCTTTGCTGCGGTATTTTGCAGGGTCAGACATGGAGTGGCCTTTGTAACGGTAGGTACGCATTTCAAGAAAAGTTGGTCCTTCACCGCGGCGGGCACGGCTAACGGCCTCGTCCATGGCATTGTGTACGGCTACCGGATCCATGCCGTCTACCGGAGCGCAAGGCATATCAAATCCTAAACCAATTTTATAAATATCAACCATGTTGGTGGTACGGGCTACCGAAGTACCCATAGCGTATCCGTTATTTTCGCAAATAAAGATCACCGGTAATTTCCACAACATGGCCATGTTAAATGCTTCATTCAAGGCACCCTGACGAACGGCACCGTCGCCCATATAACACACACAAACATTGTCTGTTCCGTTGTATTGTTCAGCGAATGCAATACCTGCTCCTAGCGGGATCTGGCCACCTACTATACCATGCCCACCCCAAAAGCGATGTTCTTTACTAAACATGTGCATAGAACCACCCTTGCCTTTGGAGCAGCCAGTCGCTTTTCCGTATAACTCTGCCATTACTTCATTTGCCGTCATTCCTTTGGCAATGGCGTGTGCGTGGTCGCGATAGGCAGTAATCATCGAATCTTCCGGACGCAATACCGACATTGCACCTGCTACAACTGCCTCTTGGCCTATGTAGAGGTGGCAAAATCCTCTGATTTTCTGTTGTCCGTATAGTTGTCCTGCTTTCTCTTCGAATTTCCGCATCAAAAGCATGGATTCGTACCAGTATAGATAGGTGTCTTTGGAAATTTCTACTGAACTCATTCTCTTCGATATATCTTGTTTATGGGATGACAAATCTAATTATATCTTCTAGAAAAAAGAAGGAGAAAGTGTCCGATTTACGCCATCAAAATCCACAGTCATAAATGTCAAAAAATGTTAAAAACAGCCTAAAATTTGGTTACGTAGGAAATAAGCCGTAAGTTTGTCATCCGAAATTTGTTATTATTCAGGCAGATAACTCGGTTTTTAGCCTGAAAAAAACCAAATGCTATGGTAAAAAAGATACTAACAATTTTCATGTTTCTAGCTCTTTTTTCTGCTGCACAAGCACAAACTGCTGATGCGAAAAAAGAAGCTGCAAAGACAGAAGATCCGGACAATTTGATCTCCGGGTATCTTTCTCAAGTGATGGGCGTAGCGCTATCTGCAACCTCCAATCTGAAACTTTATCAATTCATTTACGATTGGATTGGAACTCCCTACCGTTTTGGTGGGTCAAGCCGTAAGGGTATTGATTGTTCCGGTTTTACCAAAGAAATTTATTCAAAGGTATTTAACACCGTAATACAACGTAATTCAAGAGAGATTTTCAGTATGACCACCCCGGTTAGCCGTGAAAATTTAAAAGAAGGTGATTTGGTGTTTTTCAAGATCAAAAGCCGCAGCATTACTCACGTAGGCATTTACTTGGGAAATAATCGTTTTGCTCACGCTTCCACATCAAATGGGGTTACTTTGAGCAGTCTTGAAGAGCCGTACTACAAACGCTATTTCTACAAAGGTGGCAGACTAAACGGCAGTTTAGACTAAATCCTCTATTTTTTTATGATTACTCCGGATGAATCTCTTTGAGACTCAACGATGTCATTTTTTTGGTTTTTAGGTACGTAATACCCGCAACAACCAAGGTCATACTGCCACCGAAAATTACAGAGGGAATCGTTCCCATTAATCGAGCAGTTACTCCAGATTCAAATGCACCGATTTCATTTGACGAGCCAATGAACATGGTATTGACTGCTGTAACCCTGCCCCGCATATCATCTGGAGTAAGGAATTGTAGTAAGGTAGATCGGATAATTACGCTTACACTGTCAAACGCTCCTTCAAAAAATAGGCAAATGAGAGAAAGGTAGAAATTTCGGGAAAGTCCAAAACAAATGATACTGATACCGAAACCACAGACGGCCAACAGTAAATTTCTCCAAGGCTTATGCATGGGAGAATACCGGGTCATGAGGAACATGGTTAATACCGCTCCTACTGCCGGTGCAGCTCGTAAAAAGCCCAAACCCTCTGATCCTACTTTTAAGATATCGTTAGCGAAGATGGGCATAAGTGCCACAGCACCTCCAAAAAACACAGAGAATAGATCGAGACTTAACGCTCCGAGTAACATCTTGGTTTTAAAAACAAACCGTAGACCCTGAGTTAAACTAATGTGAATGGGTTCTTTTGGGATAAACTTTGGTGGCTGGTTCTTGATAAAAAAGGCTACCAATAACAAAGAAACCAAAGTAAGGACAACCACGAGCGTAAAACAGGTCACCACACCCGAAAATCCGTAAAGTAATCCTCCAGCAGCTGGACCTAAAATTGAGGCAATTTGCCAGTTGGAGCTATTCCAGGTAATGGCGTTTGCATAATGCTCTTTTGGAACAATATTGGTGATTAAGGGAAAGGCTGCTGGTGCAAAAAAACCTCTGGCTACTCCTAAAATAAATATGGATAAATAAATGCCAGAAATTACGGCAGATTTTCCTAAAAGCGTCAAGGCCTGTGGCAGGGTAATTATTAGGAGAATACTAGAACAAACGAACATGGTTCCGATAATCCAGACTAATAGTTTTTTCTTGTCTGATTTATCTGCAACGTAACCACCATAGAGGGATAGAGTAATGGCTGGAATGGCCTCGGTGAGTCCGATAAGTCCGAGCGATAGGGGATCACGAGTGAGCTGGTAAATGTGCCAACCCACTACCACCGCTTGTATTTGGTAGGCAAAGGTTAGAAAGAACCGCATGCCTATATACGAACGGAATTCGGGAAACTTTAGCGCTATGTATGGATCAGCTTTAGTTTCTTTGCTCATCTCCATTAATTCACCTTAAACCCGGTTTGATCAATCAGGTAAACTAATCCAGTCATTGCGGCAGCACCCAATTCCAATTCTCTACGGTTTACGTTTTCAAATACATCATTTGGTGTATGGTGAATATCGAAGTAACGCTGAGAATCTGGACGGAAGCCAATTAAAACGATTCCAGGGACTGCATTTTTAAGGGGACCAATGTCTGCACCACCTCCACCTAGAGTTAATTTATCGGTATCGTAGGGTTCAAACAAAGGTTGCCAAGTCGACTTTAGTTGTTTGAAAAGTTCAAGTGGAGCATCAATTCCAAATCCACGGGGTGTAAAACCTCCGGCGTCAGATTCCATGGCAGCTACATGTTTTTCCTGATTCAGCTTGGCCAGTTCGGCATATTTCTGCCCACCTCTCAATCCGTTTTCTTCATTCATAAACAATACCGCTCTGATGGTATGCTTTGGCTTGTAATTCATTGCCTTCAAAATGCGCAACACTTCTACAGATTGCATCACGCCAGTTCCATCGTCATGAGCTCCTTCTGCCAAATCCCAAGAATCTAGGTGACCTCCAACGGTGATAAATTCGTTTGGTTTCTCTGAGCCGGTCAATTCTCCAATTACATTGTAAGAAAGGGCATCTGGAAGGGTTTCGCAATTCTGTTTGAAGAAGAATTTTACCGGAACGGCGCTTTTCACTTTTAGCAATCGACTCAGTTCATTTGCGCCTTTGGTAGAAATAGCAGCAGCCGGGATTTTAATTCCATTGGCTTCGTAACTGGTATTACCGGTATGCGGATAATCATCAATGCTATGCGTTAATGAACGAACGATTACACCCACAGCTCCATATTTTGCAGCTTCGGATGGCCCAGAGCGACGCTGATCGCCGGCCATGCCATACGAGGTGCCGGTTTGTATGGGTCTAGGGTCGAATGGACGGTTGAAGAATACAATCTTTCCTTTTAGTTGCGCTTCGCCTAGCGTTTTCAATTCAGCTAGTGTTTGAACTTCAATAATAGGAGCAGTAATACCCGCCTTAGGTGTGGCTACCGATCCGCCCAAAGCGGCGATTGGCACCGAAATACTTTTGTTGCCCGCTATAATTTTCGCCTGCTCTTTTTCTCCCCGCACCCAATGTGGTACCATAACTTCTTGCAGGTAAACCTTATCAAAACCATAATCTTCCATGATTTTTTTAGTCCACTCCACTGCTTTTTGCGCTCCTGCAGAACCGCTTAATCGTGGTCCTATCTGCTTGCACAAATATTCTAGGTTTTTATAGGAATGCCCATTCACTAAGGCTTCGTCGTAAATTTTACGGAGCTGAACAGAATCTTGCGATTGCGCCAATACGCTTTGGCTAATCACTAGTAGCAGAATAATGAGTTTACTTAGTTTCATTTCGGAAAGGTTTGATAACAAATGTAAATGATTAAGATATTTTATCCCAGCTAATTCCCGGATTTCTACTTTCCAGATAGCGCCGTAAAATTTGGTGTTCGGGTTTGAGTAGATCCGGATCGTCTTCATAAATCTTAATCACGGTTTGACGAGCTTCTTGTAATAAAGCTTGATCGTGTGCCAAATCTGCCAATTTAAGATCTAAAACCCCGCTTTGCTGCGTTCCCTCAATATCTCCAGGACCGCGTAATTGTAAATCAATTTCGGAAATTTCGAAGCCATCGGTGGTTCTAACCATGGTTTCCAGTCGTAATTTAGCATCATTGCTCAGTTTATTACCTGACATCAGGATGCAATAGGATTGTTCGGCACCTCTCCCAACACGACCTCTTAGTTGGTGCAATTGAGCCAAGCCGAAACGCTCTGCATTTTCAATAATCATGACACTGGCATTCGGCACATTTACCCCTACCTCAATTACTGTGGTTGCCACCATAATTTGGGTTTCACCTTTTACAAAACGCTGCATTTCATAATCTTTATCTGCGGCATTTAGTTTTCCATGCACAATGCTGATTCGATAGTCTGGAAGAGGGAATTCTTTGCTTATAGCTTCAATACCTGCTTCCAAGTGTAGTAAATCTAGTTTTTCACTTTCTTTAATCAGCGGATAAACAATGTATACTTGGCGACCTTTCTCAATTTCTTCCCGCATAAATCCGAACATCCTCAAGCGTTGGCTTTCGTACATGTGAACCGTCTTAATCGGTTTTCTGCCGATAGGCAATTCATCAATTACAGACACTTCCAAATCACCGTACAGGGTCATGGCAAGTGTTCGTGGAATTGGCGTAGCGGTCATGACCAAAACATGCGGAGGAACGACACTTTTTTTCCAAAGTCGGGCTCGTTGTTCCACACCAAAACGGTGTTGCTCATCAATTACGGCTAATCCTAGGTTTTGAAATTGAACGGTATCTTCAATCAAGGCGTGCGTGCCAATCAGAATATTCAATTTTCCGGAGAGCAGGCTTTCCTGAATTTCTTTCCGTTTCTTTTTAGGCGTGGAACCCGTCAGCAATTCGATGCTTACAAAATCAGCATCAACCAGTGCTTTTAACGATTGTTCGTGTTGTTTAGCCAAGATCTCGGTAGGGGCCATTAAACAAGCCTGATAGCCATTATCAATGGCCAGCAACATGGTCATTAAGGCAATTACCGTTTTGCCACTACCTACATCTCCCTGTAGTAGTCGGTTCATCTGAATGCCCCTTTGGGTATCCTGGCGGATTTCTTTCATTACCCGTTTTTGGGCATTGGTGAGTTCAAAGGGAAGCTTTTCATTGTAAAAGGTGGTGAATTTTTCGCCTACCTGTTCAAAAAGTACACCCTTAAATTTTCTGGTGCGAAGCAGTTTGTTTTTTAAGATTTTGAGTTGGATGAAAAACAACTCCTCGAATTTGAGTCGGCGCTGAGCCTGGTTCAATTGCTCTACATCAGCCGGGAAATGGATGTTCCACATCGCTTGTTTTTTATCCATTAAGCCAAAGTGCTGCAAGATGTATGCTGGAATCGTTTCCTCAATTTCATGAATGCCTATTTCCAAAGCAGCAGCCTGCAAGCGTTGGATACCTTTGGTATCCAGATTGAATTGTTTGAGTTTTTCGGTAGAGTTATAAACGGGCTGCAAGGTCATGTTTCCTTGCTTTTTTGCTTTTGGATCATACAACTCAATTTCCGGATGCGAAATGGAGATACGCCCATTAAATTCGTTGGGTTTTCCGAAAACCAAGTATGCCGAACCCGTCTGTATATTTTTTTCAAACCATTTAATGGATTGAAACCAAACCAACTCCATCAGTCCGGTGTCGTCTTTAAATTGCACAACCAAACGTTTACCTCGTTTTTCGCCCAGTATTTCTTTATTGACTACCCTTCCAATGATTTGTATAGCCGGCAAATCGGCGTTTAATTCATTGATTTTATAAAATCGGGTACGGTCTATATACCGGAATGGGTAGTGTTGCAGCAGATCGGCATAGCTGAAAATACCCAACTCCTTTTTAAGTACTTCCCCACGCTGAGGGCCTACACCTTTCAGATATTCGATGGCCGTACTTAGCGTGTGTGTGTTCAATTGGGTGTTATTTTACGGGCTCTTTATGTTTGGGCTTAACTAGTAAACCAGCAACTAAATTCCAGTTAAAAACCACAATAGCTATTGCCAATAGAGAATAAGCTAGTAACTGGTGGCTGTTTATACGCTCATGAAAATAGAAAAAGGCTACAGCAAAAGCAACAATGGGGTTTGTATAAATCAGAATTCCCATGGTTGAGGAGGGTAAGCCGATTAGCGCATACAAGCTTAGAAATAGCGGAATAATGGTGAAGAAAACGGAAATTTCGACAATGGTAATCCAAAAAACAGGGTCGCTTGGTATCCCGTTAAAATGATAAATAAATAGCGGAAGCATTAACAGGCTTGATAAACCCAATTGTATGCCCAGCATGGTAAACTTATCTATCTCTACAACTACCCGCTGTATAATTAAGTAAAAGGCATATAAAGTTGCTATAAATACCGCCCACAATACATCCCTTGGCGAACCCTGTGCCAAAATTACAATACTGATAAGCGCAATGCTCAGTGAGGCAATCTTGTAATTGGTAAGCTCTTCTTTCAAAATCACAAATCCGCCCAATGCGGTTAGTAGCGGGCAAACCATATAGGCAAATGCTGCCGAAGTTAAACTCACGTGATTTACAGCATAAATAAAGGAGAACCAATTTGCGGTAACCAATAATCCAGCCAACACGATTAATCCAATTAATCGATTTCGTTTTTCTGGGGTTTTAGAACGAATATTTTGCAAGTCGCTTTTAAGCTGTTTCTTGCGAAACAGTAAAATAACCAACCAGGTGATCAGCAGGGAGGTGAATATTCGGTAATGCAGAATTTGATCTGAAGGGTAGGCTTGCAGTTTCCGTAAGGGTATGGAGAAGAATCCCCAAAATCCGGTAGCTACAATAGCAGCTAAAAAGTATTTAAAGCGACTTTCTTTCAAACCTTTGAAGCTATAACAGATATTTCCACATTCACATTTTTGGGCAAACCAAGCACCGCAACGGTCTCCCGGGCTGGAAAATTGCCAGAAAAATACGATCCATATACCTCGTTAACCGTGGCGAAATCGGCCATGTCTCTTAAAAAAATGCTGGTTTTGAGAATGTGCTCAAAGCCGTAGCCAGATGCTTGTAAAATAGCCTGTAAGTTTTTCATCACCCGATCAGCCTCAGCTTTAACGTCACCCGAGATCAGTTCGTTAGTTGCAGGATCAATGGCAATTTGCCCTGATACGAATAAAAGATCACCAGCTTGAACTGCCTGGCTATAAGGCCCGATTGGTAATGGTGCCTCTGGAGTATGAATAATTTTCTTGCTCATTATTTTAATAAGTATTCAATCAATTTATACAGGATTCCTCCAAGAAATACCAATATAGCAGTAGCATTGATGGCATGCATCACTTTTAGGTTAAAACTGCTAGGGCGGTTAGGATCTTTTTTTCTAAAGAAATACATAGAAACAAAGGTATAAACAAAAAAAGAGTCCCGATAGTTTATCGGAACTCTTTTTAAAATATCCTAGAGAACTACTTATCTCTTAATTTCTACACGTCTGTTTTGCTGACGACCTTCTTCGGTAGCGTTTGAAGCAACCGGACGAGTTTCGCCGTAACCTTTAGTTACAATTTTGCTAGCAGCAACACCTGAATTCACTAAATAAGTTTTCACAGAGTTTGCACGATCTTTTGATAATTGCATGTTATAGTCTGTAGTACCTTCTTCAGATGCATGTCCATCTAATTGTACTTTGCTTAGGCTGCCATTTTTAAGTTCAGTAGCCAATTCATCTAAAGTAGGATAAGCAGAAGTTTTTAATACCGATGAGTTAAACTCGAATTGAATAGCGTTTGCTGAAACTGCTGTTCCTGGGCAACCGTTAAATTCTGCAGTACCTTTTTCGGTAGGGCAGCTATCTTTAGAATCAGGCACACCGTCTGCGTCTACATCCATTGCACAACCTGAGCCATCTACTTTAATACCAGCTTCAGTGTTCGGGCATTTGTCCAATTTATCAGCCACACCGTCGCCATCTGAATCTTTTAATAAATCAGCAGCTTCTAAGGTAGCTACGCGGCTTTTTAATGCTTCTAATTCTTGACGTAATGAAGGATCTTTCAACTCATCATACATTAAGGCTAAAGGATTAACCCAATCTAAGTTTGGTTTTGCAGCCGAGCCCAAAGAAAACTCTAAACCACCATACATATATGCCCATTGGTCTCTTCCACCTGCTGGCGTTCCGTCTACATCGTCAGATTTGGCAAAGTAAGCGTTGTAGCCCAAGTCAAAATTAATGCGATTAGAAACTTTAAATTTCACACCTACACCCAAAGGGATAAAGGTGCCTTTTTGTTTTGCACTCTCAGCAGAAACAGCATTAGCTGCACTTGTGGTATTGTAAGTATAATTAGACCAACCGTAACCAGCTTTGATCAAAAAATTTACACTATTCTCTCTCTTCAAGAAATCTACGGTAGCAACATTAGCAACCCCCATCAGGCTAAAAGCTGATTTTAAAGATGTTTCGAATGATTTATTGCTTCCAGCAGGAACTGTGGCATTAGATCCAGATAGCGTTCCTGAAAGAAAACTACCTTCTACGCCAAAAGAATGAGCAAGTTGCTTACGTAAAGTTAAGCCATAGCCTAAATTTAAGTCAGCATCGCTAAAATCTTTGGTACCGCCAAAAATGGTTACAGGTGTCAATGCTCCAGCATTTAAACCGAATGACCAAGTTCTGTATTGAGATCTTCCGCCAAATACTCTTGCAGTTGAATTTTGTGTTTGAGCAAAACTCCCCAAACCAAAAAGCAAAAACATAGCTGCAAATCCAATTTTCTTGAATGTAGAATAATTCATATTCTGTTTTTTAAAGGTTAAACAATCAGGTGTTAATTTCCAAAAATAGTGATAAGTTTGGAATACTCAAAGCAGTTTGCGACATCGATCCGAAGTCGGGTGCTCTCAGAAATTAAACTAAATTTAGTAGAAATTGTTTTCAAAATATTACACATGAAATATACTGCCCCCAATTCATCTCTTTTTATTCAAAATCGCATCGAA
Source organism: Sphingobacteriaceae bacterium (assembly GCA_947463785.1). Lineage (GTDB taxonomy): Bacteria > Bacteroidota > Bacteroidia > Sphingobacteriales > Sphingobacteriaceae > JAIPAN01. The sequence goes on along the minus strand of CANHRG010000001.1, from coordinate 67,790 downwards.
TTTTCTAAACGTTTAAAAGCAAAATCGATTGCTATTTTCAATGCTAATGATGAAAATCTGCGTAGTGGTGACCAGAATTTTATCTTTAAGCAGAATGCAGATTTGTTTTATTTGAGTGGCATAGATCAAGAACAAAGTATTTTAGTGCTTTTCCCCGATTGTCCAAACCCGCTTTACAAAGAGGTTTTATTCTTGAGAAAAACAAACGAGCATATTGCCGTTTGGGAAGGGCATAAATACACCAAAGAAGAGGCTTTTAAGGCCTCAGGAATCAAGCAAATTTATTGGTTAGAGGAGTTTTGGACTGTATTGCATTCCATTATCCACTATTCGGAAAACATTTACCTGAACACCAACGAGAACGATCGTTTTGTGTACGAGGTTCCCTACCGCGATTTACGTTTCATCAATGAAATGAAGGAGCGTTATCCCTTACATCACTACGAAAGAAGCGCCACCATTATGCGTGAGCTACGTGCGGTGAAATCAGAAATTGAGGTAGAATTGACAAAAAAAGCCTGTCAAATTACCCGCGATGCTTTTGTGCGGGTACTTAAATTCACTAAACCCGGGGTTAAAGAATACGAAATTGAAGCGGAGATAATCCATGAATTTATTCGCCAGGGCGCCACTGGTCATGCGTACAATCCGATAATAGCATCCGGACCAAATGCAACTATTTTGCACTACAACGATAACAACCAGGTATGTCGTGATGGAGATGTAATTCTGTTTGATTTCGGTGCAGAATATGCCAATTACAATGCCGATATGAGTCGCTCAATTCCTGTAAATGGTCGTTTTACCAAACGTCAGAAAGAGGTTTATCAAGCGGTTCTTCGGGTAATGCGTGCCGCAACTAAAATGCTAGTTGCTGGTACCATTTGGAACGAATACCACGAGGAAGTCGGTAAGCTAATGCAAAGTGAACTGATTGGTTTGGGCTTATTGGATAAGCACGATGTGGCTAAGCAAGATCCGGCCGCACCATTGTATAAGAAATACTTCATGCACGGTACTTCGCACCATTTAGGTATAGATGTTCACGATTTTGCTAGCCGATACAAAGCGTTTGAAGCAGGTAATATTTTAACCTGCGAACCCGGTATTTACATCCCGGAGGAAGGTTTGGGTATCCGATTAGAAAATAATATCCTGATTACACCGAATGGTAATATTGATCTGATGGCCGATATTCCGGTAGAAGCAGAGGAAATAGAAGAGATTATGAACGCTTAGTCCATTTTTCTATAAATTGGTAAAGATTAAAGTCTTTATCTTTTGAAGCTTCAGCAATATCCTGCTGGAGCTTTTGTTTGTCGTATGCAGCCCCCAATTGATGCAAAATCAAATTCCATGCCTTTTCTGCCAGGAGCAAGCCCTTTCTGGAGTTGATGTTTGAATTGCCTTCTTCAATCAATTGAATCAGCTCATCAATCCCGGTGCCTTTGCTTGCTACTGTACTGATTACGGGAATGGACTTTTCTTTCTGTCCGCTTAGTTTTTTCAGGTTATTGGCAAAAGCTTCAGCGCCTTCGCGGTCGGCTTTATTTACTACAAATACATTGGCTATTTCCATCAAACCCGATTTAATTCCTTGAATTTCATCTCCCGATTCGGGAACCAAAACCACTAAAGTAATATCAGCTAATCCGGCAATTTCTACCTCAGATTGCCCTACACCCACGGTTTCAATTAAAATGTAATCAAAACCAGACGCCCGAAGTACATCGGACATTTCGATGGTTTTGGTAGATAAACCACCCAAAGAGCCTCTGGTGGCCAAGGAGCGGATAAAGACATTGGGTTTATTGAACTGCTCAGCCATACGAATACGGTCACCAAGCAATGAACCCAGATTGAACGGAGAAGTAGGATCAATGGCCAGAACGGCCACATACTTTCCGGCTTTGCTTAATTTATTAATCAGGGCGTTTACCAGCGTGCTCTTTCCGGCTCCAGGAGGCCCCGTAATGCCGATTACCGGAATATCTGGGTTTGGTTTTATGGACTTCAACAGCTCTTGCGAACCCTGGAGGTTGTTTTCAACCAAAGTTAAAGCTCTCGATAAACTTTTAAAATCGCCTTTTTGCATCATTTTGAAATCCGCTGTAGTACAAAAAACACGTTTTTTATTCAGATTGCAAAATCATCACCCGAAAGGCTTAGGCTAATGATAAATAAACGGTATTTTCGTTTGCTATAAGCAAACTGCTGCTTAAAGCCTCTGAATGATGAAGGAAACGAATATATCCGTAATTATCCCGAATTATAACGGTAGAAAATTGCTGGAAAACAATTTGCCATCTGTTTTTACGGCATTGAAAAATTCGGGTTTACGCTATGAGGTTATCATCGTGGACGACTGTTCTAAAGATGACTCTATAGCGTTTATTACCCAATATTATCCAGAGATTATTCTGCTTGAAAAGGAGAAAAACTCCGGATTTTCAGCAACCTGTAATGTCGGTATAACTCATGCTCAATACAATTATATCTTATTACTTAATTCAGATATTCAGCTAAGTCCGAACTATTTTGAGGGCCAAATGGACTACTTCAAAAATGCAGATACGTTTGGTGTGATGTCTAAAATTAAGGGTGCTAATGATCTTGAGGTTCAAGATACCGCTAGGTTGTTTAGTTTAAAGGGTTTCAAAATTAGTCCCAACCAATTTTTTACTATCAAAAATCCAAAAAAAAGAATCCCTACGGCGTATCTTTCTGGTGCAAATGCCCTAGTTGATGCCGAAAAACTAAAGATACTGGGAGGTTTCGATGAGATTTTTTCACCATTTTATTATGAGGATTTTGATTTGGGATTACGAGCCTGGAGAATGGGCTGGAAGTGTTATTACCATCCAGATACGTTTTGCTTACACGAACCATCATCAACTACCAAAAGTTATCGTACCCGCAATTGGGTAAAAGGCATTTATTTTAGAAATAAGATGCTGGTTCACGCCATACATTTAGACGGTTTAGCTAAATGTATGTGGTATTTCCGCTTGCTTTTAGAGAGCCTGGTAATGTGGCTAATGGGCAAGTTTTACTTTTACAGATCCCTCTATCTTTTCTTTGGTAACTTTGCTCAAGTTAAGCAATCGCGTGAGCGCCTAAACCAGTTGATGGAAAAGCAAGGTGAATCAAAATCGTTAAGCGATGTGCAGCAAGAAATGGAGCAGTTGTTGGCAGGGGAAGAACTCAGCTTCGGCTTACAATCTTAGTATTTTGCAATAGGGTCAAGTGCAATTAATGGATAACCAATCAAAAACTTAACTTTACACATCGAATCCATTAGATGAAAACCTATTTTCGCCTGCTTTCATTTGCCAAACCGATTGAAAAGTTTGCCATTCCGTATATCCTGACGACAATTCTGGCTATTGTCTTTAATACACTGAATTTGGCATTGTTGGCGCCTTTATTACAAACGCTCTTTTTTAAAGACGGTAATCAAGCTGTAGCAACTGGTCTAGTTAAACCTCAAAACAGTTTCGATATCATGGCTCAATTTAAGTACTACGTACAATTGGCCATTCAGCAATACGGAACATGGGGCGCATTGCAATGGGTATGTGTTAGCATCATCGTTTCAGTTTTTCTGTCTAACCTTTTTCGCTACCTCTCTCAGCGAATTATGGAAAACCTGAGGGCCCATACCTTACTGAACCTCAGAAGGGCTGTATTTAACAATGTGATGAACTTGCACTGGGGTTATTTCAACAATGAGCGTAAGGGCGATATCATGTCTAAAGTTTCGTCTGATGTACAGGTGGTTCAATTTTCGGTAACCAGTACTTTGCAAGTAGTTTTCAAAGAACCGGTTCAATTGATTGCCTACATCGTGATGTTGTTCATGATATCTGCAAAGCTTACTTTGTTTGCCTTGTTGATTATTCCGATTTCGGGATTGATAATTGGTCACCTGGTAAAACGTTTGAGGCAGCAAGCTGTTGCAGCCCAGCAATCGTTGGGAACTATGGTGAGTTTTTTAGATGAAGCACTCTCGGGTATTAAAATCATTAAAGCATTTAATGCCACCCCGTGGATAAAAGATAAATTTGATACCGAAAATCAGCAGTATACCCGACTAATCAAGGCGATGGCACGTCGACAGCAATTGGCCTCACCCGTATCTGAATTTTTAGGCGTTGCTGTGGTTTGTGGCATTGTGTTGTACGGAGGATATTTGATTTTAAACGGTGATACAGGTTTAGAAGCACCAGCTTTCATCACCTACATCGCCTTATTCTCACAAGTTATGCGTCCGGCTAAAGCCATCACCGATTCGTTTAGTCAGATACATCAAGGCATTGCTGCAGGTGAGCGTGTTTTGGAATTGATTGATTTGCAATCAGAAGTAATTGATGATAGCACGGCCAAGCAAGCACCCAAATTCAAGAAAAGCATCAAATTTGAAGATGTTTCATTTGCTTACGGTAAAAGAAAGGTACTGAAAGAAATTAATCTGGTTCTAGAGGCCGGGCAGACAGTTGCTTTGGTTGGGCCTTCCGGTGCCGGAAAATCTACGCTAATGGATCTCATTCCTCGTTTTATGGATCCTCATGAAGGAAAAATTCTTTTTGATGGTCATGACATTAAACAATTAAGCATGGAATCTTTCCGTTATCAGATGGGTATTGTGAACCAGGAATCCATATTGTTTAACGATACAATTTTTAACAACATTGCTTTTGGTAAGCCAGACGCAACCGAAGAGGAAGTTATTAGGGCTGCTGAAATTGCCAATGCTCATGAATTTATTACGCATACAGAGAATGGCTACCAAACCAATATCGGCGATCGCGGATTAAAACTATCTGGAGGACAACGTCAGCGTTTATGCATTGCCCGTGCTGTACTAAAAAACCCTCCAATTATGCTGTTAGATGAAGCAACTTCTGCCTTAGATACAGAGTCAGAGAAATTGGTGCAAGATGCCTTGAGCAAACTGATGCAGAACAGAACATCTTTGGTTATTGCCCATCGTTTAAGTACCATTCAGAATGCCGATAAGATTGTGGTTTTGGAAGCCGGGAAGATTGTAGAAGAAGGGAATCACCAAGAACTTATAAAGGCAAACGGTTTGTACCGCAAATTAATTGAAATGCAGATTTTTAATGATTGATCAACAACTCGCTAAAACACTGACCGATAAGGAAACTTTCCCTTTCCTATTTTCTATTTGCACACTTGTATCCAAACCGGATGAGTATCGCGAAATGGTCGAATCTTATATTAAAGCTGGTTTTGATCGTAAGCAATGTGAATATTTATGCATCGACAATTCTGCTCACAATGCATTTGATGCTTTTTCCGGATTAAATCAATTCCTCAGAAAAGCTCAGGGTAAGTATATCATTTTATGCCATCAGGATATTATTTTGCATGATGCAGGTATTCAAGAGTTAACAAAGCAAATTGAATACATGGATAGCGTTGATCCTCAATGGGCTATTTTATCTAATGCAGGCGGAATAAATTTCAAATACTTGGCCATGCATCTCACCCAAAATTCAGGTAATAAATTACATGAACCAGATTTACCCTTACAATCCATTACAGTTGATGAAAACTTTATGGTTGTCAAAAATTCGGCAAATTTGGCTCTCTCTGCTGATTTGTCTGGGTTTCATCTTTACGGTACCGACCTTTGTGTAATTGCAAAAGTATTGGGCTACAACAGTTACGTCATAGATTTTAACTTAATCCATAAAAGTGATGGAAATGCCGATGCTCATTTTTTTCAGATACGTAAACAATTGATAAAAAAATATCGTAAGGCCTTTAGAGCTCGATTCATATCAACGACCATCACCCGTTTTTATCTCTCTGGTAATCGATTGGGTAGTTTTTTTATTAATACTCCCCCGATTCTTTTTTTTGTCAGACAGTTCTTCAAGTTTTTCAAACCAAAGCGCAAGCATCAGGTTTAAGTCTATTCAGTTATTCCAAACAAAAACTATATTTAGACATTAGTTAGCTGTATGTACGATTATTTAATTGTGGGCTCCGGGCTTTTCGGATCTGTATTTGCTCATGAAGCACATAAAAAAGGAAAAAAATGCCTAGTTATTGATAAAAGAGCCCATGCCGGAGGTAATGTCTATTGTGAAAACATAGCAGGTATTAATGTACATTGGTACGGTGCTCATATATTTCATACCAATGATAAGGGCATCTGGGATTATGTCAACCAGTTTGCGGTTTTCAACCGGTATACCAATTCGCCAGTGGCTAACTATAAGGGAGAGTTGTACAACCTTCCGTTCAACATGAATACCTTTTACCAGCTTTGGGGAGTAAAAACCCCCGAGGAGGCACAGGCAAAAATTGCTGAACAGATCAGCAGTTTACCCTTTAACCAGCCTAAAAACCTCGAAGAACAAGCCTTATTGCTGGTGGGCCCTGATATTTATGAAAAACTCATCAAACATTATACAGAGAAACAGTGGGGAATGAGTGCGAAAGAATTGCCGGCTTTCATCATCAAGCGTTTGCCCGTCCGTTTTACGTTCGATAATAACTATTTTAACGATAAATACCAGGGTATTCCCGAGGGCGGCTATAACCAAATTATTGATGGGTTACTGAAAGGTATAGAAGTAAAGCTCGATACCAATTTCTTTGACCATAGGGCATATTTTGAAGGTTTGGCCAAAAAAGTAGTTTATACTGGTAAGATTGATGAGTATTACGATCACCGGTTTGGGGCACTTGATTACCGAGGTCTTCGTTTTGAACACCAAACCTTAGATCAGTCCAATTTTCAGGGTAATGCTGTGGTAAATTATACCGATGCCGAAACGCCCTACACCCGCATCATTGAACATAAACATTTCGAATTTGGCCAACAGGACAAAACAGTAATTACTTACGAGTATCCCATGATGGCCGGAAAAGACACCGAGCCTTATTATCCTATAAATAACGACCAGAATACTGCAGTTTACAATCAATACAAAGCCTTATCTCAACAGGAAGAAAAGGTAATATTTGGTGGAAGACTGGCCGAATACCGCTACTACGATATGCATCAGGTAATCGCATCGGCATTAAAGGCTGTTCGTGATGAATTCAATTAGTCTGGGTGATGAATTTTAAAAAATATAAGAAGATCTACATTTTATGTCCTGCACAACTGGCTACGGGCGGACCAGAACTTTTACACCAATTGGGGCATAAACTGATAAAGATGGGTTTGGATGCTCAGATGTACTATTTTCCGCCTAATCCAACTAACTCGGTTCATCCCAATTATTTGCATTATCAAGTACCTTTTACTCATCTAGTAGAAAATCAAGAAGCTAGCTTGGTTATATTTCCTGAGATACTATTAGCTAACTTATCTGATAAAAACTTAAATCGTACACACAAAGTAATCTGGTGGTTAAGTGTAGACAACTATCTTTTTATTGCTCAAAAAAGCAAGAAATCCATCTTTTCTAAATGGAACTCCCGGTTGAGGGGAAGGCCTGTAATCCCAGAAATGCCAGGTATCAATGAATTGTTAGCCCATCCCAAGTATTACCATTTGGCACAATCGGCTTATGCCATGGATTTTCTTCTTCAAAAGGGATTTCAAAATATTTCCTATTTATCGGATTACTTAAGCTCCGTTTTTTTGGCTGAATCTGCTAAAGTAAACCTGGCCGCAAAAAAAGATCAGGTATTGTACAATCCGAAGAAAGGTTTTGAATTCACCCAGCAACTGATGGCTGCTGCACCCGACCTAAACTGGATACCCCTGGAAAACATGAGCCCTAAACAAGTTGCAGATACTTTGGCAGAAAGTAAGGTTTATATAGATTTTGGCCAGCATCCGGGTAAAGACCGTTTCCCGCGTGAAGCGGCAGTAATGGGCTGTTGCATAATTACCGGTAAACGAGGCTCGGCAGCTTTTGATGCTGATTTGCCCCTGCCTAAGGGATTCAAATTCGAAGACACAGCGCAACAGATACCGGAAGTGATTGGTAAGATCAGGCAATGTTTTGCAGATTTTGAGAAGCAACAAGCACTGTTTGCTGCTTATATTTCCCGCATCAAAGAAGAAGAGCGCCAGTTTGATGCCGATATTCGGAATCTGTTTCTATAAAAAAAGCCCCTGAAAGTTTCAGGGGCTTTTTCAATTTTATTTCTACGGATTAAAGCTTCCGTTTAACCTCAACTTGCTCGTATGCTTCAACAATGTCGCCTACTTTGATATCGTTGAAGTTTTGGATGTTCAGACCGCATTCGTAACCCGTTGCCACTTCTTTCACATCTTCTTTAAAACGTTTCAAGGAAGCCAACTCGCCGGTGTAAACTACTACACCATCGCGAATAATACGCACACTGCTGTTGCGGTTAATTTTACCATCTAGTACCATACATCCGGCAATCGTTCCCACCTTGCTGATTTTGAACACTTCGCGGATTTCTACGTTAGCGGTAATTTTCTCTTCAAATTCAGGCGCCAACATACCTTCCATCGCGGCTTTTACTTCATTGATAGCGTCGTAGATGATGGAATACAAGCGGATATCAATTTGTTCCTGCTCGGCAAGTTTACGTGCACCCTGTGATGGACGTACCTGGAAACCGATGATAATCGCATCAGATGCTGAGGCCAACAATACATCAGATTCGGAAATCTGACCTACTGATTTATGGATGATATTTACCTGTATTTCTTCGGTAGATAATTTCAATAAGGAATCAGATAATGCTTCGATAGAACCGTCCACGTCACCTTTTACAATTACATTCAACTCCTTGAAGTTTCCGATAGCCAAACGACGACCAATCTCATCCAGGGTGATGTGTTTCTGTGTACGTAAACCTTGCTCACGCTGTAATTGCAAGCGTTTATTGGCAATTTCTCGGGCTTCCACCTCACTCTCCATGGCGTTGAACTTATCGCCCGAAGTAGGCGCACCTTGCATACCCAAAACCTGTACTGGTGTACTTGGTCCGGCTTTTTCTACTTTCTGGCCACGTTCGTTGGTTAAGGCTTTCACCCTTCCGCTATAGCATCCGGCTAATATCGGATCACCAACTTGTAGTGTTCCAGACTGGATTAATACGGTGGTTACAATACCTCTACCTTTATCTAATGCAGCTTCAATTACTGTACCAACTGCCCGTTTATTCGGGTTAGCTTTCAGTTCCAGTAATTCGGCTTCTAACAATACTTTATCTAAGAGTGCATCAACACCCTGGCCGGTTTTACCCGAAATTTCCTGACTCTGATATTTACCGCCCCAATCTTCAACCAGAATGTTCATAGTTGATAATTGCTCTCTGATTTTATCTGCATTCGCTCCAGGTTTATCTACCTTACTAAATGCAAATACAATAGGAACTCCGGCTGCCTGAGCGTGATTGATAGCTTCTTTGGTTTGAGGCATCACGGCATCGTCTGCAGCAATCACAATAATGGCAATATCTGTTACTTTGGCACCACGAGCACGCATCGCTGTAAAGGCTTCGTGACCCGGTGTATCCAAGAAGGTAATTTTATTTCCGCTTTCTAGCGTTACTTCATAAGCACCGATGTGTTGGGTAATTCCACCAGCTTCACCAGCAATTACGTTTGTTTTACGTATAAAATCAAGGAGTGAGGTTTTACCATGGTCTACGTGACCCATTACGGTAACAATTGGGGCACGAGGTTTTAAGTTTTCTGGTGCATCTTCTTCTTCCAATGAAGAGGTTTCTTCATCTTCAGGTTTTACAAATTCCACTTCGAAACCAAACTCGTCGGCAACAATGCTCAAGGTTTCGGCATCCAGGCGTTGGTTAATGGATACGAACATTCCCAAAGCCATACACGTCGAAATGATTTGAGTAACCTGTACGTCCATCATTTTTGCCAATTCATTGGCGGTTACGAACTCGGTAACCTTTAGTACTTTAGATTGTAGCTCTTTTTCTAGTGCAGCTTCTTCTGCAGATTGGGCCACATCATCGCGTTTTTGGCGACGTAATTTGGCTCTTTGAGCAAATTTTCCAGATTTTCCAGCACCGCTTAAACGAGCAAGCGTTGCTTTGATCTGGTCTTGAATTTCTTTATCTGAAGGCTCTTCCTTAGCCACTTCACGTGGTTTGCGGAAATCGTTCCGGCCGGTATTGGAGCCTTGACCTGGTCCTCCACCAAACTCTTTACGCTTACGTTTACGTTTATGATCTGCATTCGCATCAGACGATGAAGCAATCGGACCTGATTTTCTAGGTTCTGGTAAATCAATTTTACCAACCACGTTTGGTCCAGTTAGGCGACTTGCTTTGGCACGTACCACCTCATTTTCTGGTGCAGCTGGAGCTTTGGGTTCTTCTTTGGCCGGCTCTTCAGTTTTTGGTTCAACCGCTTGCGCAGCAGGAGCAGGTTCTGTTTTTTTCTCCGGACGAGTTTTGGTATTCAATTCATCCAAATCAATTTTACCCACCACTTTTGGTCCTTTTAAGGCCTCTGGTTTTTCTTCAACCGCTTTTGGTTTTTCAGGCTGAGCAAATGAACCGGTATTTTTTATCAGAATTTCTTCCTGCTCAAAAGCCTCAGGGCGTTTTGGAGCCGCAGCTGGTTTTTCCGCAGGAGCAGGTACATCTTCGCGGCGGATTTTGCCAATCGCAATTTGCTTAGCTTCTTCCTTAACGATCTTATCGCCTTGAAACTCTTTCAATAGCGCATCGTACATGGCTGGCTCGAGTTTGAACATAGGACTAGCCTGAACAGCGAATCCTTTTTTGGACAAAAACTCGGCAGCTGTAGACAAGCCAATATTCAGCTCTTTTGCGGCTTTAAGTAAGTTGATGTTTTTACCTTCTGACATTTAATAATTGCTAATTTTTAGCTTCTGTATACTACAAAAATATGTTTTTTAACGGCTTATGCTGTATTTATTCTTTCAACACGCCAAATGCTTTTTCGTTTATTCGAATTCGGCACGCAAGATATCCAGCACGTCGTTTACGGTATCTTCCTCTAAATCGGTACGTTTGGCCAGTTCATCGGCACTTAATGCCAATACTGATTTTGCCGTATCTAACCCGATACGTTTCAACTCATCAATAATCCAGCCTTCAATTTCATCTGAGAATTCTTCCAAATCCACATCCTCCTCGTCTTCTTCTGCATTTTCGCGGTATACATCAATTTCGTAACCGGTTAATTTGCCGGCTAATTTAATGTTGTGTCCTCCACGACCGATGGCCAATGAAACTTGATCTGGTTTTAAGTACACGGCTGCTCTCTTTTCGGCATCATCTAATTTAATGCTGGTGATTTTTGCCGGACTTAATGCACGTTGAATGTATAATGAAAGGTTATTGGTATAATTGATCACATCAATGTTTTCATTTTTCAGTTCTCTTACGATACCGTGTATACGAGAACCTTTCATACCTACACAGGCGCCAACCGGATCGATACGGTCGTCGTATGATTCTACAGCTACCTTAGCACGCTCTCCCGGTTCACGTACAATTTTCTTGATGGTGATTAAACCGTCGAAAATTTCAGGAACCTCCATCTCGAACAAACGCTGTAAGAATTCTGGTGCAGTACGTGAAATGATAATTTTTGGGTTGCTATTTACCATTTCTACTTCTTGAATTACTGCACGAACGGCATCACCTTTTTTGAAGTAATCGGCAGGAATTTGCTCAGTTTTAGGCAAGATTAGTTCATTACCCTCATCATCCAAAACCAAAGTCTCTTTTTTCCAAACCTGGTAAACCTCACCCGTTACAATTTCGCCTACGCGATCTTTGTATTTTTTAAAGATCTCGTCTTTCTCCAGTTCTAAAATTTTAGAAACCAAAGTTTGGCGGGCAGCTAAGATGGCACGGCGACCAAAGCTTTCTAAAGTGATTTGCTCGATAAATTCATCGCCAACTTCTAAGGAAGAGTCGTATTGTTTAGCTTCACCTAATTCAATTTCTAAATCGTCATCTTCAGAAAAACCATCTTCCATAACGATACGCGTACGCCAAATCTCTAAATCCCCGTTATCTGGGTTCACAATTACGTCGCAATTTTCATCCGTACCAAAACGTTTACGCAGCATGCTACGAAAAACTTCTTCCAACACACTAATTACGGTTGGGCGGTCGATGTTTTTGAAATCTTTAAACTCCTGAAAGGAATCGATTAAATTAATGTTGCTCATTTTACTTAAATGAAATTAAAACCTTACTTTCTGCTATATCAACAAACGCAATTTCGCGTTCTATTATCTGGGCTTTTTTGCCCTTTTCTTTTTTAGTTTCTGCAATGCAGATGCTTTGATCATCTGCCTTCAGCAATTTACCCTCTGTTTTGGTTCCGTCTGTGAGTTTAACGCTTAAGCTTCTACCCACATTTTTAACGTATTGTCTCAGCAGTTGAAGCGGCATGTCTACCCCAGGTGAGGAAACCTCCAAATTGTAAGCTTGCTCTAGTGCATTTTCTTCCTCTAAATGAAAACCCACATGACGGCTGATGGCTACACAATCCTGAATGCTTAGGCCCTGATCGCCGTCGGCCAAAATTGTCAACTTGCCGTTGCTGTGCATTTTTACCTGCACTAGAAACAAATCGGGGCGGTCGGCAATTTTTTCTTCAACCAGTGCTGTAACACGTTGCTCTATTTTCATGCTCGAGTACTGAAAAATAAAAAGAGGGGACACGGTCCCCTCTTCAATCCCTGCAAATATAAGACAAATTATTCGTTTTTCAAGTGTTTAGTAGCTGAATTTGTATTCCAATGGCTGTTCGGCAATTTGCCAGCTATTTTTTTGAAGCATTTTAATAGGGTTTAAACTTAGATTTTTTGCAAAAACCAGCACAAAATAGGCCTTACCTTTTTGAAATGGCACATGGGGTGTAAAGGCCAAATCCTTGTTTTTTACTTGGTAATCACCGGGTATGGGCTTTTGCAGGTCACGCAGATCTGGATCAAGGGGTTCCTGATAAACCTCAAAAAAACGTTTTCCTTCATCAAATATCAATTTTTCGGAACCGAGTTCATTAATCAGATCGGCAGGCAAATTACTGAGCACTACGCTACTGCTATCTGCAGATAACTTTACCGCTAGATCAACACTTTTTATATTTTTTGTGTTACCTGTACAAGCACATAAGGCTAACATCACTACTAAAACTAAATTTAACGTGTGCTTTTGATGCATGAATGATTTTTTAAACTAAATTCAAGTTATGAAATTTATAGTTGAGATTTTGCTAACCGGGCTAGCTGTGGCACTTGCAGCTTACATTATTCCTGGTGTTACCGTTGATAATTATTTAACCGCCATTGTTGCAGGCTTGTTATTAGGTTTGGTTAACGCTACCATCGGAACTGTATTGCGTATTCTTACTTTTCCCATCAATTTTCTTACCCTCGGCTTAATGTCTTTTGTAATTACCGTATTCATGGTTTTACTGGTGGATAATTGGCTAGACGGTTTTCATACAACCGGCTTTTTCTCAGCAATGGTATTTGCTGCAGTACTGGCTCTGCTCAAAATGGTATTCGGACTTTTGACACCAGAAGGCGATGACGATTAGTTATTCTGCTAGTAAATCCTGAATCAACTTTTCAAACTCTTCAGCAAACTCCGTATAATATTTACCAGTACCTGGTCCGGAAAAGCCGGTATGTATTTTACGTACTTCACCTTTTTTATCGATGATGATGGTGGTTGGGAACGCCATAAAACCGTTTAACATCGGAATACTTTTTACTACCTCGACTTTGTCATTGGTATATCCGGTAATCAACAATGGGTAAGGTACTTGAAAACGGTCTTTTAATCGATTGATATTTTTTCTGGATCGTTCTGCATCGGTGGTACGTTCGTAACCTAAACCTACAACAGCGAGGCCTTTATCTTTGTATCGATTGTAAAAAGGAACCATAAAAGCTGTTTCGTCCATACAGTTTGGACACCAAGAGCCAAAAAACTGAACAATCACCACTTTATTTTTAAACTCCGAATCTTTAAGTGATACGGGTTTACCGTCTAAATCATGAAAGGAGAAATCGATGGTTTTGTAACCCGGTTTTAAGCCCACTAAACTATAGGCATCTGGCAAAACAGCTTGATCGTCTTTTGTGGCGGTCCAGTTTTCGATAGCAGAATAGCCCGAATACATTTTACCGTCGCTAATGGTATTGCCTTTCACTTTTCCACTAAACAAGTAAGCATGAGAACCATCAAAGCAGGACAGGTAAAACTTATCTCCGGATACGCTACCCTCTAAAAACCGGTAATCTCCGGTGGTGGTTAAAAAAGTACCGTATAATTTAGATCCTTCTTGGCTAAACTGACCAATGGCCAGGGTAGTGTCTTTGCCATCGGCACTGATAAATGTTGTAGACCATTTTCCTGTTAAATCAACTTTGGCTGATGGGCTTGCTTCAAAAAATCGCCAGTTTACATCATGCTGGGCGGCAAAATCCATAGCTACATCGGTTGTAGCCAAGTGTTTAACCCATTTACCACTCAATTGCTTGCCATCGAGTACAGCTTTTATTTCAGAATCGAACAAAGGCATTTGTATGCGGATAGAATCGCCTTCTTGTACAATTTCATCCACCCGGAAACGTTCTTTGCCGTTGATGATGTGAATGATCTTTTTACCGGCAGAATCGCTCAACTCAAAATTGAAAGGTATTTCTACACCCGTCTCGGTTTTTAGCGTGGCTCGCCAAATACCACTCTGTAAATCTGCAATACCAGCAGGCTGACAAGCATTGAACATCAGTACAATAAAGCTTAGGCAGAAGAGTTGTTGCAGTGTTTTTTTCATTTTGAGTATTAAATTATTTCAGCACTTCTCTAGCGATAACAATACGCTGAATTTCTGAAGTGCCCTCATAAATTTGAGTAATTTTTGCATCACGCATTAAACGTTCTACATGGAATTCTTTCACAAAGCCGTATCCGCCATGTACCTGTACAGCCTCAACCGTAGTTTTCATAGCCACTTCAGAGGCAAATAACTTAGCCATTGAACTAGCCTGTGCGTAAGGCAAACCTTGGTCTTTTAACCAGGCTGCTTTTAAACACAATAAACGGGCAGCTTCAATTTCGGTTGCCATATCGGCCAATTTGAATTGAATTGCCTGATGATCGGCAATTGGTTTTCCAAACGCCTGGCGTTCTTTCGCATATTGAACAGACAATTCGTAAGCTCCGGCGGCAATGCCAAGTGCTTGTGCGGCAATACCAATTCGTCCACCTTCTAGGGTTTTCATGGCAAATTTGAAGCCAAAACCATCCTCACCAATTCGGTTGGCTTTAGGAACTTTCACATCGGTGAACATCAAAGAGTGCGTATCTGATCCGCGGATACCCAATTTATTTTCTTTTGGTCCGATGCTGAACCCTTCCATACCTTTTTCTACGATCAGGGCATTGATTCCACGGTGTCCTTTTTCGGTATCGGTTTGTGCAATTACCAGATAAACAGAGGCATTTCCCCCGTTGGTAATCCAGTTTTTAGTCCCGTTAAGGAGATAATGATCGCCCATGTCAATGGCGGTAGTACGTTGAGAAGTAGCATCAGAACCTGCTTCCGGCTCAGAAAGACAGAAGGCTCCGATAATCTCTCCGGCAGCTAAAGGTTTTAGGTATTTCTCTTTTTGTTCTTCACTACCGTATTTTTCTAATCCGTAGCAAACTAGCGAATTATTCACTGAAACTACTACCGAAGCAGAGGCATCTATTTTCGATAATTCTTCCATTGCCAACACATAGGAAACGGTATCTAAACCCGCACCATTGTATTTCGGATCTACCATCATGCCCAAAAACCCCAGTTCGCCCAATTGTTTGATCTGCTCGGCTGGAAATTTTTGGTGCTCATCTCGTTCAATAACACCAGGCTTTAATTCGTTTTGCGCAAAATCGCGGGCTGCCTGTTGAATCATTAATTGTTCTTCGGTGAATTGGAATTGCATAGGTTGTACTTTTGTTTAGTTTGGACCAAAAATACTATTTAATCTCATTTTGAATACCACCGTGTAAGATTTTGATATTGAATTAACATTGTGCTAATTCTTGTTGCGATAGAGCAATGTAGGGATTAGGCTTATGCCCCCAATGATAAGAATTACGAGTAGTTGAGTGGAATGGATGAGCGTGGCAAATGCAAGTCCATGGAGTTTGTCGATGCCATACAAGCCAAGACCTTCGGCTACCATCCAATGAAATGCTCCAATACCTCCTTGTACGGGTACGATCATACCCAAGCTGCCCAACACCAATGCCGATAAGGCTGCAAGTGGACTCAGTTCAGCTGTGTCCGAGAGTGCAAAAAAGCAAAGATAGGTGGATAAGAAATAGCAAAACCAGATCAGTACCGATAGTAACATAAAAGGGCCTTTATTTTTCATCCCCCAAAATGAAAGTAAACCACTTTTAAAGCCCTTGAGGCTGTTCGAGAAAGGCTTTATCAGGACGCGAATTTTTAATCTGATTACGTAAAAAAACAAAATCAATACCATGCTGATTAAGCTCATCCACAGCACAAGTCCATCGGCAAAAACTGTTTCAAGTTTCAGCCATACGTGTTGGTAAATAAAGCCCGAAATCCGCTTAAATTCCAAAAGTATAGCCAGCAAGGTGGTGCTGAGCAACAATAGTAAATCAAACAGCCTTTCGGTAATTACTGTGCCAAGCAATTGGTTCATCGGAACTTTATCCGTTTTGTGCAATACGCCACATCGTGAAACTTCACCTAGCCTCGGGAAAGCCAAATTGGCCAGGTAACCAATCATTACGGCATAGAATGCGTTTTTAGTAGAGATGTTATAACCGAGTGGTTCTATCAGTAAGGTCCAGCGGATGGCTCGTAATACATGGGCAATTAAACAAGCAAGCACAGAGGCCAACACCCACAAGTAATTTGCTTGTTGAATGTTATTGAATAAACTGCCAATATCCTGACCCTGAAATGTCCAATACAGCAAGAAAATAGCTAGGCTAAGAAAGAGAAGATATTTTACGACTGAGAATATTCTCGAATTCAATGTTGGCTTATTGGGTTAGACGGTTGTTATCGTCAGGAAAAACCAAAATGGGTTGGTAGGCTTTGGCAGCATCCATCGGTAATGATCCATAAGACATAATGATTACGATGTCGCCCACTTGAGCCAAGCGTGCGGTGGCTCCGTTCAAGCACACAATGCCACTGCCACGTTCACCCTTAATTACATACGTTTCAAAACGAGCACCGTTATTGTTGTTGACCACCTGAACTTTCTCATTAGCAATAATGTTGGCGGCATCCATTAAATCTTCATCAATGGTAATACTTCCCACATAGTTGAGTTCGGCTTGGGTAACTTTAGCCCGGTGTATTTTAGATTTTAATACCTCGATAATCATAGGGCAAAAGTAATAATAATTTAAAGGGGGATGAGTTTATTTGAGCAGGATATTGTCAATTAATCGGGTTTTACCAAGTTTGGCAGCCACCAGAATGACTAATTTTTGAGGATTTTGGTCCGTAGCTTCAATTAGTGAGTCGCCATCACAAATTTCCAGGTACTCTAAAACAATACCAGGACTTTTCCCCAACTTCTCTCTGCCCAGGGCTTTCAATTCGTGCAAATCGCAGTGACCAAATTGGTCTTTCATCCAGCATAAGGTCTGGTAAATGGCTAAGGCGTTTTTTCTTTCCTCAGCACTGAGTCTGATATTTCTGGAGCTCATGGCCAATCCATCTGCCTCACGTACAATCGGACACATCACCAATTCAACCTTCATTGCCAGTTTTTTGACCATTTTCTCAATAACCAAAAACTGCTGGTAATCTTTCTGACCAAAGAATGCCTTCTGAGGTTGAACACAATCAAATAGTTTTTTGACAATTTGGGTTACACCCTGATAATGCCCCGGGCGTTGTTCGCCTTCCAGCAACAAATCCAGTCCATCCAAATCTAGTGCCCATTGCTCGTTTTCCGAATACATTTCGGAAGTTACGGGGTTAAACAGGACATCACAATCAACACTTTCTAACTTTTCAATATCACTGGCAATCGGCTTGGGGTAAAGCTCCAAATCCTTAGGGTCATTAAATTGGGTTGGATTCACAAAGATGCTGCAAACCACCACATCGGTTTGCTGTTTCGCCAAATTGATTAAAGAAAGGTGCCCCTGATGCAAGGCCCCCATGGTAGGTACAAACCCAATGCGGAGTCCTTTGTGTTTAAGCACACTCAGATGTTGCTCAAGTTCGGCTTTGGTATTGAAAATTTTCAAGTATGGAGAAGTGTCTGTATGTAGCTTTCAAAAATGCTCAAATCTATCAGAAAAGCAAAGCGGTTTTGCTTATTTCGTTGATAAATCATAATATAATGCTTATCTTTGCCTTCTAATTTCCTTTTTTAAAATCAAAACCAAATCCGAGATGGCAAAAACGAAGCTTCTGTTTATTACCCACGAGATGTCGCCTTTCCTGGAGCTAACTAAGATTGCTGAAATTACCCGAAAATTGCCTCAAGCCATGCAAGACAAAGGTTACGAAATTCGTATCCTGATGCCTCGTTTTGGAAACATTAATGAACGTCGTAACCGTTTACACGAGGTGATCCGTTTATCGGGAATGAATATTATTATAGACGATAACGATAATCCATTAATCATTAAGGTGGCCTCAATACCCGCTGCCCGAATGCAGGTTTATTTTCTAGATAACGAAGATTATTTCCAACGTAAACACGTTTTCAGAGACAACGGAAATAAGTTCTTTGACGATAACGATGAGCGTACTATTTTCTTCTGCAAGGGTGCTTTAGAAACAGTAAAAAAACTAGGCTGGTCGCCTGATGTGGTACATTGCCATGGCTGGATGACAGCTTTGGTCCCAGCGTATTTAAAAACAATTTATAAAGACGATCCAACCTTCAAAAACTCAAAAGTAGTGTACTCTGTTTACGAAGAAGATCAGTTTTCGGAGAAATTGCATACCGAATTTGCCCGTAAGGCCGTTATGAATGGTATGGAATCCGCCCATACACAAGCTTACCAGTCGGCAGATAACGATGCGCTGCATCAAGGCGCCATCTCGTATTCAGATGCTGTGGTGTTTGGAAGTGAAAATCTGAATGACGAAGTGTTAAAGTTTGTTAAAAAAGCCAATAAGCCTGTTTTAGACTTTTCAGCCACTGCAGATTTCGAAAATTATTACAACCTTTACCAAGAGATTACCAACGACGAACTGGTATCTATGGTTTAAGTTATGACGGTTAAATCTATGAAGAACTATAAATTAGGCTTATTAACTCTGTTGATAAGTCTTTTTATTTTGCAAGCCTGCAACAATCCGGATGAAATAGGCTTGGATGTTGCGAACTTCGGTATCAATACAGCCATTGCAGACAATAGCACCGTTAAGGCAACAACCGTTGCCGAAGATAATGTCATTACCCAAAACCTGTCACAGTACCCAATTGGTTACTTAAAAGACCCCTACACCGGAATTACCAAAGCAGCAGTTGCAGCTACCCTCAACTTGCCAAGCAACGATTTAGTTTTTGGGGATAATATCGTACTAGATTCTGCGGTTTTAGTTTTAAAATACGGCACCAGTTTTTATGGCGATTCTGTGAATTCTACTTACCGCTTTACAGTTCATAAACTTACAGAGAAATTAAATCCGGCTACAACGTACTACAACACTACTCCAGTTAATTTTGATCCCTCAGAGATCGGGAATTTAGTGGTGAATAAAATTAGATTAAAGGATAGTATAAAGGTCAATCAAATCATTAAGGGAAAAAAAGATTCGCTAACTAAAGTTCCTGCTCATCTTCGTATCCCAATTAATTCAAGCTTTATAAATGCCAATTTTTTCAATGCTCCAGCCGGAACTTTTGTAAACGATAAAAGTTTCACTGAGTTTTTCAAGGGCATTTACATTAAAACAGATCCTCCTAGCGGTTCTCAAGCTGGAGGTATACCGTTTTTTGATTTGAGTTCCGGAGCAAGTAAACTGGAATTATACTATCGAAATGTTAACGCTACTATTGATACCAATTACACCACATTTAGCATCAACAGCAATTCTTCAAAAGTAGCGGCCAATTTTACGCACGATTATACAGGAACCGAGGTAGCAACCCAATTAGCTAATCCAAATACCTCCTATACCAAAACTTTTGTGCAAGCTCTTGGCGGAGTGCGAACAAAAATCACTTTCCCTGATTTAGCAAACCTAAAGGCTTTGGGTAATATAGTCATCAATAAAGCGATCCTTGAAGTGAAAGTTGAGGCAGGCACCGATGTCCCATTTGCTCCGGCCCCACGTCTCATGTTTTATCAAACGGATATTGCAGATCAGCGTCAACCAGTACCTGATTTAAATCCTTTTGATGGTCGTTCTGTTGGTATTGATGGTTTTGGTGGCACCTACAACAGTGTTACAAAATCGTATTCCTTTGTGCTCACTGCCTACATTCAGGATTTATTGAGTGGCAAAACTAAACAATACGCAAACTACCTGGCCGTAGTTGATAAAAATATCAACAACGCCTCAACTGCGATTAATCCTTCTGGCACAACGGCTGATAAAGTGGTTCTAGCCAGCGGAACGAATGCAAATTATCCGATGAAGTTAACGGTTATCTACACCAAAGTAAACAACTAAAAACTTTCTTTATTTTAGCGTATAATTATACCTATAGTTATATGTTCATTTACCTGAGATAAATCATTAATATGTGTGGAATAGTAGGATACATCGGCCATCGTGAAGCTTGGCCAATCATCATAAAAGGATTACATCGCTTAGAATATCGCGGTTACGATAGTGCAGGAGTGGCCTTACAGAATGGCGATATGCGCATCTACAAAAAAGCCGGGAAAGTTAGCGATTTAGAAGATTTTGCAGCACATCAAGATCTGGCTGGTAAAATGGGAATGGGTCATACCCGCTGGGCAACTCACGGTGCACCATCCGACCGCAATTCACACCCTCATACTTCGGGCGACGAACGTTTGGCCATCATCCACAACGGTATAATTGAGAATTATGCTACCCTGAAAGACGAATTGATTTCCGAGGGACACGAGTTTCGTAGCGATACCGATACCGAAGTGTTGATTCATCTCATTGAACATATCCAGAAAAAAACAGGCTTAGATTTACGTGAATCTGTACGAGTAGCCTTAAACGAGGTTGTGGGGGCCTATGCCATCGTAGTAATGAGCAAAGACGAACCCGATCAGCTAATCGCTGCTCGTAAGGGAAGCCCCATGGTTATTGGCGTTGGCAAAGATGAATATTTTATTGCTTCTGATGCTTCGCCGATTGTAGAATACACCAAGAATGTAATCTACCTGAACGATAACGAAATTGCCTACCTAAAACGTGATGAGTTATTGATCAAGAACTTAGATAACGTGGTAAAAACACCTTATGTTCAAGAGCTCGAGATTAAACTCGAAATGTTGGAAAAAGGCGGTTACGAGCACTTTATGCTCAAAGAAATTTACGAGCAGCCCCGTTCCATCAAAGATTGCATGCGAGGTCGTATTCAACCGGATGAAGGCTTAGTGCAATTGGGGGGTATTAAAGAATATGCCGATAAACTTAAAAATGTAGATCGCATCATTATTGTTGCCTGCGGAACTTCATGGCATGCCGGTTTAGTAGGAGAATACCTGATCGAAGAGTACGCTCGAATTCCGGTAGAAGTAGAATATGCTTCAGAATTCCGTTACAGAAATCCAATTATTACTGATAAAGATGTGGTTATCGCCATTTCGCAATCGGGCGAAACAGCCGATACCATGGCCGCACTGGAATTAGCGAAAGAAAAAGGCGCAACCCTATTTGGTATTTGTAATGTTGTGGGATCGTCCATTCCACGCTTAACCCATGCCGGGGTTTACACCCATGCTGGTCCGGAAATTGGAGTGGCTTCAACCAAAGCATTCACCGCACAAGTTACCGTACTAACCCTGATGGCGTTTTACATGGGGCAGCAGCGGGGTAAATTATCCGTATCTCAGTCCGTAAGTCTATTATCAGAATTGGATCAAATCCCGGCTTTGGTTGAAAAAGCATTAAAGAGCAACGAGTACATACAAAAAATTGCGGCCCAATTTAAAGACGCCCGAAACTTCTTGTTCTTGGGTCGGGGTACCGGATTCCCAGTTGCCTTGGAAGGTGCTTTAAAACTCAAAGAGATTTCTTACATCCATGCCGAAGGCTATCCGGCTGCAGAAATGAAACACGGACCAATAGCTTTGATTGATGAGGAAATGCCAGTAGTAGTCATTGCTACCAAAAACTCTTCTTACGAAAAAGTAATCAGCAATATTCAAGAAGTTAAGGCCCGTAAAGGTGTGGTGATTGCTATTGTAACCGAGGGCGATACCGAAGTGAAGAAAATGGCTGATCACGTCATCGAAATTCCGGATGCAGACGAAGCTTTCTTGCCAATTTTAGCAACTATCCCTCTGCAATTATTGTCGTATCACATTGCGGTAATGCGAGGTTGCAATGTAGATCAGCCGCGTAACTTGGCGAAATCGGTTACCGTAGAATAAGCCCAGCTATCCAGATGGCGGGACACAAGAACAGACAGCAACAAGCTAGGATTCTGCGAATTTTTAGAAAAATTCACAGAACTACAGGCGCTTTTCTGTTTATCTTTTTCTTCATCGTATCCATCACTGGGTTTTTATTGGGCTGGAAAAAGCATAGTGGCAACTTGATTTTGGCTAAATCGTACCAGGGAAGCTCAACCAATTTGAAAGATTGGCTGCCCATAGACAGTCTCCACAAAAACGCTTGTCAGATTTTCCGCGATTCCATCTCTACCACACTTTCGCTCGACCTAGACCGTATCGACATCAGAAAAGATAAGGGAATGGTCAAGTTTGTATTTATAGATGGTTTTTGGGGAATTCAATTAGATGGTGCTACCGGTAAACTGCTCCACATAGAAACTCGTCGTTCTGATTTTATAGAAAAAGTTCACGATGGCTCCATCCTCGACCTCTATTTCGAAACCAGTAACGGTCAAATTAAAGTGGTCTATACCTCCATAATGGGTATCGCTTTACTCATCTTTACCATCACCGGATTTTGGCTTTGGTACGGTCCTAAACGAATGAGATCCGAATAATCATATCGATTCTTTTTAAGGT
Organism: Sphingobacteriaceae bacterium; assembly: GCA_947463785.1. Classification (GTDB taxonomy): domain Bacteria; phylum Bacteroidota; class Bacteroidia; order Sphingobacteriales; family Sphingobacteriaceae; genus JAIPAN01. Next base: position 44,660 of record CANHRG010000001.1, on the reverse strand, counting down.
AAAGTTGGCTGCTATACCAAATTTTTGTCTTAAGAATGAAATTTAGTACATTTAATATCCGTTTTAACCTTAATTAACCCCAACAGATAATTGACTAATTTTTGCAAATATGGATAGGAAAGAATTTTTAAATCAAGTAGGTATCGGTGCAGCTGCCCTCTTGGCACCTGTTTGTTTGGGAGGATTAGCTGCATGTGGAAAATCAAATACCGGTGTACCAGAAGCACCTAAAAATGTTGATTTTACAGTTGATGTAAGTACGGGTGCATTAGCCAGCAATGGTGGCTTTTTGGTCAAAAATGGAGTAATTATAGCCCGAACAAATTCAGGCACATTTCTAGCAGTTTCAGCAGCCTGTACACACGAAGGCACCACCATTAATTTTGTTGCCAGTAGTAATAAGTTTGTATGTCCGAACCATAATGCGCAGTTTTCTAGTACCGGAGTAGTTACACAAGGACCCGCAAACAAAAACCTTACCGTATACAACACCAGTTTAAATGGAAATAGCTTAAGAGTCTATTCCTGAGTTTAATTTACACCCAATGAAACACCTATTCCTCGTATTCTTTTTTTGTCTTTTTGGCGCTAACCTGTTTGCCCAAACGGATAGCACCCAAAACAACAACCTCTTACAAGAGTTAAACGCAAGCACAACTGAGCAGGAAAAACTGCTGCCCAATAAAATGATGATTACCCAGCGATTGCTATGGGGCGAGAAAGGCTTTATGCGAAAATTTAACCGTTTTGAACTCACTCCCGAAAAGCGACAACAGGAACTTAAACTCCGTCGTACGGCATTGGCTGCCCATCAGGTTTTAGGTTTTGCAACCTTGGGTGGCATGGTTGCTCAAGGAATTGTAGGAAGTAGATTGTACAATGGGAATAACAATCTGAAAGATACACACGAGGCCTTAGGAGCAGCTGTCAACTTCACGTATTTTACTACAGCGTCTTTGTCCCTGTTCGCCCCGCCTAAAGCACTAGACGAACGGAAAGGCTATAGCAGTATAAAAGTCCATAAATGGTTGGCTTTGGTCCACATGAGCGCCATGATTGCAACCAATGTACTTGCCGAACGTATTGAAGATAGGCCAGATTTAAAACCTTACCACCGTGCAGCAGCTTACACCGCTTTCGGTGCGTTTGCGGCATCAATGTTGGTTATTAAATTCTAAACCCATGAAAAAAATAATCTTAAGCATAGTACTTAGTTTGCTATTCAACTCAGTATGGGCACAGCAAGTCAAATTTACAGCCGATAAAAAAATTTCCAGTATTACCTACAGCATGCACCATCGCCTGCACGATTGGGATGGCGTAAGTAGAGATTTAAATTCGGTGATTTTGGCTGATGCGACTAAAACGAACATCACTCAAGTAGCCGTAAGCGTCAAAGTTTCGAGCTTTGATAGTAAAAATGCCAACCGAGATTCTCACACCATCGAAGTAACCGAGGGGCTCAAATACCCCAACATTACCTTTAGTAGTACCGAAATACAACAACAGGCAGATAAATTATTGGTTAAAGGAATACTCAATTTCCATGGAGTAAACCGAAACATCAGTTTTGAAGCATCACGTAAAAAAATGGGAGATAAGCTGGAGATTACCGGGACATTTCCTGTAAAAATGACGCAGTTCAACATCGAACCACCCACCTTGTTAGCCATACCTACCGACGACGAATTTAAAATCAGCTTCAAAGCGGTTTATTAATCATTACAATATCATAAAAAACAAAGCTTTAGCTTAAAGCTGTCGGATTCAATACTTTTGCCGAACACCTGAATAGCAGTGTGCATACCGCATTCAAGCATGTCCGATAAAATTATTGAAGTACAACAACTCGCCAAACGATTTGGTAGTTTTGAAGCCGTAAAAGACGTCAATTTTACGGTTTACAAAGGCGATGTATTCGGTTTTTTAGGACCCAACGGTGCAGGCAAAAGTACCAGTATCCGGTGTCTACTTTCACTTATAAAACCAGATCGCGGTGAGATCAAAATCTACGGGCAAACCCTAGCGGCCAACCGTAGTCACATCTTAGCCCGAACGGGCAGCATCATTGAGAAACCCGACTTTTACAAATACCTTTCTGCCTATCAAAATCTAGCTATCTTTTCACGTATATCCGGTGCAACAGCATCCGCAAAGGAAATTTACCAAATGCTCGATTTTGTCGGACTCGCTGGAAGGGAAAAAGACAAAGTGGCCGGTTTTTCACACGGCATGAAACAACGTTTGGGCATTGCGCAAACCTTATTGCACAAACCCGATTTGATCATCCTCGACGAACCCACAACTGGCTTAGACCCGCAGGGAATCATCGATATCCGAAACCTCATTTTGCGCCTACGCGATGAACAGGGCAAAACCGTAGTACTCTCTTCACACCTCTTGGCCGAAATGGAACTCATTGCCAACCGCATGGTAATCATCAACAAAGGAAAAACAGTGGTAGAAGGAGAAGTGTCCAAATTATTAAGTAGCGATGATTTGGTGGTTCAGTTAGAAATAGACAAAGTAGAAGCAGCCAAAAATTATTTAAAAAACCACCTGCCTCAACTGGAAATTATAGACAGTACCGCAACCCATTTGGAGTTGGCAATAACCAAATCAATGCTGCCGGAACTCAACAAATTACTTGTGCAACAAGGGTTCAGCATCTACGCCATAGAGTCTAAGCGTAAGCTCGAAGATTATTTCATTAAAATGCTCAAAGCCGATGCTGTGGAATAGCGTATACAACGAATTCATCAAAATTACCGCCAAGCCACGCAGCTATTTGGGCTTACTGGCCATTACCGTATTGGTAGGAGTAATTCTGTTTGCACTCAAGGTAGATGGCCAGTCTATGATTGCCTTTGTAACTTCCTCCTTCGAGCAAACCTTAAGTTTTCAGGGTACACTACTCAATGGAAACCTGGTAGCATTTATTGTGCTGCAAATGCTCATCATCCACATTCCTTTGCTCGTGGCCCTAGTTACGGGCGATTTGGTATCCGGCGAAGCCGCTTCGGGCACTATCCGGATGTTGCTCACCAAGCCCATTTCACGTACCCAGTTACTGCTCTCCAAATTTATTGCCGGCGCAGTTTACACCCTTTGCCTCATCATCTGGCTAGGCATACTGGCCGTCATTGTAGGTAAAGTATTGTTCGGTACTGGCGATTTAATGGTACTCAACAGCGACGGTTTGGTCATTTTACAAGAACAGGATGTCAACTGGCGCTATGCTGGCGGATTTGCAGTAGCTTTTCTGGCCTTACTCACCGTAAGTACCCTTTCCATCTGCCTATCTTGTTTTAGCAACAATTCCATTGGTCCAATCGTAGTAACCATGGCCATCATCATCCTGTTCACCATCATCGGCACCCTGGATGTCAAACTATTTGATGCCATCAGGCCCTACCTTTTTACCACACACATGGCCTCTTGGCGTAGCTTTTTTGAAGAACCGTTACCTCTAAAAGAGATCATCAAATCACTGATCATTCTACTGGTTCATCAAGTTATACTTATTGGCTTGTCCTTGTATCATTTCAACAAAAAAGACATTACCACATGATTTCACGCTTCCTTACCTTGATTTTATTGGGATGCCTCCCAGTGTTTGCCGCAGCACAAGACGCAACAGCTATACTGGAGCAAATGATGGCGAAGTGGAACCGCGTAAAAGACTATGCTGTTCAAGTAAACATCAAGTCAGAAATTCCTTTGATCAAATCTTTTCCGGTAAAAGCCACCATCTATTTCAAGCAAAAAGACCAATTCAAAATGCTTTCTAAAGGAATTGCCATTTTGCCGAAACAGAATTTCAACGAACTGCCCAAATTCCTCAGAGATAAAAACAGCTATACAGCCCTCATTACCGGAACAGAAGTCATCCAGACGCAAAAAACGACCGTCCTCACTGTTCTGCCTATAGATGATAGCGGCGATTTGGTCTTGCTCAAATTGTGGATCGATCCAAAAACCGATCTGTTGCTAAAATCACAAAGTACCACCCGTTCAAACGGCACCATCAGTGCCAATTACGAATACGGTTCTCAAATTGCTTTTGGTTTACCCGATAAAATGATCTTCACCGTAGAAGTTAAAAAATTCAAAATCCCGAAAGGCCTGGCTACAGACATCAACCGGACATCCAGTTCAGATACCGGAAAACCAAGCCCTAAAAACGGCAAAATCACCATCACCTTTGCCGACTATCAACTCAATAAAGGAATCAAAGATGAAGTCTTTCGGAACTAAGAGCTTAACTGATGCCGAGAAAGACCGGGTTATTGAAATGGCCTGGGAAGACCGTACCCCATTCGAAGCAATCACCTATCAGTTTGGGTTAACCGAAGCCGAAACCATTGCCTTAATGCGTGCCACGCTAAAGCGAAGCAGCTTCAACCTTTGGCGCAAACGGGTCAATAGTGGAATTAGCCAAAAACACGCCTCAAAGCGAAACTCCGAAATCTCTCGCTTCAAATGTACCCTGCAACGACAAATTACCCTCAATAAAATCAGCAAGCGATAATACCCATGGCAAAGCAGGCAATCAATATCGTCTGGCTCAAACGCGACCTACGAACGCAAGACCATGCTCCGCTACAGGCCGCTGAACAAAACGGATTGCCTTACCTCATTCTTTACCTGTTCGAACCCTCTTTGCTGGCCCACCCAGATACTTCGCTCAGGCATTTACAGTTTCAGTACCATTCGCTGCAGCAAGTCAACCAAACGCTGCAAGCTTATCAAAAGCAAGTCACCCTATGTTACGCAGAAGCCGCTCAGGTTTTCGATGTACTAAACCAATACTTTGATATTCGCACCGTATTCTCTTATCAGGAAAGTGGCATTGATCTTTCGTATACAAGAGATAAACAGCTCAAGCAGTATTTTAAAAAACACGGAATCAGCTGGCAAGAATTTCAGCGAGATGGCATTCTTCGAGGAATTAAAAACCGCGAAGGCTGGATCAAAGCCTGGCACCGGGTTATGCATGCCCCACTTATCCATAATACCTTTACCCCAGGTTCATCACCTGAATGGGAAAATCCATTTCCTATTCCAACAGAGCTCATCCAAAACTGGACGGATTATCCGGATACCTTTCAGCCTGCCGGTGAATCGTTTGCCCGGAAATACCTCCATTCCTTCAGTGCCGAAAGGGCCAGAAACTACAGTAAACATATTTCAAAACCGGCACAAAGCCGCACTTCGTGTTCGCGATTATCACCCTATTTGGCATGGGGTAACCTCAGCATCCGCCAGGTTTACCAGGCAACAGAAGCCGCCAAAAAAACATCGGGTTTCAAGACCGCAATCAACAATTTCCAAACCCGTTTGCGCTGGCATTGCCATTTTATCCAAAAGTTTGAGGTAGAGTGTCGTTACGAATCCGAATGCATTAATCGAGGTTACGAACTGCTCGAGCATCCCGAAAACGAAACCTATATCCAAGCCTGGAAAACCGGTCAAACCGGCTTCCCACTAGTTGATGCCTGCATGCGCTGTTTACAGCAAACCGGCTGGATTAATTTTCGGATGCGGGCCATGCTAGTATCGTTTTTCTGTCACCACCTCTATCAAGATTGGCGCTTGGGAGTGTACCACCTGGCTCAATTGTTTCTCGATTATGAACCCGGTATTCATTACCCCCAATTTCAAATGCAGGCCGGTACCACAGGTATCAATACCATCCGCATGTATAACCCGGTAAAACAATCGCAAGACCACGATCCGGAGGGCATATTTATCAAGAAATGGCTGCCGGAGTTAAGCCCTGTTCCCCTGGTATTTATTCACGAGCCCCACAAAATGAGCCAAATAGAGCAGGAATTATACGGTGTTAAAATTGGTGTAGATTATCCCGCTCCTCTAATAGATTTAGAGCAGAGTGGCCGAGAAGCCCGCGATAAAATTTGGGCCCATCGCAAACACGAGGCAGTTCAAAAAGAGAATTTAAGAATATTGATTACCCATACACATCCACGTATTTCAGAGGTGCGTATCAGTGGCGAGTAGCTAAAACCCAGCCACACTATCCTCACCCCGCTTGTCGGCAGCGGCATGTAATTTTCCATCAGGCCCAATCACAATAATTTCTGTTCGACCAATGCCATCACGTAAACGGAAAGTATAGCCCATGGACTCTAATTTTTTACGTGTTTCCTCCGGGAAGCCAGTTTCAATATCCACTACATCGGGTAACCACTGATGATGAAATTTCGGATAATTGATAGCACTTGCAGCATCCAGTTTAAAATCAATGCTGTTAACCAGCGCCTGCAATACCGAGGTTGGAATGGTCGTACCTCCAGGTGTACCCACCACCATATAGGGTTTTCCATTTTTGAGCACCAGCGTAGGGCACATAGAACTCAGCATACGTTTATTCGCCTCAATAGCATTCGCATCACCACCAATGGCACCATACATGTTCGCCACACCCGGCTTAATGCTAAAATCGTCCATCTCGTTATTCAGTATAAATCCCGCACCGCCAACCACCGTTTTGCTGCCGTAAGCACCATTCAGGGTAGTGGTTACCGCTACCATATTTCCCTCAGGGTCTACAATACTCAGGTGGGTGGTCTGATCGCTTTCCCGGAAATCACCAGCCTTTATGCTAGCACTCACCGAAGCCTTGCCCCACTCAAAGTCAGCCATCCGCTTCTTCAAATACTTACTCGATAGCAATTGGGCTACCGGTACCTTCCAAAAATCCGGATCTCCCAAATGCTCGGCACGATCTGCATAAGCACGGCGCTCAGCCTCAACAATCAACTGCACCGCTTCTGGCGACTGAAAACCATACTGCTCAAGCGGATAAGCTTCGAGCATTTTTAATATCTGACCTAAAATAACCCCACCACTGCTCGGTGGCGGAAACCCGATGATGTGGTGCCCCCGGTACGAAAACTCCAGGGCTTCACGGCTCTTAGCACGGTAAGCACTCAAGTCTTTTTTCCCTACAATACCGCCCCCACGTTTCATCTCAGCCACCAAAAGTCCGGCTGTACGGCCAGAGTAAAAACCCTTCGCACCCCTATCTCGTATCCGTTTCAGGGTGTTCGCCAAGTCTTTTTGAATTAGGGTATCACCGGTATGCCACTCGGTTCTGCCGGTAAACGCAGAAGCCCGGGTGCTATACTTTTTAAAATTGCCAATGGTCCAGTTGAAGCTACGAGCCTCGTTTTCACTCAGCACAAAACCAAATTCGGCCAAGTCAATAGCCGGCTGAATCAATTCTTTAAACGGCAATTTGGCATAAGGCAGCGTAGCAAAAAGTCCGGCAACAGTTCCCGGAACCCCCGAAGCCAAATGTCCGTTTTGCGACCAAGCGGTTTGAGCCTTACCGTCTTTGTCTAAATACATAGTTCTGCTGGCCTTTGCAGGCGCAGTTTCTCTAAAATCAATAGCTACCGTTTTCCCATCGCTTTTTCTGCCCAGTAAAAACCCGCCACCCCCAATATTGCCAGCAACCGGATAAACCACGGCCAAAGCCAATTGAGTAGCAATAGCCGCATCAAAGGCATTACCCCCACGTTTCATGATTTCGGCACCTACCTGCGAAGCTAAAGCATGTGCACTCACTACAGCTGCACTAGGTAGCGTTTCTGTTTTAGATAGCGAATAGCGATAAGGATCAACCGCACGGCCGGCACCCACTACTTGGGCAACTAGCGAAACCGAAACCAGCACTAAACAGAAAAACAGAGCGATTTTTTTAAACATGATACGAATACGTTTAACCTAAGATAAACAATCTCAGCAAGTATACTGAACTTGTAAGGTTATGTTCGCACTTTAGCAAGAAATGTACAGAACTCAACACCCAATGTTTGTTACTTAACATACTTAGTTTGAAACCACACAGGTAGTAAACAGAAATCAGCACTTATGTTTTGGACTTGGACAAGCAGGTTTCGAAACTCGACACTCTTGTTTCGGTATTAAACACTACAATAGCAATAGTAAGCACACTAAGTTCGAATAACGAGCATAAGATTTCTAAAGTAGGATATACTGGTTCAGATATAAACACACCAATAACGAGACTTCAAATTCTTAAATCTATACTTGAACGTATAAACACCAAACTCAGCAAATTACTTGCAGAATTAGCCTAGTTAGGTGCTAACCTAAGCACTTACGTCACGGTAGTGCGTACTATTTCTTCCGGAAATAGCCAATCAGAAAGAGAATGAGCAAAATCACAACAAACACCAGAATTAAGGCGGTCTAATAACCCGCTTTGAAAATACCGCTCACAATCTCACATCCCGTTAGGAGTGCAGCAAAACATAAGATGGGTACAAACTGGCGCATAAAAAAAGAGCAGTATATTTCTACACTACTCTTTTTAAAAGATTTTGTTTTAAGAATGTTTATTTCGCTTTCGCAAAACGCTCTGCAACAGCAGTCCAGTTAATTACATTCCAAAATGCAGCAATGTAATCTGGGCGTTTGTTCTGGTATTTCAAATAATACGCGTGCTCCCAAACGTCCATACCCAAAATAGGGCTACCTGGGCACTCGGCAATATCCATTAGCGGGTTATCCTGGTTAGGCGTAGAACACACACATAACGAACCATCTGCTTTTACACAAAGCCAAGCCCAGCCAGATCCAAAACGGGTAGCACCAGCTTCAGCAAATTTCTTTTTGAACTCATCAAAAGAACCAAAAGCAGCATCAATAGCTTTCGCTAAATCGCCACTTGGATTACCACCACCGTTAGGCGACATGATAGACCAGTATAAAGTATGGTTATAGTGTCCGCCACCATTGTTGCGTACCGCCATCGGGAATTTTGAGATAGATTTCATCAAATCTTCCAAAGCGATATTTTCAGAACCTGTACCGGCCAAAGCCTTGTTCAGGTTATCTACATAAGCCTGGTGGTGTTTGCCATGGTGAATTTCCATGGTCATTTTATCAATATGCGGTTCTAGCGCATCGGTTGCATACGGTAATGCAGGCAATACAAATGACATAGTATGTTGAGTTAAAGGTTGAACAAATTGATGCTACAAATATAACCCGGCCTTTTGATAATTTGTTTATAGCCGATTAAGTTTTACTTCGTTTTGACCGGAAAAACTCACGTACCAACTCTCCGCAAACCTCCCCATTTACGCCTCCAATATACTCGGTTTTTGGATGAAGCAAGGGCTGTTTAATGGATGTGAAACCCCGCTGCGGATCGTAAGCGCCAAAAACAACCCGAATAATTTGGGTCCAGAAAGAAGCCCCGGCACACATTACACAAGGTTCCATGGTTACGTACAAGGTGCAATCTCTCAAATATTTTCCGCCCAAATAATCGGCTGCAGCTGTAAAAGCCTGCATTTCCGCATGGGCAGTTACATCATTCAGCCGTTCAGTAAGGTTATGTCCACGACCAATAATTCGGCCCTGGCAAACAATAACCGCTCCAATAGGAACCTCGTCCAGCTCTAAAGCCTTATGCGCCTCCTTCAGGGCCTCCTTCATAAAAAACTCATCGGGAGCCAGGCTGCTTTCTTCACCAAAATTGACGTATTTCATTTGTTCCAAAGGTAGAAAAACGAAAAGCATTATTTAAGTAGATTTGCGCCATGCACCGCATCAGTATTAAAAAAGGAAAAGAGAAAGCCATCCGTCAGCAACATCCCTGGATTTTTTCGGGTGCTATCGAAAAAATTTCGGGTAAACCTCAAAATGGCGAAGTAGTTGAAGTAGCCGATTTTCAGGATAATTTCTTGGCGTATGGATTTTACAATGCCCAATCCAGAGTTGCCGTACGCGTATTAAGCTGGGATAGCAATCAGAAAATAGACGCCAATTGGTGGCGTATGCGAATTCAGCAGGCCGTAAATGCCCGTCGAGATTTGCTCGAAAGTAAGGAAACCAATACCTGTCGCTTAATTTTTAGTGAGGCCGATTTCCTGCCGGGATTAATTGTAGACCGTTATGCCGATTTTCTGTCGGTGCAGATTTTAAGTTCGGGCATGGAACAATTCAAATCTGTTTGGTTGGATGAATTGCAAAAGCTGATGAAACCCAAAGGTATTTTTGACCGAAGCGATGCCAATGCCCGTTCACACGAAGGGATGGAAGCAAGTTCAGGGGTGCTTTGGGGTGAGGCACCACCCGATTTTATTCAGGTAATGGAAAACGGCATTCAGTATGAAGTGAATATTGCCGAAGGTCAGAAATCTGGTTTTTATTGCGACCAGCGTGATAACCGCAAAAAAGTAGCGGCACATGTGCAAGGCAAAAAAGTATTGGATTGTTTTTGCTATTCGGGTGGATTTACCCTGAATGCATTAGCGGCAGGAGCGGCCTCGGTAACCAGTGTAGACAGTTCTGCCTTGGCTATCGAAACCCTGCAACGCAATCTGAAACTAAATACCTTTAAAAAACCGAAGCAGCAGTCTATACAATCGGATGTAAACAAGCAACTGCGTGAGTTTAAAGAGAGCGGCGAAAAGTTTGATGTCATCGTACTCGATCCACCTAAATATGCTCCTTCGCGTTCGGCACTCGATAAAGCTGCCCGAGCTTACAAAGACTTGAACCGCTTGGCCATGCTCTTGCTAAACCAAGGCGGTTTGCTAGCTACCTATTCTTGTTCGGGAGCAGTAGACATCGATACCTTTAAACAAATTCTTGCCTGGGCTGCCTTAGATGCAGGCAAAGAAGTGCAATTTATAGATCAGTACTGCCAACCGGAAGATCATCCCGTTAGGGCATCTTTCCCGGAGGGAGAATACCTTAAGGGACTGCTTTGCAGAGTGGTTTAATTAATTTTTAGGCTCTTCAGGTGTATTGCGCAAATGCACCGGTTTGGTTTTGGAGTTCATCCTCAAATTGAGCATTTCTACCAATACCGAGAAGGCCATGGCAAAGTAAATGTATCCTTTCGGGATGTGTTGCTCGAAAGCTTCGGCCAACAATGAAACCCCAATCAGTAATAAGAACGACAAGGCCAGCATTTTAACCGTAGGGTGTCGGTTTACGAAATTACTGATGGCGCCTGCAGAAACCATCATCACCAACACGGCAATAATTACCGCCGCAATCATTACTTCAACATGGTCGGCCATACCAACCGCCGTAATTACAGAATCGAGGGAGAATACAATATCCAATAATAAAATCTGAACAATGGTGGCTGAAAACGACAATTTTTTCTTGCTATCCTGAGCATGCTCGGCACCTTCCAGTTTTTCGTGAATCTCGCTGGTACTTTTGTAAATCAGGAATAAGCCTCCAACCAATAAAATCAAATCGCGGCCAGAGATGGCTAATTTTTCTAAGAGCGTTGCATCGCTGGCGCCAATCCATTCACCCATATTAAATAGGGGACTGGTTAAGGTCATGATCCAGCTTAAGGACAGCAATAGTAACACCCGGGTAATCATAGCTAAAGCCAAACCCAATTGACGGGCTTTTCTTTGTTGGTTCTCCGGTAGTTTTCCGGCTAAAATTGAAATAAAAATAATATTATCTATACCCAAAACGATTTCTAAAACCGTTAGCGTAATTAATGAGATCCAGATTTCGGGGTTGCTTAATAGTTCCATGGGTTCGAAATTACGATTTGATTAGCTTTTGAGGAAATGGTCGATGGCTTTTACCGCATTGCGGAATCGCTGGGCGTTTGTACCCGAAATAACTTCGTATTTGGCGCCCAAAGCTTGAAGTTCTTGATGCCAAACTTCCATAAAATGTTCACGCAGGTGCGGGAAATCACGGAGTGGATCATTTTCCCAGGGCAGGTCGATATTCATGAGCAGGTAGAAATCGTAGGTATGTTTGGGTAACTCATCCAAAACTTCTTGCGGTGCTTTTCCGAACATCTGATCGCTCCAAATTTTAACGGTAATAAACGTGGTATCGCAAATCAAGATTTTGTTGGCCTTGGGCAGCAACTTTTTTTCCAATTCAAGCTGTCCGCGAAACATGTTGATCTCGTCCTCCCAGGTGCAGGGAGCAGTCAATTTTTCACAATATTCGCGGGCATATTCGGGCACCCAAACTGTATCGTAATGCTCGGCCAGCATCGGCGATATGGTCGATTTCCCGGTAGATTCGGGCCCTACAATTGCGATCTTTTGGATGTTCATGATTGCGTTTTCAATTCGGCTCTCCAGGCCAGGTATCCCGATAGGGCAATGTAAATGTACAAGGCATACATGCCGGCTGTAAGATGTAAGTCTTTAGCCAGGTAAACACCCACATAAATGATGTCTACAAAAATCCAGATCAACCAATTTTCTAAAACTTTGCGGGCCAAAAACACCTGAGCTACTAAACTGCAGGCCGTACAAAAGCTATCGATGAAAGGGAAAGCGGCATCGGTTTGTTTAAACAGAAAGAAGCCAAGCAAGGCTGTAAATAAGGCAATGCAGGCCAGTGAAATCAACAATTCTGTTTTACTGATTCTTTTTACCGGCACCCTAGGAGCATCTTTCGCTTTACGACTCCAGAAATACCAGCCGTAAATATTCATACCTAAAAAATAGACTTGCAAACCCGTATCGGCATACAGTTTGGCTTCTAAAAAAATGACGATGTAAATGGCCACACTGATAATAGCTATGGGCCAATTCCAGATGTTATTTTTGGCAGCCAACCACACACATAAAATACCGCTAACTACACCGGCAGACTCTAGAAGACTCTGCTGGGCCAGCCAGTTGGTGAATGAGTTTAGTACTTCCATCGGGCCAAAGATAAACACAAAAAAGCTCCTGAAAATTTTCAGGAGCTTTTATTCTACCAGATTTTTACTCTTACATTTTCCGGTCGCCACATGACATCACCTTGTTTAATACCAAAGGCTTCGTAAAATTCGGTCAAGTTGGCAAATGGTCCATTTACACGCAGGTTAGCCGGTGAGTGTACATCGGTTAAAATTTGGTTTGCTAAACGTTCGTTTCGTTGTGAGCCTAACCAGCCCAGGGCATAACCCAAGAAATAGCGTTGCTGAGGCGTTAATCCGTTAATCTTTTTACCGGATTTGAATTGCTCTGTTTTTTTAAAGGCCTCATAGCCCAATACAATTCCGCCTAAATCGGCAATGTTTTCGCCTAAGGTGGCTTTGCCATTTACGTGTAGGCTGTCGAGCACTACAAAATCATTGAACTGTTTTACCATCAGCTCGGCACGCTGATTAAATTTCTCTTCATCGGACTTGGTCCACCAGTTTTTCAGGTTACCATCTGCATCGTATTGGCGCCCTTGATCGTCAAAACCGTGGGTAATTTCGTGACCAATGGTAGAAGCACCGGCATAACCATAAACTACGGCATCATCCACTTCCTCATCACGCATTCCCGGAATGGTGAAAATGGCAGCTGGCAAAACAATCTCATTGTTTGATGGATTGTAATAGGCATTGTAAGTTTGCGGCGTCATGTCCCATTCTGTACGATCAACGGGTTTACCGAGCTTATTGATCTGATAGTTGTACCAAAACTGGTTGGCCCGCATGATATTACCTACATAAGAATCACGAGAAATTTCAAGTGATGAAAAATCTTTCCACTTATCCGGATAACCTACTTTTGGGGTAATTGAATTCAATTTAGCCAAGGCTTTTTTCTTGGTAGGTTCACTCATCCAATCTAAATTTTTGATGCGTTCGGAATAGGTTTCGCGGATGGCTTCTACTAATTTTTCGTAGCGTTTTTTAGTTTTTTCAGGGAAGTATTCTTTTACAAATAATTGGCCCAAAACTTCACCCATCAGGCCGTTTTCAGTATCTAATACGCGTTTCCATCGCGGAAGCTGCTCTTTTTTACCAGAGATAACCTTGCCGTAAAAACGGAAGTTTTCATCGTCAATGGCTTTATTCAAGTAAGATGCAAAGCTGTTGACTAAATTCCAACGCAGGTAGGCTTTCCAATCGCTAATTGGACGACTGTTTAATAATACATCTACTTCTTTATAAAACTCAGGCTGACCCACAATTACTGAATCAACCTTCTTGATGCCCATTTTAGCAAATAAGGTTGACCACTTGATTGTTGGTGTTAGTGCATCCAATTCCCCGATGGCCATTTTGTTGTAATTGGCGTAGGGATCACGCAAGTCTTCGAGTTTACGTGATTTAGTTGCCAGCATTTTTTCAATTTCGTATACCGCTTTTGCTGCATTTTTGGCATCGGGTTCAGTCAATCCCGATAATTTCAACATGCTTGGTAAATGGACTTCGGCATAATCTTTACGGATCGTGCTGGTCTTTTGATCGGTATTGAAATAGTAATCCCGATTTGGTAAACCAATGCCTCCCTGCCAGAGGTGCAAAGCCATTTGCTCACTGTTCTTGGCATCTTGATAAACTCCTGGATTGATGAAAGAACTTACGCCCATCTTCTGGAAAGCAGAAATCACTTGCAGCAAACCCGCCACATCCTTGATTTGCTCAATCTGGTCGAATGCTGGTTTTAGAGGTAATAATCCTTGTTTTTCAATTTTTACCGAATCCATTCCACTGGCGTAGAAATCGCCAATTTTTTGGCTGCTACTTCCTTTTTCTGCTTGTTCATTTAAGGCATCCTCATTGATCTTTTTCAATTGGTTCCGAATTTCTTCAGTTACCAGGTTACCAATGCCCCAGGAAGAATAGGCTGCCGGGATTGGATTCTTTTTAATCCATCCGCCATTGGCGTACATAAAGAAATCTTTACCTGGATTAGCTGTGGAGTCCAAGTTTTGAAAAACCACATCCTGATCTGGACCAGGATTAGGAGTTTGTGAGCAAGCGCTAAAAAGCAAAGCAAAGCCTGCTGCCAGAACGAAGTATTTTAATTTCATGAGCTAAATTTTATCCGAATTTAAGACTTCTGGCCGAATTAATTAATCTACAAAAAAACCCTTCAGGTTTTTGCCTGAAGGATTTATTAACCAAACAAATTATTATGAAGAAATTAGTATTGAGGTACTAATCGAATACTCAACATTGCAGCTAACAAAAGGTTTTTATTTTTTATTTTTTTCTTCGAGTTGTCCAATAATTTCTGGTAAAATGCCTACTTTTATAACCCGACAATTAAGTCGGGATTTTCGTTTTAAACGCATAGGAAAATCCCCCAATTTTAAGCCCTATGCCCAAAAATACTTCCATCAAATCTGTCCTGATTATCGGATCAGGACCAATTATTATCGGTCAGGCCTGCGAATTTGATTATTCCGGATCTCAAGCTGCACTCTCTTTGAAAGAAGAAGGCATTTCGGTTTCCATCATCAATTCTAACCCGGCTACCATTATGACGGATAAGGTGATTGCTGATCACGTGTATCTTTTGCCGCTTACTTGCGAAAGCATTGAACAAATTTTGCAGGAGCAGAAAATAGATGCGGTTTTACCTACCATGGGCGGACAAACCGCTTTGAATTTGTGTAAAGAAGCCGAAGAGAGAGGCATTTGGGCTAAGTACAATGTCAAAGTTATTGGGGTAGATGTAGATGCCATTGAAAAAACCGAAAACCGCGAAGAGTTTAGAAAATTAATGGTGGAGATTGGTGTGGGTGTAGCGAAATCTAAAATTGCCAATTCGTTTTTGGAAGGCAAGGAAGCTGCTCAGCTAATTGGTTATCCACTAGTAATACGTCCTTCATACACTCTAGGAGGGACTGGAGGCGGTTTTGTACATAGAAAAGAAGATTTTGATGCGGCTTTGAGCCGTGGTTTACAGGCTTCTCCTACTCATGAAGTATTGGTGGAGCAAGCGGTATTGGGCTGGAAAGAATTCGAGTTGGAGTTGCTTCGTGATAACAAGGATAATGTGATCATCATCTGTTCTATCGAGAACTTCGACCCCATGGGTATCCATACCGGCGACTCGATTACCGTTGCTCCCGCAATGACCCTCAGCGATCGTTGCTACCAGGATATGCGTAATCAGGCTATTAAGATGATGCGTGCCATTGGAAATTTTGCTGGTGGTTGTAACGTGCAGTTCTCCGTAAATCCGGAAAACGACGAGATCATCGCCATTGAAATTAATCCAAGGGTGTCACGCTCTTCGGCGCTAGCTTCAAAAGCTACCGGATATCCTATCGCTAAAATTGCTGCCAAGTTGGCTATTGGTTATAATTTAGACGAGCTCGAAAATCAGATTACTAAAACTACTTCAGCTTACTTTGAACCTACGTTGGATTATGTGATCGTAAAAGTACCACGCTGGAACTTCGATAAATTTAAAGGTGCCAATAAAGAATTGGGCCTGCAGATGAAATCGGTAGGTGAGGTAATGGGTATTGGTCGCAGTTTTATTGAGGCCTTACAGAAAGCGTGTCAAAGTTTAGAAACCAATCGTTTGGGTTTAGGTGCTGATGGTCGCCAGAGCCGCAATTTGGAAGAAATTATGGCCAGTTTGGAACATCCAAGTTGGGATCGTTTGTTCCATATTAAAGATGCTTTCGAATTGGGCGTTCCTTTAGAATCTATCCGAAAGGTTACCCGAATTGACAAGTGGTTCTTGGTGCAAATCCAGGAATTGGTGAATCTGGAGCAAGAACTGAAACGTTATTCATTAAACAATATCCCACAAGACTTCTTCCTGACACTGAAACAAAAAGGCTATTCTGATGCACAAATTGCCTGGGTGTTGGGTAATGTAACTGAAGATGAAGTTTACGATCGTCGCCGTGAATTGGGCATTAAGCGGGTGTATAAAATGGTAGATACTTGTGCAGCGGAATTCCCCGCTCAAACACCGTATTACTATTCTACATTCGAATTTGAAAACGAATCGATAGCATCTGATAAAAAGAAAATTGTTGTTTTAGGATCTGGTCCCAACCGGATTGGTCAGGGGATTGAGTTCGATTATTCTTGTGTACATGGTTTGTTGGCCGCCAAAGAATCCGGTTTCGAAGCCATTATGGTAAATTGTAATCCTGAAACGGTTTCTACTGATTTTAATATGGCCGATAAATTGTATTTCGAACCCGTATTCTGGGAGCATGTGCGTGAAATTATCGACCATGAAAAACCAGAAGGTGTAATTGTGCAGTTGGGTGGACAAACCGCTCTAAAGATGGCCGAGAAATTACATGAGAAAGGTATCAAAATTATCGGCACCAGTTTCCCGAATATGGATATTGCCGAAGATCGCGGTCGTTTCTCTGATCTGTTGAAAGCTCTAGACATTCCTTATCCGAAATACGGTGTAGCTGAAACCGCCGAGGAAGCCATTAAAGTGGCCAACGAGGTAGGCTATCCGGTATTGGTGAGGCCGAGTTATGTATTGGGTGGACAAGGAATGAGTATCGTAATCAATGATGAAGATCTGGAAAAAGCCGTAGTAAAACTACTTCGTGCTATGCCGGGCAACCGGGTATTGATCGATCATTTCCTAGATCGTGCCGAAGAAGCCGAATCAGATTCGATTTGTGATGGCGAGGAGGTACATATCATCGGCATGATGGAACACATTGAACCTGCAGGTATCCATTCCGGCGATTCGAGTGCGGTTTTGCCGCCATTCAGCCTTTCTGAAAAAGTGCAGCAACAAATGGAGGAGTACACCATCAAACTTGCCAAAGCGCTAAATGTTCGTGGCTTGCTCAATATTCAGTTTGCCATAAAGAATGATAAAGTTTACGTAATTGAGGCCAATCCGAGAGCTTCACGTACGGTACCATTTATCGCGAAAGCATACGATGTTCCCTACATTAATATTGCCGCGAAAATCATGCTTGGTGCCAATAAGTTGAAAGACTTTAAGATTGAGCGCAAGCTGAAAGGCTACGCGATCAAAGAACCAGTGTTTTCACACAATAAATTCCCAGAGATTGAGAAAGAGCTAGGTCCGGAAATGAAATCGACCGGTGAAGCCATTCGTTTCATCAAAGACTTGGAAGATCCTTACTTCATCAAGTTGTACAAAGAGAAATCGATGTATTTAAGTAAATGATCAAGCCACACAATGAAGAGATTACGCGTATTTACGCTATTTAGCTTTGTTTTTTTTCAATCGTGTAGCATTTTTGGCGTACTAACTTCCCAAACTAGTATAGAACCCGGAAAATCATTTGTTTTGGGGGAGGGTGAGCACGGAGGTTATACAGCAGTTATCAAAAATACCGCCACTAGCCCGGTTGAAGTATATATCCAAAAATATCAATCCGAAGTGATTACCTCTTTAGGGGTGCTTAATAAAGGAGATCAACAGGAATACCGAGTGGCTAATAATAACCGAGTGAGCTTTAAAAATTTAGGTAAAAAAGTAGCGGTAATATCGATCAAATTACGCGGTGAAACCAACCTAAGTATGGGGTATAAAGAAAACAATTAACAGAGTATTACCCAAATAGTGAAGAGAATACTTCTTCCACTTTGGCCACAGTTTTGATTTCTATTTGATAGCGTTTTAGGTCTAAGCCCTTTTTGTTGTATTTAGAAATATAGATTTGCTCGAAGCCCAGTTTTTCGGCTTCCGCGATGCGTTGTTCAATGCGGTTTACCGCTCTTATTTCTCCTGATAATCCGACTTCAGCAGCAAAACAAATTTTGGTGGGCACCGCCATATCTTCGTGCGAACTGATGATAGCTACCACTACCGCCAAATCAATAGCCGGATCTTCTACGCGTAAACCGCCGGCAATGTTCAGGAAAACATCTTTGGTGCTGAGGCGAAAGCCACAACGTTTTTCCAATACTGCCAACAACATATTCATACGGCGGGTATCGAAGCCCGTAGCCGAACGCTGAGGGGTGCCGTAAGCTGAATGGCTTACCAATGCTTGCGTTTCAATCAGCATGGGGCGCATCCCTTCAAGCATGGCCGATATGGTGATACCGCTCAGGGGTTCATCCCGTTGCGAAAGTAAAATTTCTGAAGGATTGGACACTTCGCGTAAGCCGCTGCCCTGCATTTCGTAAATACCCAATTCTGATGCCGAGCCAAAACGGTTTTTCACCGAACGTAAAATGCGGTAAACATGGTGGCGGTCGCCTTCAAACTGCAGCACGGTATCTACCATGTGCTCCAAAATCTTTGGTCCGGCAATGGTGCCGTCTTTGGTAATGTGGCCAATCAGGAATACCGGTGTGCCGGTTTCTTTGGCAAAACGTAACAATTCGGCGGTACACTCACGAACCTGCGATACACTACCTGGGGTAGAGTCGATATGAGCTGAATGTAGGGTTTGGATAGAATCCACCACTACCAATTGTGGTTCGAGCTGTTCTATCTGCTTAAAAATATTTTGGGTTGATGTCTCAGTAAGGATATAGCAATCGGCTTTGCTGGATTTGAGTAAACGTTCGGCACGCATTTTCACTTGCTGTTCGCTTTCTTCGCCCGAAATGTATAAGACCTTCATGCCCGGCATTAACAAAGCCAATTGCAGCATGAGGGTTGATTTTCCTATGCCGGGTTCTCCGCCAATTAATACCAATGATCCGGGTACAATACCACCTCCTAAAACACGGTTCAGTTCTTTATCAGGCGTAACAAATCGGTTTTCTTCTTGGTAAGTAATTTCGTGAATGGCCGATGGTTTGTTGGATCTTTTACCCGAATTGCTTGTTTTCCAGTCTGGAACGGCCGCAGGCGTTTTTTCAATCACTTCTTCTACAAAAGTATTCCACTGGTTGCATGCAGGGCATTTACCCAACCATTTGGCCGATTCGTGGCCACAACTTTGACAGAAATATGCTGATTTACTTTTAGCCACGGCTTGTTATTACGGGTTAGCTATTGAATATTACGAGTTACGGGTTACGAATTGAATAAACTAATTTATAACTCGTAACCCGTAATATAAAACCCGCAATAAATATTTACAATTTAATCTCCTCTTCCTTGTTGTTCAGGAAATGGAATTCGGTAAGGTGGTATGAAGATACAGCCTTTACGCTGATCCAGCGTCCATAGTTCAGGAACCATTTCCACTGCAAAGAGAAAACACCTTTTTTGATATAAGCCTCAATGTACGGATGTACGCAGAGGGTAATGCTTTTTTCGTTTTGTTCGCGAATGATGTATTGCAAATTGGCAGCAATATCATCCAAAAGCACAATGCTTGCTTTAATTTCTCCGGTACCGTCGCAGGTTGGACATTTTTCGTTGGTAATGATATTCATTTCCGGACGAACTCGCTGACGGGTAATTTGCACCAATCCGAATTTACTTGGTGGCAAAATGGTGTGTTTGGCACGATCCAGGTTCATTTGCTCACGCAGATAATCGAACAGCTCTTTGCGGCTGCTGGGTTTGTGCATGTCAATGAAATCGACCACTACAATACCACCCATATCGCGTAAACGCAATTGGCGGGCAATTTCGCGTGCAGCTTCTTTGTTCACCATCAGCGCGTTTTCGTCCTGATTTTCTTTGCTGGCTGTGCGGTTACCACTGTTTACATCTATCACGTGCAGGGCTTCGGTATGTTCAATAACCAAGTAAGCACCTCCCGGTAGATTAACGGTTTTACCAAATGCACCTTTAATTTGTTTATCTACTCCAAAATGCTCGAAAATAGGTTCTTTGTGCTTGTACAGCTTTACAATTTTCTCCATCTCTGGAGAAATAGATTGCACGTAAGTGCGAACCTCTTCGTACAAAGCGGGGTCGTCTATTTGGATATTGGCGAATTCAGGATTTAAGATATCACGTAAAATGGTAGAAGTTCTGCCCATTTCACCAAGTACTTTCTCTGATGGCTGGGTGTCTTTCAAGCGTTTCGAAAAACGTTCCCATTTCGCAATCAGGTCGAGTAAATCTTTCTGTAATTCTTCTACACCTTTACCTTCAGATACGGTACGAATAATCACTCCGAAATTTTTCGGCTTAATACTCTCTACAATTTTGCGAAGTCGGGTTCTTTCGGCATTGCTCTTGATCTTTTTAGAGATCGAGGTGGCATCTGAAAAGGGAACCAATACCACAAAGCGTCCGGCAATAGACAGGTCGGCACTTAAACGCGGCCCCTTGGTAGAAATAGGCTCTTTGGCAATTTGTACCGGCAAGAGCATGTTACGGCTCACGATATCGGATATCTTACCGCTTTTTTCTATTTCTGCTTCGAGTTTAAAATTGTCAAGCAGTTTGCCCTGATGACCGCCAGATTTGATCATCTTGGTCAGTTTCATCAACGATTTTATCTGCGGACCTAAATCGAGGTAATGTAAAAAAGCATCTTTCTCGTATCCAACATCAACAAAAGCAGCATTTAATCCGGGCATGATCTTTTTGATCTTGCCTAAATAGATATCGCCAACAGCATAGTTGTTGTTGACTTGCTCTTTGTTGAGTTCTACGAGTTGCTTGTCTTGTAATAAAGCAATTGTGGACCCATTTGGCCCAGAATTGATAATTAGTTCTTTAACCAATGGCTACTCTTTAGGAATTGGATGCTTGTATCCAACCAAATTAATATGAGGGTTGATTGATAAAACAGCAACAAATTAACCTCCGTCGCATGTTCAATACGGGAGGTTAATTCATTTAAAGTAGCACAGAAACGTGCTTATTTTTTCTTATGTCTGTTTTTTCTCAAACGCTTTTTGCGTTTGTGGGTAGCCATTTTATGTCTTTTTCTTTTCTTTCCGCTTGGCATAGCTTTAAATTTTAATGTTTTAGTATTCTGTTATTTCTTTAATGCTTGTATTTTTTGATCCACAAACTTAGTCAATCCCGGGTCGGCAGCTAATTCCTTAGCTTTTTGATAAGCCAAAATGGCTTCTTCGTTTTGCCCCAGATTTTCGTAGCTAGAGGCCAGGTAAAACCAGGCTTCCGGATCGGGTTGT
The DNA here is from genome assembly GCA_947463785.1 of Sphingobacteriaceae bacterium. Taxonomy (GTDB): domain Bacteria; phylum Bacteroidota; class Bacteroidia; order Sphingobacteriales; family Sphingobacteriaceae; genus JAIPAN01. The sequence continues at coordinate 22,906 of CANHRG010000001.1, read as the reverse complement.
TGTTCAATTACAGTTTTAAAGCGTTCTACCGCTTTGTCAAATTGGCCCGAACGCATGGAGAACAAGCCCAGGTTCGTATTCGCCTTTATATTTTTAGGATCCACTTTTACTACTTCAAGCAGCAATTGGATTCCCTGCATCGGGTTTGGAGTTCCGCTAACATAAGCAATACCTAAGCCTGTTTTGGCATCCAATCCTTCAGGATTCAGTTTAGTTGCTTCCTGGTAGGCTGAAATCGCTTTTTGAACTAATCCTGCCTGCACAATGGTATCTTGTGTTGACTGATAAGCTGCGGTAAAACGATCACCGGTTTTAAGCCAATTGGCATAATCGGGTTTAGCTTTAGCGATGATTTCACTATAAAAAGCTGCCGGTGCGGGTTGATTCACATCATCCCATTTTTGGGCAAGCTGTTCAGAGATTGTAATCTGCTCCTCCGACTCTCCAGCGTTTTTAAACGCATTTTCCAAACTTTCAATTTCGGCTGCTAAATTCGCATTCAAGCTCATTTTAGCAGTTTCCGATACACTCTCGAGGCTAACTTGTGCAACTTCCTTTGCGGGAGTTTCTTCTTTACCCTCTTCTTTTACTAATCCTTTAATATCTAATGCAAACAAAGCTCCAATCAGTAAAATTACTAATCCGATTACACTTACTTGTTTGGCATTTAGCATCAATTAGGCTTTAGATTTATTGCCGCTTTTCACTTTTTCTACAAACACTTTGGCTGGCTTAAAGCTAGGTACGAAATGCTCTGGAATAATGATAGCTGTATTTTTTGAAATATTTCTGGCAGTTTTTTTAGCACGTTTTTTTACTACAAAACTTCCGAAACCCCTTACGTAAACATTTTCACCATTCACCATAGAGGTTTTTACCACTTTGAAGAACGCTTCAACAGCTTCTTGTACATCACCTTTTTCGATTCCAGTCTTGCTGGAGATTTCTGCAATAATTTCTGCCTTAGTCATAAATATTTATAAATAGTTTTTAAATCAATTCAATCAAAAAACTTTGTTGTTTTGGGGTTGCAAAAGTATCTTTTTAAAATGAATTTGGGAAATAAATCCCGGAATATTTTAAAGCAACTTACTAGAAAACAAATACTAAGCTATTTTTGCAGACCTTTCACCCGGTTTTTAGCAACAAATGGAGTTCGGACAAGAAATTATTGCGTGGTATCATCAACATAAGCGGTCATTACCCTGGCGGGAAACCAATGATCCCTATCTGATATGGCTTTCTGAAATTATTTTGCAACAAACCCGTGTGGATCAAGGGTTGCCGTATTATTACCGCTTTAGCGAACATTATCCAACTGTTGCTGATTTCGCTGCCGCGGATGAAGGAGAGATTTTAAAAGACTGGCAAGGCTTAGGTTATTATTCCCGAGCCAGAAATATGCACCATACAGCAAAGCTGGTGATGGATAAGCACCAAGGACGGTTCCCAAAATCGTATGCCGAATTGATTCAATTAAAAGGTATTGGCGAGTATACCGCAGCGGCTATTTCCTCTTTCAGCCAAAACGAAGCCAAAGCTGTACTTGATGGCAATGTTTTTCGTTTGCTATCGCGATTTTTTGGTTTCGATACCCCGATTAATTCAACTGCAGGAAAAAAACTGTTTAGCGATTTAGCAAATCAACTCTTAATTCCTGAACATGCTGGATTGTACAATCAGGCAGTAATGGAGTTTGGCGCATTGCATTGCAAACCCAAAAATCCGCTCTGCGAAACCTGCCCTTTACAAACAGCTTGTGTGGCTTACCAAACAAATCGAATTGCAGAACTTCCGGTTAAACTGAAAACTCTGAAAGTTCGTGAGCGTTTCTTTAACTATGTGGTACTGTATACTGATTCCGGCTTGTTGATGAAGAAACGTGGACCTAATGATATTTGGCAAAACTTATACGATTTCCCTTTGTTTGAGACTTCAGCTTTGCTTGGTCCGGGAGAACTCGTTCAAGATTCTGGGTTTGTGAAACATTTCGGAAGTACTGTTACTGTCAAAAATATGCAAGGCCCGGTAAAACATTTGTTGAGTCACCAGCGTTTATGGGCACAGTTTATTGTTATTGAATCAGCTGTTAAGCCTGCTTTAGATCAGGATTGGATTTGGGTGCAAGCTGAGGATTTAAAAAATTTGGCTCAGCCGAAATTAATTTTTGAATTTTTGATAAACTTTTTTAAATTGAATAGAAATTAAGTTAATTAATAAATACATGTCAGGAATAAATAAAGTAATATTAGTAGGTCATCTGGGCAAGGACCCGGAGGTTAGACACTTGGATGGTGGAGTAAGCGTGGCCAGTTTCCCCTTAGCTACTTCTGAAACCTATACCAAAGATGGCAAGAAAGTGGAACAAACCGAATGGCATAATGTTGTAATGTGGCGTGGTTTGGCAGACATTGCCTCTAAATATTTGCAAAAAGGCAAATTGGTTTACATTGAGGGTAAACTTAGAACCCGGTCGTTTGAGGATAAAGAAGGAAATAAGAAATATACTACCGAGGTAGTTGCCGAGAATTTCACCATGCTGGGTCGCAAAAGTGATTTTGAAGGAAACGGGAATTTAGGCATAGCCAAACCCGAAGACCAGCCTGTTGATTTTGGCGAATCGGCTCCGGACGACGACTTGCCGTTTTAATAAAAAAGCCTCTCGGATTCCGAAAGGCTTTTTTTTGGTTAATTCGTTTCACTTATTTTTTTCCTTGATCCATGTAATCTAAGGTTAGGTTGGTTAAAGCTTTAACTCCTAACTTAAATCCGCTTTCGTCAATAAAGAAATCTGGAGTATGGTGTGAAGCCGTTTTACGAGGATCTTGTCCTTTGGGCATACCTCCTAAAAAGAAATACAAACCCGGAACTTTTTCCTGGAAAAATGAAAAATCTTCTGCGCCTGTAGTGGCAGCTTCTAAAACCACATTTCCTGTACCGGCAGTTTTCTGCAAGCTCGGTAACATTTTATTGGTTAGCGCTGGGTCATTATAAGTAACCGGATAATGGTGACTGAATGGAATTTTAACCTCGGCAATGGCACCGTTACTTTCTGCAGTTTTAGTCGCAATGGTTCTTACCCGATCAATGATTAATTTTTCGTCTTCTTTGCTTAAGGCACGTATTGTTCCTAGCAGTTCGGCCTGCTCAGGAATAATGTTTGATCGGTTACCACCTTTGATCAAACCAACGGTTACTACGCCGGCATTGTGGGTAACATCTAAATTCCTGCTAACTACGGTCTGCAGGTTATTGATGATTTGTGCCAAGGTTACAATTGGATCTACCGAATCCCAAGGTGCTGCACCGTGTGCTTGTTTACCTTTAACCACAATTTGCATGTCGTTTACGGCGGCCATGGTACCTCCAGGGCGGTAAGTCAATTTACCCACCTCAGTTTGTGCATTAATGTGTAAACCGAAAATGACATCTACTTTAGGATTTTCTAAAACACCTTCTTTCACCATCTGCTCGGCACCACCAACTTCACCAAATGGAGGGCCTTCCTCGGCCGGTTGGAAGATAAATTTTACAGTTCCTTTCAAGTCTTTTTTCATTCCAGAAAGTACTTCAGCAACGCCCATTAATATTGCCGTATGTGAATCGTGTCCACAGGCATGCATCACGCCCACCGGCTGTCCGTTGTAGGTTGATTTCGCTTTAGAAGCAAAAGGTAAGGGAACTCTTTCTGTAACTGGCAGTCCGTCCATATCAGCCCTTAAGGCAACTACAGGTCCGGGTTTTCCACCTTTTAAAACACCTACTACGCCAGTTTTAGCAATTCCTGTTTTTACCTCTAAACCTAATGATTTGAGGTGTTTGGCGACAATTTCGCTGGTTCGAATTTCATTATTGCCCAATTCGGGATGCTCGTGAAAATCGCGACGCCAGGCTATTACTTTATCTTCAATCTGATCGGCAGATTGGCTGGCTTTGGCTTTCAATGCATCATTTTGAGCAAAAGCTGAAAAAGAAACACCAAGTAAAATGAGTATTAAATTTCTTTTCATGTTTTGGTTTGATTAGAAGTTAAATGTAAAAAATCTGCATAAAAAAAGCCCCGTTTAGCGGAGCTTAATTTTTTATGAACCAAAATTGTTACTTATAGGTTCGTTTTGATGTTCAATTCTTTCAATTGCTCTTCCGAAATGGTAGAAGGTGAATCGATCATTACATCTCTGCCCGAATTGTTTTTAGGGAAGGCAATTACGTCGCGAATGCTATCCAGGCCGGCAAAAATTGAAACTAATCGATCAAAGCCGAAGGCAATACCGCCATGCGGAGGTGCTCCGTATTCAAAAGCTTCCATCAAGAAACCGAATTGTTTTTGTGCTTCTTCTTTACTAAATCCTAAATGCTTGAACATTAAGGCTTGCAGTTCGCGGTCGTGGATACGGATGGAGCCACCACCAATCTCGGTGCCGTTGATGACCATATCGTAGGCATTGGCTCTTACTTCTCCAGGTTTGCTATCCAGCAAGGAAATATCTTCCGGCTTTGGTGAAGTAAATGGATGGTGCATGGCATGGTAGCGGCCACTCTCTTCATCCCACTCTAATAAAGGAAAATCGAGCACCCAAAGTGGAGCAAAGGTATTTTTATCGCGTAATCCTAAACGGTTACCCATTTCTAAACGAAGCTCGTTCAATTGTTTACGCACTTTTTCGGCAGGGCCAGCCATCACCAACATCAAATCGCCGGCTTCGGCACCAAAAGCCGAGGCCCAATTTTTCAGGGCAACTTCGGTATAAAATTTATCTACCGATGATTTTAACGTACCATCGCTATTGTAGCGGCAATACACCAGTCCGGTGGCACCCACTTGTGGGCGTTTTACGAAATCGGTTAACTCGTCCAGTTGCTTTCGGGTGTACTCCGCACAGCCTTTGGCATTGATCCCGACAACCAGTTCAGCACCATCAAAAACCGGGAAATCAAAACCTTTAACCACATCATTCAGTACAACGAAAGTCATACCGAAACGGGTATCCGGTTTATCTGATCCGTACAAGCGCATGGCATCGGCATATTGCATGCGGGGAACTTCACCCAAATCAATCCCTTTTACATTTTTGAATAAGGTTTTGATTAGCCCTTCGAATACGTTTAAAATATCTTCTTGCTCAATGAACGCCATCTCGCAGTCGATTTGCGTGAATTCGGGCTGACGATCGGCTCGTAAATCTTCATCGCGGAAGCATTTTACAATTTGAAAATACCGATCGAAACCTGAAACCATAAGCAATTGCTTAAAGGTTTGTGGCGATTGTGGCAAGGCATAAAACTCACCCGGGTTCATGCGGCTAGGCACCACGAAATCGCGGGCACCTTCGGGTGTAGATTTAATCAGCACCGGGGTTTCTACCTCGATAAAATCCAATCCATCTAAATATCTACGTATTTCTTGAGCCATTTTATGGCGTAGTACCAAATTGTTACGCACCGGATTACGGCGTAAGTCCAAATAGCGGTATTTCATCCGCAAATCGTCACCGCCATCTGTTTCATCTTCAATTAAAAAAGGAGGCAGTTTCGCCGGATTTAAAATATCTAGTTTGCTAACCTTTATTTCAATTTCTCCGGTAGGTATTTTAAGGTTTTTGCTCGAACGCTCAATCACCACTCCGCGTACACTGATCACAAACTCACGACCCAGTTCACGAGCCTTAGCACGTAATTCAGCGTCGTCATCTGCATTGAAAGCCAATTGTGTAATGCCGTAACGGTCCCGGATATCCACAAAAGTCATTCCGCCTAAATCACGCGATTTTTGTACCCATCCCGTTAGGGTAATTTCTTTACCAAGATCTTTAAGGCTTAATTCTCCGCAAGTATGTGTTCTGAGCATAGTTGGTTAATGAATTACAAAAGTATTATTTCTGACACAAATCAGACGCTGCAAACAAAAATTGAGCTAATTTTGTGCTTTGAAATAGGGGTGCCTTGTTTGTTGCAAACACAAAAACGGGCTGAGATTATACCCATCGATAAAGTAAAAATAAAAAGTTAAAAGGGCTTAAGCGTTTTTGACTTTTGAATTTAAACTTGATTCGAGCACCTGATCCGGATAATGCCGGCGTAGGGAGAGGTAAAAGTTATTTATGCTGCTATAACCCCTTAGGCAGTCATTGTTAACTTATTTTATACAAAAAAATGAAAAAATTAATTTGTATCGCTTTTATGGCGATGGTATTGCCCGTTGTTGCTTGGGCACAGCTTAGTATTGGCGGTAAAGTACAGGATATGCGAAACCAGCAGGTTTTAAGTGGAGCCACCGTGCTTTTAAGTAATGGGCAATCTGCTCAAACCAACAGTGAAGGGATTTTTAGTTTCAGAAACTTACCCGCAGGTAATTATAAACTGAAAGTAAGTTTTGTGGGTTACGAAACGTTTAGTCAAAACCTGAGTGTAAGTGCTGATTTAAAAATCGAGGTAAATTTGAAAGTAGCGGCACTTTTTGGAGATGAGGTCGTAGTTAAATCTACCCGGGCATCTGAACAAACGGCAACTACTTACAGAAACTTGTCGAAGGCGGAGATCCAAAAGAATAATGTTGGACAAGACTTGCCTTTTGTACTCAACCAGACACCGGGCGTGGTTGTATCGTCAGATGCTGGGGCAGGTATTGGCTATACCGGTATCCGTATCCGTGGTAGTGATGCTACCCGCATTAACGTTACTTTGAATGGTATTCCCTTCAACGATCCGGAAAGTCAAGGTACCTTCTTTGTTAATTTACCAGATTTTGTTTCTTCGGCAGATAATATCCAGGTACAAAGAGGAGTAGGTACGTCTACCAATGGTGCGGGGGCTTTTGGCGCCAGTATTAATTTGCAAACTACTACCCGCCATGATACAGCGTATGCCGAACTGAATACTACCTTTGGTTCATTCAATACGTCTAAAAACACGATTAATTTTGGTTCTGGATTAATTAATAATCAATTTACATTTGATGGTCGATTATCAAAAATTAGCTCAGATGGTTATATAGATCGAGCTTCTTCACGATTGAAATCTTATTTCCTTACGGGTGCATGGTACGGTAAAAACACACTTATTCGAGCCAATGTATTTTCGGGAACTGAAAAGACCTACCAAGCCTGGAATGGTGTACCCGAGGAATTGTTAACCACTAACCGAACCTTTAACGGATTTACTTACGAAGACCAAACCGATAATTACACGCAGGATCATTATCAAATGTTATATGCACATCGGTTTTCATCTAAATTATCTATAAACGGAGCATTGCATTATACGTATGGACGTGGTTATTACGAAGAATACAAGGAAGATCAGGATTTTTTAAAATATGGCTTCTCGCCTATTGTGTTAGGTGCTACTACCATCAATCAAACCGATTTGATTCGCCGTCGTTGGTTGGATAATGATTTTTATGGTATGACCTACAACTTGACCTATCAGCCTAAAGATGGCTTAGAACTAACACTTGGCGGGGCTTATAACGAGTATAATGGTGACCACTTTGGAGAAGTGATTTGGGCGAAATATGCTTCTCAAAGCAAAATACGTGAGCGTTATTACGATAATAATGGTTTCAAAACCGACTTTAACAGCTATGCCAAACTTTCTTATCAGCGGGGTTTATGGTCGTACTATGCCGATTTGCAATACCGTCGTGTAAGCCATGAATTTGTAGGTTTTGATACCAACTTGCAAAATTTACAACAAGCAGTCTTGTTCAATTTCTTTAATCCGAAAGCGGGGGTGACCTACCAGTTAAACGATTATGACCAATTATACGCGTCTATAGCTGTAGCGAATAAAGAGCCAAACCGGGATGATCTGACCAATTCCAGCCCTAGCAGCCGGCCTCAGTCTGAAAGGCTGATTGACTGGGAATTGGGTTACCGTGTAAAAAGAAATCGTTTTGACTGGACAGCCAATGCCTATTACATGCAGTATCAGAATCAGTTGATACTAACTGGCCAGATTAACGATGTGGGGGCTTATACCCGTCAGAACGTGACGGATAGCTACCGATTGGGTTTAGAAATTGATGGAAAATGGCAGATCAATACACGTTGGTCTTGGGCAGCTAACTTGGCAATTAGTCGAAATAAGATCAAGGATTACACCAATTTCGTTGATAATTTCGATAACAATACCCAAGTAGCTACTACGTATCGCAATACCAATATTGCTTTTTCACCTGCTGTAGTTGCCGGAAGTGAGCTTGGTTTTAAGCCCTTTGAGCGTGCCGAGATAGCCTTACTGAGCAAATACGTGGGAAGGCAGTTTTTAGACAATACAGCCAATGCCAAAGCCCAGTTAGATGCGTTTTTGGTGAACGATTTGCGGTTATCTTATCAACTAAAAACAAAAGCGATCAAAAACATCGGCATGAGTTTGTTAATCAACAACCTATTCAACGAATATTACGAAACTAATGGCTTTACTTTTAGTGCCATAAGTGGTGGAGAGTTATCCAGAAGTAATGCCTTTTTCCCTCAGGCCACTAGAAACTTTTTGTTTTCTTTGAATATGAAGTTTTAAATACAGGGCAGGATATCGATATTTGCAGATTATTAACCCTTTGTCAATGAAAAAAGCTTTTTGGTCTTTGGTTTTAGTTTGGTGTATTGGCAGTACTCATGCACAACAAAAAATTACACCAACAACTACCCTTAGCCTACAGAGACCAAAACTGGTAGTAGGTTTAGTGGTTGATCAAATGCGTTGGGACTATTTATTTAGATATTACAACCGTTATGGTGAGGCTGGATTTAAAAGGTTGTTAAACGAGGGTTTTTCATGCGATAATACGCAAATACCCTATGCAGCAACAGTAACAGCTCCCGGACATACAACGGTGTATACAGGTTCAATACCGGCCATTCATGGTATTACAGAGAATGACTTTATCATCCAATCTACTGGTAAGTCGATGTATTGTGTGGCAGATAGTTCAGTACAATCTATTGGAGGATCAGTTAAAGCTGGTAAAATGTCACCTCGGAATTTATTAACCACCACTGTAACTGATGAGCTAAAAATTGCCACCAACTCAAGGTCAAAAGTCATTGGGATTGCTTTAAAAGATCGAGGTGCTATTCTGCCAGCAGGTCACATGGCCGATGCAGCGTATTGGTTTGATGATGTAAGCGGCAATTGGATTAGTTCTACTTTTTACATGAAGGATTTGCCTCAATGGTTAAAAAACTTCAATGCACAAAAACTACCTGAGAAGTATTTGAGTCAGGATTGGAATACACTATATCCAATTGAAACGTACACTGCAAGCTTGCCCGATAGTAATTCGTATGAGCGTAAGATTAAAGGCACTGAAGCCCCAATTTTTCCGATTAAAACCTCTCAGCTTTTCAGTAAAGATTTAGGCGTTATTCGTACCACCCCTTTTGGAAATACGCTGACCTTAGATTTGGCGAAGGCAATCATCAGTAATGAAGAAATGGGGATAGATAGCGAGACCGATTTTTTGGCGGTTTCTTGCTCTTCAACAGATTATGTGGGTCATGACTTCGGACCTAAATCGATAGAGGTTGAGGATACGTTTTTGCGTTTGGACAAAGACCTGGCTTCCTTTTTTACATTCTTAGACAATCGTGTTGGCAAAGGGAATTACACGCTTTTTCTAACCGCAGATCACGGTGGCGCTGAGGTAGCACAATTCTTAAAAGACCGCAAAATTCCGGCTGGCATCTGGCCTGAGAAAGAGATTAGCAAACGCTTATCTGCCCAATTAGAAAAAGATTTCGGTCATCAAAACCTAACGCTGAGTTTAGACAATTATCAGGTTTCCTTGAATACTAATCTCATTAAAAGTGTAGGCTTAGACGAGGCAGCTATAAGAAAAAGCTGTGTAGAATTTTTGAAACGTCAGCAAGGGGTGGAGTATGTAGTTGATATGAAAAATCCTGAACAGGAATCTATACCTGCTATCATTAAAACCCGATTGATCAATAGCTATCATCCAGATCGTAGTGGTGCTATTTTTGTGGTCCTGAATCCAGGATGGTACCACAGTAGTGATGTAACCGGAACCACACACGGTAGCTGGAACCCTTACGATTCGCATATCCCCTTACTCTTTATGGGCTGGGGTATAAAGAAGGGCAAAACCAACCGCTCAATCTACATGACTGATATTGCGCCAACAATTTCTACGCTATTGCATATCCAAATGCCTAATGGGGCAGTTGGCACACCCATTACCGAGGCGCTCAAATAAGATGTCGTCGCACCACATTGTCAGGGAAAAACAGGAGCCAGCGCTCCTCATCATGAACCTGGATGGCTTTGATTCAGAATACCTTGGACAATTGCTCGAATGGAGTCCCACGGTGATTGTAACAGAAAGCGTTTATGAGCAAGCAGATAGCATGGGCATCAAAGTAGATGGGATAATCACCAATAATGGGCAGTTTTATGCGCAGGAACACACGCGTTTGATTCCTTTTGAAGCTGATGTATTGGAAGATGCCCTGAAGTTTTTGGTAGCAGAGGCTTATCCGGCCGTAAACATCATTGATTCTAAATTTTTATTGAAAGACTATGCCTTGTTTGTGGATCTGATCAATCTGGTTATCTACAATCCGGGTAAAAAAATATTTCCAGTTAAAACGGGTTTTAGCAAATGGGTGGTTGCGGGCGAAAAAGTGGAAATGATGCACGATATTAATCACCTGGAAGTGCAGGGGTTACGTCAGTTGAAGCCATATCGGTTCGAAACCGAAAAAGACGGGTTTTATAGCTTGGCTTTTCATCAGCCCTTTATTTTTATTGCCGAAGAACTATGAGTTTACGCATTCGCCAAGCTACAGCCCAAGCTATTCCAATAATTAGTCGCTTGGCGGATGAGATCTGGTGGCCTACCTACCGGGATTTCATTTCGGAGGAGCAGATCAGTTTCATGCTCGAAGAAATGTACTCAATAAGTTCTTTAGATCAGCAAATGGCCGAAGGCGTTACTTTTCTACTGGCTATACGAGATGAAGTTCCTGTGGGCTTTGCCGGATTTAGCCTGACCAATACTGCCGAACAGGTGTTTAAGTTGCACAAACTTTATGTTTTACCTTCCGAGCAAGGTAAAGGAACAGGTAAAGCTATGGTAGACGAAGTGAGTAGATTAGCTAAAACTGCGGGCGGAAAAATCTTGGAACTAAATGTAAATCGTGGCAACAAAGCTCAGTATTTTTACAAAAAAATAGGGTTTGATATTCACCAAACCCTAGATATTCCTTATCACACTTTCGTATTGAACGATTATGTGATGCGCAAAAACTTATAATTTTGGTATCCGTTTAGGGGCATCTTTTCCACCCACAATACTTCTCGAGCTCAAAGCAATGGCTTTAATGGTAGCCATAATATTTTTTACATCTAAACTCTCTACCTCATCGTTAACGGTGTGGTATAATTTATCGGTGTCAATTTGGTCGGTAGAAATGGTGTGTGCCGGAACGCCCAAAGCCGCCAGTGTGGCATTGTCGCTACGGTAAAATAAGTTTTGCTGTGGATATGGATCTGGATAAAATTTGAAATCAGTGCCTTCCAAATTCTTCTGCAAAATCTCTCCAAAATCAGAACGCTCGTAACCCGTAACAAAGGCATTGTTCTTTCCGAACTTAGACTCCTTGCCAATCATTTCAATATTGAACATGGCTACTACCTGGTCTGGATTTAATTGCTCTGAAAAATATTTAGAACCAAAGCCGCCAATTTCTTCGGCAGTAAAGGCCACGAAAATCAAAGTGCGTTCATTGTTATTCAGTTTTTTGAAATATTTTGCCAAGCTAATTACAGCCGTAGTGCCCGAAGCATCGTCATCGGCGCCGTTCGCAATGGAGTCACCTTCTGTGGGTTTAACAATACCCAAATGATCGTAGTGTCCGGAAAAAACTACCAGTTCCTGCGTTTTCGACTTGCCAGGAATCACACCCGCTACATTAAACAATTGGCTATCTTCCAAGGTGTTTTTGATGTTGATGCTGTAGGTATTGGCAGGCTGTTCGGCCAATATGAATACAACCGAGCTTGTTCTGGCTTTTACCACCGGGCGTACCCGCAACGAAGATTCACGCAGGCGTTTGAATGCATCGGCATATTGCGGATTAACCCAAACAAGAGCCGATTTATTGGTACGTAAAATCTCCCGATAACGGTTTAAGAAATTAACACCTGAGCCTAACTGAATCTGTTCAATGCCACTGGCTTCCGTCCAACTCAACATTTCTTGGTCGGTAGAAGCTAGTACATTTTCTGAGCTAATAACTTGGCCATTAAAATTTACTTGAATGCTTCCGGGTTTGAATCGTTTAATACTGAACGACTGGCGAAATCCCTTTTCATTTGGTAGCGGTTGTAAGCCAATTTTTTTAAATTCCGACTCGATGAATTGAGCCGCTTTTTCAATACCCGGTGAAAATGTAGCACGACCCTGCATTTCATCTGAAGCCAGTTTAGCGATGATTCGAGCCACTTCTTTTTCTTTAATTTGATTTACATTTTGGCCGAAAACGTTCAGCAACAAAAACATCCCCGATAGGGATAGGAATAATTTCTTCATATTAATTTTTGGATAAAAAGTCTTGGTAAGCTAAGGCGATGCCTTGTTTTAATTCAATTTGGTGTTTCCAGCCTAAGCTATGTAATTTAGCTACATCCATCAGTTTACGTGGCGTGCCATCGGGTTTGGTGGTATCAAAAACTAGTTCGCCGTCAAAACCAATTACTTCTTTGATCAATAAGGCCAGGTCTTTAATAGAGAGATCTTCTCCAGTGCCAATATTGATCAGGTTGGGTTCGTTATAGGTTTGCATCAAGAAATAGCAGGCATCGGCCAAGTCATCGGCAAATAAAAATTCACGTTTCGGCGATCCGCTGCCCCAAATGCTCACGCTGGCTTCGCCTTTGCTTTTTGCTTCATGAAACTTTCGGATGAGGGCAGGCAATACGTGCGAATTTTCCGGATGGTAATTGTCGTTGTAGCCGTACAAATTGGTAGGCATCACCGAAATGAAATTACAGCCGTATTGGTCGCGGTAAGCATCACATAGTTTAATGCCGGCAATTTTGGCAATGGCATAAGGTTCGTTGGTGGGTTCTAGTGGTCCGGTCAGTAAATATTCCTCTTTCAACGGCTGCGGGGCCAGTTTTGGATAGATACAGCTCGAGCCTAAAAACAGTAGTTTCTTCACACCATTCTCATAAGCTTGGTGGATGACGTTATTCTGAATAGCCAGGTTTTCGTATAAAAAATCGGCCCGATAGGTATTGTTGGCTACAATGCCGCCCACTTTGGCTGCAGCCAGAAATACGTATTCCGGCTTTTCTTGCTTAAAGAAATCAGCTACAGCTTGCTGGTTGCGCAGATCCAGCTCAGCAGAAGTACGTGTAATTAAATTCGTATAGCCTTCGGCCTGCAATTTTCTCAGAATAGCCGAACCCACCATTCCACGATGTCCGGCTACAAATATTTTCGCGTTTTTTTCCAAGGGTTTTTGATATGCCTTCAAAGATAAAACTATTTTTGTAGCCCTAAACTGAACTGATGGGTAAAGATAAATTACGCCGATTTGCGGAAATAGAAACGTTTGAAAACGTATTGCAATTAGACGAAGGCAAGCCTTTTAAGGGGGGCTGGAGTGCCAAACAATTTAAAAACGATCAGCCGCTTATTTTGGAACTGGCTTGCGGTAAAGGTGAATATACCGTGAACCTGGCCCGCTTGTTTCCGGCTACTAATTTTATTGGCCTAGATTATAAAGGTAACCGCATTTGGCGTGGTGCTAAAACCGCTCTGGAAGATCAGATTCCAAATGTGGCGTTTTTGCGGATCCAAATAGAAAACATTCTGGACTATTTTGGCGAGGAAGAAGTAGATGAAATCTGGATCACTTTCCCCGATCCGCAACCGCAAATCAGCCGGGAGAAAAAACGACTGACTTCTCCGCGATTTTTAGAAAAGTACAAACAGATTTTGATGCCCGGAGGCTTTATTCATCTAAAAACAGATAACGACGGCCTACATGCCTACACGCTCGAAAAAATTGAGGAATTATCCCTAAAATTAGTTGCCCGTACCGAAGATTTGTACCACTCGGATCTGGTAGACGAAGTGCTTTCCATTAAAACTTATTACGAAAAAAAATACCTGGCCCACGAAAAGAACATCAATTATCTTAAATTTAGTTTTTGATGGACAGAGCCGATTTTTTCGAGCAGGTGTATCAGGTAGTTCGCCTCATTCCCAAAGGCAGGGTAACCTCTTACGGGGCCATTGCCCAGTATTTGGGCACCCGGGGCTCATCACGCATGGTGGGTTACGCCATGAATGGGTCGCACACGGTGCAGCCGCCGGTGCCGGCACACCGGGTGGTTAACCGCCAGGGTTTGCTTACCGGTAAACACCATTTTGCTTCAGCTACCGCGATGCAGGATGCACTCGAAAAAGAAGGAATACACGTAAAAGACGATCAAGTACAGGATTTTAAAACGGTATTTTGGGATCCAAACACCGAACTTACTTTATAAATTATGGGAAAATTAGTAGACGATTTTAATGCTTACCGTACCCGGATGAACGACCGGATCATGGAATCGGCCAATACCAATATCAAGCGATTTTTCGCTTTAGATACCACCACCTATGCCGATGGTGCTCTCGATGTAAAAACCAAGGAAATGCTGGGTTTGGTAGCATCGATGGTGTTGCGTTGCGACGATTGCATCCGTTATCACTTGGGTAAATGCCATGAGGCAGGCGTCAATCACGACGAAATGAACGAGATCTTCATGATAGCCAACCTAGTGGGAGGCTCTATCGTGATTCCTCATTATCGGAGAGCCGTGGAGTATTGGGATGAACTCAACGCGAATGCCTAAGACTACAGACTCCAAACTCAGATGCGGCTGGTGTGGCACTGACCCACTCTATGTAAAATACCACGATGAAGAATGGGGAAAACCGGTTTATGACGACCGCTTGCTGTTTGAGTTTTTGATACTCGAAGGGGCACAGGCCGGGCTTAGCTGGATCACCATTTTACGTAGGCGGGAGGGGTACCGTAAGGCCTTTGCCGATTTCGATCCGGCCAAAGTGGCTTTGTTTACCGATGCAGATGTAGAACGATTGATGCAGGATTCGGGTATTATCCGCAACCGCTTAAAAATTACTGCAACTATTCGCAATGCTCAGATTTTCTTGGAACTCCAAAAAGAATTTGGCAGTTTTTCCGATTTTATTTGGGGGTATCTTCCCAATAAAAAACCAATCGTGAATAAGTGGAAGTCTTTGAAAGAGGTACCTGCTAGAACCGAATTATCTGATCAAATTGCCAAAGACCTGAAGAAACGTGGCATAAAGTTTTTTGGCACCACCATCTGCTATGCCCATATGCAGGCTACGGGTATGGTAAACGATCACTTAGTCGACTGTATTTGCCGGCAATAAATACGAGCTGTTTACTTAAATTTGAAACGCTGGTCCTATCCAGCGAAAGCTGTATACATGAAAAAATTGTTTCTTTTAGATGCCTTCGCCCTCATTTACCGGGCGCATTTTGCATTGAGTAAAAACCCCCGTTTTACCGCTTCGGGTTTAAATACTTCGGCGGTAATGGGTTTTACCAATACACTTTTGGAGGTACTCAAAAAAGAAAAACCAACGCATATGGCCGTGGTGTTTGATACTTCGGCACCTACCGAAAGGCATGTGGAGTTTGAGGCCTACAAAGCCCACCGCGAAGCCATGCCCGAAGATCTGGCGAAAGCCATTCCATACATTATCCGTTTGATTGAAGGTTTTAATATTCCGGTAATCACTTCAGATGGTTATGAGGCCGACGATATTATTGGCACCCTGGCCAAGAAAGCAGAAATGGAAGGTTTTACCGTTTTCTGCATGACTCCGGATAAAGATTTTGCACAGCTAGTTTCAGAAAATATTTTCATTTATAAACCGGCTCGTATGGGTAATGATGTGGAAATTTTGGGCGTGAAGGAGGTTTGTGAGAAATGGGAAGTGGAACGAGTAGAACAGGTTATTGATATTTTGGGTTTATGGGGCGATGCGGTGGATAATATTCCGGGAATTCCGGGTGTGGGTGAAAAAACGGCCAAGGCGCTCATCAAGCAATACGGTTCTATGGAAAACATCATTGCCAATAGCCACGAACTGAAGGGGAAGTTAAAAGAGAATGTAGAGAATTTTGCGGAGCAGGGTTTGCTATCTAAAAAGCTAGCCACTATTATTTTGGATGCACCGGTGGCTTTAGATCCGGTATCTCTCTTGGTAGAGCAGCCAGATCGCAGCATATTGGAACCGCTTTTTGCCGAACTGGAATTCCGCACGCTTGGCCGTCGGGTTTTTGGAGAAGATTTTAGCGTTACCGAATCACGACCGGCTACTGCAGCAGCTCCGGTACATCATGCGGGGCAGACCGATTTGTTTGGTAACCCGATAGATGCCGAAAAAGTAATTGCCAAGCAGTTGCACCTCGATGAATTTGATTCACCTGCTCCGGTGGCTGCAAAAAATATTGAGAATACCCCGCATACGTACCACTTGGCGGATACGGCCGAAAAAAGAGCTGCTCTTATCGCTTTATTGAATCAGCAAAAAGAAATTTGTTTTGATACCGAAACCACCGGAACTGATGCCAATAATTGCGAATTGGTTGGTTTATCTTTTGCCATCAAACCTGGCGAAGCCTGGTATGTGCCGGTTTCGGCCAATCAGCAGGAGTGCCAGCAGGTGGTGAATGAATTCAAAGCGGTTTTGGAGAATTCATCGATTGCCAAGATCGGGCAGAACATTAAATACGATATTTTGGTATTGAAGTGGTACGGGGTAAGCATAAAAGGTACGTTGTTTGATACTATGCTGGCGCATTATATCCTCGATCCGGATAGCCGCCACAGTATGGATATTTTAGCCGAAAATTATTTGGGTTATTCGCCAGTTTCAATTACGAGTTTAATTGGTGCCAAAGGCAAAAACCAGGGCAGCATGCGTGATGTGGAACTCGAAAAAATTAAGGAATACGCTGCCGAGGATGCCGATATTACCTTGCAGCTGAAGCATGCCTTTGAGCCAATGCTGGCCCCGGTTAATGGCGATAAATTGTTGAAGGAAATTGAAAATCCGCTGATTTATGTGCTGGCTGATATGGAGCGTGAAGGCGTAAAAGTAGATCGCCAGACTTTGGAAGATTTTTCTAAACAGTTAGAGAAAGATGTTGCCCAGCTGGAAACCAGCATTTATGAAAAAGCGGGCGTACGTTTTAATATTGCTTCGCCAAAGCAATTGGGCGAAGTGTTGTTTGATAAATTACAATTAGACCCTAAAGCTAAAAAGACCAAGACCGGCCAATACCAAACCGGTGAAGATGTGTTGTTGGCTCTGTCCCACAAGAGTGATATTGTGCAGGATATTCTGGATTTCCGTCAGTTACAGAAATTGAAATCGACTTACGTGGATGCTCTGCCACAATTAATTAATCCAAAGACGGGTAGAATTCATACATCCTATAACCAAGCGGTAGCTGCTACGGGTCGTTTGAGTTCGAACAATCCGAATTTGCAGAATATTCCTATCCGTACTGAACGTGGACGGGAGGTGCGTAAGGCTTTCATCCCGAGAGATGAAAACCACGTGATCTTGTCTGCCGATTATTCGCAGATCGAATTGCGTTTAATTGCAGAGATCAGTCAGGACAAGAATATGCTGGAGGCCTTTGCCCAAGGCCTAGATATCCACACGGCTACGGCTGCCAAGGTTTATGGCTTGCCTTTGGCTGAGGTGACTTCTACGCAACGTCGCAATGCCAAGGCGGTAAACTTTGGTATCATTTACGGACAGTCGGCTTTTGGCTTATCGCAAAACTTGGGGATTCCGCGGAAAGAGGCTGCCGAAATTATTGAGAGTTATTTCAATCAGTATCCGGGTATTAAGCAATACATGCAAAATACCATGATTTCTGCCCGTGAGAAAGGCTATGTGGAAACGATCATGGGCCGCAGAAGGTATTTAAGAGATATTAATTCGCAAAATGCAACGATTCGTGGTTTTGCCGAGCGAAATGCGATCAATGCTCCCATTCAGGGTTCGGCAGCCGATATGATCAAGCTGGCTATGATCAAAATTCATCAGGATATTATTGATCAAAAATTGGCTTCACGCATGACCATGCAAGTGCATGACGAATTGGTGTTTGATGTGCCTTTGGCAGAGATCGAAGCGATGAAAACCATTATCGCTGAGCGCATGAAGCACGCCATGCCGGTTGCTGTTCCTATTGAGGTGGAGATTGGCCAAGGGCTTAATTGGCTGGAAGCACACTAAACAAAAAAGCCCCGATTTCGGGGCTTTTTTGTTTAACTTATTTCTTCCAGGTGAGGCCCATGTTGTACAACATGAAGGCCCATTTGTCGGCGGCTTCTTCAATGATTTTAGACGTTGGTTTACCCGCTCCGTGACCGGCATTGGTTTCAATACGAATCAAGCCCGGGGCATTGCCTGCCAGGTTTTCTTGCAAGGTTGCTGCAAACTTAAACGAGTGTGCAGGTACTACGCGGTCATCGTGATCGGCGGTGGTTACTAAGGTT
This sequence comes from Sphingobacteriaceae bacterium, assembly GCA_947463785.1. Taxonomy (GTDB): domain Bacteria; phylum Bacteroidota; class Bacteroidia; order Sphingobacteriales; family Sphingobacteriaceae; genus JAIPAN01. The sequence goes on along the minus strand of CANHRG010000001.1, from coordinate 4,312 downwards.
GCCGGGTATTTGGTGCCTGGTTTCAAAGCATGTACCGGTGAGTAATTTTTCAAGTATTCGAACATTTCTTTAGAATCTTCGGCGGTGCCGTAATCGTAGGCCCATCCCGCACCAGCGGTAAATTTATTGTAACGCAGCATGTCCATTACACCTACTGCAGGGAATGCAACTTTAAACAAATCCGGACGCTGTGTCATGACCGCACCGACCAATAATCCTCCGTTTGAGCCACCTGAAACAGCCAGGTAGTCTTTAGACGTATACTTATTAGCAATTAAGTATTCTGCTGCCGAAATGAAGTCGTCGAATACATTTTGCTTGTTCATTTTGGTGCCGGCCAGGTGCCATTTCTCACCGTATTCGCCGCCACCACGCAGGTTAGGCACGGCATAAATTCCGCCTTGTTCTAACAAAATGATGTTTGAGGTACTGAAGCTTGGGGTTAAGCTTACGCTAAAGCCTCCGTAGCCATACAACAGGGTAGGATTTTTACCATTTAGTACCGTACCTTTTTTGTAGGTAATGATCATGGGCACTTTGGTTCCGTCTTTGGAGGTATAGAATACTTGTTTGGATTCAAACTTTTCTGGATCGAACTGTACGCCCGACTTTTTATAAAGTGTAGATTTACCACTAGCAATATCGTACTTGAAGGTGGTTGAAGGGTAGATGTAGGAAGTAAAGCTGTAGTAAATTTCTTTATCGGTATTTTTTCCGCCAAAACCCGATGCAGAACCTACGCCGGGTAGTTCAATGGTTCGCTCAAGCTTGCCCTCCATATCAAATTGCTGCACCATGGAAGTTGCATCTTTGAGGTAGCTGGCAAAAATTTTGCCTCCTGCTGTGTTTGCGTTCATCACATTTTCGGTTTCCGGTATGAGGTCTTTCCAGTTTTCTGGTTTGGGATTGGTCGCGTCTACGCTTACCACTCGGTAATTTGGTGCTTTTAAATTGGTGTAGATGTATAGCTTTCCGTTTAGGTGATCAATAACCGAGTGTTCTTGATTCATATCAGCCACTACCGTAATGATTGGGGAGTTTGCTGCGCTCAGATCTTTGATGTATAGTTCATTTCCGGTGGTTGAGTTCGCAGCCGAAATGATGAGGTAGCGTTGATCTTCGGTGAGGTAGGCACCAATGTATCGGCGTGGAGTTTCGGCTCCGCCAAAAATGAGTTGATCTTCACTTTGTTTGGTGCCGAGTTTGTGGTAATACAATTTGTGGTATTGGGTTAGGCCTGAGAGGGCGCTGCCTTCTTTGGGTTTATCGTAGCTGCTGTAAAAGAAGCCTTCGTTGCCTTTCCAGGCCAGGCCTGAGAATTTGACATCGATCAGTGTATCGCCTACTAGTTTTTTATCGGCAGTTTGTAGCACTACTACTTTGCGCCAGTCGGAACCGCCTTCGGATAGTTGATAGGCTGCCAGGCTGCCGTCTTTGGTAAATTCTATGCCGGCCAGTGAGGTGGTGGCATCTTTAGAGAATTTATTGGGGTCGAGGAAGATTTCTGGTGTTCCGTTTTCTTGCTGGCGGTACAACACTGACTGGTTCTGCAAGCCATCGTTTTTATAGAAATAGGTATAGCTGCCTTCTTTAAACGGGGCCGAAAATTTTTCGTAGTTCCAGAGTTGGGTGAGTTTGTTCTGGATGTCTTTTTTAAATGGAATTTTATTGAGGTAATTCTGGGTGACTTTGTTTTGTGCTTCTACCCAGGCTTTTGTTTCGGCCGAGCGATCGTCTTCGAGCCAACGGTAGGGGTCGGCTACTTTGGTGCCGAAGTAGGTATCTGCTACATCGCCTTTTTTGGTCTTAGGGTAGGTAATTTTATCTGTCATTGGGGAACTGTGTTGTGCTAGGGCCCAAGTGCTGCCTAGGATAAGTAAGGAGAAAGCCGCTATTTTTTTCATGATGTTGATTTTGATGAGGACTAAAAATACTGATTTCTTCGTTTTGTTTATTTTTCCTTTTTGCTTGATCAAAAAGGAAACAAAAAAAATCAAGACAAAACGAAGCTTCTTCCCACAGGCCAGACTCCCGGCCCGCCGTTTTGTCTGCCCGGCGCCATAAAGCGTGGCCAAAATTATTTTTATGTACTTTTGGGCTATGCCAATTGGTAAAAACATCTATTTCGCTTCTGATTTTCATTTGGGTGTGCCTGATTATGCTTCGAGTCGTGAGCGTGAGGACCGGGTGGTGGCTTGGCTGGACAGCATTAAAAAGGATGCGGCTGAGGTGTATTTGATGGGCGATATTTTCGATTTTTGGTTTGAGTATGCTGCTGTGGTGCCTAAGGGTTTTGTGCGTTTGCAGGGTAAGATTGCGGAGTTGACGGATGCGGGTATTCGGGTGACTTTATTTAAAGGCAACCACGACATGTGGATGTTTACTTATTTCCAAGAGGAATTGGGGGTTGAAGTGGTGTCGGATGAGTTGATTATTGAGCGTAATGGGAAGCGTTTCTTTTTGCACCATGGGGATGGTTTAGGACCGGGGGATGCGAAGTATAAGCTTTTAAAAAAGATTTTTAGAAGTAGGGTGTGCCAGTGGTTGTTTGCCAGGTTGCATCCTAATTTTGCTATTGGTTTGGCGAATGGTTGGTCGAGAAGTAGCCGTTTGGCGAATAAGGCTAAGGAGGCTTTTGTGGGTGAGGATAAGGAGTGGCTGGTGGCTTATGCTAAGGGGGTGTTGCAGGAGCAGCATTTTGATTATTTTGTTTTTGGTCATAGGCATTTGCCGCTCGATATTCGTTTGAATGAGCAATCGCGTTATGTGAACTTGGGTGAGTGGATGCATTATAGCAGTTATGCTGTTTTTGATGGCGAGGACCTGCTCTTGATTAATCCTTAATTTTTAGGGCTAAAAAGCTTATTTTTGTGCGTTTTTATACAATAGCCGGGCTGAATAAACCCGATTGCAGCGGTTTGGCCGCAGGCCAAAGGAGCGAAAAGCGGGGCTGGCTGCTGATTGAAATAGAATAATTGATTTTCTAAATAAATAATATGTTAGATAAACTGGAAGCGATTAAGGTTAGGTGGGAAGAGGTGGAGGCTGAGCTGAGTTCGCCGAGTGCGATGAGCGATATGAAACGCTTTGCGCAATTGAATAAGGAGTATAAGGATTTGACCCGGATTGTGGAGGAGTATAAGGTTTACCGCAATATGGTGAGCAATATTGAGGCGAATAAGCAGATTTTGGCGACGGAGAAGGATGAGGAGTTGCGGGAAATGGCGAAGTTGGATTTGGATGAGTTGCTGGTGAAAAAGGAGTTGAAGGAGGAGGAAATTAGGGTGATGTTGATTCCGCAGGACCCTGAGGATGCGAAAAATGCGATTGTGGAGATTAGAGGTGGTACGGGTGGTGATGAGGCGGCTTTGTTTGCGGGTGATTTGTTTAGGATGTATAGCCGTTTTTGTGAGCGTAAGGGTTGGAAAATTCAGGTGATGGATGTGACGGAGGGTACGGCTGGTGGTTATAAGGAGGTGGTGTTTGAGGTGCAGGGTGAGGATGCTTACGGGCAGTTGAAATACGAAAGTGGCGTTCACCGGGTGCAGCGTGTTCCGGATACGGAGACGCAGGGTAGGGTGCATACGTCGGCAGCTTCGGTAGTGGTGTTGCCTGAGGCGGATGAGTTTGATGTGGAGATTAATATGAACGATATCCGTAAGGATTTGTTTTGTTCTTCTGGTCCGGGTGGACAGTCGGTGAATACGACGTATTCGGCTGTTCGTTTGACGCACATTCCGACGGGTATTGTGGCGCAGTGCCAGGATGAGAAGTCGCAGTTGAAGAATTTTGATAAGGCTTTATCGGTTTTGCGTAGCCGTATTTACGAACTGGAGCTGGCGAAGCGTAATGCGGAGACGGCGAGCAAGCGTAAAACGATGGTGAGCTCGGGTGATCGGTCGGCGAAAATTAGAACGTATAATTATCCGCAGGGCCGTGTTACGGAGCATCGTATTGGCTTAACGATTTACAATTTGCCGGATGTGATGAATGGGAACATTCAGGAGGTGATTGATGCTTTGCAGTTGGCGGAAAACGCTGAAAAAATGAAAGAGGGCACGGTTGCCTAATTTTTTGATTATTATTTGCAGGCTTTAGTTTATAACGCTATATTTGCCTCACTTTTCTGAAAAAATCAGAGAATTCGTTCTAACAAAGATGATCTCGTAGCTCAGCTGGTAGAGCATAACACTTTTAATGTTGGGGTCCTGGGTTCGAGTCCCAGCGGGATCACTTGGTCTGGTAGTTCAGCTGGTTAGAATACATGCCTGTCACGCATGGGGTCGCGGGTTCGAGTCCCGTCCAGACCGCT